>NZ_JBITHV010000008.1:0-556652 GCF_044458365.1 Kribbella sp. NPDC050470 | reverse complement strand
CGCCCCATCACAGCAGCCCGCACGACGCCAGATGACCAGACACCCAAGACGTCAGGTCGCATACGTCAGCATGGGCGCTTTCGGGCACCCGACCCCCCACGAAACCCTCCCGGCCAAAACACAACCGCGAACATCCACCCAACCCGCGGGCGGAGCAACCTCACGCGTGCCATCACCAGACTTGACTCGACCCACAGCCAGCTAGAGCGGGACACCGTACAGGATGAAGCCGCGGTTTTCGGCGACCTGGTCGTAGAGGCGGCGGGCGGTCGCGTTCGACTCGTGGGTGGACCAGTAGACACGGCCGCAGCCGCGCGCTCGCGCCCAGTCGGTGACGGCCGCGATCAACGCGCGGGCCGCGCCCTGGCCGCGGGCCTCGGGGGCGGTGAAGAGGTCTTGCAGGTAGCAGGAGTCGGGCGCTGTCGTGCTGGCGTGGGTGAGGAAGTGCGTGATGCCGACCAGTTGCCCGTTGAGCCGCGCGCCGAGAGCGTGGATCTCGGTGTCCTGGCGGAATCTGGTCCAGGCCTGATCGTAGAACTCGTCCGGCATCGTGCGGCCGTAGAACTCGTTGTACCCGGCAAACAACTGCTGCCAGGCGGGGCGATCCGCGGGTTCCAGCGGGCCGATGGTGAGCATGGCGGCACCGTTTCACATCGCGGGCCGAAGTGGACCACTGGGGTGAGTAAGGTGCGGTGGTTCGTCTTGTTCCGCCATCGTCTTTCAGGAAGCGTCCGTGACCACATCCCCTCCGCAGCCCCCGCAGAACCCGTACCCCAACCAGCCGGGTGGCTACGGTCCGCCGCCGGAGCAGTTCCCGCAGTACACCCAGGGCCCGCCGCAGCAGCCTCAGCAGTACCAGCAGCCGCCGCACCAGCAGCCGTTCCCGCAGCAGGGCCAGTTCCAGCAGCAGGGTCAGCCGATGCAGCAAGGTGCGGTGCAGTGCCGGTTCTGTGGTGGGTTCCCCGCCGTGCAGGCGACGGTGCGCGGGCACCAGGGCATGATCGTGGTGATGCGGCTCCTGAAGCTGCAGGGCCCGTTCTGCCGGACCTGCGGGATCGCGACCGTCCGGGACATGACCTCGAAGAGCCTGTGGCAGGGCTGGTGGGGTATCGGCTCGATGATCGTCAACCCGATCACGATGCTGATGAACCTCGAGCCGTGGTCGAAGTTCCGCAAGCTCCCCGAGCCGGCCCCCGGCGCCCCGGGCCGGCCGATGAACCCGGGCAAGCCGCTGCCGCAGCGCCCGGCGATCGCGATGCTGCTGCTCCCGATCGCGCTGATCGTCGCGTTCGTGGCGATCCAGCTGAGCATCACCACCGCGTCCGAGGCCACGGTCGGGTCCTGCGTGGTGAACAAGGGCACCTCGACGACCCCGGACGTCGAGGTCGTCGATTGCGCGTCGTCCGAGGCGGAGTACAAGGTCGTCGGCAAGCTCGACGACACCGTCGACGACACCAAGTGCGAGCAGTTCCCCGGCTACGAGGCGGCGTACACCTCCGAGGTCGGCTCGCAGCGCTACACGCTCTGCCTCGGCCCGATCTGATCGACGTGTGGGTGCCGGTCTACGGGTAGTACCCGTCGACCGGCACCTTCGCCTCGTCGTACAGCGCCGGACCCTCGAGCGGTACGGCGGGGAAACCGCCGGTGGACTTGAGTCCGTTGAGTTGCTCACCGGACAACGCGTAGACCACCCGGCCGAGCCCGGACCGCGCCAGCGCACCCGAGCACATCTCGCACGGCTGGCAACTCGTGTACATGGTCGTCCCCGCGGCCGTCCCCGGATCCAGCTCGCGGGCCGCCCACACCGCCAGCTTCAGCTCCGGGTGGAAGCTGATGTCGCCGTCGGTGATGGTCGAGTTCTGCTCCTCGGCGAGCACCGTCCCGTCCGGGCCGACCAGCAGCGACCCGAACGGCGGGTTGCCGGATCGCCGGGCCGCCGCAGCCAGCTCGATCGCGCGGCGCAGGAAGCCTTCTGCTTCGGGGGTCACGTGTTCTCCTGTCGTCGGTGCGCGGCGATCGTCGCCAGCGCCTGCCAGGCCACTTCGGGCCGCTCGCTCTCGGCAGGATCGCCGATGAAGGGGTCCAGTACGACGCTCCGCGCGCCGAGCTCACGGAGTGCGTCGAGGTCGGCGAGCACCTGGTCGAGTGAGCCCTCACCAGCGACCCGCTCGTCGTCGGGCAGCGGTGACGGGGTCAGCCGGAGCAGGATCCGGGGCGCGAAGTCTGGCACCGGGCGCTCCTCCTCGGCGGCGATCGCGCGCAGGCGGTCCAGTGCCGTGCGCATCCAGTCGAGCCGTTCCCGCAGCGGGTGCCAGGCGTCGCCGTACCGGACCGTGCGGCGCATGCCCGCCGTACTTCGGCCGCCGATCCAGATCGGGATCGAGCCGCCGCCGTAGTCCTTGTCGTTCTCCCAGGCTCGCCGGATCTCCACCAGCGTCTGATCGGTCACCCGGCCGCGTGCTTCGAAATCCGCACCGAGCGCCTCGAACTCCTGCCGGGCCCAGCCGACGCCGACGCCGAGGACGAACCGGCCGCCGCTGAGCTGGTCGAGGTTCGCCGCCATCCTTGCCACCAGCAACGGGTGCCGGTACGGCGCGATCAGCACGGTGGTGCCGAGCCGGACCCGCTCGGTGACGCCGGCCAGCCAGCTCAACGTGGTGAACGGGTCGAAGAACGGCGCCGGGTACTGCTCGGCCACGTCGGGCGTGATCGCCACATGATCGGAGACCATCAGCAGGTCGTAGCCGAGGCCTTCGACCGTGCGGGCCCAGTCGCGCAGCCGGGCCGGGTTCGTGCCGGGGCCGAAGTTGGGGACGTTCACACCGAGTTCCACGCCCATCAGGCTAGCCAGCCGCAAGCCCGGTTCTGAAGAGAATCCTCCCGGCGTACGACGGCTTCGGCCGGGGAATCGCCGGTATTCTCGCGGTATGACCGAGAGTCTCGATCCGACCGACTGGGCCATCCTGGCCGAGCTGCAGAACGACGCCCGGATCTCGCTCACCGAGCTCGGCCGCCGGGTGAACCTGAGCGCCTCGGCGACCACCGAACGCGTCCGCCGGCTGGAGTCGGCCGGGATCATCACCGCGTACCGCGCCGAGGTGGACCTGACGAAGGTGGGCTACCCGGTGCTGGCCGTCGTACGGCTGAAGTACCCGGGCAACAAGCACGAGCCGCTGCACCGGCTGCTGAAGGAACGCCACGAGATCCTCGAGTGCCTGCGCACCACCGGCGAGGACTGCTACACCCTCAAGGTCGCCGCTGCCTCGATGCCGCACCTCGAAGAGCTCGTCAACGAACTGACCGACTTCGGCAGCACGACCACCAACCTCGTCTACTCCCAAACCCTCCCCCTCCGCGGCCCGCGGCAGACGCCGGAGTCGACGGTTCCGCGTAGGCTGAGCGGGTGAGGGTGCTCGTCACTGGGGCCGGTGGGCTACTGGGGAGCGAGATCGCGCGGGTGGCTGAGCACGAAGTGGTACCGGCGTACTACAGACAGCCAGTGCCGGGTGGGGTCCGGATGGATGTCCGGGATCGGGGTGAGGTCGACGACGTCATCCGCAAGGTCCGGCCGGACGGCATCATCCACGCCGCGTTCCTGCAGTCGGACTGGGTGACGACCGCGGACGGTCCGGCCAACGTCGCACTCGCCGCGCGGGGCACACGACTCGTCTTCGTCTCGACCGACGTGGTCTTCGGCGGCGGCGATCAGCCGTACGACGAGGACGCGAGCCCGTGCCCGGTCACGCCGTACGGCGCTGCGAAAGCCGCCGCCGAGACAGCCGTCCGGGCGATCGATCCGGCAGCCGTCATCGCCCGGACCTCCCTGATCATCGGGTACGACGGGAAGTCGTCGACGGAACGCCTCGTGCACGCGTTGGCCGCCGGCGGACCGGGTGCCCTGTACACCGGGAACATCCGCTGCCCGGTGCACGTGACCGACCTGGCGACCGCGCTGCTCGAGCTACTCGAGTCCGACGTGCAGGGTCCGGCGCACGTGGCCGGACCGCAAGCCGTCAACCGTCTCGAGCTCGGCCGGATGATCGCGGCCCGGGACGGCCTCGACCCGCAGTCGCTGCCCTTCACCCCTGGCCCGCCGTCGGATGTCCGGCTGGCTGGCGAGCGCACCCAGAAGCTGCTCACCACCCGGCTGCGGCCGGTCGCTGAGTTCCTCGCCCCAGGCCCGTCACGCCTGGACCGGCCCGCGTAGAGCCGGCCCGCCCAGGCCGGCCCGCGTAGAGCCGGCCGGCCCAGGCCGGCCCGCTCAGACCGTCTCGTCGACCGTCGTGGTGACCGGCGCGCCGAGCTCGACCGTGCGGCTGACCGTGCAGAGCCGGTCGTGCGACATCTTCACCGCGCGCGGCAGCGCCTCCCGCGCCTTGTCGCCGTCCTCACCCTCCGGGAAGCGGATGGTGAACTCGACCGCGAGGTTCTCCATCCGGTTGCCCTCCTCGGGGTCGCGGACCTTGTCACCGCGGACGACCGCCGTGAACTCGGTCGGCTCGGCCCGGCGGCTGACCACGATGTCGACGTCGATCGCCGAGCAGGTGCCGATCGCCGCGAGCAGCAGCTCGACCGGGGTGAAGTCGGTGTCCTCGCCGCCCGACCCGACCCGGATGCTGCCGCCCCGGGCGTTGCGGACCTCGTAGCTGCTGTTGGCCAGGCGCTCGAAGTGCACCTGCCGGAGAGTGTCGCCCATAACCGTCACATTCTGTTGCTTGTGGCAACGTCAGAGGTTCTTCAGTGCCTCGGCCGCCGGGGTCTGGCCGGCGACGAGTTCGAGGGTCCGGCCGATCGCGGCCGGGGTGTCGCAGAGGCCGGCCAGCACGAGGGCCACGTCGTCGCGGCTGATCCGGCCGTTGCCGGTCTTGTCCTCGAGCCGGACCAGGCCGGTGCCTGGGTCGTCGGTCAGACCGCCCGGGCGCAGGATGGTCCAGTCGAGGTCGCGGCGGCGCAGGTTCTCCTCGGCGGCCCACTTGGCCTTGAGGTAGACGGTGAACACCTCGTCGTCGGTCAGCGAGTCGGCCCGGTCGGCGCCCATCGAGCCGACCTGGATGTGCCGCCGGACGCCGGCCTGCTCGGCCGCGTCCGCGAACAGCGCCGCGGCCCCGCGATCGACGGTGTCCTTGCGCGCCTTCCCGCTGCCCGGCCCCGCGCCGGCGGCGAAGATCGCCACGTCGGCCCCGGCGAGCACCTCGGCGACTGCGGCCGCGTCGACCTGCTCGAGATCCAGTACGGCGGCCTGCCCGCCGGCGGCGGTGATGTCGGCTTCATGGTCGGGGTTGCGCACCAGACCGACCACCTCGTGCCCGTCGCCGGCCAGCAGCTTGGTCAGCCGCAGCGCGATCTGCCCGTGTCCACCCGCAATCACCACTCGCATACCCCGAGCCTAACTCGCCACCGAATCCGGCAGACTGCTCCCGTGCCGCACGCAACAACAGCCGATGGTCAGCGGATCGCCTACCAGGTCCGGGGCGCCGGGCAACCGCTCGTCCTGCTGGCCGGCCAGTCCAACAACCACACCTGGTGGGACCCGGTTCGCGCCGACTTCGAAGCGTCGTACCAGACCGTCACGCTGGACTGGCGTGGCACCGGCGACAGCGACAAGCCGGACGAGGTCTACAGCACTCCCGGATTCGCCGAGGACGTCGTCGCAGTGCTGGACGATCTCGGGCTGGCTGCGGTGCACCTCTACGGCACGTCGATGGGTGGGCGGGTCGCGCAGTGGGTCGCCATCAACCACCCCGATCGGGTGAAGGGGCTGGTCCTCGGGTGTACGTCGCCGGGTGCGGCGCACGGGTACGAGCGAAGCCAGGAGATCCGCCGTGCGCTGGCCGACTCCGCGAAGGCCGAGCGGGTGTTGCTCGAGCTGATGTATACGCCGGGCTGGCTGGCGGCGAATCCAGGCCCACATCCCGTGCTCGGTGACGCGAGCATGCCGTCATACGCGAGGGCGCGGCACCTGGTCGCGAGCAACAGGCACGACGCGTGGGACGGCCTGCCGGGCATCACCTCACCGACGCTGATCCTGCACGGGTCCGACGACGTCTTCAGCCCGGCCGCCAACGCGCAACTGCTGGCCGACCGCATCCCGCGAGCGCGTGCCGAGCTGATCGAGGGTGCCCGGCACGCGTACTTCCACGAGTTCCATGAAGTCGCCGGACCGGCGGTCCTACGGTTCCTGGCTGCGCAGGATGGGTCGTAGGGCTTCGAGTACGGCGGGATCCTCGATCGTCGACGGGATCGGTTCGTCCCGGCCGTCGGCGATGCCGCGCATGGTCTTGCGAAGGATCTTCCCCGACCGGGTCTTCGGCAGCGCGTCCACCACCGATACGTCCCGGAACGCGGCCACCGGCCCGATGTCCCGCCGTACCGCGGCCACCAGCTCCTCCTGCAGGACCTCCTCGGGGATGTCCGCACCGGCCTTCAGTACGACGAGGCCACGCGGAAGCTGGCCCTTCAACGCGTCCTGCACTCCGATCACCGCGCACTCGGCCACCGCCGGATGCGCGGCCAGCACGGCCTCCATGCTGCCGGTCGACAACCGGTGTCCGGCGACGTTGATGACGTCGTCGGTGCGGCCCATCACGAAGATGTAGCCGTCGTCGTCGAGGTAGCCGGAGTCGCCGGTCAGGTAGTAGCCGTCGTACCGGCTCAGGTAGTTGTCGATGTAGCGCTGATCGTCACCCCACAGCGTCGGCAACGCACCCGGCGGCAGCGGCAGCTTGATCGCGATCGCGCCCTCCTCGCCGGCCGGCAGCTGGTTGCCGACGGCGTCCAGGATCTGCAGGTTCCAGCCGGGCATCGGGACGGTCGCCGACCCGGGCTTGGTCGGCAACGGCTCGAGACCACGCGGGTTGGCGGCGATCGGCCAGCCGGTCTCGGTCTGCCACCAGTGGTCCACGACCGGTACGCCGAGATGCTCGTGCGCCCAGTGGTAGGTCTCCGGGTCCAGCCGCTCACCGGCGAGGAACAGCGTCCGGAAGCCCTGCAGGTCGTACTTCCCCAGCTCCAGCGCCTCCGGATCGAGCCGCTTGATCGCACGGAACGCGGTCGGCGCGGTGAACAACGCCTTCGCGCCGTGCTCGGAGATGACCCGCCAGAACGCGCCTGCATCCGGGGTACCGACCGGTTTCCCCTCGTAGAGCACGGTCGTGGCGCCGACCAGCAGCGGCGCGTAGACGATGTAGGAGTGGCCGACGACCCAGCCGACGTCGGAGGCCGTCCACCACACGTCACCCGGGCCGATGTCGTAGACCGCGCGCATCGACCAGGACAGTGCGACGGCATGGCCGCCGTTGTCGCGGACCACGCCCTTCGGCTTCCCCGTCGTACCAGACGTGTAGAGGATGTAGAGCGGATCGGTCGCGGCGACCGGCACCGGGTCGGCGGGCTCGGCGCCGGCGGTGAGCTCGGACCAGTCCAGGTTGCGGTCGCCGAGCTTCGCGAGCGCGGCCTCGCGCTGCAGCACGATCGTGCGCTCCGGCTGGTGCCGGGTGAGCTCGAGGGCGGCGTCAATGATCGGCTTGTACTCGACCACGCGGGTCGGCTCGATCCCGCAGGACGCGGCGACGATCACCTTCGGCTCGGCATCGTCGATCCGGGCCGCCAGCTCCTTCGGGGCGAAGCCGCCGAAGACCACCGAGTGGATCGCGCCGAGCCGCGCACACGCGAGCATCGCGACTGCGGCCTCGGGGACCATCGGCATGTAGACGATCACCCGATCGCCCCTCCCGACGCCCACAGACCTGAGCGCCCCGGCGAAGACTGCAACCTCGTCACGCAGCTGCTGGTACGTCAGGGTCCGCTTGGTCGCAGTGACCGGTGAGTCGTAGATCAGCGCGGTCCGGTCGCCGTGGCCGGCTTCGACGTGCCGGTCGAGCGCGTTGTACGACGTGTTGAGCTCACCGTCGGGGAACCAGCGGTAGAGCGGTGCGCCGGTGGCGTCGAGGGCCTGCGCCGGTGGCCGGGTCCAGTTGACCGCGCCGGCCTCCTCCAGCCAGAACGCTTCCGGATCGTCGAGACTGCGCCGGTGGCTTTCCTCATACGCGCCCATGTCCCTCATCGTGGCAGGGTTGGCGCATGACGGTAAGTGTCGAGGACATCCGCGCGGCGGCGGAGCGGATCGCCGGGCGGGTCCGCCGTACGCCGGTGATCGAGGTCGCGCCGGGCCTCACCTTCAAGCTGGAGTTGCTGCAGCACACCGGGTCGTTCAAGCCACGCGGCGCGTTCAACCGGCTGCTCACCGCCAAGGAGGACGGCCACCTCACCGGGACAGGTCTGGTCGCGGCTTCCGGTGGCAATGCCGGTCTCGCGGCCGCCTATGCAGCGCGTGAGCTCGGGATCCCGGCGCGGATCTTCGTCCCGGTCACCACGCCGGCGGCGAAGGTCGCCAGGCTGCACACCCTGCAGGCCGAGGTCATCCAGGTCGGAAACGAGTACGCCGAGGCCTACCAGGCGGCCCTGGAGGCGCGAGACGAGTCGGGCGCGCTGCTGCTGCACGCCTACGACCAGCCGGAGGTCGTCGCCGGGCAGGGCACGATCGGGCTGGAGCTGCTCGACCAGGTCGGCGGGTTCGACACCGTGCTGGTCGCGGTCGGCGGCGGCGGGCTGATCGCCGGGATCGCGACCGCCCTGGGAGACCAGGCCCGTGTCATCGGCGTCGAGCCCGAGCTCGCACCGACCTTTCACCGCGCACTGGCAGCCGGCGAGCCGGTCGATGTTCCGGTCGGCGGGGTCGCGGTCGACTCACTGGGCGGCCGCCGTCTGGGCGACCTGGCCTTCGCAGCGGCGACGCAGTACGGGGTCGCCTCACTGCTCGTCGACGATGACGCGATCGTTGCCGCTCGCAATGAGCTCTGGCGCGAGCATCGCCTCGTGGTCGAGCACGGCGCGGCCGTCGCGTACGCCGCCCTCGCGTCAGGGATCTACCGACCCGCGGCCGGCGAGCGGGTCGTGGTGATCGTCTGCGGAGCCAACACCGACCCCGCAACCCTCGGCTAGGTGACGCGTTTGGGCCGGTCGTCCGCGAGGATCCAGGCGGCCAGAACGCCGGCGATCGCGCCGAACAGGTGACCCTGCCAGGAGATGCCGTCCTGCGGCAGCAGGCCGCCGAGCAGCGCACTCCCCCAGACCAGCACCACCAGTACGCCGACGAGCACCTGACTCAGCCGGCGGTTGAAGATCCCGCGCGCGATCAGGTACGCCGCGAACCCGAAGACCAGCCCGCTTGCGCCGATGGTGATCGTGTTCGGCGGTGACACCAGCCAGGTGCCGAATCCGCCGATCACGGTGACGATCGCAGTGACCGCGAACAGCCGGGTCGCACCGCTGAGCGCGATCAGCGCGCCCAGTGTCACCAGCGGCAGCGTGTTCGAGATCAGGTGGCCGAAGCCGAGGTGCAGGAACGGCGCGGTCACGACCCCGAGCAGGCCTTCCGGATCGCGCGAGATGATCCCGTACTGATCGAGCGAGCCGTTCAGCGCGGTGTCGACGATCTCGCACAGCCACATCAGCCCGACCAGCAGCACGAGCAGCCTCAGGCCGCCGCCGATCCGGGCCGTGTCGACACTCCGTCCGGTCCGTCGAGCTGGCGTCTGGAAGCTCATGTCTCAACGATGCCGTATCCACCCAAGTCTCAGTCTGTGGCAGGCGCGGCGACAGCGGACGGTGATCTTTGCGATACTCCGGGTTGCAGTCGAGGGTGGGGGAACGTGATGCCGGTAGCCGTCTACGTCCTTGGCCTGAGCATCTTCGCTCAGGGCACGTCCGAGCTCATGCTCGCCGGACTGTTGCCTGAGCTGTCAGCAGACCTCGACATCTCCATCCCGCAAGCAGGTCTGCTCATCTCCGCGTTCGCCGTCGGCATGCTGGTCGGCGCCCCGGTCCTCGCCGTCGTCACGCTCACCTGGTCCCGCCGTACGGCGCTCCTGCTCTTCCTGGCCGTGTTCGCGCTGACCCACGTGGCGGGTGCGCTCACCCCGAACTACGCCGTACTGCTCGCGACCCGGATCGTCGGCGCCTTCGTCTACGCCGGCTTCTGGTCGGTCGCGGCCGTCACCGTGGTCGCGCTCGTCCCGGCGAACACGCGCGCCCGGGCGATGAGCGTCGTCACTGGCGGCCTCACCGTCGCCACGATCGTCGGACTCCCGGCAGGCACGGTCATGGGCCAGCATCTCGGCTGGCGTACGGCGTTCTGGACCGTGGCCGGACTGTGCGTCCTGGCGATGGCCGGCGTACTCGCCACGATCCCGGCCGGACGCCCCACGCCCGAGCAGATCCCTCGACTCCGCAACGAACTCCGGGCACTCGCCAACTCCCGGCTGTGGCTGGCGTTCTGCACCACCGCACTCGTCACGTCGAGCATCCTGGTGGTGTTCAGCTACCTCGCTCCCTTGCTGATCCAGACCACCGGGCTGCCCCCGGAAGCCGTGCCCGCCGTCCTCGCCCTCTACGGCCTGGGCTCGTTCGTCGGCATCACGCTCGGCGGCCGGACCGCGGACGCACTGCCCTTCCACACTCTGTTCACCGGCATCGCCGGTCTCAGCATCCTGTCCGCGGTCCTCACGCTCACCGCGACCAGTCCCGTGGTCGCGATCGCGGTCATCGTGCTGCTCGGTGGCTTCGGCTTCGCGACCAACCCGGCCCTCAACGCCCGGGTCTTCAGCCTGGCCGGTGACGCCCCCACGCTGGCGACCGCGACGAACTTCTCCGCGTTCAACGTCGGGATCACCGCAGGGCCGTGGCTCGGCGGCTTGGCGATCGACGCCGGCACGGGCTACGCCGCACTGGGCTGGATCGCCGTGGCCACCGGGCTCACGGCCCTGGGCACTGTCGTGGTGGCAGCGCTGCTGCCGGTCAGTTCACCGGACCACTCGGGTCGATATGGCTCGGGTCGAACTCGGCGTGCCGCTTGAACACGTACTTGTTCAGCAGCCAGGTGAGCGCCCACAGCCCGACGCCGATCAGCATCAGCCAGCCGGCGATCTTGTAGTCCGCCGAGGCCCGCCCGGACAGCGGGCTGGCCAGGTACACGCACAGCACGACGCCCAGCACCGGCAACGCGGTCGGCGCCTGGAAGTGCTTGTGCTCCACCTGGTCCCGGCGCAGCACCAGCACCGCGACGTTCACGATCGCGAACACGCACAGCAGCAGGAGCGCCGTCGTACCACCGAGCGCGGCCAGGTCGGCGTATCCGATCAGGAAGAACGCCAGCAGCGTGGTGAACAGGATGGCGATGTACGGCGTGCGGCGCCGGTTCAGCACCCGGCCGAGCGGGCCCGGCAGGACCTGCTCGTGCGCCATGCCGTAGAGCAGCCGGCTCGCCATCAGCATGTTGATCAGCGCCGAGTTGGCGACCGCGAACATGGTGATCCAGGCGAACACCTCGAGCGGGAAGCCCGGGGCGCCGGCCGAGACGACCTTCAGCAGCGGCGTCGAGCCCTGGTTCAGCTCCTCCGGCGACACCAGGGTGACCGCCGAGATCGCGACCAGGACGTAGATGACACCGGTGATGCACAGACCGGTCAGCATGATCTTCGGGAAGATCCGGACCGGGTCCTTGGTCTCCTCGGCCATGTTCACCGAGTCCTCGAAGCCGACCATCGCGAAGAACGCCAGCGCGGTCGCCGCAGTGACCGACCCGAAGGCGGTCTCACCCGACGGGGTGTTGAAGTCGGTCAGCCGGGACGTGTCGCCGTCGCCGCTGCCGATCGCCCAGACACCGATCGCGATCACGATCAGCAGACCGGACAGCTCTACGCAGGTCAGCACGACGTTCGCCTTCACGCTCTCGCCGACGCCGCGCAGGTTCACCAGCGCGATCAGCGCCATGAAGCTCAGCGCGGTGATCATCAGCAGCGAGCCGCGCTCAGGGTCGATGTCGGCGGCCGAGAAGAAGTTCGCCGCGAACGCCTTCGACGCGCTGGACGCCGAGGTGAGGCCGGAGCACATCACTGCGAAGGTGAGCAGGAAGGTGAGGAAGTGGATCCCGAACGCCTTGTGCGTGTACACCGCGGCGCCACCGGCCCGCGGGTACTTGGTGACGAGCTCCAGGTAGCTGGTCGCGGTCAAGAGGGCCACGATGAACGCGCACAGGAACGGCAGCCAGACCGCTCCGCCGACCTCACCTGCCACCTTGCCGGTCAGCGCGTAGACGCCGGTGCCGAGAATGTCCCCGACCACGAACAACAGCAACAGGCCCGGGCCCATGACCCGTTTCAGCTCGGGGCGCTCACCGGCCTTGGGTGCAGCAGCGGCGCCAGCACTCTCACTCATCGTGCCTCCCTGGATTCGGTGCGTCAGTGGACCACATCCGGGGGTGCATGCGCAGAGCGGCGCTCAGGCCGTGACCGGAAGGTGACCGGCGGCCTGGGAGCATTGGCCCGTGATGCACCTTCGTCTCATCGTCCCACCGGATCGCAGCGAGCGCGTCCTGGACACGCTCGTCGACGATCCGCGCGTGACCAGCATCGTCCGGCTGCCGGGCGCCGCCCAGCGGCCGGCCGGTGACGTGATCGACTGCGACGTCACCCGCGAGGCGACGTCGAGCATCCTCAGCTGGCTCAAGCAGCAGGGCCTGTACGACGAAGGGTCGGTCGCGGTCGCCGTGGTCGACGCGGCTCCGTCGCGGAACGCGCGGCTGACCGAGAAGGCCGCGCCGGGCGCCCCGGACGACGCGGTGATCTGGGATGCAGTCGTCGACCAGGCCTACAACGAGGCCAAGGGCTCCTGGGTGTACTACGTGTTCCTGACCCTGGCCACGATGATCGCGGCCGTGGCCGTGGTTACCGACTCGTCGATCCTGGTCGTCGGCGCGATGGTGGTCGGGCCTGAGTTCGGCGTGGTCGCGGCAGTCGCCGTCGGCCTGGCCCTGCGCGACCTGCACCTTGCCCGGCGCGCGTCGTTGGTGCTGGCCTGGGGATTCCTGCTGGCGATCGCGCTCACCACCGTCGCGGCGTTGCTGGCCCGGGCGGTCGGTTGGATCGACGTCGGGGACGTGACCGCCGAGCGGCCGTTGACCGGGTTCATCTGGCGTCCGGACAAGTGGTCGGCGGTGGTCGCCGTACTGGCCGGGTCTGCCGGGGTGCTCTCGCAGACGGCCGGGCGGTCGAACGCGCTGGTCGGAGTGTTCATCTCGGTGACCACGGTGCCGGCGGCGGGCGACCTCGCGTTGTCGATCGCGTTGTGGGCTCCGCACCACATCGGCGGCGCGGCAGCGCAGCTCGGGATCAACCTCGTCGGGATGACGGTGGCCGGGGTGATCACGCTGCTGCTGCAGCGGCGGATCTGGCGGGCCTACCTGCGGATGAAGAGCAGGAAAGGCGCGGGCGCGCGCGTTGAGGCTTGACCGGGCGTCCCCTGTCCGGTCCGCGCGCGCCCTGCTCAGCTAGTCGTACCCCATTCGGGGGTCGCTCGCACCACTGACATTGCTGACGTATGTCGGACATGGCGCGAAGTCGCCAATCACGTGAAAACGAATCCACAGCATCCGGCCGACGAGATAGCCTGTCCGGGGTCCGGTCGCGCGGGAGGGATGATGCTGGAGTCGCTGGGGGTGGAGCCGGCGGACGAAGAGGCCTATCGGGCCCTGCTGGCTGCACCGGGATGCGAGCTGACCGAGTTCGTCAAACGTCTCGACCGGGACGAGAAGGACGTCGTCGCGACGGTCGAGCGGCTCGAGGCGGCCGGGCTGCTGACCACCACTGCCGACGATCCGCCCCGACTGCTGCCGACCCGCCCGGACGTGGCCGTCGACGCGCTGGTCGCCGTACGGCGTGCGGAGCTGGACCGGGTGCGCGCCGAGGCCCGGGTCTTGCTGTCGGAGCTGCGGGCGCAGGAGCAGCACCGGCCGGAGAACCTGGTCGAGGTGATCGTCGGCCAGGAGGCGATCGCTGCCCGGTTCGCGCAGTTGCTGAACGGGACGCGGGAGCAGTTGCTCGTGCTCGACCGGCCGCCGTACGCGTCCCGGCCGGGTGAGTCCGATCCGCGGGTTCGCGGGCTGCTCAGCGACGGGGTGGTTGTCCGGGGCATTTACGACCCCGACTCCCTCGACGTGCCGGGCGGCGTGGACGAGGCGTACAGCGCGGCAGATGCCGGCGAGACGTCACGCGTGCATCCGCAGGTCCCGATGAAGCTGGCCGTGTTCGACCGCAAGATCGCGCTGCTGCCGCTGTCGGTCGACCAGTTGGTCGACACCGCGCTCGTCGTACACCCGTGTGCGCTGCTGGACGCGCTGATCGAGATGTTCACGCTGTTGTGGGACCAGGCGGTTCCCGTGGTGCCCCCGGCTACGACGGACCCGCTCGACGCGCGGCTGATGACGCTGCTCGCCGCTGGGTTCAAGGACGACGCGATCGCCCGTCAGCTCGGGCTGAGCAGCCGCACGGTCGGCCGTCGGGTCGCGGAGCTGATGGAGACGCTGGGTGCGCGGACCAGGTTCCAGGCCGGGATCCACGCCCAGCGCCGCCATCTGCTCGAGGACTGAATCAGCAGGTGCCGAGCATCTGCTGGAGCGCGGTCTTCTCCGCGGACTGCAGCGACAGGCCGTAGGTGTGCTTCACCCAGATCCACTCCCGGGCGTAGATGCAGTGCACCGAGGTGTTCGGCGGCTTCCAGACCGACGGGTCCCGGTCGCCCTTCGAGCGGTTGCTCGACGCCGACACCGCGATCAGCTGCGCGATGGTCAGGTCGTTGGCGAACTGCTGCCGGCGCGAGGTGCTCCACGTGTTGGCGCCGGACTTCCACGCCTCGGCCAGCGGCACGATGTGGTCGATGTCGACCGACGAGTCGTCGGTCACCCAGACTGCGTCGTACACGCTGTACCACTGGCCGACGGTCGGCTCGCACTGGCTGTCGACCGTGACGCCGGAGCCGTCGCGCTTGAGCACCTGGTCGCGGGTGTCGCAGGTCCCCGACTGGGTGATCCAGTGCGGGAAGAGGTCCCGGCTGTAGCCGGTCGTCGAACCCTCGGCCTTGACCGTGAGACCGGCGAGCTGCGTCGCCGCCGTACTGGCTGACGGCGGCGTTGGTGGGTAGGCCTGCGCGGGGCCGGTACCCAGAGTCCATGCCGTCACCGCGGCAACGGCAGTCATGACGAAGGTGGTGAAACGTCGCATCAGTCAGGCCTCCGAAGGGTCGGGCGGGTCCCCCCTGACGTGCTACCCTCAGCCTTCCCCGATCACGCGCTGTAAGAAACCACTCACTGATGAAACGACGGTGAACGCTCGCGCTCAGGCAGGTTCGAAGCCGGCCGGCATCGTCTCCAGCGCCCGTCGACATCCCCTGGTTACAAGGCTTCACGGTGCCGAAATGCCGTACCGGTATACAGACGACACCATCCAAGTGAGGAGACTGTCGATGGCAACCATTGGTGAACAGGCCGCCGCTCTGCTCCGCTCCGGCCTCGGCCGCCGGGACTTCCTGCGCGCGAGCGCGGCCGTCAGCGCCGCCGGTGTCGCCGCCTCGGCGAGTACGGCGGGTCCCGCGCAAGCTGCCGTACCGCGGGAGGTGTTACAGCCGGGCAAGGGACCGATCCACGGCCGTCACTACCTGCGGTCGATGCCCGACCAGGTCCGGTGGGGGTACGTTCCGTCGCTCGACAGCGACCCGGTACTGCGCGTGCGGTCAGGTGAGACCGTCACCGTCGACACCGTCTCCCACGAGGGCATCCTCGAGGACCAGGGCCGGAACCCGGTCGAGTACTTCGCCCAGCACGGCGTCACCAGGTCGTCGGTCCTGGACGACGCCGTCGCGATCGCCCGCCACTACGACCGGACCACGCGGAACTTCGACGTCGACGGGCCGCATGTCGTCACCGGTCCGATCTTCGTCAAGGACGCGAAACCTGGCGACGTCCTCAAGGTCGAGATGCTGACGATGCTCCCGCGCGTCCCGTACGGCGTGGTGTCCAGCCGGCACGGGAAAGGCGCCCTCCCCCGGCCGGCCGGCGGCGGTGTTCCGGCCGGCATCACGCTCGACGAGATCATGCCGCCGGTGGCGGCCGACGGCCGGGCGACCGGCGACCCGACCCGCTACGGGAATGTCTCGGTGTTCACGCCGATCCGTGGTGGGCGCGGGGTGATGTCACGCGGCACGCGACGTGCGGTGACCTTCCCGCTGCAGCCGTTCATGGGATTGATGGGTGTCGCGTTCGCCGGTTCGGCGTCGCCGACAGCCCCGGAGCTGAACTCGATTCCGCCGACTCTCGGCGGCGGCAACATCGACATCAACCTGCTGGCCGTCCGGTCCGCGTTCTATCTGCCGGTGTTCGCCGACGGCGCGCTGTTCCACGTCGGCGACCCACATTTCGCGATGGGCAACGGCGAGGTCGCGCTCACGGCCTTGGAGGGCTCGCTGCGGGCGACCTTCCGGCTGACGGTGTGCAAGCCAGGGTCCGGCGACGCACCGTCGGTGGCGTTCCGGTACCCGTTCGCGGAAACGCCGGACGCCTGGGTCCCGATCGGCCTGTCGGACCCGGACGGCAGCCAGAACGGTCAGGGCAGCGACCTGAACGTCGCCATGCGCCGCGCGGTCGTCAACGCTCTCGACTTCCTCGAAACCGACCAGGGCATGGACCGGGCGACGGGCTACGCCTACCTCTCAGCCGCCGCCGACTTCGAGATCTCCCAAGTCGTCGACCGCACCACCGGCGTCCACGCCATCATCAGAAAGTCCGACTTCGACTAGGGCCCAGCGCCTGGCTGGTCTCATTCCACCACGGTCAGAGTCCAGCCGGCGCCGCTCCGGTCGAGCTCTGCGTTCCAGTGCTCGCTCACCAGTTTGTGCAGGGCCTTCGGTGTGCCGGGGTCCTTGCCGGACTCGAGCAGGTGACGGGCGACCAGGCCACGGGTGTGCTTGGCGTTGTGCGAGACGACCGAGCGGACGCCGTTGCGCTCCCGGACCACGTTCACCGCGACCCACTTCGCGGCCTGATCGCCAGTGGGTCGCCAGGCAGCCACGTACGTGGACGAGCGGCAGTCCACGATCACGCCGTCAGCGTCCGCGAGTGCCGTGGCCAGCGGCTCGCGCCACACCGACGCCAGCGGTCCGAGGCCGGGCAGCGTCGTACCCATGGACAGCCGGTACGGCGGTACGCGGTCAGCCATCCGCAGTGCGCCCCACGCGGCCGACACGACGAGCAGCCGGTTGCCGGCCCGGCGCTTGCTGCCGGGGGACAACGTCGCGTAGCCGAGTGCGTCGTACAGGACCCCGGAGTACAGCTCCGAGACCGGCACGGCCGGTTCCGTCCGCCACCGGGTGTTCCGGTCGACCTCGTGCTGGAGCGATGCGCCGACACCGAGTACGTCGTACGCGTCGGACGAGGCGGAGACCTTCGCCAGCGCCTCGAGGACCTGCTCGCGGACGGGATTGAGTTCCGGGAAGGACAGCGACGCGTGGTCGACGGCACGGCCGCGAGTCCGCCCGGTCTTGCCCTCCGACGGCGGCAGCAGGATGAGTGTCATGGGGCCTCCCGTCCTGGACTGAGGAGCGGAGGGAGCGAAGCGACTGGAGTGACGAGGGAAGGACGGGAGTCAGAGCCCCGTGACACCCGCGCCGGAGGCGCGGCATTCAACACTGTCACGTCAGGTCGTCCAGGGCGGCCAGGTCGGCGGCGGTCGGGTCCCACAGGCCGGCCGCGACGTTCTGCTGGATCTGCTCCGGCGTGGTCGCTCCGGCGATCACCGATGCGACCGCGGGCTGCGCCGCGAGCCCGCCGATGGCGACGTCGATCATGGTCAGGTCGCGCTCGGCCGCGAAGGTCTCGAGCGCCTCGATCTTGTCGAAGTCGGCGCGGGCCAGGCGCTCCGGCTGGGTCGCCAGCCGGCTGCCCTCGGGTGCTTCCTCGCCACGCTTGTACTTGCCGGTGAGCAGGCCCGCCGCGAGCGGGAAGAACGGCAGGATGCCGATCCCGAGGTGCTCGCAGGCCGGGGCCAGCTCGTCCTCGACGTCGCGCTCGAGCAGGGAGTACTGGTTCTGCGCGCTGATGAAGTGCTCCAGGCCGGCGGACTTGGCGACCCAGTCGGCGTCGACCACCTGCCAGGCCGCGAACTGGGAGCTGCCGAGGTACCGGACCTTGCCCTCGGCAACGAGTTCGGAGAGCGCCGCGAGGGTCTCCTCGATCGGGGTGACCGGGTCCGGGAAGTGCAGCTGGTAGAGGTCGATCCAGTCGGTGCCGAGCCGCTGCAGGCTCGACTCGACCGCCTTGCGGATGTACCGGCGGGAGCCGCGGACACCCCAGTCCGGGCCGTTCACGCCCTGCATGTCACCGCCGAACTTGGTCGCGATCACGACCTCGTCGCGGCGGCTGCCGAGCGCCTTGCCGAGCAGCTCCTCGCTGTAGCCGTGCTCACCGTGGTAGATGTCCGCGGTGTCGAACAGCGTGATCCCGGCGTCCACCGCGGCGTTCACCACCGCGTCCGTCCCGGTCGCGTCCAGCCGCCGCCCGAAGTTGTTGCAACCCAGTCCCACCACACTCACCGTGAGACCCGAGTCACCCAGCTGCCGGTACTCCATATCGGTCATGGGTTCAGCGTAGTAACCGCATAGAGTTGCCGGCATGCCGAGTCTCACCGTCGCCGGCGCCCGTACCCGGGCCGCCGCACTCTCCGTCCACTCGTACGACGTCGACCTCGACCTGACCCAGGGCGAGCGGACGTTCGGATCGACCACCACGATCAGCTTCGCCGCCACCAGCACGACGACGTGGGTGGACGTGAAACCGGACGAGCTCGTCTCGGTGACCCTGAACGGCACGGCCGTCGACGTCGCCGGGCTGACCGACGGCCGGCTCGAGCTGACCGGGCTGCAGCCGGAGAACGAGCTCGTCGTGGTGGCCACGATGCTGTACTCCCACGACGGTGAGGGGCTGCACCGCGCGGTCGACGCCGCGGACGGACTCGCCTACACCTACGCGATGTCGTTCCTGGACGCCGCGCCCCGGATCTTCGCGTGCTTCGACCAGCCCGACCTCAAGGCGCCGTACCGGATGAAGGTCACCGCGCCGGCCGAGTGGCTCGTGCTCGGGAACGGCGCGGCCACCCAGGTCTCCCCCGGTCGGTGGGAGCTGGCCCAGACGCCGCCGCTGTCGACGTACTTCGTCACCGTGGTGGCCGGGCCGTACCACCAGCTCACCGACTCCCACGACGGGATCCCGCTCAGCGTGGTCGCCCGGCAGTCGCTCAAGGAGGCGCTGGAGCGGGAGGCCGAGGACATCTTCACCGTCACCAAGCAGTCCTTCGACGAGTACCACCGGATGTTCGGCTACCGGTACCCGTTCGGCGAGTACCACCAGGCCTTCGTGCCGGAGTTCAACGCCGGCGCGATGGAGAACCCGGGCTGCGTGACCTTCCGCGACCAGATGGTGTTCCGCTCGGCCGTGACGGACGGCGAGCGCAGCAACCGGGCCCGGACCGTCGTGCACGAGATGGCGCACCAGTGGTTCGGCGACATCGTCACGATGGAGTGGTGGAACGACCTCTGGCTGAACGAGTCGTTCGCCGAGTACATGGCGCACCGGGTGTCGACCGACGCGACCCGGTACACCGACAACTGGATCGACTTCGCCTTCACCCGGAAGTGGTGGGGACTGCAGGCCGACCAGCGCTCGTCGACGCACCCGGTCGCGGCCGACCCGGTCAAGGACGCCCTCGCCTCGCTCGACGACTTCGACGGCATCTCCTACGCCAAGGGCGCCGCGGTCCTCAAGCAGCTGGCCGCCTACCTGGGTGACGACGTCTTCCTGGCCGGCGTCGGCGCGCACATCCGGTCGAACGAGTTCGCCAACGCGACCTTCGCCGACCTGGTCGCCAAGTGGACCGAGGCCGGCGCGACCGACCTCGACACCTGGGCCCGGAACTGGCTGCGCACCCCCGGCCTGGACACGATCAGCGCCGCGCGGACCGAGTCGGGCATCGTGCTGCGCCGGGTCGCGCCGGCCGAGTTCCCGGCCGAGCGCCCGCACAAGCTGACCGTCGGCGGGTACGACGCCGACGGCCGCAGTACGGCGGTCGCCGTACTGCTGGACGCGGACGAGGTGGCGGTCGCGCTCGACCCGTCAGTCGCGGTCGTGATCCCGGACGCCGCGGACGACACCTGGGCCAAGATCCGGCTCGACGCGGACAGCCTGGCGAACCTGCCTGCCGTACTGCCGAAGATCGACGACGGCGTGACCCGGGCCGTCGTACTGAACAGCATCCGGGACGCGGTCGCCGACGCGGAGCTCGACCCGAAGCTCGGGTTCGACGTGCTCGCCGGGATGCTGCCGGACGAGACCAGCGACATCGCGGTCTCCACGATGGTCGGCTGGGCCAACACCCACCTGCTCGGCATCTACCTGCCCTACGAGCCGTACCGCGGCCGGTTGGCCGAGGCTCTCGCGGCACGGCTGCGTACGGCGCCGGCCGGCAGCAGCCTGCAGCTGTCGGTGGCCCGCGGGTACGTGCGATTCACCGAGGAGGTCGACGTACTCAAGGGCTGGCTCATCGGCGCGGGCGTGCCGGAGGGGCTCGCGATGGACGCCGACCTGCGGTGGACCGTCCTGCTCCAGCTCGCCCGCCTCGGCGCCGCCGCGCCGGCCGACATCGACGCCGAGCTCGAGCGCGACACGTCGTCGGAAGGCATCGTGCACGCGACCCGGTGCCGGGCCGCGCTGCCGACGGCGGAAGCCAAGGAGCAGGCCTGGGCGCTGATCACGACCGACGCCGACGTCGCGAACTACGAGCTGTACGCCGCGTGCGAGGGCTTCTGGCATCCGGGTCAGGTCGAGCTGACCGCGCCGTACGTGGACCGGTTCTTCGCCGAGATCGGTGGCACCGAGAAGCTGCGGTCGGGCTGGGTTGTCGCCCAGAGCGCGAAGCTCGCGTTCCCCCGCTACGCCGTCGAGCAGCAGGTCGTGGCGCGGGCGTCGGACCTGGTCGCGGACGACTCCGTCGCGGCCGGAATCCGGCGATCCGTCGGCGACGGCGTCGACGATCTGACCCGCGCGCTGGCGGTCCGTTCGGCCTTCGGCGGCTGAAGCGAGTCGCGGTCACACCGTGTTGTGACTAATGTGACTGGTGTGATCACAAGGACCCTTGTGAGCAGGCAAGATGTGATTTCGTGACGTAACCTCCACAATGACCGCGCGGCACGGCGCGCCGGTCTTGGTCAGGCAGCACGTCCCGGGAGAGACTGTCGAGAACCGCACAGGAGAACAAAGGCAATGCGCGAGGCGAGGCTCGTCGGTCTGAGTCAGGATGGCAAGCAGCTCATCCTGGCGATGGCAGAGACGGGTGAGGAGTTCGCCGTCCCGGTCGACGACCGGTTGCGTGCGGCCCTGCGCGGCGACCGTGCCCGACTCGGCCAGCTGGAGATTCAAATGGAGAGCGCGCTGCGCCCACGAGACATCCAGGCTCGTATCCGCGCCGGCGAAAGTCCCGAGGCGGTCGCTGCGGTCGCCCAGATGCCGATGGAACGTGTGATGGCGTTCGCCGGTCCGGTCCTGGCCGAGCGGGACCACATCGCGAGCCTCGCGCAGCGCGCGTCCGTCCGGCGCCGCGGCGGCGGCGACGCCCCGACCCGCAACCTGGGCGCGTGGGTGACCGAGCGGCTGCGCACCCGCCAGGTCGACCCGGCCTCGGCCGAGTGGGACGCGTGGCGGCGCGACGACGGCCGCTGGGCGGTCCGCGTCTCGTACTTCGTCGAGAGCGCCGACGAGGCCGAGCAGAAGGACGAGAAGACCGCAATGTTCGCGTACGACGCCCCCGGGCGGTACGCGGTCCCGGACGACGACGAGGCCCGCTGGCTGGTCGGCGAGCAGGCGCAGGTAGCGCCGCCGCCCGTGCAGCCGCAGCCCGGTGAGCGCCGGCTCGCGGCGGTCGCCGACATCGACATGTCCATCGCGCCCGACCACGGCGCCGACAGCTACGAGGCGGGCTTCGAGGACACGGTCAGCCTGCCGCGCAGAAACCAGCCGGTTTCCCGTGAGCCGGTGCGCGAGACCGTGCGTGAGACCAGGCGCGAGACCACGGCCCGCGAGAGTGGTCCGCGCCGGGTGCACTCGGTTCCGGATCCGGACACCGAGCCGACGCTGATCGACGTACCGATCGAGCAGCCGCCGACGCTGCGCCCTGCGGTGCGCGCTGTCGAGCGCCCGACCGAGCTCCCCGTCGAGGCCGCCTCGCTGGCGCCGCCGGAGGAGCGTCGTACGCCACCTCCGGTCGAGGACCGCGAGGCCGCGCCGGTTGTCGAAGAGCCCACTCCGCCACCGGCAGAGCCGGAGCCTGAGCCCGAGGCTGCGCCTGAGCCGGTCACCGCGACTGCGGAAGAGACCCAGGCCGAGCCCAAGAAGAAGCCGGCCCGCCGTAACAACAAGCGCGCCAGCGTCCCCAGCTGGGACGAGATCATGTTCGGCAAGAAGGCCGACTGACCCGGCCCGCAGGCTGGTTGACACATCACGGACAGTTGTCCCAGATGGCGGACGGTGTTTGGCATCGGACCGGGGCTCTGCCATGATCTTCGGCATGCAGATGCTGTGTTGTTGCTGTTGTCGCTGACGCGCGCCGTCTCCGGCGCACGAGGCCCTGTCCTTTCCGTGGCCCGCCCGCCGACACCAGCACTCACAGGATCTTCCGCACATGAATCTCCCGGCCTTCGCCGACCTGCTCGCGTCCCGCGGCCTCCGGCTGCTGCCCGGCTCGCACGCCGTCCCGGTCGAGCTGCTCGTACAGTTGCCTGACGCATCGATCGCCCGGTTCACCGCGCGCGGCACCACGCTCCGGCTCAGCCGCTTCTCCCCTGACGCGCTGACCGCGATCACCATCGCCGCCGAGTGCGGCTGCGGCGACCACCACCCGCAGACCGGCCCGACCCGCGTGACGCTCAGCCGGTACGCCGTACCGTTCGACGAGCGCACCATCGACGGCGAGCTGCTCTTCGGCTGGCAGTCCCACGAGGCCGGCCTCCTCCGCCTCCCCGACGCCGCCACCCACTTCTTCACCCTCCTCGCCGACGCCCCAACCCCCGAGCGCGTCCTGGTCGGCGTCGCCTGACAGCGACCTTGAGAACCCACCGACCATCTCAGCCGCCGAAAAGTGGTCGGTGGCTTCTCAAGGTCAGGGGTGGCGGGTGTCGTAGTGGCGGCGGGCGGCTTCGACCTTGGCGAGGTTGGGTGACCACTCGGCGAGCGAGTGGAACAGCGGCGCGAGGCTGCGGCCGAGGTCGCTGATCTCGTACTCGACCCGCGGCGGGACCTCCGGGTAGTACGTGCGCAGTACCAGGCCGTCGCGCTCGAGCTGCCGCAGCCGCTGAGTCAGCACCTTCGGCGTGATCACGCCGATCCGGCGCTCGAGCTCGACGAACCGCTGCCGGCCGAACTCGTTCAGCGTCCACAGGATCGGCGTCGTCCACCGGCTGAACACCACGTCGACCACCGGCGCGATCGGACAGGCCTGCACCGGGTCCACCGGTGTGGCGTCGACCACAATCAACCTCCTATCCCAATACTTTCCTCTAGGTACCTAGTATGCCCAGGCAAGTAGCGTCCTCGTCAGATCCCACCGAACGAGGAGCGAACACATGATCGTGGTCACTGGTGCAACCGGAAACGTCGGACGGCCGCTGGTGGAGGCACTCACCGCCGCCGGCGAGCAGGTACGCGCGGTGTCGCGCAAGGCAACCGGCTTCCCGGCCGACCTGACCGAGCCCGAAACCCTTAAGCCCGCACTCGAGGGAGCCGACGCGGTCTTCCTGCTGACCTCCGCCGACTTCCTGGCGCGCGGCAACCTCGGTGACGTCATGGGCGTCGTTCGCGGCGCCGGCGTCGCGCGGGTCGTACTGCTGTCCTCCCAAGGCGTCGGTACCCAACGTCACCCCTCCGGCCTGGAGGACGTCGTGAAGACGTCCGGACTCGAGTGGACGATGCTGCGACCGGGCAACTTCGCCTCGAACGCCTTCCAGTGGGCCGAGTCGGTCCGCACCCGCCGCCTGATCGAGGCGCCGTACGGCGACATCGCACTGCCCGCCGTCGACCCGTCGGACATCGCCGAGGTCGCGGGCGTCGTACTGCGCGAGCCCGGCCACGCCGGCGCGATCTACACGCTGACCGGTCCGGAGCCGGTCTCACCACGGCAGCAGGCGGCCGCGATCGGCGAGGCGGTCGGTGAGCCGGTGCAGTTCGTCGAGCTCAGCCGCGCGGACGCACGGAGCCGGATGCTGACCTTCATGCCGGAGCCGGTCGTCGAGTCGACCCTCGACATCCTCGGCGAACCGACCGCCGAAGAACAGCGCGTCAGCCCGGACGTCGAGCGGGTGCTGGGTCGCCCGGCCCGATCGTTCGCGCAGTGGGCAACCCGCAACGCGCCTGCGTTCAGATAAGCCGGACGAGCGGCAGGAAGACCTCGTCGAGCAGGGTCTTGAATTAGTAACACGCTTGGTTTAACTTAATCGCGCAGCTGCCGAAGCGTGTACTTCCGGACCGCCACCTGGAGGTTTCAGCATGACCAGACGCCTGCTCGCGGGGTTGTTCCCTGCTCTAGTGCTGGCCGGCGTGCTCGTCGCGCCGGCCGCCCAGGCCGCCACGATGTACCCGAGCGGCGTCGGCGCCGACCTCGGGCCGACCCCGACCACGCTCGGCGTGCAGCCTGCCGCGGGTGACGATCCCGCCGGGCTGCAGACCGGCACCGAGCTGGGCCGCAGCTTCTGGCGCACCAACCAGGCGGCCAACACGAGCTACTTCGAGTTCGACGTCGACCGGGACTACGTCGACGAGATCGGCACCGAGGACGTCCTGGTGACGGTGACCTATCTCGACCGCGGCACCGGCACCCTCGAGCTCCAGTACGACGCCGCCGACAACCCGCAGGCAGACGCCGAAGACCTCCAACTGGCGGACACCGGCCAGTGGCAGACCGGCACCTTCGCGCTCACCGGCATCGGCTTCACCAACCGCCTCGGCGACGCCGACCTCCGCCTCTTCGGCAGCGCGGACATCACCATCTCGAGCCTCCGGATCAGTACGGCGGGCGCCGCCGTACAGCTCGGCCAGTCGCCGATCCAGCAGGGCATCACCCCGCGAGTCGGCGACCGGCCCGAGAACCTCGTCACCGGCGTGCGGGACGGCCGCCCGTACTGGCAGACCGACCGGACCGCACCGTCGCCGGGCACGAACTTCTTCTACATGAACGTCGCCGACACCTACCTCTACGACAACCGCAGCCTCGTCCTGGTCAGCGTCGACTACTTCGACGAGGGCAACGGCCAGTTCGGCCTGCACTACGACTCCCCGGGCGAGACGATCCCGGAGAAGTTCAAGAACTCCGAGGTCGTCCGCTACGGCGACACCAGGACCTGGAAGACGCACACCTTCGCGCTCCCGGACGCCGTGATGACCAACCGCTCGAACGGCTCCGACTTCCGGATCCACAACGGCGACGGCGCGGTCGACCTCAAGGTCGCCGCGGTCCGGGTCGCCAAGGTCGCGACCACGCTCGACGTCACCGAAGGCCTGCTCGACCTGATCGACGAGGCTGCCCGGACCGAGAAGGCCGCCCGGGAAGGCACCCGCGACGGCCAGTACCCGGCCGGCAGCCGAGCCACCTTGCGTACGGCGATCGACGAGGCCCGGGCGATTGCGGCCACGCCGGGCGTGACCGACGTACAGGTCAAGGAAGCACTGCAGAAGCTGCAGGCGAAGCTGGACGCGTTCCAGCCGATCGACACGAACTTCGCCCCGGACGGAACGGCGACCGCAAGCAGCGGCACCGGCGCGACCAATGTCAACGACCGCGACCACAACTCGGCCTGGACCAGCGGGCCGGGAGACTCCTGGCTGCAGCTCGACCTCGGCAAGCCGCGGCGCGTCAACGACGTCCGTGTGGAATGGGCGCAGGCCTACTCCCCGGACTACACCGTCCAGGTCTCGAACGACGGCACGACCTTCACCACCGTCGGCCGCACCGGATCGCCGGGCGCCAACCAGATCAGCAAGACTCGCTTCGCCATGACCGCCGCGCGCTACGTCCGGGTCGCGATGACCGGCGCCGATTCCTTCGTCGTCAAGGAGCTCCAGCTCCGCGAGTCCCCGGTCGTCACCCCGGAGCCCCGCCTTGTCCAGACGGTCAAGCCGACCGAGGACGGCGTGATCGCGGACCTCGACGCCACCGAGAACGGCGCCGACCGCAGCGGCCGCCGTGACTCGACCAAGGCGATCCAGCAAGCGATCTACGCCTGCCAGGACGCAGGCGGCGGCACGGTCTGGCTGCCTGCCGGTCACTACCTGGTCAGCGACACCGTCGAGGTGCACGCCTTCTGCACCCTGCGCGGCGACATCGACCACACGGTCGTCGTCGCGAACCTGCAGAGCGGCGACGACGGCCCGAGCCTGTTCCGGATCGGTGGCAGCGCCGGCGTCCTCGGCGTCACCACCTTCTACCCGAACCAGAACGCGACCGACCCGGTCCCGTACAACTACACGTTCGAGATCCCCGGCGGAGCCTGGATCGGCAACGAGAACTACATGATGGCCACGGTCGCGGACGTCACCATGCTGAACTCCTACCGCGGTATCGGGATCAGCACGATGCCCAACGACCGCGGCAACGCGCCCAGCTCCGGCCAGGTGCACGAGTCGTCGACGATCCGCAACGTCCGCGGGACCGCCCTGCTCGAAGGCGCCCGCGCGTACAACGGCGCCGACGTCGGCACCTGGGAGAACGTTGCGTTCAGCAACTCCGTCTGGGCGTCGGCGCCGGCGAAGTACAACGCGCCGTCGCGGCAGGCCCTCGACGCCTGGACCCGGGCGCACGGCACCGGCCTCGTCCTCGGCGACCTCGAGTGGGACCAGTTCCACCGAATCACGCTGTCCGACTACCGCGTCGGCATCCACGTCGTGGCCGGCCAGCGGGCCCAGTTCACCGGCAGCTTCCTGCAGCCCGACGTACGCCGTACCGACATCGGCATCCTCGTGGACGTGATGGACGACCGCTGGGGCATGACGCTGGCCGCCGGCCGGGTCGAGGGCAGCGAGCACGCGGTCCTGAACAACTCCCGCGGCTACGTGAAGATCACCGGTACGGCGCTCACCGGCGCGGTCGACGGAATCGTCCACCGGATGTCGGGCACGGCGCCGACGTACCAGACCGAGCCGCTTCCGAAACCGAAGCAGGCCCTGAACGTCGTCGACGCGCCGCACGGCGTCGGATACCTCCCGGCAGCCGACGCGACGAGCGCAGTGCAGAAGGCACTCGACAAGGCCGGGCGAGCGGGCGGCGGCATCGTCTACCTGCCGGCCGGGTGGTACCGGATCAGCACGCACCTCACCGTCCCGGCGAAGGTGGAGCTGCGGGGCGCGTCCGCCGTACCGAACCGGGACCAGTCCGGGGCGAGTGGAGGGACCGTCCTGCACGCCTTCGAGCGGAACACCGAGACGGCTCTGATCACGCTGAAGCAGCAGGCAGGTGTGCGCGGTCTGCGCGTGTTCTACCCGGACAACAACCCGGGCCGCGCCGAAGGCGTCGTCGCCTACCCGTTCGCGGTCCGCGGGCACGCCGGCGGCAACTACGTCATCAACGCCGGCTTCCCGAACACCTGGAACGGGATCGACCTGCGCGGTGACGACATCGTGGTCCGCAAAGTCGCGGGCGCGTTCTTCGACCACGCGATCAAGCTCGGCCCGGGCCGCGACGGCCGGATCGAGGGCGTGCTGTCCAACGGCAACGCGGTCACCCGGGTCGGCTACCAGCAGCCGTACTGGATGAACGAGGGCAACATCTTCGAGCTCGTCATCGACAAGTACATGCGCAAGACCGCCAAGATCGTCACCGTCGACGGCGCGACCGGGCTGACGCTGCTGAACGTGTTCGCGTACGGCTTCCACGACGGGCTCGTGGTGAACAGCGGCCAGGTGGACGCCTTCAACCTCGGCACCGACAACCTCGGCGCCGACGGCTACACGGTGCAGGTCGTCGGCGGCGACGTCGAGGCGACCAACCTCGCCCGTTACAACGGCGCTACCAGCACCGGCCCGGTCACGTTGCGGAACGTGATGGTGATCAACGTCGTCCAGCGGCGCGTCTCGGTCGCCGCCAACGGCCCCGGCTCGGTGAAGATCGCCCGCAACGAGTCCGAACCCGGGACGTACGAGGTCGGCGCGCAGGTCACCGTGACTGCGAGACCAACATCGGATAGCGTTTTCCAGAACTGGACCGTCGACGGTGTGGTGGTTTCGGCCGAGACGTCGTACACCTTCACCGTGAGCACGGACCAGGTACTGACCGCGAACTTCACGTAGGAGCGAGATGGCTGACGCTACGAACCACCAGGTCGCGATCGTGGGCTGCGGCATCATCGGCCGCACCCACGCGGACACCGTCGCAGAGCGGCCGGACGCCACCGTGACGGCCCTCGTCGACGGCGACGCCGCCGCCGCGGCGGCGCTGGCGGCCCGGCTGAAGGAGGCCGGGCACCCGGAGCCCAAGGTGTACGACGACCTGTCCGCGGCGCTGAGCGGGTCCGACATCACGCTCGTCGCGATCTGCACCCCCAGCGGGACCCACGCAGCGCTGGCCGAGGAGGCGCTGAACGAGAAGAAGCACGTCGTCATCGAGAAGCCGCTCGACGTCGACCTGACCCGGGCGCGGCGCCTCGGCGCGGCCGCCGCCCGGGCGGCGAGCCACGGCCTGGTGTCGTCGGTGATCAGCCAGCACCGGTTCGACGCGGGCAGCGCAGTGGTCCACGACGCGATCCAGGCCGGCCGGTTCGGCCGGCTGACCTCGGCGGTCGCGACGGTCGCCTGGTGGCGCAGCGACGAGTACTACGCGTCGGCCGGCTGGCGCGGGACCTGGGCGCAGGACGGCGGTGGCGCGCTGATGAACCAGGGCGTGCACACCGTCGACCTGCTGCTGTGGTTCATGGGCCGGCCGGTCAACATCCAGGCCCAGGCGCTCCGGGCGGCGCACCACGAGATCGAGGTCGAGGACACCGTCGTCGCGACGCTGACGTTCGAGTCCGGCGCCGTGGCGACCCTGCACGCGACGACCGCGGCCTTTCCTGGTGGCCGGACGCGGGTGTCGGTGCACGGGACGCAAGGCGGCGCCGAGGTGGAGGACGACCTGCTGCGGCGGTTCAACGCCGACGGCTCGACCGACGAGATCCCGGTCGACGTCGGCCCGCCCGGCAAGCACAAGGCGCAGTACGACGACATCCTGCGAGCGATCGCGGACGGCGGCCGGCCGGGTATCACCGTCCAGGACGCGATCGACGCGCTGGCCACGGTCCGGGCCGTCTACATCGCCTCGACGCTCCAGCGCCCGGTGAAGTTCATCGACGTGCTCGAAGGCCGCTACGACGACGTGGAGGTCTCCCGCGGCATCGGTCTGCCGCCCAGCTAGGCGCCAGGCTCCCGGTCGTTGAGGATGCGCTGGTAGAGGTTGCAGTCCCGCCAGGCGCCCGCGATGTGCAGGTAGGTGGGCGCCATGCCGATCTGGACGAAGCCGGTGCGCTGGAGAACGCGTTGCGAGGCAACGTTGTTCGTCAGCGTGCTGGCTTCGACCCGGTGCAGCTTCAGCTCGGTGTCGGCGATCTCCAGGGCCGTCTCGACGCCGCGGGTCATCAGGCCGCGCCCGACCGCGTCAGCCGCGAGCCAGTAGCCGAGCGCCGCGCTGCGGAACGGTCCGGGCACCAGGTCGTTGAGCGTGATCGCGCCGATGATGCGGTCGCCTTCGGCGAGCACCCACGGCACGGTCCGGCTGTCCTTGTACCGCTCCAGCTGGCCGGTCAGCTTCTCCCGCTGCCCGCTCACGGTGAACCAGCTGTCCGGACGGTCGGGCTCCCACGCCTTCAGGTAGTCCCAGCTGCGGGTGTAGGCGTCAACGAGGCCTTCGGCGTCGTCCAGACTTGCGATACGGAGCTGTACGTCGGCGGTGAGTGAGCGGGGTGAAATCACTTCGGCAGCCTACGCGCCTGACTGGACCCACTGACCCGCGGTGTGAACGCGTCGTGGAAGATCGTCGACGCGGCGCCGACAGCGGCCGCGTCGGTCTGCAGCATCGACTCCTCCACCGCGACCGGCCGGGTCTCGCGGGCGACCGGATGCGCGTTGACCGCGCGGCCGATCTCCGCCAGGAAGACCTCCGAGATCTCCTTGCCGAACGCCGGCCCACCGAGCACCACCAGATCGATATCGAGCAGGTCGACCAGTCCGACCGCGCCCTGACCGACCACCCGGGCGATCCGCGTGACCGCCTTCACCGCCGCCTCGTCACCGTCGGCGGCAGCCTTGCACACCGCCCGGTACCGCTTGGCCTCGTCGGTGGCGCTCGCGTCGGTCTCGACGTACCCGTACTCCGCCGCGATCACCGGCAGCGAGGCGGTCGGGTTGCACTCGGGCAGCATCCGCGGCCCGTCCTCGGCGTCCCACTCCCCCATCCGCAGCGCCGCGACCTGGCCGAACTCGCCGGCGTTCGCCGTACCGCCGCGGTAGATCGAGCCGTTCAGGATCAGGCCGCTGCCGACGCCGGTGCCGAGGTAGAGGTAGGCGAAGTCGCGGTCCCGGGCCGAGCGGCCGATCCAGCGCTCGCCGATGGCGGCCGCCGTACCGTCCTTCTCCACCAGGACCGGGTGGTTGAGCTTCTGCTGGAGCAGGTGCCGGATCTTCAGGCCGCGCCACGCCGGCTGCAAAGGCAGGGCAAGCAGCGTGCCGTCGGCGTTGATCGGACCCGGTACGGCGACGCCGACACCGAGCATCGAGTCGAGGTCGACCTGGCTGATGCTGAGCGCCGCGGTCACGGTCGCGGCGGTCAGGTCGACGAGCTTGTCGGCGCTCAGATCGTCCGCCAGCTCGACGGTCTCCCGGCGGACGATCGTGCCGTCCAGGTCCACCACCGCGACGGTGAGCAGCTCAGGATCGATGTGGATGCCGACCGCGTGCGCGGCGTTCGACCGCAGCCGGACCGGCGTCCGCGGCTTGCCCAGTCGCTCGGCCCGCTCCTGCGCCTCCTCGACCAGCAGTCCCTGCTGCAGCAGGATGCGCAGGATCCGCGACACCGACTGCTGGGTCAGCCCGGTCCGGCGGGAGATCTCGGTCCGGCTGATGGTGCCGGCCAGCCGGATCGTCTCGATGATCACGGCCTCGTTGAACGAGCCCAGGTCGTACTGGTTCGCGCCCGCGCGCCGCAGGTCCTGTTCGTCCGGCACCACTGCCCACCTCCCCGTTCCTGTCCGTGACTAGCCGAGATCGTACTGCGGGAGAGCAGCTGTCACGGCGCTTCCAGGGCCCCGTCGATGCGTCGTACGCCGGCTGCCCACTCGTCGTGTCCGGACAGTTGCGCGGGATAACGGGCCGCCGCCTCGAGGTCGATGTCGATGCCCCAGCCGGGCGCGTCGTTCGGCGTCAGCCAGCCCTCCACGATCCGCAGCGTGCCGGGGAACACCTCGTGCGTCGCCTCGTTGTAGAGGTGGCCCTCCTGGATGCCGAAGGCAACGGAACTGACGTCGAGCGCGACGTTGGCCGCAGCGCCGATCGGCGACGTGTCGCCCGGGCCGTGCCACGCCGTACGGACGCCGCACAGCTCGGCCAGGTCGGCGAGCTTGCGCGCCGGGGTGAGCCCGCCGATGTCGGACACGTGTGACCGGATGAAGTCGACACCGCCGTCACGGACCAGGCGGACCGCGTCGCCCATCGAGGTGGTCAGCTCGCCGACCGCCAGCGGCACCGGCGACGCGGCGCGCACCTCCGGCAGGCGGTCCCAGTGCTCCGGCGGCAGCACGTCCTCGAGGAAGAACAGCCCGTACGGCTCGAGCGACCGTGCCAGCAGCACCGCTTCCTTCGGCGTCAGCCGCGAGTGCACGTCGTGCAGCAGCTCGATGTTCGCGGGCAGCGCCGAGCGGCCCTCCTCGAACAGCTCGGGCGTCGTGCGTAGATAGTCCCGAGCCGACCAGCCGTTGTGGTACGGCGAGTTCGGGTACAGCGTGTCCATCCGCGGAGCGCCGTACCCGCCGCCGCCCGGGGTCGACATCTGCAGCCGGATGTGCCGCCAGCCCTGCGCGACGAACTTCTGCGCCTGGTCGAGGGTCTCCTCGATCGTCCGGCCGCTGGCGTGGATGTAGGTGTCGGCCGCGGCCCGGACCTTGCCGCCGAGCAGCTCGTACACTGGCATGCCGGCCCGCTTGCCCGCGATGTCCCACAGCGCCTGGTCGATCCCGGAGATCGCGTTGTTCGTCACCGGCCCGCCGCGCCAGTAGCCGGAGAACCCGGCCAGCCGGATCAGGTCGCCGATGTCCCCCGGGTAGCGCCCGACCAGCAGCCGGGCCAGGTGCTCGTCGACGAACGTCTGCACCGCCTTCCACCGCTGGGTGAACGTGGCGCAGCCCAGGCCGTACAGTCCCGGCTCGGTGGTGTCGACCTTCACCACGACCAGCGGGATGCCCTGCGGCGCGGTGACGATCGCCTTCACCTCCCGGATGCGGACGTCGTCCCGGACCGGCCAGGGCTGGTCGAAGTTCGAGGGCATTCAGATCTCCAAGGGAAGGGTCGGCAGGTCGAGCTCGTGGCGGGCCTGGAAGCCGAGCACGCTCCGGGCCGGGGTCAGGTCGATCGGCACCTCACGCCCGCCGAACCGCCGCAGCCGCGGCACGTCCGGCGCGAAGGCGTCCAGCAGGGCATCCGTCTCGTACGGCGCGTTCGTGGTGTTCGCGGCGACCAGAAAGCTGTGCGCCCCGGACAACGGCGCCGTCAGCCCCAGCTCGATCGCGTACGCCGCGTCCCGGGTGTCCAGGTAGCTCCAGCCCTCGCGGACGGCACCCGCCGGGTTGTCCCGGTGGCCGTCGGCCTGCCGCCGCAGGACATCGGCGGAGTTGACGTGCGGGAACCGGAACGCGACCACGTCGATCCCCCAGTGCCGCCACGCCATCCGGGCGGTGTTCTCGTCGTTCTGCTTCGACAGCGAGTACCAGTCGCCGACGTCGGAGGGCATCGTCGTGTCCAGCGGGAAGTACGCCGGCAGCGGTTGGTGCGGGTTCATCGCGACGCCGTACGCGTTGATGCTGCTGGCGATGACCGCCCGCTTCACGCCGAGCGCGCCGGCCTGGGCGAGCACGTTGAACGTGGACACGACGTTGCCCGAGTACACGTCGTACGGCGAGCCGGCGTCGCGATGCGCGAGCGCGGCCAGATGGACGACCATGTCGACGCCCTCGAGCGCGCCGGCCACGTCGTCCTCGGACCGGGTGTCGCCGATGATCACCCGGTCGGCCTTCAGTGACGGGTCCTCGACGATGGTCAGCGCGGTCACCACCGCACCGAGGTCGGCGAGATGACCGACGGTGACCGATCCGATCCGGCCCGCCGCCCCCGTCACCAACACCCGCCGGCCGTTCAGCGTTGTCACTCCTTGATCCCTCCCGACATCCCGACACCTCTCAGGAACTGCTTCTGGAACACCAAGAACAAGATCACCGGGATCAGCACCGCCAGGAACAGCGCGCTCATCTGCAGCGAGATCTCGGTGGTCTCGGCCACCCGCGGCAGGGCCACCGAGATCGGCTGCAGCCGGGGGTCCGGCAGCACCAGCAGCGACCAGAGGTAATCCTTCCAGGAGCCGATCACGGTCAGCAGGGCGACCACCCCGACGATCGGTTTCGACAGCGGCAGCACCAGCGACGTGAACAGCCGCAGGTTGCTCGCGCCGTCGATCCGGGCCGCCTCGATCAGCTCGCGCGGGATCGAGTCGAAGTACCGCTTCATCACCAGGATGTTGAACGCGCCGGCCGCCTGCGGCAGCCAGACCGCCCAGAAGGTGTTCTGCAGGTTGAACCCGAGCACCGGCATCTTCAGGATCGTCAGGTAGAGCGGCACGAGCGAGATCACTCCAGGCAGGAACAGCGTCGCGAGTACGGCGCCTGTGACCACCGGTCCCCACTTCGGCCGCAACACACTCAGCACGAACGCGCCCGTCGTACACACGAACAGCGTGGACAGCAGCGAGCCGATCGCGATGATCGCGGTGTTGCCCAGGTACGAGCCGATCTGGACCCGGGTCCAGGCGTCGGGGATGTTCTGCCACTGGATCCCGGACGGCCACAGCTGCATCGGGCCGCGCAGGATGTCCTGGCTGGTCGACAGGCCCGACTTGAGCAGCCAGAGCAGCGGGCCGACACCGGCGATCAGGACCCCGATGAACAACAGCACCTGGATCGCCGGCAGGCCGTAGCGGATCAGGCCCCGCTTCCGGTCCGCAACGGAGATGATCCCGCGTTCGTGACTCATGTGATGCTCCAGCGCCGGGTCAGGAAGTGGTAGACGACCGACAGCACGCACAGCACCCCGGCCAGCAGCACGCTGAGCGCGGTCGCGGCGCCGAAGTCGCCGTTGATGAACGCGTACCGGTAGATCAGCAGCAGGATCGTGGTGGTCGCGTTGTCCGGGCCGCCGCCGGTGAACAGGAACGGCTCGGTGAACACCTGGAACGTGCCGATCAGCTGCAGCAGCATCATGATCAGGATGATTCCGCGGATCTGCGGCAGCGTGACGTGCCAGACCCGCTTCCAGATCCCGGCGCCGTCCAGCTCGGCCGCCTCGTACAGCTCGGTCCGGACCCCGGTCAGCGCGGCCAGGTAGATGATCGACGTGGCGCCGGCCCCGGCCCACGTCGCCTCCAGCACGATGGCCGGCATCGCCAGGTCCGGCGAGTTCAGCCAGGCGAACGGCCCGATCCCGAACCAGCCCAGTACGGCGTTGAACACGCCGGCGCCACTGGGGTCGTAGAAGAACTTCCACAGCAGGATCGCCGCCACCGGAGGAACCACCGCCGGCAGGTAGGACAGCACGTTGTAGAGCCAGCCGGTGCTGCGCAGCTCACTGATGAACACGGCCAGGAACAGCGGGACCGGGAAGCCGAAGATCAGCGCGAGCAGCGCGAAGTACAGCGTGTTCACCGCCGCCTGCGGCAGCTGCGGGTCGGTCAGCACGTAGCTGAAGTTGGCCATCCCGACCCACTCCGGCGTGGTCACCAGGTTGTTCTTCTGGAAGCTGAGCACCAGGCCGCGGACGATCGGGCCCCACGAGAAGTACAGGAACGTCAGCACCAGGGGCAGGGCGAAGATGATCGCGCTCAGCCCGCCGGAGCGGTACCAAGTGGCCAAGAAATGGACACCGCTCCGGCTCGGCTTCGGCGTACGTAGCAGCGACATCGGGTTACCGGGCCAGGCGGGCGTCGATCTTCGATGCGGCGTCGGTGAGCAGCTTGTCGATGTCCGCGTCCTTCTTGGTCAGCACCTGCTGGACCACCGGGTCGAGCAGCGCGTAGACCTCCTGCGCCTTGTTCGACGGCTCGGGAATCAGCTTGAGCGTCTTGGTGGACTCGACGTAGCCCTTGAACTGCTCGACCGGGACGTTGTTGTACGGCTGCCGCCAGCCGTTGTAGCGGTCGTAGGTCTCCTGGCTCAGCGGCGTGATCCCGGGCCGGCCGACGAAGCCCTTGTCCGCGATGGTGTCCTTGGCGTTCTGCACCGCGAGCTGTTCGTCGGTGTACTTGTCGAACTCCTGCGACTTGATCCACTTCAGCGCGGCGACGATCTCGTTCTTGCTCGCCTTCGGGTTGATCATCTTGATCGAGCCGCCGGTGAGCGTGCCGTGCGGGCCGCCGTCCTGCGGCAGCGCGGCGTGGCCGTAGTCGGCCGGCTTCATCCCGAAGTTCTTCACGCACATGTCGTAGGCGTCCGGCGCCTGCAGGACCATGCCGATCTTGCCGGCCGCGAAGTCCTGCCGGACCTCCTCCTGGTTGTAGAGGAAGTTGCTGCCCATCGTGTTGTCGGTCCAGCGCATGTCCTTCAGCAGCTGCAGCGCCTTCTTGGTCGGCGCGTCGTTGAAGGTGCTCTTCTTCCCGTCCTCGCTCTGGACCGAGCCGCCCATGCTGTAGGTCATCGTGGTCAGCATCCAGCCGCCGGTGTTGTCCTTGGTCAGCTGCGCGTACCCGGCCTTGCCGGTCTTCTCGGTGATCTGCTTCGCGAACTGGCGGACCTCGTCCCAGGACGTCGGCGGCTTGTCCGGGTCGAGCCCGGCCTGCTTGAACAGGGCCCGGTTGTAGGCCAGCCCGACCGAGAACACGTCGATCGGGACGCCGTAGATCCGGCCGGCGTCGTCCTGGACGATCTTCAGGACCTCGGGGTTCAGGTCCTTGGTCAGGTCGACCAGCTTCAGCTCGTCGGTGATGTCCGGGAGTTGCTTGTTCGGGATCATGTTGGCCGGCTCGGTGAAGCTGATGTTCATCACCGTCGGCAGCGAGCCACCCGCCACCTGCGCCTGGAAGGTCTGCGCGTCCCACTTGGTCTCGGTCGACTTCACCGTGATGTTCGGGTGCGCGTCCATGAACTTCTTGATGTTGCGCTCGAACGCGGCGATGTCGTTCGGCTTGTCCGGGGTCGGGCGGTCCCCGATCGTGATCGTCACCGGCGCGTTCTCGTCGATCGCGCCACCGGCGTCGGCGCCGGGCGTGGTCCCGTCCGCACAGCCGGCCACGGCGAGCACCAGTCCGGCCAGCCCCAGCCCGGCGCCCCACCTGCTCACTCTCGTCATCGGAACTCCTCAGGTTTCCGGATGCCGCCGGTGTGCTCTGAGCCACACACCGGCCAGGTTCCGAGTAAGTTAAACCAAGCGTGTTACTTTCTCAATGGTCAGCAAGGTACCGATTTGAACAGCGGTCTGTCAGAGGTCGCCGAGCGGCATGAACTTGGGCGTCTGGGTGTCCGCGAGGAAGTCGAGAAGGAGGCGATTCACCAGATCGGGCTTCTCCAGCGGTACGGCGTGCGAGCCGCCGGGGATCACGGCGAGCTGCGCGTCCGGGATCGCCCTGGCCAGGTCCACGTTGTGCTCGATGCGCACGCAGTCGTCGTCGCCCTGCATGAGCAGCACGGGCATCGGCAGGTGCCCCAGTTCGGCCGGCTCGATGTCGGGGATCGAGGCCCACATCCGGGCCCACTTGGCGAAGACCGTGCCGAAGTGCTCGGGACCGTCCGGCGACAACCGCTCGTAGTCGGCCTTGGCGATCCCCTCCAGCCGCGCGAGGCCTTCGGGTGTAGTCATCAGGCGGTCGTTCGCGGGCGTGCCACCGGCCCGGGTGAGCTCGGTGCCGATCATCACCAACTTGCGGACCAGGTCCGGTCGGCTCAGCGCCATCCGCACCGCGACCTTGCCGCCATCGCTCCAGCCGACGACGTGCGCCGTACCGAGGTTGAGCGCTGTCATGAACGCGATCAGGTCCGCGGCGTAGCCGTCCATCGTCGCGGGGCCCTCGGTGTCCGGGGTCCGGCCGTGCCCGCGGCGGTCCGGCACGAAGACCCGGTACCGCTCGGCGAGCGCCGGCACCTGCGCCGCCCAGCTCTCCCCCGTGGTCGCGCCGCCATGGATCAGGACGAGCGGCTCGCCGTCGCCCGCGACCTCGTAGTACGTCCGCAGTCCCCCGGCATCGACGTAATCACCCATGCCCACATCATCCGCCGACTGAACAAGTTCGACTTTGGGCCATGACCGAAACCCATATGTGAGCTAGCCTGGTCGAGGCAATTACGGGCCTGACCGAAACGGGTGGTTGACGTGATTCCTCGGCGAAGAGTCCTCCAGCTCGCGGCGGCGGCCGGTGGCGCGGCGCTGTGGCAGGGCGAGACCGCGTACGCCGCGCCACCCCGCGGGACCGTCACCGACCTCGGCCCGGCCAGCGTCACCACGCCGCTGGGCAACGCCGACTTCGCCGGTTCCGTCCTGTACGCCGGGACCCGCGGGCTGGCGCCCAACGTGGTAGGCGCGTACGACCTCGGCCAGGACCAGGTCACGGCACACTTCGACATCCCGACCGGGATCGGGATCTGGGCGATGTGCGCGGTCGGGACCGACATCTACGTCGCCACCCACGGCCAGTCCGACCTCTACCGGCTCGACACGATCACGAGCCAGGTGACCAAGGTCGGCAGCTACCCCTGGCCGTACATCTGGAACATCGCCTCCTCCCCCGACGGCAAGGTGTACCTGGCGATCTCCGACCCGGGCCGCGTGGTCGAGTACGACCCGGCCACCGGGGTCAGCCGCGACCTCGGCGAGATCGTGCCCGGCGAGGCCTACGCGCGCAGCGTCGCCGCCGATGAGAAGACCGTGTACGTCGGGATCGGCCCGCACGCGCACCTGGTGGCGATCGACCGGGTGACCGGCGCGAAGACCGCGATCCTGCCGGCCGAGCTGGCCGCCCGGGACTTCGTCGCCAGCATGCACATCTCGGACACCCACCTCGCCGCGGGCATCTCGTCCAACGGTGAGGCGATGCTGCTGTCCAAGGCCACGCCGACCGACTACCGCGTGATCGCGGCAGCCGGCGAGAAATACATCACCTCGGTCCTCCTGCACGACGAACACCTGTACTTCGCCGGGCGACCGACCGGCATGCTCTACCGCACCCCGATCGCCGGCGGCGAGATCGAGCAACTCGGCATCGCCCAGCCGGAGGCAGCCACCCACCGCCTGCTGTCCCACGAGGGCAAGGTGTACGGCGTGCAGGACGGAGCCGTGTTCGTCTTCGACCCGGCGACGCACGAGCTCGGCTTCGTCAACCTGGTGCAGCGCGGCTTCAAGGCCGCGCCCGAGCAGCCGATGTCCGTGCACTCCGACGGGAAACGCGTGTACGTCGGGGGCAAGGGCGGGGCCGACGTCCACGACCTGGCGGCCGGCACCAGGACCCGGCTCGGCATCCCGGGTGAGCCGAAGACAGCGCTGACGATCAAGGACACGACGTACCTCGGGGTCTACACGCAGGGCCTGCTGTACGCGCACAGGCCGGGCGAGGAGTCGGCGCAGCTGATCGGCAAGACGGGCAACCAACAGGACCGCCCGCGCGACCTCGCCTACGACCACGCGACCGGGCTGATCGCGATGACGACCCAGCCCGAGCCCGGCCAACTCAACGGCGCGCTCACACTGCACTCACCACACACCGGCGAATGGACGACGTACCGCGGTGTCGTCCCCCGGCAGAGTCCGTACGCCGTCGCCTGCCACGCCGGCGTGGCCTACCTCGGGACGAACATCCAGGAAGGACTCGGCCTGCCGCCGGAGACCACGACCGCTCGGCTGGCCGCGTTCGACCTTCGCCGCCGCAAACTGCTCTGGCAGCTCGAGCCCGTCGCCGGCGCCGCGGTCATCCCCGGCCTCGCCTACTCCTGCGACCACCTCTACGGCATCACCAGCAGCGGCTGGGTCTTCGAGTACGACGTACGCCGTCGCAAGGTCACGCGGACAGTCAGAGCAGGCACGAAGGGGTCCGACCTGCATATCGTCGACGGCACCGGGTACTCGACCGACGGGAACGCCGTCCACGCCATCGACCTCGAGACGTTCACGGTGACGCCGTTCGCGAGCGGTCTGGCCGCCGAGTGGTTCGGCGGGGAGCCGAAGCTCGCGGTGGATCCACGCGGCTCCGCGCTGTTCACAGTCCAGGCCCGCAACCTCGTGCGGATCCAGCTGTAATCGGGTGGTGGGGATGTCGCGGGTCGGAGAGGATGACGCCATGCTGCTCCGACCCGCGACCGCCGACGACTTCACGTTCCTGACCGAGATGCTGCTCGAGGCCTACAACTGGGACGGGACAGCGTGGTTCACGCTCGACAAGCTGCGCGCCGAAGACAAGGCATGGCGGTACGTCGCCGACTGGCCGCGCGCGACCGACTTCGGAGTGGTCGCCGAGGTGGACGGGACGCCCGCCGGAGCCGCGTGGGCACGCTGCCTCACCGCTGACCGCCCGGGCTACGGCTACGTCGCCGACGACGTTCCTGAGCTGTCACTCGGTGTATCCCTTGACTTCCGCCGCCGCGGTATCGCCCGCGCCCTGATGACCGAGCTGATCCGGATGTCGCCGTACCCGAAGCTCAGTCTCAGCGTCGATCCGAAGAACCCGGCCGCCGAGCTCTACCGCTCGCTCGGCTTCGAGAGGGTCGGCACGGTCGAGACGTCCGACACGATGGTGCTGGAGCGCTAGCCGAAGTTGCGGACCCGGAACTGCATGACGCGGTAGGGCCAGCCGGCGTCGGTCTTCCACTGGCTCACCGACAGGTGCATGTCGCTGAGGGTCGAGCCGGGGATGATGTAGCCGCCGTACAGCTGGGCCACGTGGTTGTCGTCCTCGTTGCCCCACGCGCCACCGTAGATCAGGGTCTGCCGGTAGGCCGTGTAGAGGTTCGACGTCGGGGTGTCCATGATGATGCCGTCGATCCGGTAGTCACCGGCGTTGAACCAGGTCAGCACCCACTTGCCGCCGAGCGGCCGCAGGCACAGCTCGCCGAAGCTGCCGGTCAGGATCGGGGTCGCCGGGTTGCCCCAGGCCCACACGCCGTCGCGGTAACCCCACGGCTCGTACGCCGCCGGGTCGGCGATCTGGGTGCTGCGGACCCGCTTCAGGATGATCGGCTTGTTCCGCTGGAACCCGGTCGAGTCGACGTAGACGTAGCCGTCGTTGCCCTCACCCCAGGTCAGGCACTGGAACATCCCGCCGTCGATGTTCGGGTCGAACTTCGCGCCGGTGTGGTACCAGCTGGCCCCCGAGTTGTCGCTGCGCCAGATCTCGGTCCAGACCACGTTGCCCAGGCCCTTGTTCACCATCGCGTGCAGGTACATCGACCCGCCGATCGTGATCACGTCCGACGGCAGCACGGTCGAGAACACCGGGTTGTCGTGATCGTACTCCCACAACTGCTGAGCAGCCGCTCCGCCGACCGCGCCGGACCAAGTCACGCCGCTGTTCAAGTCGGTTGTGGTCGACCACAGCGCCACCGGCGAGCGCCACCAGCCGCCGCCGACCCAGGGCTGCTCGAACGTGTCGCCGAACATGAACAGCATCCGGCCGTCCGGCGTCCGCACCGGAATCCCGAGGTCTGTCGCGGCCATCCGGAACCGGTCGGTCAACCCGGGCCCGGTCAGGTCGGCCACCTTGTTGGTCAGGACGGCCTGGCTCCGGGCGAACGCCGGCACACCGGGTACGGCGGCGACGACACCGGCGCCGAGTGCGGCGCGAAGGAACGTTGATCGCTTCATCTGTGACTCCCAAGGGGCGGTGGAAATCGATTTCTCAGGACCATCCCGCACTCCGCCCCCGGGCGTCAAGAGCTTCCACCAGCGCCGAAAGGCGGCGCCGTCCGGTAGCGGCCCGGGGTGGTGCCGACGAGGTTGCTGAAGGCCGCGATAAAGCTACTCGGGTTCGACCAGCCGCACGCGTGCGCGACGCGGGTGGTGTCGTGTCCGTCGGCGAGCAGGACGAGGGCGTGATACACGCGGAGCTGGGTGCGCCACTCGTAGAAGGTCATGCCGAGCTCGTCGTGGAACAGCCGGCTGAGAGTGCGGGCGCTGGCTCCGACTCGCTGCCCGAGCTCGGCCAATGCGGTGTTGTCAGCTGGGTCTTCGTACAGCAGCGCTGCGACCGCTCGCAGCCGGTCGTCGCGTGGCTCCGGCAGCTGGAGCGGCCGCTCGGGCGCTTCCTGAAGCTCGTCGACGAGGACGCGGCGGAGGCGGGCGCGAGCTGCGCGGTCACGCTGGTTCGGGCCGGTGAGCGTGAGCAGAACCTCGCGGGCCAGGCCGGAGACCATGAACACCGCCGGATGGCCGGGGACGAGCCGAGCCAGCGCGGCCGGCAGGAAGAGGATCCGCATGTCCGTGCTGCCGTGCGCGCGGTGGTAGTGGCTGAACCCGGCCGGGATCCATGTGAGCCGGTTTGCCGGAACGATCGAGGTTCCCTGCTCGGTGTGCACCGACAGGACACCTCGGGCCGCGTACACCAGGTGCCCGCGTGGATGAGCGTGCTCCGAGCTCGTGCCGCCGGACGGCCACAGGTGCATCCCGGCGCCCGGCCAGAGCTGCGACTCGGGAACTTGGCGGCCAACGGGCATAAGTTGGCATTTTACCGGTGGCCGGTCAGCGGGCTTGCTGACGAGACTGCAGGACATGATGCGAGCAGCAGTGTGTGTGAGACCAGGCGGCCCGGAGGTTCTGGAGATCCGCGAGGTGCCGATTCCGGCGGTTCGGGAGGGCTGGAGCCTGGTGCAGGTGAAGGCCGCGGGCCTGAACCGGTCGGAGTTGAGGACCAGGAAGGGGCACTCGCCGAGCGTGACGTTCCCGCGGGTGCTCGGAATCGAGTGCGTGGGCGTCGTGGCGGCGTCGACCGATCCACGGTTGCCCGACGGGACGACCGTCGCGGCGGTGATGGGCGAGATGGGCCGCGCGTTCGACGGCGGCTATGCGGAGTACACGCTGTTGCCGAACGACCTGCTGATGCCGGTCACGACCACGCTCCCCTGGGAACTCTTCGCTGCACTACCCGAGACCTACCTGACCGCGCAGGGCGCACTGGATGCATTGGGCGTCGTAGAAGGACGGCTGCTGATCCGTGGCGGGACGTCGTCGGTGGGGTTGGCGGCGGCGTCGATCGCCTCCGGCCACGGCGTCCACGTCGAAGCGACGACTCGCCGGCGCGGCAAGATCGACGCACTCAAGGCGGCGGGTGTGGACCATGCCCTCGTCGACACCGGCGATCCGCTGGCGCCGAGCCTGCACGAGGTTTGGCCCGAAGGACCCGACTACGTGCTGGATCTCGTCGGCGCGCGTACGACGGTGGAGTCACTGAACTTGGTGCGGCCTGGCGGGACTGTGTGTGTGGCCGGTTCACTCAGTGGGTGGTCGATCCCGGACTTCGAAGCCATCGCGATGATCCCGTCCGGTACCAAGCTCACGGCCTTCCACAGCGACACCCTCAAGGGCAGTGCGGGCGCAGCCATCCTGCAGCGGGTCGTCGACCAGGTCGCGGCCGGCGTCTACCAGCCCAACCTCGACAGGGTCTTCGACCTCGATGACATCGTCGCGGCGCACCGCTACATGGAGAACGACGAAGCCGCCGGGAAGGTCGTCATGGTGCCTTAGGCGGTGCCGGTGGCGACCGGGCGGGACGGGTCGGTGATCCACTCCGACCACGAGCCGACGTACACGGTCGACGGGATGCCGCTGACCTCCAGCGCCAGCGCTTCGTGGGCCGCGGTGACTCCGGAGCCGCAGTAGACACCGACCTCAGTGGAGTCGTTCGCGCCGAGCTTCTCGAAGCGTTCCCGGAGCTCGTCGGCCGGGAGGAAGCGACCGGTCTCGTCGACGTTCGCTGTGGTGGGCGCGTTGACGGCGCCCGGGATGTGGCCGGCGACCGGGTCCATCGGCTCGACCTCACCGGCGAAGCGCTCCGGCGCCCGCGCATCCAGCAGTACGCCGGTCGCGGCAACGCCGGCCGCGCCGTCGGCGTCCAGCAGCGGGATGTGCCCGGCGGTGGCGATGAACGAGCCGTTTCCGTCGGCCGGGACCTCGGTGGTCACCTCTCCCCCGGCTGCCTGCCAGGCCGCGAGTCCGCCGTCGAGCACGCGGACGTCGCGGACGCCGAAGTACCGGAAGATCCACCAGGCCCGCGCCGCCGCCGTCGAGTTGGCCGCGTCGTAGACGACGATCGGCGTGCTCGGGCCGACGCCGGCCCGGCGCAGCGCCGCGGTCACGGTGGTTGCCGCGGGCAACGGGTGGCGGCCGGGGCCGGGCGGTCCGGCGAGCTCGGTGTCCAGGTCGACGAAGTACGCGCCGGGGAGGTGGCCGGCGTCGTACGTCTGCTTGGCGGGCGGGCCCGCGAGGTTCCAGGTCGTGTCGATCAGCACCGGGCGCTCGGTGAGCGCACGCAGTTCCTCGACGGTGATCAACGGGCTCATGACGCGGCTCCTCCGAACGGCAGTACTTCAGGTGACAGGGTGGCGCGGGCGCGGGCCTGGGTGAGCCGGCGCCGGTGGTGCCGCCTGCACAGCACCTCGTACGCGACCTCGTGGTCCTGGGTCACGATGTCGCCGACCACCAACTGCTCGCCCTCCGTCACCATCTCTCCACCGATCGTACGGGCGTTGTGTGTGGCCCGTTCACCGCACCAGCACAACGCCTCGACCTGCAGCAACTCCATCTTGTCCGCCAGCTCCACCAACCGGGCAGAACCCGGGAACAACGTGGCCCGGAAGTCGGTCAGGATGCCGAAGGCGAACACGTCGATCTGGAGCTCGTCGACCAGCCGGGCCAGCTGCTCGATCTGCAGCGGGCTGTAGAACTGCGCCTCGTCGCACACCACGTAGTCGATGCGTCCACCGTGCGTGAGCTCGCCGACGACGTACTCCCAGAAGTCGAACTCCGGCCGCACCTCGATCGCCTGCGCGGCCAGCCCGAGCCGGGACGAGAGCACCGACTCACCGGCCCGGTCGTGGCTGGTGAAGATCCGGCCGAGCCGGCCCCTGGCCTTGTGGTTGTGGTCCATCTGCAGGGCGAGGGTGGACTTGCCGCAGTCCATGGTCCCGGTGAAGTAGAGCAGCTCAGCCACGGGCGATCATCCTGCCAAGTCAGCGGATCACCTCGCACCTCGGGGTGGCGCGTCGTACCAGGTCGATACCGTTCCCGGGGGTCGGCTTGGGTTCTGAGCCCCGCTCCGGTTTGAATGGATCGTGCGCAAAGCTCTGGTCCTGCTCCTCGCGGCCTGCATGATGACCGCGTCCGCCACCCTTCCGGCGGCCGCCGTGCCGGAACGCGCCGAGGCCGGGCTGCGGGCGTACTTCGTGATCACCGAGCCGAAGCAGACCGCCAAGGTCACCGGAGCGATCACCTCGAACGGCGGCACGGTCTACGCGTCGTACGACGCCATCGGGGTGGTCGTCGCGCACTCGAACGCGACCGACTTCGCGAGCAAGATGCGTGGCGTCGAGGGCGTTCAGAAGGCCGGCGCCACCCGGACGTCCGACCTGCCCGCGGACATCGGCGCACCCGCCATCCCGGCGCAGGTCCCCGAGGCGCCGAGTACCACCCCGGAGACGGACCGGCCGGACATGGCCCAGATCGGCGCCGACCGGGCCTGGGACAAGAACCCGGGCGTCAAGACCATCACCGTCGGAGTGCTGGACACCGGCGTGGACGACCAGCACCCGGACCTCAAGGCGAACTTCGACGCCACCAAGTCCGCCTCCTGCGCCTACGGCAAGATCGACACCCGGCCCGGCGCCTGGCGGCCGGTCGGCGAGCACGGCACGCACGTGGCCGGCACGATCGCGGCGGCCCGCAACGGCACCGGCATGATCGGCGTCGCTCCCGGAGTGAAGTTCTCGTCGATCCGGGTCGCCGAGGCCGACAGCCAGCTGTTCTTCCCGGAGAACACCGTCTGCGCGTTCATGTTCGCCGCCGACAAGGGGGTGTCGGTCACCAACAACAGCTACTACACCGACCCGTGGCTGTTCCTGTGCCCGTCGGACCAGGACCAGGACGCGATCGCGGAGGCGGTACGGCGCTCGGTCGCGTACTCGGAGACCAAGGGCGTGGTGAACGTGGCCGCGGCCGGCAACGAGGACTACAACCTGGCCGACAAGACCGACGACGACTCCAGCCCGAACGACTCGACGCCGGAGCTGCGGACGGTGACCGACGACTGTCTGAGCCTGCCGACGGAGCTGCCGAGCATGGTCGTGGTCGCCTCCGTCGACGGCAGTGGCGCGAAGTCGCGGTTCTCCAACTTCGGCGAGAACAAGATCAACGTCGCGGCCCCGGGTGAGAACGTCTACTCGACGGTCCCCGGCGGCGGCTACCAGTCGATGAGTGGCACCTCGATGGCCTCACCGCACGTCGCCGGTGTGGCGGCGTTGTTGCGAAGCCTGAACCCGAAGGCGACGCCGGCGGAGGTCCGCGGCCAGCTCGCCCAGCAGGCGAACGACCTGGCCTGCCCGCCGGGCGCCGCCGGCGAGTGCATCGGCACGCAGGCGAACAACTCGTACTACGGCGAGGGCATGGTCGACGCGGCCGAGGCGGTCGGCGCCGCGGCCGCGCAGCCGAACGGCGCCATCTCGATCACCAAGCCGGGCGATCAGCTCGGGGTCGGCGGATTGCCGGCGATTCCGCTGCTGCTGAAGGGATCCGGTGGGTCGGGCGAGATCAGCTACTCGGCGACCGGCCTCCCGCCAGGCCTCGAGATCGACGCCGAGCGCGGCTGGATCACCGGAGTCCTGACCCCGGGCTCCGGGCGCTACAAGGTGACCGTCATCGCTCGGGACGGCGAGGCGAAGACCGCCCAGACCAACTTCTTCTGGAACGTCTGGAGCTTCTAGGCGCCCGGGTCGACCAGCAGCGGGATCGCCATCTCGTCGTCGGTCAGCGAGCCGTGCAGGCCGATCAGCCCGGCCTCCTGCGGGTAGCGCCTGCTCGCGACCAGCGCGACCGGACCGAGGGACGCCACCACGACATCGCCGAGCCGTGGCGCGACCCGATCCTCGACACCGCCGAACCATCCGAGCTCGACGGCTTCCTCGCGGCTGAGCACGAGCGCCTTGTCGCCGAGCCGCTCCCGGTACGCCGCCAGCACGTCGGCTTCGGCGCCGTCCACGCAGTACAGGTGCCGGAAGCGCGACTCACCGCCGATGAGCCGGAGGCCGTCGGTCAGGGCGGGCTCGGCGTCGAGGTCGACCCGGTTCTCCGGTGAGACGTCGACCATCCCGTGGTCCGCGACGACGATCAGTACGGCGTCCCGCGGCAGCGCCGATCGCACCTGCGAAGCGAACAGGTCCGCGGCGGCCAGTTCCTTGCGCCACTGCCACGAGTCGCAGCCCTGGTTATGGCCGGTGTAGTCCAACTGCGAGTCGTACACGTAGACCAATGACGACTTGCCTTCCCGGCTGGCGAAGCGGGTCGCGTCCAACCGGTCCTCAACCGTGTCCGCGCCGCGATGGGCACTCCCCCGGAACGCTGCAGCCGTCAGCCCGGATGTGTCGAAGCGTGCCTTGCTGACGTTGCGGGTCGCCACGCCGGACGCCGCGACCCGCTCGAACACGGTCCCGTGCGGCTGCCACCTGCGTGGGTCCACCGGTGCATCCCAGGCCAGCGCGTTCAGCAGCGCACCGGACTCGGGCACGATCGACGTGTAGCCGACGATCCCGTGCGCACCCGGCGGCAGGCCGGTCCCGAGGCTGGTCAGGCTGACCGCAGTCGTCGACGGCACCCCGGCGGTCAGGCTGCGACCTGTCGGCAGCAGCGACGCCAGGTACGGCGCGACGTCCGCATGCCGTTGCAGCAGGTGCCACCCCAGTCCGTCGAGCAGCAGAACGGCGTACCGCGGTGCAGGCGGGAGACCGAGCACGTTCTGCTCGCCCGGGACCGACAACGCACCGGCCACTGAGGGCAGTACGTCGGCGAGCGCCCCACCGCCGTACTGTGGGCTCACCGGCGTCAGCATGGCACTACCGGCTGGTGGCGAACGACAGCGCCTGCGCGAAGTCGAGCACCTGCCGGATCCCGGCCGGACCGTCCGCGGCCGCGCTGATCCGCAACGAGATGTCGTCGGCCGCGACCGATCCGGTGTAGCCGTGGTCGGCCTCGCAGTTCGGGTCGGCGCAGACGGCCGGCTCGAGGTCGATGCGGTTCACCATCCCCCAGCCGATCGTCAGCACCACTTCACCACCGCCGGACACCGCCGGGTCGGCCTTGCCCGTGGCGTAGCCGGCCGGGTTCGGCACCACGCGGTTGACGACCACCGCGTTCACCCGGTGCAGCGGGATTGCCTCGGTGGAGGTCGACGCGTACGGCGCGCGGATCAGCTCGTCGGCCGCGTGCTCGTCGGTGTGCCCGACGATCAGCCGGGTCGGGGTCAGGGCCAGGATGGTGATGTGCCGCCGGACCTCGTCGCGGTCGAAGGTCGGCTCGTGCTGCAGCACGAACGAAGTGATCGGTTCGCCCGCGATCGCGACCGCGAGCGAGTCCGTCACGACGTCCGGGTAGTAGCCACACCGGTCGATCGCCTCGCGCAGGGCGGGTGAGACATCCGCGAGCTCGGGCACATTCAGGTCACGCATGCCCTCATCCTTGCACGATCCGGTGCAAGAGCGATTTCGCCTTGTGGACAACCGCGATCAGTTCGCACTTGCCTTCCGCAGCACCGGCGCCCCGGCCACTCCGGCGACCGCGACCAGCACGAGGCCGCACAGCACCTGCCCGATCAGCACCAGAAGGCCCGAATTCCCCTCGGTGATCACCCTGCCACCGCTCACCGCCAGCCCGCACAGCGCGCCGAACCCGACCACCGGCAGCCCCACACCGATGACCGGTACGACGGCCGCCAGCCGGGCCGACCGCTCGATCACGGACAGCGGCACACCGGACCTCCGGAGCGCACGGGCGGGCGCCGCCTGGTCCAGCGCCGTACCGACTGCTCCGGCTGCCGTCGAGGCGGCGACCGTCAGGAACACCAGCCCCAGCAGCAGCACTACTCCGATGCGCAGATCCTGGTAGGTCGGATCGTCGTCGCCGGGCGGCATGAACACCGACATGAAGCCGGTGACGAAGCCACTCAGCACCAGCGCAGCCACCGGCCGGAATGCACCCTTCGGGTCGTCGACCAGCCGCCGGCCGGCCAGCAGCGTGACCGGACCGTTGGCCAGGTTCGCCAGGATCCTGCCGATCAGCTGCACAGCCCACGGTCCGATCACCCGTACGGCGAGCGCCGCCAGCCCGACCCCGATCAGCACCGGGAGCAGGCCGGTCTGCATGCCGTAGTACGCCAGCACGATCGGTCCGATCACCAGGAACACCAGTCGCAGCGCACTGGTCGCCTTGCGGGTCTGGCCACGGACGACACCGAGCGGCGTGATGCTGACGCGCCCGAGACCGATGAGTGCACTGATCACCGACAGCACGGGTACAGCGGCCAGCACGATGAGCGCGGTCCACCAGTTGACCGTGATGTCGGACAAGAACCATCTGCCGCCACCGAGCGGGATGCGTGCGATCAGCGGAGTCAAGGTCGTGTAGCCGACCAGACCGACGACTGCGCCGGCCAGGCCGAGCACAGCCTGCTCCACTGCACTCAGCGACAACACCTGTGTCCTGGTGGCACCTGCGAGCCGCAGACCGGCCAGGCGGTGCTCGCGACGCTTTGCTGCGACTCCTGCCGCTTGCCCGACCAGGCTGAGGATCGGGAACAGCACCAGGGTGATGCCCAAGGCAACTGCCATCAGCAGTCCGAGCATCCGGCTGTCCATCACGTCCTCATGCCAGCTGGCGACGTACTGCGGGTGCTCCCCCACCGCGGTGGGCGCGACCCCGCGGATGAGCACCAGCTCCTGCGGGGACGACAGGCCCTTGTCGCTGATCAGGCCGGTCGGCTGCTCGTCGCCGTACTCCTTGCTGATGCTCGACCAGTGCTTGGCGAGTTCGGGTGACACGAAGACCTCGCCCGGCTTGGGGGCGTGGTCGAGACCAGGTGGTGGCGGTAGCTCGTTGGGGCGCAGGGTTGCGAGGTCGATGCGGAGCATGTGGAGCCCGTCGACCCTCAGGTCGTCATCTTGGTTGATCGCGCCGATCGCTGTGGCCGGGTCGGCCTTGTCGCCGCTGCGCCAGCCGATCCGGTCCGAGCGGTGGACCAGCCCGAGTGACCCGGCGATCAGGAAGGTGACCAAGAGCGCGACGACGGCCGTGGCGCCGAGGGCGGCGAGGTTGGCCGCGCGACCACCCGGACCCGGCCGGCGGACGAAGCGCAGGCCGAGATCGGTCATCGGGTTCATCGGCCGGCTCCTAGCGATTCGCTGACGCGGCCGTCGACGATTGTCAGGACTCGGTGGCAGCGGGCGGCGACCGCGTTGTCGTGGGTGACGACGACCACGGCGGCACCGCGGTGGGTGGCGGCGCCGACGAGCAGGTCGATCACCTGGGCGCCGGTGGCGGCGTCGAGTGCGCCGGTGGGCTCGTCGGCGAAGACGGCCTGTGGCTCGCCGACCAGGGCTCGGGCGATCGCGACGCGCTGGGCCTGGCCGCCGGACAGCTCGCCAGGCCGCCGACCTGCTTCTGCGGACAGGCCGACCTGGGCGAGCATCATGCGGGCCCGTCCGATCGCATCGCGCCGGTTGACACCGTCGACCATCATGGGCAGGGCAACGTTCTCGTCGGCAGGCAGCTCGGCGAGCAACTGGTTGTCCTGGAAGACGAAGCCGAGCCGGCGGCGGCGCAGGACCGTCCGGGCGGCGTCGTTCAGCTTGTCGACCCGTTCGCCGGCCAGCCAGACCTCGCCCTGGTCCGGAGTGAGGATGCCGGCCAGGACGTGGAGAAGGGTTGTCTTGCCGTTGCCGCTGGGACCCATGACGGCGAGGGCTTCACCGGACCTGACGGCGACGTCGACACCGGCGAGGCCGACGACGTCGCCGTAGTACTTGACCAGGCCGTGACCGCTGAGGACAGCCTGCTGGGGACTCTGAAAGCTCATGCTGCTGAGCTTTCCGCGAGTCGGCCGGTGGAGCGTCGGCCCGCAGACCGGTCTTGCCGTCGCCTTCCGGAGTCGTTCGTCGGGCCCACGTCGTACTGGAGTCGTACGTCAGGTGGTCCGGAAGGCTGACGGGTAGGCGTCGCGGTAGCTCGGGATCGTTCCGGCCGGGGTCTCGACAGTCTCCGCATTGAGCATCGCGTGGACGACCGCGCGGGACAGCGTCCGGGCGCCGGCCGCGTAGACGGTCTCGAGCTGGCCGAGTGCGGTCGGATCGGTCACGCTCAACCGGGGCCGGTCGTCGTCCGGGATGCGGGGCGAGAGCGCGAAGATGCTGTCGCCGTCGACCAGCGTGTGGATCGGGTCGATCGCCCGGGCCAGGCCGTCGTGCGCGATCATCGCCATCCGCTGCGCGGCCGCCTTGTCCAGCGGTACGTCGGTCGCCACCACCGCGATCACCGTGTTGGTGCCAGGACCGGGGATCAGGTTCCGGCCGGGTACGACGAGGGCCGGCTGCTCGGTGGGGGTGCGAAGAAACGCGAACTCGTCGCCGAGACCGAAGCGAGCGCCGTACAGCCGGCCCTGCTCGTCCACGGTCGAGCCGGCCGCGTTCACGATCACCAGCGCGCCGACCGTCGTACCGTCGTCCAGCCGGACGCTGGCCGAGCCGACGCCGCCCTTGAGTGATCGCGCCCGAGCGCCGGCACCGGCACCATGGTTGCCGAGAGCAACAGGACCGTCGGTGGCGGCGGCGATCGCGTCGGCGCCCCAGGACGGCTCCGGCCGGGCCTTGAAGTCACCACCGCGGCCGAGGTCGAAGATGACCGCGGTCGGCACGATCGGCACCACGTCCCGGTCCCCCGGACCGACCCGCACCCCTTGCCCGCGTTCCTCGAGCCACCGCATCACGCTCCCGGCGGTGTCCAGCCCGTACGCGCTGCCGCCGCTCAGCACGACCGCGTTCGCCCCCGGGTTGGCGTTCACCGGGTCCAGCAGATCCGTCTCCCGCGTACCCGGCGCACCCCCGCGAACATCCACCCCAGTCACCGCGCCGGCCGGCACATGCACAACCGTCGTCCCCGTCAGGTACGGCGCCCCCACCCGCTCCACCTGCCCCACCACAACCCCCGGCACATCGGTAATCGCGTTGCTGGGACCCGGTGTCATCGTCATGAGCACTGTCTAGCATCCCGCCGAAATCCGGTTGCAGTTGTGGTTAGCGTGGAACGCATGAATGCTGATTTGCTCTGTGGGTTGCTGGCTGAGCCTTCGCGGTTGCGGGTGTACTCCGCGGTCGTGCTCGGGGCGAGCACGCCGGAGCAGGTTGCCGGGAGCACCGGGTTGGCGGCGGCCGTCGTACACAAGTCGCTGCAGCGGTTGGTGAAGGGTGGGCTGGTCGTCGAGGCCGCCGGGGGGTTGCGAGCGGAGGAGGACGCGTTCAAGCACGCGGTGCGGGAGGGCCGGCCGGAGCGGGTGCCGCTCGACCCGGATCCTCATCGCGACGCGGTGCTCAAGTCGTTCATCCGGGACGGCAGGCTGACGCACTTCCCGACGATTCCGGCCAAGTTCCGCGTCGTCCTGGAGTACCTCGCGGCGAGCTTCGAGCCGGGCCGCAGCTACCCCGAGTCCGAGGTCAACGAGATCCTCAACCGCTGGCACCCCGACCACGCGGCCCTGCGCCGCGAACTGGTCGACGCCGGCCTGCTCAGCCGCGCGGACAGCATCTACGTCAGGTGAGGCGCCGGGCAGGGGTGTCCTGACGGGGCTTCTCGTTCGGGGCGATCCGGATGCAGGCGTCGAGCACGGTGGCGCCCTGGGCTCCGACCAGGACCGAGCGGAGGTCGAGCTTGACGACCTCCTCCAGGTCCAGGGTCAGCCGAGAGACGCGGTGCAGGAGGTTCTCGATCGCGGAGATGTCGACCGGGTCGCTGCCGCGGTAGCCGTACAGCAGCGGCGCCGCCCGCACCTCACGGACCATCTCGGCGGCGTCCCGGGTGGTCAGCGGCGGCATCCGGTACGCGCGGTCGCCCAGCAGGTCGGTCGCGACCCCGGACAGGCCGAACGACACGACCGGGCCGAACGACACGTCCTCCAGCGCCGAGATCACCACCGGCACCCCGGGCGGCGCCATCTTCTGCACGACGAACTGCGCGCGCTCCGGGTCGGAGGCGACCCCGAAGGTCCGGGTCATCTCGTCCCAGGCCCCGCGCATGTCGTCCTCGTCGTGGATGTGCCGCCAGATGTCGGCCAGGTCGGGCCGCATCCGCCACTGCTCGGCGGTCGCCTTGAGGATCACCTCGAACCCGAGGTCGGCGGCCCGCTCGACGGCCTCGTCGGCGCTCTGCACCGGGAACGCCGGCAACACCGAGATGCCGTAGAAGCTGAGCAGCATCTGCCGGTCCGCATCATTCAGGTCGGCGCCGTGCGGATGCCGTTGCAGGTACTCCGCGACGAAGTCCTCGGCGGCTCTGGTGTCCACGTCCGGGAGGTCCGGGATCCGGCTGTCGGACCGCCGCCGCCACTCCGCGTACTGCGTCGCCTTGGCCAACGCGCCCACGGCGTACTGCGGGTTCAGGAAGGACGGGATCGAACCGCGGGCCGCGCCACCATGGCCGTCCGGCACCCGGAGCTCGGCCGGCACACTCCGCGACGCGAGGAACGTCGACACGACCGGCTTGTCCGACCCGGCCGCCGCCGCAGCCAGCACCTGCGCGACCTCGGCGCCGTTGGACTGGACCGGCGGTGTGTAGATGACCACGACCGAGTGCACCCGCTCGTCGGCGAACACCTCGGACAGCGCGGCCCCGAAGTCCTCCGCGGTCGCGTCGGCGCTCAGGTTGCGCGGCTCCCCCGCGACGTCCAGGCCGCAGCCGGCCATCGTGTCCAGCGCCAGCAGCGTCAGCGCGTCGGAGTTGCTGACGATCGCGACCCGGCGTCCCTTGGGCAGCGGCTGGTGCGCGAGCAGCTGGGCGACGTCGAACAGCTCACCGGTGGTGTCCACCCCGATCAGCCCACTCTGCCGGAACATCGACTCGACGGTCGCGGCCGGCAGCTGGCTGCGCCGCACCATCTGCCCTAGCGGCACCCCTTGGGTGGTCCGGCCCGACTTCAGCGCGACCACCGGCTTGCGCCGGGCCAGCCGGCGCGACACCCGGCTGAACTTCCGCGGGTTGCCCAGCGACTCCAGGTACAGCAGCACGACCTCGGTCGCCTCGTCGGAGTACCAGAACTGCATCAGGTCGTTGCCCGAGACATCGGCCCGGTTGCCCGCCGAGACGAAGCTGGACAGGCCCAGGCCACGGCGGACCATGTCGGCCAGGATCGGCACCCCGAGCGCGCCGGACTGGCAGAAGAACGCCACCCGGCCCCGGCTCGGCATCAGCGGCGAGAGCGTCGCGTTCAGCGACACCCCGGCCGCGGTGTTGATCAGCCCGAGCGCGTTCGGCCCGATCACCCGCATGCCGTACGACCGGGCCAGGCCGGCCAGGTACCGCTGCCGCTTCCGCCCCTCGTCCCCGATCTCGGCGAACCCGCTCGACACCACGACCAGCCCGCGCACGCCCTTGTTCGCGCAGTCCAGCACCACGTCGGCGACCATCTCGGCCCGGACGGCGACCACGGCCAGGTCGATCGTGTCATCCACGTCCCGGATCGTCGGGTACGCCGGGACCCCCTCGATCTCGTCCGCGTCGGTGTCGGTGTTCACGGCGTACAGGCGACCGGTGAACCCGCCGTCGCGCAGGTTGCGCAGCAGCGCGTTGCCGATCGTCCCCTCCCGTCGGCTGGCCCCGATCACGGCGACCGCCGACGGCGTCAGCAGCCGCGCGATCGACAGCGCCTCGGAACGCTGCTCGCGGGCCTGCATCACGCCGAAGGAGGTGTCGGTCGGCGCGATGTCGAACTCGACCATGATCACGCCGTCCTCGAACTCGCGCGCGACTTTGTAGCCGGCCTCGGTGAAGACGGTGATCATCTTGCGGTTGTCCGGCAGCACCTCGGCGACGAACCGGGCGATGCCGTTCTCCCGGGCGCCCTGGGCGAGGTGCTCGAGCAGCAGCTGGCCGAGGCCGCGGCCTTGGTGCGCGTCCTCGATCAGGAACGCGACCTCCGCAGTACGGCGGCCGGTGCGCTCGTAGCGCCCGACGCCGATCATCTCGCTGCCGACGGTGACGATCAGCGCCAGCCGGTCGTGGTAGTCGACCTGGGTGAACCTCGCCACATCGCGGTCGGACAGCTGTGGGTAGGGGGCGAAGAAGCGGTAGTACTTCGAGCTGTCGGACACCCGGGCGTAGAAGGCGACCAGCAGGTCGGCGTCGTCCGGCGTGATCGGCCGCAGGTGCGCGGTGGCGCCGTCGCGCAGGACCACGTCCGCCTCGAACTCCGCCGGATATCCGGCGGGCGGCTGGGAGTCATACTGGTCCGGCGTCATGGGGCCTCCCGTCCTGGACTGAGGAGCGCAGGGAGCGAAGCGACTGGAGTGACGAGGGAAGGACGGGAGTTCCAGCCCCAGGACCCCGCCGGTGCCGGAGGCCCGGCCAAAAGCACAGTCACTCGGCCAGCCTACTCAACTCGTCATCGCGGAGGTCATGAATTTGGTCGCACGGATTGCGCCCGTGCTGGTCTTCCTGATCGCAGTGACCGTGATCGCCGAGCTGGCCGACCAGGCGAAGGTTTTCGACGTCGCCGCCCGTGAGGCCGCGCACCTCGCCCGCGGCCGGGTGTGGCGGCTCTGGCTGCTGGTGGTCGTGCTCGCCACCGGGCTGACCATCGTGCTCTCGCTGGACACCTGCGCGGTGCTGCTGACGCCTGTCGTGCTCTCGATGGCGCGTCAGCTGGGCATCCCGCCCAAGCTGTTCGCGTTCACGACCGTGTGGCTGGCCGGCACCGCGTCCCTGCTCCTCCCGGTCTCCAACCTCACCAACCTGCTCGCGCTGCACCAGTTCGAGCACCTGCACAACTATCTGCGGGTCAGCTGGCGGCCCGCCATCGCAGCGATCCTGATCACGGTGACGGTGCTGGCCGTCTTGTTCCATCGCGATCTGCGGCGGACGTACGTCGTACCGCCGACGCCGCATGTGGACGACAAGGTGCTGTTCTGGGGATGCGCAGGCGTGTGTCTGCTCCTCGGGCCCGCGTTCGTCTCCGGGATCGAGGTCGCCTGGCCGGCGAGTGTGGGCGCTCTGTTGCTGGTTGGGCTGTTCGCGATCCGGCGGCGGAGCGCGCTGCGGTGGTCGTTGCTGCCGGTCAAGCTCGTGACGACTGTGGCCGTGCTGTTCGCCGTGGTCGGCTTCCTCAGCGCACACGGGCTCCAGGAGGTGCTGAGCCGGATCGCCGGCAGCACGTCCGAGCTGCGGCTGAGCGCGACCGCCGCGTTGGGTGCGAACCTGGCCGACAACCTGCCCGCCTACCTGGCCATGGAGCCCGTCGCCGCCGACAGCCCGCACCGCATGATGGCGCTGCTGATCGGCGTCAACTGCGGCTGCCTGCTCACGCTCTGGGGTTCGCTCGCGACGCTGCTGTGGCGCGACCGCTGCGACGCCGCCCGAGTCGACATCTCCTGGTGGTCGTTCCTGTGGCGCGGCCTGATCCTGACACCGCTCGTCGTGGCGGGCTCGGTGCTCGCGCTCGGTGGGTAATGTGCGGAACATGGCTACGGAGCGCAGCACTCAGGACGTCACGCGGGAGTTCCGGACCGCCCGGGACTTCCTGGTGGCACACCGCGAGGACTACGAGACGGCGTACCGCGATTTCCACTGGCCGGCGTTCGACCGGTTCAACTGGGCCCGGGACTGGTTCGACGCGCTCGCGGTCGAGCAGCCCGGGGTCGCCGCGCTCACGATCGTCGAGGAGGACGGCGAGGTCAACTCCCGGACGTACCGCGAGATGGCCGAGCGGTCCCGCCGGGTCGCCGGCTGGCTCACCGAGGCCGGGCTGCAACCAGGAGACCGGGTCCTGATCGTGCTCGGCAACACCGTGCCGCTGTGGGAGACCATGCTCGGCTGCATCCGGGCCGGCGCGGTGATGATCCCCGCGACGACCCTGCTCACCGACGCCGACCTCGCCGACCGGATCCAGCGCGGCGGCGTCCGGGCCGTGGTGACCAGCAGCGCCGAGACCGGCCGGTACGCCGGGATCGCCGACCACTGCCTCCGCGTCGCCGTCGGTGAGGCCGTCGACGGCTGGCTGCACTACGACGACTCGGCGCAGTACGACGGCCCGGTGCCCGAGGTGGACACCTCCGCCCACGACTCGCTGCTGCTCTACTTCACCTCCGGTACGACGAGCCAGCCCAAGCTGGTCGAGCACACCCAGGTCAGCTACCCCGTCGGCCACCTGTCGACGATGTACTGGATCGGGCTGCAACCGGGCGACGTCCACCTCAACGTCTCCTCCCCCGGCTGGGCGAAGCACTCGTGGAGCAACGTCTTCGCGCCCTGGAACGCGGGCGCGACCGTGTTCCTCTACAACTACACGCGCTTCGACGCCGAGAAGATGCTGCGCGTCCTGCAGACGTACGGCGTGACCACGTTCTGCGCGCCGCCGACGGTCTGGCGGATGCTGATCCAGGCCGACCTGTCTGCGGTGGAGGTCCGGATCCGGGAGTGCATCTCGGCCGGTGAGCCGCTCAACCCCGAGGTGATCGAGCAGGTCCGCAACGCCTGGGGCGTCACCATCCGGGACGGGTACGGGCAGACCGAGACGACCGCGCAGATCGGCAACCCGCCCGGCCAGCCGGTCAAGCTCGGCTCGATGGGCCGCCCGCTGCCCGGGTACTCGATCGCGCTGATCGACCCGGCGACCGACGAGGTCGGCGCGGACGGCGAGATCTGCATCGAGCTCGCGCCGGCGCCGGTCCCGCTGATGCGCGGCTACCGCGACGCGCCCGAGCTGACCGCCGAGGTGATGCGCGGCGGGCACTACCACACCGGCGACGTCGCGAGCCGGGACGTGGAGGGCTACATCACCTACGTCGGCAGGTCCGACGACGTGTTCAAGGCCAGCGACTACCGGATCTCGCCGTTCGAGCTGGAGTCGGTGCTGATCGAGCATCCCGCAGTCGCCGAGGCGGCCGTCGTACCGTCGCCGGACCCGGTCCGGCTCGCGGTCCCCAAGGCGTACGTCGTCCTGTCCGCCGGGTACGAGCCGTCCCGCGAGCTGGCCGGCGAGATCCTGGCGTTCTGCCGCGAGCACCTGGCGCCGTACAAGCGGATCCGGCGGATCGAGTTCGCGGAGCTGCCCAAGACGATCTCCGGGAAGATCCGCCGGGTCGAGCTCCGGGCGGACGAGACGGCCAAGGTGGACAGCGGCGAGCCGGGCCGGCACGCGTACGACGAGGCCGACTTCAGGGAAGGGTGATGTCCTTCGACACCGGCCTGGGTTGGGCAGCGATTGTCGTTCTGCCACTGCTGATCGCAATTGGCGTCGGTGCGTCCCGGTACGCGGGGCTGCGGCACGACAGAGGAATCGTGACTGCGGCCCTGCGTGCTGTTCTGCAGCTGACCGCGGTCGGTCTGGTGGTCGGTGTCGCGCTGCAGCACACGCTGGGTGCGATCGCGTTCGTGCTGGTGATGTTCGTGGTCGCCACCTTCACCAGCACCCGGCGGATCCACTCGACCGCGGTGATCCCGCGGCAGTGGATGTACTGCGCGACCGCGATCGGTTGCGGTGCGTTCGCCGTACTGCTGCTGCTCATCCTGCCCGGGGTGGTGCCGCGCAACCCGGCCACGATCCTGCCGATGGGCGGCATCATCATCGGCGGCACGATGACCGCGACCACACTGGCCGGCCGCCGGGTGCTGAACGAGTACGGCACCCGGTACGGCGAGTTCGAGGCCGGACTGTCGATCGGCCTGCTGGCGCCGGACGCGTTCAAGCTAGTGGTCGGTCCGGTCGCCGGTGACGCTCTGCTGCCGGCGCTCGACCAGACGCGCACGGTCGGGCTCGTCTCGCTGCCCGGCGCGTTCGTCGGCATGGTCCTGGGCGGCGCCTCGCCCACGGAGGCGGCCGCCCTTCAGCTGGTCGTCCTGATCGGCCTGGTCGCCGCCGAGTCGCTGGCGATCCTGACCATCACCGAGCTGCTGTCCCGTTCGGCCCTTCCGGACGGGCGTACGGTTTCCTCATGAGTGATGACAAGAGCCTGTTCAGCCGGATCGACGACCTTGTCGCCGAGGAGCGCGAGCTGCGCTCCCGGCACGCGACCGGGCGAATGAACGACGACGACGAGCGCGCCCGGCTGCGGGCCGTCGAGGTCGAGCTCGACCAGTGCTGGGACCTGCTCCGGCAGCGCCGCGCCAAGCGCGAGTTCGGCGACAACCCCGACGACGCCCAGGCCCGCTCCGCCGACACCGTCGAGGGCTACCTCGGCTAGAAACCGCGCCTGACGGCCTAGAAACCGCGCAGTTTCTCCGGCGTGATGCGGATGGTCACCGAGTAGTCCGCGTGGAACTGCTCGTTGGTCATCCCGAGGCCGGCGATGTCGTCGGCGTACTTGTTGTTGTAGGCCGCCAGCTCGTCACCGGTGATCGGCGCGTCGTCGACGACCGCGGTGCCGGAGATCACCCCGACGTCGCCGCCGGTGTGGGTGGCGTTGAAGTTCAGCGCCACCTGCGGGTGCGCGGCGACGTTGTGCAGCTTGGCCTTGTTCGGCTGGCTGGCGATCAGCAGCCGGTCACCGTGCCAGAGGAACCAGACCGGGTTCGGCGCGGGTGTCCCGGACTTGCCGACGGTCGTCAGCCACACCACTCGTTCGTCGTCCAGCTGCCGCGCGATCCGCTTGCCGAAACCGGTGGACGTGTCGATCGTGATCATCAGGCCCCTTCAGGGTCAGGTGGTCAGGACGGACCGAGACGCCCCCACTCGATCGCCGGGCAGCGGTTCATCACCATGGTCAGCCCGGCGGCCGTCGTACGCGCGTAGGCGTCCGGATCCACTACATCCAGCTGGAACCACACGGCCCGCGCGTTGATTCCCACCGCCTGGTCCGCGATGTCGCCGGCCAGCTCGGAGCGCACGAACACGTCCACGCAGTCCACCGGGAACGGGATCTCCGCCAGCGTCGCGTACCCCTGCTCGCCGTGCACGGTCTCCGCCGACGGATGCACCGGCACGATCCGCTTGCCGTGCCCCTGCAGGAACCGCGCCACGCCGTACGCGGCCCGGCTGGTGTTGTTCGACAGTCCAACGACCGCCCACGTCTGGCAGTCCGCGAGGATCTTCCGGATATCGCTGTCCATGTCTCGATCCTCCCTCAGCCACGCAAGTACGTGAGCACTGCGGACACCCGCCGGTCCCGCCCGTCGTCCAGCTGCAGCTTCGCGAAGATGTTCCCGACGTGCTTGCGTACGGCGGCCTCGCTCACCACCAGCTGCTCGGCGATCGACGCGTTCACCCGCCCTTCCGCCATCAGCGCGAGCACCTCCAGCTCCCGCGGCGTGAGCGCCGACAGCGGACCGTCGTTCCGCCGCCGCGCGAGCAGTTGCCGGACCACCTCGGGGTCCACCACGGTCCCGCCGTCGGCGACCCGGTCCAGCGACTCGAGGAACTCCGCGACATGCCCGACCCGGTCCTTCAGCAGGTACCCGATCCCGCCGGTCGTTGTCTCGAGCAACGAGGAGAGATACGCGTCGGCGACGTACTGCGACAGCACCAGGATCCCGATCGCCGGCAACTCGGCCCGGATCGCCGCCGCCGCGCGCAGCCCTTCGTCGCTGTGGCCGGGCGGCATCCGGACGTCGGTGATCACCACGTCCGGCGGCGCCTTGCGTACGACGGCCAGCAGTGTGTCGGCGTCCCCGACGGCATCCCGTACCTCGTGGCCGGCGCGGTCGAGAATGCTGGCCAGCCCCTCCCGCAACAGCATCGAGTCTTCGGCCAGCACGATGCTCAGTCGCCGAGTCGGCACGGGCACTCCATCCTCAGTCGAGTCGGCCCACCGAGTGGGCTGTCGATGTCGAGTGTCCCTCCCAAAGCGTCCAACCGGGTCACCAGCCCGGTGAGCCCGGTCCCGGCGCCTGGCCGCGCACCACCGACTCCGTCGTCGGTGATCGTGATGACCAGCCGATCACGCTCGACCCACCCGGCCACCTCACAGGTCCTGGCCTGCGCGTGCTTGGCGACGTTGGCCAGCGCCTCGCTGACGACGAAGTACGCCGCGGCCTCGATCGGCGGCGGCAGTCGCGACGGCAGCGTCAGCTGCACGGTCACCGGCAGCGGACTCCGGTCCGCCACCTCCAGTACGGCGGCCTCCAGCCCATGGTCGACGAGTACGCGCGGATGGATCCCGCGGACCGCCTCGCGCAGGTCCGCCAGCGCCGCCTCCGCCTCACCGTGCGCCTTCACGACCAGCCGCTTGCCCTCCCCCTCCGGCAGGTCGAGCTCGGCCAGTCCGAGTGTCATGGTCAGCCCGACCAGACGCTGCTGCACGCCGTCGTGCAGGTGCCGCTCGATCCGGGCCCGCTCGGTCTCGAACGCGTCGACCAGGTCGAGCCGGGACCGCCGCAGCTCGGCCAGGTTCCGCTGCAGCTCCTCCTGCCGCGGGCCCAGCATCGCCTTCGCCAGCGCGGCCTCCGCACCCGCGAGCACGCCGACCAGGTAGGAGCTCAGCGCGAAGAAGGGCGGCCCGAAGCACAGCAGGAAGATGAACCCATCCTGCGCGCTGTCCAGGATCCACGGCCCCATCCCCATCTGGTCGCCGTCCGCGATCACCGGCGCGGCCAGCGTCGTACCGAGGATGGTCGCGCTGATGCCCGCGACCAGGGCGCTGAGCGGCCAGACGAAGACACCCAGCACGAAGCCGTAGCCGAGTGCGCGCAGCGAGGCCTGCTCGCGGCGGCGGAACTTCAGCTTCTCGCGCAGCGACAGCGACTCGGGCATCTTGGCGTGCGGGCTGCTGATGCCGTCGATCAGCACCAGCCCGGACCGCCACCGTTCGACCCGGCCGATCACGACCCCGATCAGCGGGAACATGGCGATCAGCAGGATCCCGATCAGGATCGGACTGAGCACCGCACTGGCCGCAGCGAGCCCGAAGAGCACACCGATCGTCACCACACCCACCGGCACCGACGTGAACAGGTAGGCGTAACTCCGCCACGGCCACGACGACACCAGGTACCGCGGCGACGCCATCGCCGCCCAGGTCGTCATCGGTCTGTCCACGGCGTCAGCCTAGGTGGGTTGGGGCCCGGTGAGCGGTAGCGTGCGCGCTACTCCAGGTCTCTTCTGTGGGCCAGGGCTTTGTAGCCGCTTTCCCGGTGTGCTGAATGCATGACCGCTACCGCGCCGACGTACCCGAGCGTCGTACCCACTGAACCGCCGGCCCTGCTGCTGGACGGCATCACCAAGACCTACCGGTCCAAGGCCGGTGCGGTCGATGCGCTGCGAGGCGTGACGTACCACTTCCACCGCGGCACGTTCACCGCCGTGATGGGCCCGTCCGGGTCCGGCAAGTCGACCCTGCTGCAGTGCGCAGCCGGGCTCGACCAGCCGACCAACGGCTCGGTCGTCCTCGGCGGAGTGAACCTGCGCGGGCTCAATGAGGTCGCGCTGACCAAGCTGCGCCGCAAGGAGATGGGCTTCGTCTTCCAGGCGTACAACCTGCTGCCGTCGCTCACCGCCTACGACAACGTCGCGCTCCCCCTGCGACTGACCGGTCGCCGCCCGAGCCGCAGCGCCGTACACCAGGTGCTCGAGCAGGTCGGGCTGGACGGCAAGGCGAAGCGGCGCCCGGCGGAGCTGTCCGGTGGACAGCAACAGCGGGTCGCGATCGCCCGGGCGCTGATCACCCAGCCGTCGGTGTTCTTCGCCGACGAGCCGACCGGCGCCCTGGACAGCGGCACCAGCCGGCAGATCCTGTCCCTGTTGCGCGATGCGACCGACCGGGCCGGGCAGACCGTGGTGATGGTGACCCACGACCCGGTGGCCGCCGCGTACGCCGAGCGTGTCCTGTTCCTGTCCGACGGCCTGATCGCAGGCCACCTCGAGCGCGGCACGCCGGCCCAGATCGCCGCCGCGATGAGCCACTTGGAGCGGTGATGTTCTACGTCAGCCGGCAGACCGTCGGCCGCCATCGCGCCCTGTATGCCGGCTCGTTCATCGCGCTCGCCGTCGGGGTCTTCCTGCTCGGTCTCGCCGCCACCGCGACGGCCGCCACCATCGCGTACGACGGTCCGCTCGCCGCAAGCATCACCGTGACGACCCTCGGCAGCCCCGACACCCCGCCCGAGCAGCTCCGGGTGCCGACGACCGACGCCGACGTGTCCGGCCTGCAGACCGTGCTCAGCATGGTCGGGACGCTCGCCGGGTTCATCACGATCTTCGTCATCGCCAGCACCTTCGCCTTCGCGGTCGCCTCGCGTCGCCGGGAGATCGGCCTGCTCCGGCTGATCGGCGCCACCCCGAGGCAGGTACGGCGGATGATCCTCGGCGAAGCGTTGGTCGTCGCGATCGCGGCTGCGCTGACCGGGGCGGTGCTCGCCCAGCTGGCGACGCCGCTGCTGCTGAGCAAAGCGTCGTACACCGAACTGGCGCCGGTGAAGCTGGAGCCGGCCTCGCCGTGGGTCCCGTTGTCGATCGCGGTCGGCGCCGGGGTCCTGGTGGCGATGCTCGGCGCGCGGTCGGCCGCTCGTCGGGCCGGTCGGGTCGGACCGATCGACGCGCTGCGTGAGGCAGCGCTGGAGCCGCCGCGGATCGGGCCGGTGCGGATCGCGTTCGGGCTGCTGTTCCTGGCCGGATCGATCACGTTGCTGGCGCTGATCCGGCCGTCGACCGGTGAGGGCGTGATGCCGCTGGCGATGTTCACCCCGATGCTGCTGGTCATCGCGCTCACTCTGCTGGCGCCGCTCATCGTGCCCTGGATCAGCCGGCTGTGGTCGCTGCCGCTGACCAGGTGGACCCAGGTCTCGGGCCTGCTCGCGCGGAGCAACGTGATCGCCGCACCCCGCCGGAGCGCCTCGCTCGCGGCGCCGATCCTGTCGATCTCCGCGATCGCCGGGTCGATGGTGCTCAGCCTCAGCTTCGCCGCCGACAGCGCCGAGGCGGCCATCCGCGACGCCGTTCGCGCACCCGTCGTGGTCACCGGCTCGCAGCTGTCGTCGACGACCGGCGTGGCCGCTGCCGACGCCGGCATCCCGCTCCAGTTCGTCCGGATCAGCCAGGACGACGCCCAGCTCGAGGACGCCGAAGGCATCGGCCCCGCGGTCGCGGTCCGCACCCGGCAGCTGACCCCGATCGCGGGCGACCTCGCGCGACTGACCGGCAACACGGTTGCCGTGGGCAAAGAGACGGCCGGGTTCGAGCACTACCGGGTCGGCGACGAGGTACCGGTGACGTTCCTGGACCGGACCAGCGCCAAGCTCCGGATCGTCGCCATCGTCCCGGATGCGTTCGGCGCGAACCCGACCTTCCTGGTGCCGCTCGAGCTGGCCCGCAAGCACGCGCCGACGGCCGAGCCCGAGCGGATCTTCGTGCTCCCCGAACCCGGCGTCGACCTGGTCGGCAAACTCGACAACGCCGTGCTGGCCGCCGAGTGGGAGGCGGAGCAGGCGGCGGGAGTCCGGAAGGGAAACCAGTTCGGGCTGATCCTGCTGCTCGGGCCGGCCGCGCTCTACAGCGCGATCGCGATCGCCAACACGCTGCTGATGGGCAGTCTGCAGCGGCGGCACGAGTTCGTCACGTCGCGGCTGCTCGGCGCCACGCCGGCCCAGATCCGCCGGATGGTGCTGTGGGAGTCGTCGCTGGTCGGCGTGGTGGCGCTCAGCCTCGGTACGGCGATCACGGTCACCGTCGGGATCCTGATCCGGCACGCGCTGACGTCGGGGGTGGCCGACGTACCGGTGACCGTGCCGTGGGGTGTGCTGCTGGGTATCGCCGCGATCTGTCTGACCTTGGCGGTAGGGTCCGCTCTGGCCCCGACGACGTACATCCTGCGCCGGTCGCAGCCGTCCGGAGCGCTGGACTAGACCGCTCACGGCGGCTGTCTCGGCAGGTTGGCGGGTCGTGGCCACGCTCGTGGGGCCCCCGTCCTGGACTGAGGAGCGCAGGGAGCGAAGCGACTGGAGTGACGAGGGAAGGACGGGAACCAGGCCCCACGACGCGCCGCGCCGGAGGCGTGGCAATGTGCACAGCAAATGGGAGTTCACCAGGGACAATGGGCACGGCGCCGGACCGTCGCGGCGCCGTACCGGCTTGATCGAGGAGTTCGTACACCGCATGGCACGCCGTAGCAGCACCACCGCCGAGCCCGAGGACTTCGAGGAGCGCATCCTCGACGTCGACGTCTCCGACGAGATGCGCACCAGCTACCTGGAGTACGCCTACTCGGTGATCTACTCCCGGGCGCTGCCGGACGCGCGGGACGGGCTGAAACCGGTCCAGCGGCGGATCCTGTTCTCGATGGCGGAGAACAACATCCGCCCCGACCGCGGCCACGTGAAGTCGGCCCGCGTCGTCGGTGAGGTGATGGGTAAGTACCACCCGCACGGCGACGGCGCGATCTACGACGCCCTGGTCCGGACCGCGCAGCCGTGGTCGATGCGGGTCCCGCTGATCGACGGCCACGGGAACTTCGGCTCGCTCGACGACGGCCCGGCCGCGATGCGGTACACCGAGTGCCGGATGGCGCCGTCCGCGCTGGCGATGACCAACGGCCTGGACGAGAACGTCGTCGACTTCCGGCCGAACTACGACGGCCAGGAGGAGGAGCCGGCGGTGCTGCCGGCCGCGTTCCCGAACCTGCTGGTCAACGGCGCCGCCGGGATCGCGGTCGGGATGGCGACCAACATGGCGCCGCACAACCTGGTCGAGGTGATCCAGGCACTGCGGCACCTGATCAAGACCCCGAACGCCGACCTGGACGACCTGATGCGGTTCGTCCCCGGGCCGGATCTGCCGACCGGCGGCAAGATCGTCGGCCTGGAGGGCATCAAAGGCGCCTACGCCACCGGCCGCGGCAGCTTCAAGATGCGCGCCACCGCCCGGATCGAGAACGTCACCCCGCGCCGCAAGGGCATCGTGGTCACCGAGCTGCCGTACTCGGTCGGCCCGGAGAAGGTGATCGAGAAGATCAAGACCCTGGTCCAGTCGAAGAAGCTGCAGGGCATCGCCGACGTCAAGGACCTGACCGACCGGACCCACGGCACCCAGCTGGTGATCGAGGTCAAGAACGGCTTCGTCCCCGAGGCGCTGCTGGAGCAGCTGTACAAGCTGACCCCGCTCGAGGACGCGTTCCACGTCAACAACGTGTGCCTGGTCGACGGCCAGCCGCGCACCCTCGGCCTGAAGGACCTGCTCGAGGTCTACCTCGGCCACCGGTACGACGTGGTCCGCCGGCGCAGCGAGTTCCGCCGGAAGAAGGCCCAGGACCGGCTGCACATCGTCGACGGCCTGCTGATCGCGATCCTGGACATCGACGAGGTCATCCAGATCATCCGCAACAGCGACGACGCCGCCCAGGCCCGCGGCCGGCTGATGGAGATCTACGACCTGTCCGAGGTGCAGGCCAACTACATCCTGGACATGCCGCTGCGCCGGCTGACGAAGTTCTCCAAGCTCGAGCTGGAGACCGAGAAGGGCGAGCTGGAGCGCGAGATCGAGCGGCTGACCGCGATCCTCGAGGACGAGAACCTGCTCCGCAAGACGGTCTCCGACGAGCTGGCCGAGGTCGCGAAGACCTACGGCACGCCGCGCCGGACCGTGCTGCTGGAGTCGTCCGGCGCGACCAAGACCGCGGCCGTGCCGCTCGAGGTCAGCGACGACCCGTGCTGGGTGCTGATGAGCTCGACCGGCCTGCTCGCCCGTACGAACGGCGTGGAGCCGTTCGGCACCGGCGACGCCCGGGCCAAGCACGACGCGATCGTGTCCGCGGTGAAGAGCACCGCCCGCGGCCAGTACGGCCTGGTCACCAGCGCCGGCCGGCTGATCCGGCTCGAGTCGCTCGACCTGCCCGCCGTACCGACGACGGCGAACGCGCCGAACCTGCAGGGTGGCGCGCCGGTGGCGGAGTTCGTGTCGCTGGAGCCCGGTGAGAAGGCGCTTGCGCTGACCACGATGGATCCCGACTCGATCGGTGTCGCGCTGGGGACGGCGGCTGGCGTGGTCAAGCGGGTCGTGCCCGACCACCTGAGCAACCGGGACGCGTGGGAGATCGTCCGGCTGAACGACGGCGACGAGGTCGTCGGCGCGATCGAGCTGACGACCGGCGAGGAGGAGCTCTGCTTCATCACCTCCGACGCGCAACTGCTGCACTTCCCGGCGTCCGCGGTGCGTCCGCAGGGCCGGACCGCGGGCGGTATGGCCGGTGTCCGGCTCGGCAAGGACGCGAAGGTGGTCTTCTTCGGCGCCGTCGAGTCCGGGCGCGAGGCGCACGTCGTCACGATCGCGGGCTCGTCGTCGGCGCTGCCGGGGACCGAGGTCGGCGCAGTGAAAGTCACACCGTTCAGCGAATACCCGGGCAAGGGCCGCGGCACCGGCGGTGTGCGCTGCCAGCGGCTGCTCAAGGGTGAGGACGGGCTGCTGCTCGGCTTCATCGGTGCTGCGCCGGTCCGGGCGAGCGCGAACAGCGGCGCCCCGGTGGACCTGCCGCCGATCGACCCCCGACGGGACGGCTCCGGCGTACCGGTTGCGCAACCTATCGCTGCCTGCGCCGCCGACAGCGCCAGTTACGTGGCAGGCTGACGCCATGAAGAGACTGCTCGCGCTGGGCGCGGTGCTGGTGCTGGCGCTGGCGGGCTGCAGCGACGACAAGAAGGACGCCGACGGCGGCACCACCCAGCCCGGCGACGATCCGGTCGCGCTGCTCACGGATGCCAAGAAGACGATCGACGAGGCGGCCAGCGTGCACATCGTGCTGACCGGCCGCGACCTACCGGAGAACGCGCAGACCCTGGTCACCGGTGACGGTGTGGCGACACACGCCCCGGCGTTCAAGGGCAAACTGACCGTTCGTACGGCGGGCGCGCCGATCGACGCCGAGGTGGTCGCGGTCGGCAGCAAGGTCTACGCGAAGCTGCCGTTCACGACCGGCTTCACCGAGCTGCCGCAGTCGCAGCTGGTCGCGCTCGGCGCGCCGGACCCGGCAATCCTGCTGGACCCGGACAAGGGCCTGACCTCTTTGCTGCCGAAGGTGAAGGACCCGAAGATCAAAGGCGAGACCCGGGAGGGCGCCAAGGTGCTGACCGAGGTCACCGGCACGGTGCCGGGTTCAGCGCTGCCGGGGATCTTCCCGAAGGCGCCGGCCGACCAGGACTTCCCGAGCACCTTCAAGATCGACAAGGACACCAAGCAGTTGGTGTCGGCAACGATCACCGGACCGTTCTACGACGGCGCCACCAGCAGCTATGACGTGACCCTGGACAAGTACGGCGAGCAGGTCGAGATCACCAAGCCGTGAGCACCCCCAGGGTCCGGCTCACCCTTGCGTCGATCGCGGTAGCCTTCGCAGCTGCCGACACCTACGTCGTCGTCCTGGCGTTGCCGGACATGATGGCGGGCGTCGGGTTGTCCGCGGACGAGCTCCAGCGGGCGGCGCCGATCATCTCCGGGTTCCTGCTCGGCTACATCGCCGTCCTGCCGCTGATCGGCCGGATCGCCGACGTCATCGGCCGCACCCCGGTACTGATCGGCGCACTGCTGCTCTTCGCGGTCGGGTCGCTCATCACCGCCGGGGCGTACGACCTGTCGTTGATAGTGACCGGCCGCTTCCTGCAAGGTGTCGGCGGTGGCGGCCTCGTCCCGGCCACCCTCGCACTGGTCGCAGACCTGTGGCCTGCCGACCGCCGAGGCCTCCCGCTCGGCGTGGTGAGCGCCGTACAGGAGATCGGGTCGGTGCTCGGCCCGCTGCTCGGCGCGCTCGTGCTCGCGGTGGCCGACTGGCGCTACATCTTCTGGCTCAACCTCCTTGTGGCTGTGGTCCTCGCGCTGCTGCTGCGCGGGTTCAAGGCACCACCGCTCTCGGCTGCGGTCGGCTTCCTCGCCTGTGTGGCACTCGGTCTCAGCTTGACTGCGCCGGACCGGTTGGCGACCGGTGTGACGCTCGGCATCCCGTTCGTCCCGTTCTCCGGTGACTCGCGCCTGCTCACGCCGATCGGCGTGGTCACACTCGCCCTGCTGCTCCTCTGGATTGCCCTGCTGCTCCGCAAGGCCCGTGTGCGGGCAACGCTCGAGCAGGTCGACCTCGTGGGCGCGCTGCTGCTTGCGCTCGCGCTGGCCGGTGTCGTGCTCGCGTTTGCGACCGCTGATCCCGAGCGGGAGCTGATGTCGCCTGCGGGACCGTGGCTGCTGGTGGGAGCTGCGGTGTTCGCGGTGGCGTTCGCGGTCTGGCAACGCCGTACGCCGCGGGCGATCGTGCCTCGTGGTTTGCTCGGTGCCTCGCCTGCGTGGGGTTCGCTGGTGGTCAGTTTCCTCGTCGGATGTGCGCTGATCGCGGCGCTGGTCGACGTACCCGTCTTTGCGCGCACCACCCAGGGCGGCGGGCAGTTGGCGGCCGCGTTGGTGTTGCTGCGATTCCTGATCGCGTTGCCGGTCGGTGCGGTGGTCGGCGGCTGGCTGACGCGGCGCTACGGGCTCGGCGTGATCACCGGTGCCGGGCTCGCGCTGGCCGGGGCGATGTTCGTGGCGATGGCGTTCTGGAGTCGCGACGCACTCGATCACTGGCCGGCGACCGTCGTACTGCTGCTGTGCGGGTTCGGCTTCGGGCTGGCGTTGTCGCCGGTCAACACGGCCGTGCTCGGTGCCACTCCCCCGGACAGCCACGGCCTGGTCAGCGCGCTCGTCGTGGTCGCCCGGATGGTCGGCATGCTCGTCGGCGTCTCCGCCCTCACGGCAATCGGTCTACGCCGCTACTTCGCCATCGTCGACGACATCCCGTCGCCCAACGAACTGTGCCCGACCGCCCCCGGCTCCTGCCGCCCGTTCGTCGACGCCCTCCGCGACGCAGCCGTTTCACAAGTTCACGCAATCTTCGCCGGCGCCGCCGTCTCCGCCTTCCTGGCCGCCGTCCTGGCCGTCCTCCTCCTCGGCCGACGTGGCGTTGTGCACAGATGATGGTCACCGTGCCGGAACCTGGTCCCGGCTGCCGTACGGTGATTCCGTGACCGCACGACTCGACGCAGCTGGCCGGCCTGGCCTGTGTTCGACTTTCTGTCGGGAGTTGCGTGAGCCGATGCCCGGTACGGCGGTTGTCGCCAGCGGCTGGGTGGTCGTCGAGCAGCCTGGGCCGTGGGGTGCGAAGGCGCCGACGCAGAGCCATCTCGACCCGGAGTTCGGTCGTGCGATCGACGAGGCGTGCAAGAAGGCGGACGTGCGGTTCGGGCTGATCCGCTCCCCCGGCCGCCATCCGGACGCGGTCGAACGGTCACACCAGGTGTACGTCGCCTCGACTCGTCCCGGCCGGACTTGGCTGCTCGGTGGAGCTGTCGCCGACCCGGTGCAGCTGGACGAGCTCGACCTCGACGCGATCGGCCGAGGCGATCAGGATGCCGTGATCGACTCGCTGCCCACGCTGAGCGTGGTCGACGAGCCGGTGATGCTGGTCTGTACCAACGGCAAGCGCGACGAGTGCTGCGCGCTGCTTGGCCGGCCCTTGGTCAACGCGGTCGCCGCGGTCGCGCCGGGCCGGGTCTGGGAGGCGAACCACCTCGGCGGACACCGGTTCGCGCCGACTGCGACTGTGCTCCCCTTCGGCACGATGCACGGCCACCTGACTGCCGACACCGCCGTCGGCGTACTCGAGGCCGCGCGTCGCGGGGAGACTGTGCTGACCGGCCTACGCGGGCGGTCGACCTGGTCGAAACACGGCCAGGCGGCGGAGATCGCCGTACGTGAGCTCACCGGTGAGCTTGCGCTGGATGCCCTCAGTGTGGCGGGCGAAGACCTGGGAACCGTGACCGTGGTGCATCGCAACGGCCGGTCCTGGAATGTGCCGGTCACCAGCGCACCGGCCGATCCACCTCGTCCGGAGTCCTGCGGAAAGGAGCCGTTCGCCATGTCGATCCTGCGTGCCGAAACCCCAGTGCCGGGTGACGTCCGATGAGCAGCGGATTCGAGGACCTGCTGGCCGCCAACGCCGACTACGCCGCCGACTTCCACTACGGCGGGTTCGACGGGATCGCGCACGCCGGCGTCTGCGTCGTCACCTGCATGGACTCGCGGATCCCGCCGCTGGAGATGCTCGGGCTGAAGCCGGGAGACGCGAAGGTGCTGCGCAGCGCCGGCGGCCGGGTCACCGAGGTGACGATGACCGGGCTGGTGCTCGGCGTCCAGCTGCTCGGCGTCCGCCGGATCATGGTCATCCCGCACACCCGCTGCGCGATGGCCGCGATGTCCGAGGACGACCTGCGCGCCAAGGTCGAGGCCGCCGCCGGCAAGCCGGCCGGCTACCTGCCGATCCACGTCATCCCCGACCAGCTCGAGGCGCTCCGCCACGACGTCACCGCCGTGCGCGACCACCCGCTGATCGGCGACGACATCCTGGTCGGAGGGTTCATGTACGACGTGGACACCGGCCGCCTCACCCAGGTCGACTGACACTTAGGAGCTGCTTCCGTGCCGGGTTCCGGCCACCCTCAGTTCACGCTCGCTCCCGCCGCCCTCCGCCCCTTGCCGCTGGCAACTGTCCGGCCCACCGGATGGTTGCTGGAGCGGCTGCGTCTGCAGGCCGACGGGATGGCCGGTCACCTGGACGAGTTCTGGCCCGACATCGCACGCAGCGGCTGGATCGGCGGTGACGCCGAGGGCTGGGAGCGCGGACCGTACTGGCTCGACGGCATCACCGGCATCGCCTACCTGCTCGACGACGAGCGGCTGCAGGCGAAGGTACAGCGCTGGGTCGACTACATCCTCGACCATCAGCACCCGGACGGCTGGTTCGGGCCGCGCTCGGGCGAATCGACGTACGCCGACCATGACGTCTGGCCGCGGATCATCGTGCTGAAGGCGCTGCTGCAGCACTATGACGCGACCGGCGACGAGCGGGTGGTACCGGCCGCACTGCGGTTCCTCCGGCTGCTCGACGTACTGCTTGACGAGTGGCCGCTGCAGGAGTGGGCGCGGTCGCGGTGGACCGACGTGGTCTGGGTGATCAACCAGCTCCACGATCTGACCCGCGAGGACTGGCTGCTGCCGCTGGCGGCGAAGTGCCAGGAGCAGGGGTTCGACTGGTTTGGGTACGCCGACGACCTCCCGTTCCGCGGGAAGGTGCCGGACGCAACCTTGCAGGCCGCGAAGGACGAGCACGACGGCCTCTGGATGAACGACGTCCACCTGTCCTCGCATGGTGTGAACGTCGCGATGGGGCTCAAGGCGATGCCGGTCTGGTCGCGGCACGATTCCGCCGAGGATCAGCAGGCCCGCCTCCTCCGGCTCGTCGCGGCGTTGGACGAGCACCACGGGCAAGCGAGCGGCTTGTTCAGCTGCGACGAGCACCTGGCCGGTCGCCACCCCAGCCAGGGCACCGAGAACTGCACGGTCGTCGAGCACCTGGCGTCGCTCGAGGTCGCCCTCGAGTCCTACGGCGCCGTCGAGCCACTCGCCGACCGGATGGAGCGGCTCGCCTTCAACGCGCTGCCCGCGAGTGCATCGGCCGACGAGTGGACGCACCAGTACGTACAGCAGGCCAACCAGGTGATCTGCCACGTCACCGAGGACCGCATCTACACCAACAACGGCCCCGACGCGAACGTCTTCGGCCTCGCGCCCCACTTCGGCTGCTGCACGGCCAACCGACACCAGGGCTGGCACCGCTTCACCACCCACCTCTGGATGCACTCGCCCGACGGCGCCCTCACCGCCCTGTCCTACGCCCCGTGCTCCTTCTCGTACGGCGACCTGTCCGTCGACGTCGCCACGTCGTACCCGTTCGAGGACGACGTCACGATCACGGTCAGCGGCTCCGGCGTCGTACCGCTCGATCTCCGTGTCCCCGCCTGGACCACCGACGCCACCGTCGACGGCAAGCCGGTTGCCGCCGGCACCATTCACCAGGTACGACGCGACTGGTCCGGCGGACCGCACGTCGTTCGACTGCATCTCCCGGCCGCGGTGCAGACGGTCTCGCGGACGGCCAGCACCTTCGAACGCGGTCCACTGGTCTTCGCCCTTCCGATCCCCGAGACCAGGCACCGCATCGGCGGCGACGACCCGCACGCGACCTGGGAGATCCACCCGGCCGGCCCGTGGAACTACGCCATCGACCCGGCCACGATCGAGGTCGACCGCCGGCCGCTGACCGGGCACCCCTTCGTGAAGTCCCCGATTCAGCTCCGCGCGCAGGGCCGCCAAGTCCCCTATTGGACGCTGGAGCACGGCGCAGCCGCCGCACCCGCGCCCAGGCCCGCCACCACCGGCGACGCGCAGGACCTCACGCTCATCCCCTACGGCTGCACAACCCTGCGCGTCACCGAGCTACCGCTGACCTCGTAGACCTCAGAGCTCGTCGACCACCTCGATCTCCTCGACCGCGGAGGTGCCCTCGCGGACCAGGGCGAAGGCTGCCTTCACCTCGGGGAGGTTCGGGGCGAGCTCACGCACGGACTTGAGCGTGTCCATCGAGTCCCAGCGCCAGACGCCGACCCACTGGCCATCGGGCAGCCGGCCGAGGCGCGCCTCGGTCAGACCCGGCGTGGCAGTGCGCACGGCCTCGACCAGGGCGGTGTGGCGATCCCGTACTTCGGTCGCCTCGACGGTGTCGACAGCTTCGAATCGGGTGACTGCGATGAGCGACATAACTAGTGCCTTTCTCTAGAGTTGACTTATAGCGAACGAATCTAGAGATAGACTCTAGTTATGACTGTTGTCAAGCGGCCCAACCGGCGGGCGGAGAAGGCGGCCGAGACCCGGCGGCGGATCATCCAGGCAGCCACCGAGCTGTTCGTCGAGGACGGGTACGGCGCGACCAACCTGCAGGACGTGGCCGACCGGGCCGGGGTCGCCGTACAGACGATCTACTTCGTCTTCGGCAACAAGCGGGCCCTGCTCAAGGAGCTCGTCGACGTGACCATCGCCGGGGACTCCGAGCCGATCGCGACGATGGATCGCCCGTGGTTCACCGACGCCGTCAAAGCGGCGACGGCCGGAGAGATGCTGTCGGCGTACGTCCCCGGCTCGAGCGCCGTGCTGCAGCGGGTCTCACCGATCATGCGCGTCCTGGAGGCCGCTGTAGCGAACGACCCCGAGGTCGCCGCGCTGTGGCCGCAGGACGAGGACCTGCGGTACGTCGTCCAGCGCGCAGCCGCAGACGCGTTGGTCACCAAACCAGGCGCACGCGAGGACCTCACCGCTGAGAACACGGCAGACATCCTCTACGCCATCCTCAGCCCCGAGCTCTACCTGCTGTTCACCCGCGACCGCGCCTGGTCCCACGAGCGCTGGCTGCAGTGGGCCGGAGAGACCCTCCGCAGCCAGCTCTGCGTCACTGGTGGAGCATGACCTTGCCGGTGTCGAGCTCGTAGTAGGCGCCGACCAGTTTGAGCTTGCCGGACTTCTCCAGCGGACCGATGACGGGTGACTGGCGGAGCGTGGCGAGCACGAGGTCGACGTTCGCGTGGATGGCGTTGGTGAGGCGGTCGCCGGGTTTGCCGGCGACCTGCCGGACGGCCGGGGCGAGGGTGTCGACGAGGTAGTCCATCTCGCCCGCCTCGGCGGTGCGCCGGCCTGCGTCGACCGCCTTCATCGTCGCGGTGAGCGCGCCGCACCGCTGGTGGCCGAGCACCATCAGCAGCGGTGTGTGCAACTCGGCGACGCCGAACTCCAGGCTGCCGGTCACCGAGTGGTCGAGCGCTTCGCCGGCACTCCGGACGACGACCAGGTCACCGAGCCCCTGGTCGAAGACGAGCTCGATCGGCACCCGCGAGTCCACACAGCCGAGCACGGTGGCGAACGGGGTCTGACCCTTGCTGACGGCAACGCGGCGCGCGATGCCCTCGTCCAGGTTCTCCTCGCGGTCGGCGACGAACCGGGCGTTGCCTTCCTGCAGGCGCTGCAGCGCCTGGTTGCCGTCAGCAACCGGCGGCGCGGAGGGCGGGTAGGTGCCGGCCAGCGTGTGTCCGGCGGACGAGGCGACCGACGAGGGCGTCGTACCGCCGCCGGCTCCGGCGACGAGAGTAGTCTGCAGGGCGGTGGTCAGGAACCGGCGCCGCGAAGTGAAAGCCGCAGTATTGGGCGCCGCCGCCTGGCCGCGGCGAGATGTGATGCTCAACGATGTGCTCCTTGATGAGGGCGGCGTGGGCGATCGCCGCCTTCTGAAGGTAACCCCTTGCATACTGTCTGCAATACCCGGGGTGGTCAGTAATCTGATCGGGTTCCGGGAGAGATCTGATAGACAGCCCTTATGAGACTCCGCCCCAGCTCGTTCTCACGCTCCCTGCTCATCGGCGCCATCGCCCTGACCACTGCCCTGTCGGGTGCACCGACCGTCCACGCCGCACCCACCACCGGCTGTCTCGACACCGCCGTCAAAGGCACCGTCGAGGAGCAGCGCCTGGACAACGGGGTCGCCGGCGGCCCGTCGGTGCCGGCCGAGATCCTCCGCCGCTCCGGCTTCGACCGGCACGTCGCCCTGTTCACCCGCCTGCTGTGCTCGGCTCCCAACAAGCACGCTGCCGCCGTCCTCGTCCGCACCCAAGGCGAGGCCCTCTGGCGTACGGCGACCCATCGCGCACAACACCCGCAGACGCAGCCCGACGCACTGCCCGCCACCGACGACCGCGGCCTCTACTGGGCTCGCATCTCGATGGCCCTCGCCCTGCGGCAGTGGCAACCGGACTTCACTATCGGTACGGCGGACCGCGCCGGCCTGATCCGGTCACTCGAGTACAGCTCCCGCGGCATCACCGGCACCCGGTTCGCACCCGGCGTGCAGAAGATCCTGGTGACCGGCTTCGACCCGTTCACGCTCGATGCGGACATCCGGATCGGCAACCCGTCCGGCGCCAACGCCTTGACCCTGGACGGTCAGCGCTGGGTGGTGAACGGCAAGACGTACGAGATCCAGACCGTCGTCTTCCCGGTCCGGTACACCGACTTCGACGAGAACATGGTCGAGAACGCTCTCGCCCCGCACTACCGCCCAGGTCCACAGCGGGCTGATCTGGTCATGACTGCGAGCCAGGGCCGGGTGGGCATCTTCGACCTGGAGGTGTTCAACGGCCGGCGCCGTTCGGTCAGCTCGATCGGTGACAACAACAACCTGTGGGGCGGTGGCACGGTCAGCGCACCGGTCGTCTCCCCCAGCATGCCGGCGGGTCCCGAGTGGCTGACCTCCAGCCTGCCGCTGGCCCGGATGGCGCAGGCCGAGGTCACGCCGTTCCGGATGCGGGTCAACACCAGCGTGCTCGAGATCCCGGCCGGTCAGACTCAGCCCGTCCGCCAGCCGCTAGGCCCGACGCCCGGCTCGATCGCGTCCGAGGGCGCCGGCGGCGGCTACCTGTCCAACGAGGTTGCCTACCGCAACACCCTGCAGCGCGACCTGCTGGACCCGTCGATGCCGGCTGGTCACCTGCACGTTCCGGTGCTGTCATTCGACGCGGCGAACAAGACCGCGATCACCGACCCGACGTACGAGGCCAACCGGGAGGCGATCGTCCGCGGCTCCCATGCCGCGCTGCGTGCCGCCCTCGGCTAGAGCTTCAGTACGTCGGCAGTCCGCACGGGCTGACCGGTTTCGAACGAGCGGTTGGCGGCCAGGCCGGTGACCAGGGCCAAGGCCGCCTGCCGCGCGTCCGCGACGTCGGCACCGTGCGTCGGATCGTTGTCGAGGAGTGCGGCCAGGACCCGCGGATCGGCGCCACCATGGCCGGTGTGATCAGGCTCGACCGTGTGGTCGACAGGCGGCGACCACAACGGGCGAAGCGTGATGCTGGTCCGAAATGTCGACTCTTCGACATCCAGCTCCAGCCGGCCGCGCGATCCGTTGAACATCACCCGGTAGCCCTCGGCCGGTGAGTAGGCGGTCAGGTGGTACGTCATCGTCGCGCCGGTGTCGTACGACACCAGCAACGCCATGTCGTCCTCGATCGTCACGCCCGGCGCGAACACGTTGCGGTCGCGGTAATACCCGTCCTCGCCCTCCGCGTCCAGGTACAGCTCCCGCATGGTCGCGTTGTCCGCCAGATGCAGAGCGAACGGGTCGTCCAGCGCCTCGGCGGATCCGTGTGCTCGTGCGTAGTCCCGTGCGTACCCATGCCGTCGACCAGGACCGTAGAAGGCCAGCTGGCCGCGCCCGTACACCAACTCCGGCTCGGCGCCGAGCCACCAGTTCACCAGGTCGAAGTGATGACTGGCCTTGTGGACCATCAGGCCGCCGGAGTTCGCCTTGTCGCGATGCCAGCGCCGGAAGTAGTCCGCGCCGTGCGATACGTCGAGCAGCCACTCGAAGTGCACGGAATGCACGTCACCGATCGCGCCCTCGGCCAACAGTGACCGCACCCGCCGGTGCACCGGGTTGAACCGGTAGTTGTACGCGACCGACAGCGACCCGCCCGTCTCCCGGACGGTGTCGAGGATGCGCTGCGCCTTCTCCGCATCCGTCGTCATCGGCTTCTCGCAGATCACCCGGACACCGGCCCGCAGCGCCGACTCGATGTACCGGTCGTGGGTCACGTCGACGCTCGTCACCACCAGCAACTCGATCCGCTCGACCCGCAGCATCTCGTCGAACCGCGCCGGCGGCCACTGATGAGCGGTACGGCGGCCGGCTGCCAGCAGCATCCGGTTGTGGAAGGCCATCCGGACCGAGTTCGGGTCGCACAACGCCACGACGTCGTACGCGTCCCGCTTGGCGAGTCCTTCGGTGAACAGTTGCGCGCGGTGGCCGGCTCCGACGATCGCCGTCCGCACAGGTGTGGACATGGATGACCCCCTATTGCTTGACCGCGCCGGCCAGGCCGTTGACGAAGAAGCGTTGCAGCAGCAGGAACAGCAGGACGATCGGAGCGAGCGTGATCACCGTCCCGGCGCACAGCAGCGTCCACTCGGTCGAGTTCTCGCCGATGAACGCGTACATGCCGATCGCGAGCGTGCGCAGCTCCGGCCGGCCGAGCGTGAAGACCAGCGGGATGAAGAAGCTGTTCCAGGCGGTGATCGCGGTGAACAGGCCGACCGTGGCCAGCATCGGGCCGGACAGCGGCAGCATGATCCGCGCGAACGTCTGGTGGAAGTTCGCGCCGTCGACCTGGGCCGCGTCCTCGAGCTCACGGTCGATCGCCATGAAGTAGCCCATGAACAGGAACGTGCCGAACACGACCCCGCCGGACGCCTGCACGATGATCACCGCCCACAGGCTGTTCAGCAGATGCAGCCGCTGCATCAGGTCGAACACCGGGATGATGGTGTAGCCGTGCGGCAGGAACAGCGTCGCCGACACCAGCCCCAGACAGAAACCACGGCCCGGGAAGCGTGTCCGGGCAAGTACGTATCCCGCGGTGGACGTGACTACTAAAGTAACCACCACCGTCCCGAGGGTGATCAGAAAAGTGTTCATGAAGTAGCGCCCGAACGACGCCTCGCGCCAGGCGTCCAGGTAGTTCGACCAGAGAAACTGCGATGGCATCGGGTTGAGCCCGCGGCCGAAGAACTCGTCGTCACTCTTCAGCGAACTGCCGAGCGCCCAGAACAACGGGTACAGCCAGGCCAGTCCACTGACCAGCAAGGCGACATGCGTCATCGCCGTCACCATCCGCCGCCGAGTCATCGCGCGCCTCCTGTCCCCCGGCGCCTCGCGAGAGAACGCAGTACGACGACCTGGACCACGGAGAACACGATCAGCAGCAGTCCGTAGATGAACGACGCCGCCGAGGCGAGCCCGATGTCGGGCTGGACCGCGTTGGCGTTACTGCCGCCGAAGGCCAGGTGGTAGATGTAGGTGTTCACGACCTCGGTGGAGAAGTACGGGCCGCCGCTGGTCAGCACCTGGACCAGGTCGAAGATCTGGAAGGTCCCGATCACCGCCAGGACGACGATCACCACTCCGACCGCCCGCAACATCGGGATGGTGATGTACCGGAACGTCGCGATCCGGCCGGCGCCGTCCAGCCGGGCCGCCTCGTACAGCTCCTCGGGGATCGTCTGCAGCCCGGCCAGGAAGTACACCAGGTTGTAGCCGAAGGTGTGCCAGATCCCGACCAGGATGATGATCGCCATCGCGAAGTGCGGGTCCCCGAGCCAGTCGACCGGCCGGTCGATCACGTGCACCTTCAGCAGCAGGTCGTTGATCGACTCGCCGAAGTTCGACACCAGGAGCTGGATCACGACCCCGATCACCGCGGCCGACGTCACCACCGGCAGGAAGAACAGCGTCCGGTAGAAGGAGGCGAACCGCAGCCGCTTGTTGTTCAGCACCAGCGCGAGCGCGAGTGCCAGCACCAACTGGATCGGTACGACGAAGGCGGCGTACACGAAGGTGTGGCCGAGTGACCGCCAGAAGATGCTGTCGTCGACGATCTGCCGGAAGTTGTCCAGCCCGACGAAGTCGGTCGGGTCGCCGATGCCGTCCCACTTGTAGAACGTGTACCCGAGCGACGCGATGATCGGGTACACCACGAAGCCGAGCAGCAGCACCATCATCGGCGCCAGGTAGACGTACGACCACAAATAGGTACGGCGCCGCCGCCGCCGACGGACCGCAGGCGGCGGTCCGGCGGTGGCGACGTCGTCCCGTACGGCGGTCAGCGCCATCAGGCGACCGGTTTCGTCGTGTACGGCTTGGTCAGGTCCCAGTCGGTGAACGCGAAGTCCTTCAGGCTCGCACCGGCGCCGACCTTCTTCACCGCGTCGCCCAGCGCCTGGTTCATCTTGCCGGTGAGCTCGCTGAGCGCACCTTGGACGTCCTTGAGCTGACCGGTGTAAATGCCGGCCAGCACATCGTTGATGTCCGGCTTCACCGCCGGCAGCTCGAGCTTGGTCAGCTTCGGGTTCCGGATCGTCGGTTGCGGACCGACCACGGCGGCGCCCGACATGGCGACGTACTGCGCGAACGGCGTGAACGTGACCGCCTTCGGGTCGTTGTTCTGCGCGTAGACCGAGAGCCCTTGGCCCTGCTCGACCCAGCGCTTGCCGGCGTCCGCGCTGTACAGCCAGTCGAACCAGGCCCAGGCCTCGTCGGCATGCTTGGACTTCGACGAGACCGCGACGAACCGGCCGCCGGGCGGCCCGTAGAACAACGCCTTCGGGTCGCCGCCCGGCGTCGGCAGCGTGACCAGGCTGTAGTCGGTGAACTTGTGCTTGGTCCACTCCGGCTGGTTCCAGACCCCGCCGACGGTCATCCCGAACCGGCCGCGCTCGAAGAACGCCCGCGCCTGCTCGTCGGAGATGCTCATCGAGCTCGGGTAGAACCAGTTCTTGTTCTTCCACTCCAGCAGCAGGTTGATCACGTCGGCGTAGTTGCGGTCGGTCCCGAAGGTCCACTGCCCGACCCGGTAGTCCATCCCGTCGATCCCGCCGACGGCGGCGCCGCCCGGCGAGCCGGCCCCGCGGACGAACAGATCGAGCCACCAGGCCAGGGTCGTGTTCGTCGAGTTGCCGAAGCCGAACGGCGACACCTTGCCGCCGCTCTTCGACGCGATCGCCTCGGCCGCGCGGCTCACGTCGTCCCAGGTCTTCGGTAGCTTGACGCTGCCGTCGGGGTTGGTCAGCCCGGCCTCCTTGAAGACGCCGTGGTGGATGTACAGCTGCAGGGACGGCGCCGGGGCCGCGAACGGCGCGGTGTAGACCTTGCCGTCGAACACGTCGACACCTTCGACGAAGCTGTTCTGCGGGAAGCGGGACTGCCAGGACTTCGTCGCCCACTTGTCCACCGGCATCAGCCAGCCCTGCGAGACCTGCTGGCTGAGCTGCGGGCTCTTCGGGATCATCAGGATGTCCGGCGGGTTGTTGCTGCGGTACGCGAGCGAGACCAGGTCGGCGTACTTGTCGCTGACCTGCGTGGTCTTCTTGACCGCGATCCCGGGATTGGCCTGCTGGAACAGCTTGATCTCGTTGTCGACCCAGCCGGCCTGGCTGGCGTACCAGTCCCAGTAGGTGATGGTGGTCTGGGCCTTCGAGCCCTCGCCGCTGTCGCCCGACGAGGAGCAGCCGGCGACCGCTCCCGCACCGGCCAGCGCCGCTGCACCGCGGAGCAGGGTCCGTCGTGAGATGCGTGATGACATGGGTTTACCTCCGATGAATACTGGCGGCCGCGCCGCACGCCGGTGACGTGGACGATGCGGTCTGGGTCAGGGTGCCGAGCCGCCAGGTGAGTGGACTGCCGTCCCAGCTGACCGCGACCCGGCGCGGCCGCTGGAAGGGCAGGAAGTGAACGGACTGGCCGCGGTCCGACGGTCCGGGGCTGAAGTAGTTGTCGCTCCCGACCGGGACCGGGATGTAGTAGTTGTTGGCGTTCGAGTAGCCGAAGTACGCCGTGTACGTGTTGTCGACCGAGTTCCGTACGACGCAGGCCGCGGTCGGCTGCACCGGGTTGAACGCGGTCTGCTCGACACCGGCCGGTTGCAGGGCCGCATCGTCGACGTAGACGTTGTCGTTGGCGACGACCCACTCGGCCTTGGTGAGCGTGCCCGTCCAGCTGACCGGGATGTTGTTCGCGGCAACCTTCGTCCAGCCGGACGCATTCACCGCGGCCGACGCCAACGGCACGGTCGCGACCGACCCGTCCGACTTCGTCAGCTTCAGCTGCACCTGGGCGGTCCCGGTGCCGGTCGCCAGCCGGATCCAGGCCGAGGTCTTGTACGACGCTCCGTTCGCCACGGTCACGGTTTGCGTCGGCGTCGTACCGAGGATTGCGGTGGAGCCGCCGTGCACCTGAGCGGTCTGCGCGGTGCAGGACGTCGAACAGGTCCAGTTGTCGGTGCCTTGCTCGGCGTCACCGTTGGTCAGGAGGTCGCGGCCGGCGACCGGCTTGGCCTTCGGAGCGAACGAGGTGTCGTCGACCAGGAGGTTGCCGGTGCCGGTCGTCGTACTGATCCACCACTCGGCCTTGGTCAGTGTGCCGGTCCAGGCGACCTTCGTGTTGGCCGCGGAGATCCGCGTCCAGCCGGTGCTCGTCACCGGTGCCTGACCGAGCCTGATCGTGGTCGATCCGGTCGAGGTGGTCAGCTTCAGGCTCACCATCGCGGTGTCGGAACCACTCGCGAGCCGCACCCAGGCGGACGAGTCGTACAGACCGCCGTTCACCACGGACACGCCCTGCGCCGGGCCGGCCCACGCTGCTGCGCGTCCGGTGATCGACAGGTCGCCGCTACCGGTGTGCGGAGTCGTCGCCGCGTTCTTGAGGGTGCATGTGCCGAGGCAGTACCAGCCCGTCGTACTGGATTGGTTCTCGAGCGTCCCGTTCACCAGGACGGACGGCGTCGGCAGGTACGGCGTTGTCGCCGGCGGACCCTGGGCGGGTGGTGGCGTGCCGTCGGTCGGCGTGATTCTGATGTCGTCGAGCGTGCACTCCGACGTGGTCGGGTTCGGGTTGGACCAGGCGAACACCTGGATCCACTTCGTCCCGGTCGGAGGCGTGAATGCCGCGAGCTTCTGGGTGTAGGCGCGTTCGTCGGCGTAGGTGAGCTCGTACTGGAAGGTCGGAGTACCTGCCGTCGCTCCCCCGCGCACCCCGATGTAGCACTGGGTGCCGCCGCCGTTGAGGCGTCCCCAGCCGGACAGCAGGTAGCTCGTGCCCGGCGTCAGGCCGGTGATGTTCTGGGTCACGCCCGACCCTGGGCTGAGCGAAAGCGCTGTGTACCCGCTGTGCGCGTTGGCGGCAGTCGATGGGCCGGTGCCGAGCGGAGTCCAGCCGCGGGTGCCGCTCTCGAAGTCGCCGTCGCCGACCGGGTTGGGTTGCGCGGTCCGGACCGTGGTCGCGATGCCGTCGGCGATCACCTTCACGGAGGCGCCGGCCGTGGTCGGCATCGGTACCTTGACCTGCTTGGAGATGCCGTTCACGGTGACCGTCACCAGGTAGTCACCGAGGAAGCCACGCGTCCCGAACGTCCCGCCGGCGCTCGTGTGGCCGTTGACGCTCGTGTGCCACTGGCGCTTGATCAGGTCCTCCCAGACCAGCGCGTTCGGCTTCGGCGACCAGTCGGCGTTGTAGAGCGCGACCCGCGGGTTGTAGATGTTGTTCGCCCAGATCCCGAAGTTGCTGATCTGGTTGACGTTCGGGTTCGAGAACATCGCGGTCATGAAGTCGCGGGTGTAGTCCGCCTGCAGTTGCAGGTCATCGGTGTCCACGTCGAACTCGGTGATCGCCACCGTCACCCCGAGCGCGGCGAACTGGTCGACGATCGTCATCAGGTCGTCCGGAGAGGTCAGCTGCAGTCCGTTGAAGTGGCTCTCCATGCCGACCAGGTCGATCGGCGCACCGGCCGCCTTCAGCGACTGCACGATGCCGTAGACATGGTCGCGGTGCCGCTTCTCCCAGCCGTTGTTCTCCAGCAGGCCGTAGTCGTTCAGCGCCAGCGGCACGGTCGGGTCGGCCTGGCGGGCCAGCCGGAACCAGGACTCGATCTCGCCCGGACCGAGGATGTCCTGCAGGCTGTGCTCGGAGTACGGCTCGTTGACCACGTCCCACTCGTCGACCATCCCCTTCAGCGTGGTTGCCTCGTCGGTGATGTGGTTGTTCACCCGGGCCCGGAGCGCGGCCGGATCGTTCTGCAACGTGACCAGGTCCGGCGGCATGTAGCCCCAGGACGGCCAGATCAGGGTGTGGCCGCGGACCCGCAGACCGCGTTCCCGCATCCACTGCAGCGCGGGCATGGTGATCGTGTCCCGCTCGACCTGGTTCTCCCAGTGGTTGCTCCACTTGAGGTTGTTGCCCAGGGCTCCTTGATTGAACAGCGTCGAGGCCTTGCTCTGGTACTGCGCCAGGTCGCTCGCGCTGATCCCGCTGGACGGGTCGCCGATCAGCCGCGACCCGTCGGAGGCGGCGCCGAACTTGAACGCGCTGGTCTGCTGCACGGCGGACACGGTCGCGCCGCTGACCGGATTGCCGGCCGGGTCGACGACGGACACGGCCAGGTTTCCCTTGCGGTACTGGTCGATCCTGGCGTTGGCCGCCGTACGCCAGGCTGCGTTGGCCTCGCGACCTTCGTACGTCACCTGCGGGTAGCCTGCTGGCGTGCCCGGCCCCCAGTCCTTGACCGAGACGCCGGCGATCTGGAACTTCTGAGCGCCGTACCCGAGCCAGAGGTTGAGGTGCGCGGCGGTCGCCGTCCCCGCTTCGTAGGTGACCGCGGCGCGGACCGGGAACTCGAACTTCTGCCACTCCGGGCCGTAGAGCAGCGCCGCGTTCATCGACTTCTTGTACGGCGGTCCGTCGGTCTCGAAGACCACGTGCGCGTTCCCCGTCGTACTGCCGGGCGTCGGCTCGATCGACCGCATCCAGAGGGTCGCGACAAGCGCGTCGCCGGCGGTCACGGTCTGGGTGGCGGCGACGCCGAGCGTGATCTCGTACTCGCCGTCGAGCCCCTGGCTCTGCGGGGCGTTCGGCACGGTGACCTCGAGGGCCTTGGTGAAGTTCGGGTTGCCGGTGATGGCGACCTGCTCCGTCGAGTCGGCAGGCAGGTTCTTGAACTGCGTGAAACCGGCAATCGGATCCGCCGGCAACACCTCGAACGGCACCACCTCAGCCCGAGCCACAGGCTGCCCCACCACCCCCACAACAACCACAACAACCGCAGCGGCGGCACTGGCCCAACGCCGCCGTCGAGCGGAGCGAGGGGGAGGGGGTATTTCCTGGTTTTTGATCACTCCGGGGTCCTTCCAGAGGGCGCGCAGCAGCACCTGACCCGCCGGCCGCCGGCCGGGGTCTGTGGGGGAACGGCTGTGTGCGCTGTCGGTGGGCGCGATAGGCGCCAGGAGTCGTTGGTCGGGCGGGACCTCGATCCGGAGGATCAGGCCTTGGCGGTCTGCGACCGTCCGCGCGGGGACCGGGTCACGGGCACCGGCCCGCAACTCGCCCGGACGATCAGGCTGGTCGGCATCACCAGGCGAGGCAACTCCACCTCGCCGGTCGCCGGCTCTTCGGGTTCGTCGTCGTTCGGGCCGATCGCCTCGACCAGCATGGTCGCGGCGCGCTTGCCCATCTCGACGAACGGTTGCTGGATTGTGGTCAGCGGCGGACGGATCTGAGCCGCGGACTCGATGTCGTCGAAGCCGATCACCGACACGTCCTCGGGCACGCGCAACCCGGCCTCGGCCGCGGCGGTCATCACGCCGTACGCCGTCACGTCGGAGTGCGCGAACACCGCGGTCGGCCGCTGACCGGCCGGCAGCGCGAACAGCTCCCGCGACCGGGAGCGGATCTGCTCGGGCACGAAGTCACCGGGTTTGGTGAGCTCGGGATCGGGCTGGATGCCTGCAGTGCGCAGCGCGTCCAGGTAGCCGCGGTAGCGGTCCTGGCAGCACCGGTACGCCATTCGGCCTTGCACACAAGCGATTCGCTCGTGTCCGAGTTGCATCAGGTGGTCCATCGCCGTCAGCGCGCCTTCGTAGTTGTCGGCGGTGACGGACGGCAGGTCCACGTCGGCGTCGATGGTGTTCACCAGGACGACCGGCAGGCCCTCCTGGTGCAGCTGGACGAGTGGCTCGAGCGGCTGCTCGTGACTGACCACGAGCAGGCCGGACGCCATGCTGGAGGTCAGCACGCGGTCGATCAGCGAACCGTAGTCACGGTCGTTGGTGGCGGTGTACAGGATGATGTCGAACCCGTTCCGCTCGGTCACCGCGGCCACCCCGATGTTGATCGAGGCAACCATGTGCCAGGACAGGCCGGGCACGACCATCCCGATCAGCCGGGTACTGCCCTTGGCCAGCGCGGTGGCCGCGAAACTCGGCACGTACCGGTGCTTGCGCATCACCGCGAGCACGTGCCGACGGGTCGCCGGGTCCACCTTCGGGCTGTTGTTCAGCACCAGCGAGACGGTGGACTTGGACAGGCCGGACAGCGCGGCGATGTCGCGAATCGTCAGCTTCGCCATCCGGCCCCTCCCTTGATCAGCGCCGTTGGACTGGTCCAACGGGTCAGCACCGGAACGTAACAGCGGGCGGGAGCGAGGTCAACAGTCCGTACGCAAACGGTTTCATCGCTTGGCCATTGCGCTTCTCGGAATCTTCGTGCCACCATCGAGCCACCGTGTTGGACCGGTCCTACGCGGGCCGGGATCACCTGCCGGGACCGGTCCGGCACGCCCACTCCCGCCGGCCCGCCATCGCACCAGGCTGTGCCCTTCGCCAGCTTCTGCTGCCGTTCGTCAAGCTTCTGCAGGAAGGCCGCCCATGCCGCCGTACGCCCTCGACGACTTCGCCTTCGACCTCCGCCGCGCCGTACCGCCGGACCAGATCTGGGTCGGAAGCGGCACCGGAACCGTCAGCCGGCTCGCGGGCACCGTCTGCGGAGTCGGCGGCTGGTTCTCTCCCCCACACGCGGCCGCTGACAGCCGCCTCACGATCTCGTTCGAGCTGGACGGCCGGACGATCCCGGACGGCACCCGCCCCGGCGCCGGCGACCGCGGCCTCCTCCCCGCCGGCGGCACCTGGCGTCCAGACCGCCTGACGCGCCGAGGCACCTACCACCAGTACGTCGACGGCCGCCTCATCTCCCTCGCCGTCGAAACCACCCTCACCCCCCGCCACGGCGAACCCGGCTACATCCTGACCATCCACATCCACAACCGCTCAGACCGCACGCACCAACTCACCGTCCACCCGGCACTCGCTCCCACCCAGGCCACTGCTGTCCAGCTGTCCAACTGGGGCTGGGTCCCACCCGAACCGGGCCCGGGCGGTCCGGGCGGGCTGGCACCTGGCACCAGCACACCCGTCACCCTCACCCACGCCGGCCTCACCGCCCGACTCCCCCCGGGCGGTCACGCCACCTTCAGCCTCGCCGTCCACCCCGCCGACGCAACGCCGCCCGCCGACCCCGCCGCGGACGCGGCCGCCACCACCCGCGCCTGGACAGCCCGCATCGACCAGGCCCTCGCCCGAGTCCCCGTCCTCACCAGCGACATCCCCGGCCTCGAGCAGTACTACCGCCGTTCGCTCGCCAGCGGCCTCGTCTGCTGGTGGGACCACCCGGACTTCGTCACCACCCCGTTCATGGCGACCTCAGGTCTCGACGGCGGCGCGCTCTGCGCCTACGCCTGGGACACCGGCGGCTACGCCCCCAACGTCCTCAGCCTCATGCTCGGCGACCACGTCGTCGACCTCATCGAGTCCTTCCTCGACGCCGACCTGACCGACCGCTACGCCATCGCCCCCGACGGCACCGGCCTCGGCGTCGCCTACGCCTACAGCGGCTGGTCTCTCACCATGCTGACCCGCGCTGCCGCCGCGGACCGCCGGCTCGACCCCGGTCTCGTCTCACGGCTGTACGACGTACTCACCGCCCTCGACAAACGCTTCCGTCCCGACGACCAGACCGGCGTACTGCGTGACTATGGCGACCAGAGCAACCTCCTCGAGATGCGCGGCGCCGGCTGGGAGCACGTTGTCGCCAGCCCCAACGCCGAACGCGCCTGGTCGCTGGAAACCCTGGCCGAACTGGCCGAACTCTCCGGCGCCGCCTTACCCGTCGACGAGTTACGCGCGTCCGCCCACCAGATCCGGACCGAGGTGATCCGCCAACTGTGGGACGCCGACGCCGGCTGGTTCCGCAGCCGCTACCCCGACCGTCACACCGAGTTCGCCTTCTCGATCCAGGCCTTCGACGTACTGCGTTCCGGCGCCTGCCCACCCGAGGTCGCCGCAGCCCTGATCAAGCACCTCCGGCCAGGCGCGTTCCTTGGTGAGTACGGCGTGAGCAGTGTCAGCGCCGAGGACGCACGCCACTACGAGACCGCCGACATCGACTGGTCCGGCGCCGGCGCCTACACCGGCGAAGCACCCCAGCTCGCGCTGACCCTCTGGGAACGCGGCGAATCAGCACTGGCGTGGGATGTCCTTCGCCGCCTCTTCTGGATGGGCGACCACTACCCGTACTTCCCGCAGGACCACTACTCCGACAAACCCGGCGCCCCCGCCACCGGCCGCCGCGCCAACGTCATCGCCGGCCTCACCGGCGCCGAAGCCATCCTCACCGGCCTGGCCGGCATCCACCCGAACCCCGACGGCTCCCTGACCATCAACCCGCACCACCTCCCCGAAGGCACGCTCACCCTCACCAATTACACCCACCAGAACCACACCATCAACCTGACGATCACCCCCGACCGCACCGCGATCACGGTCGACGGCCGCGAGGTGAACCCCGGTCAAGTAGTCCCTCCCCGCCCTGCGTAACTCCCTCGACCACGAGGTCCTGGCGCACATCAGACCGGCTGACCGTGAGAACGTGCACTTCTACGGCAGCCGCACAGAGAGGCGTCCTGATGGAGATCCCGCAGTCCGACTTCGCTGAACGCGCTGAGCTGCACCGGGGCGAGCTGCGGGTGCACTGCTACCGGATGCTCGGGTCGTTCGACGAGGCGGAGGATCTGGTCCAGGAGGTGTACCTGCGGGCGTGGCGCGGACGGGACGGCTTCGAGGGCCGTTCGTCCCTGCGCGCCTGGTTGTACCGGATCGCCACGAACGCCTGCCTGGACTTCCTGGAGGGCCGTCGCCGCCGGACGCTTCCCGATCAGGCCGATTCGCCGGACGGCCCGTGGTTGCAGCCGTTCCCCGGCCACCTGTGGGAGCCGGCGGCGCCGAGCGCGGACGACCCGGAGGCGGCGGTGGTCGCGAAGGAGACGCTGGAGCTGGCGTTCCTGGCCGCCATCCAGCACCTGCCGCCGAGGCAGCGCGCCGCGACGATCCTGTGCGACGTGCTGGGCTGGCCGGTTCGCCAGACAGCCGAGGTTCTGGACGGCAGCGTCGCCTCGGTCAACAGTGCCCTGCAGCGGGCCAGGGCCACCCTGCGCACCCACCTGCCGCCGGGCCGGTCAGACTGGGCTCCGTCAGCCCCGCCCACCGACGAGGACCGCAAGATCCTGCGCCGCTACATGTCTGCGGTGGAGCGCGGCGACCTTGCCGAGGTCGCGGAGCTGCTGGCGAAGGACGTGCGGGCGACGATGCCGCCGTACCCGGAGTGGTTCGCCGACCGCGATGGCGTGCTGGCAGCGCTGGCCGAGAGCTGGGACCCCGGCTCGCCGTACTACGTGGGAACGCTGCGCGTGCTGCCGGTCGCCTGTGCCAACGGTGAGCTGGCCGCAGCGACGTACCGGTGTCCGCCGGGCGGGGACACGTACGAGCCGTTCGGCCTCGGCGTGCTGCAGGTCCGCGACGGCCGGATCACCGAGATGGTCGCGTTCCACGAGCCGGGTCTGTTCCCGGCGTTCAATCTCCCGCCGACCCTGGACCGATGAGGTTTGGCGGTCGATGCCGTCTCAATACTGCACGAGGCAATCAGCCGCAGAGGAGAGACACCAGTGAACGACATCGAACCGCAGACCGCCGACGGCAAGGTGCTGTGGCACTTCACCATGTCCTTGGACGGATTCGTGGCCGTGCCGAACCACGAGATGGACTGGATGATGACCGGCATCTCGCCCCAGCCGGGACTGATCGACGAGTACGTCGCGACCACCGGCGCGGTCCTCGGCGGCCGGCGCGGCTGGGACCAGTTCCCGGATCCGGGGGCCGTCTACGGAGGTGCCTGGACCGGGCCCATCTTCGTGCTCACCCATCACCCGGAGGACGCCGCCCCCGCCGAGGGCGTCACGTTCCTGGACTGTGACGTGGCCGAGGCGGTGCGGATCGCGCTGGCCGCGGCCGGCGGCAAGAACGTCGAGGTGCTGTCGCCGAACATCGGTGCACAACTCCTCGAACGCGGCTTGCTCGACGAGATCGACCTGCACATCGCGCCGGTGCTGCTCGGCGACGGCATCCGGCTGCTGGACCTGCCCGGTGGCCGGCCGCACTACCTCCACCGGGTCAGCGACGGCGACCCCACGGCCGAGCTCACCGTGCGATACCGGCCGGTCAAGCCGTGAGCACAGGATCTGCCGAAGGAGTCGACGTGACGATTCAGAGTGATGTGCAGGAGATCAGTGCCGGACGGCGCCGGCGCATTCGGGCTCTCGCAGTACTGGGAGCCGTCGTGGCGGCCGTCCTGGTCTGGGTGGTCGGCGAGCCGTTGCTCGGCAACGACATGGTCATCAAGGCCGAGGGGCAGGAACCGCAGGATCTCGGGGCGAGCGCGTTCATCATGTTCTCGCTGTTCTTCTCCCTGCTGGGCTGGGCGCTGCTGGCCCTGCTGGAGCGCGTGACCGCGCGCGCCCGGCTGATCTGGACGGTCGTGGCACTGGCGTTCCTGGCCGTGTCGTTCGTCTTCCCGCTGTTCACCATCGAGGCGTCGGGTGGGACCAAGACCGTGCTCGCACTCGCGCACGTCGCGGTCGCCGCAGTACTCGTTCCGGCGTTCCGGGCGACCTCCCGCAAGTAGCTGTTGGAGGTGGTGAGGTTGTCAGCCTCGGCCGAGAACGCAGAACTCGTTGCCTTCCAGATCGGCCAGAACCACCCAAGGTACGTCGCCCTGGCCCACATCGGCCGGGGTGGCGCCGAGGCCCCGCACCCGAGCCACCTCCACCGCTTGATCCTCAACCGGGTCCGGCAGCAGGTCGAGATGCGCGCGGCGCGGCAGGTCCTTCCCATGGGGTGTGCGGAGGAACTCCAGATACGGCCCGGTCCCCCTGGCAGACCGCAGCATCGCGTGCTCGTCGGTCACCTCGTGCACCGTCCAGCCCATGACCTCACCCCAGAACCGCGCCATGGCCCGCGGGTCGGTGCAGTCGACAACCACCGCCGCGATCGGCCCGGTGTCCCGGTAGAGCTTCCGAGGCTCCAGCACACACAACAGATTCCCTTCTGGATCAGCCAAAACCGTCCACGGGACGTCCACCTCAGCTGGCGTAGCGCCAAGCTCCATCAACCGCGCCACCAGTTCCGCATGATGCGCCGCCGAACTGGTTGCGAGCTCAATGTGGGCACGGTTCTTCACCGTCTCCGGGTCCGGGACCCTGATCACATCAAGACTGACCGCACCGGGCAGCGGCCACCCAGATCCCACCGGCAAAACCCCGGTGGCCCCAGCCTCCGCGCCCACAGTCCCCCACCCCAACGCCCCAGCCCAGAACCGCCCCAGTGCCAGGTCATCCCCAGCCTTGAAATTGACCTGCACAAGCTCCAACGCCATCCCGCAACCCTATGCGGACACCCCCGTACGAGCCACGAACTTTCCGAGTCGGCGACAACACGCGCACACACGCGGCTGCACCGATCAGAAATCCTCCGCCCCGTCGTCAGTTCTGGTAGCCCTCCCGTACCGGTGGAAGGATTGATGACCATGACCGAGGCCAGACTGCTGGGCGCCGACGAGGCCACATTCATCGCGGCGGTCCGCTCAGACGACACGGCGCGGTTCGCACTCCTCACGGAGCGCTACCGGCGTGAGCTGCAGGTGCACTGCTATCGGATGCTCGCGAACTACGAGGACGCCCAGGACATGACGCAGGAGACGTTCCTGCGAGCGTGGAACAAGCGGGAATCGTTCAAGGGCCACGCGGCCCTGCGGACCTGGCTGTACCGGATCGCGACGAACGCCTGCCTCGACTTCCTGGAGAAGCGCAACGACCGCACACCCGCACCGTCCGAGCTGCCGGACCTCGACTCCGAGGTGCTGTACCTGCAGCCGTACCCCGACCGGATGCTCCCCGAGGACCCGCAGGAATCGGTGGTGGCGCGGGAAACGATCGAGCTGGCGTTCATCGTCGCCGTCCAGCACCTGCCGCCGCGGCAGCGGGCGGCGTTCATCCTGCGCGACGTCCTCGGCTGGCCGGCGTCGAAAGCGGCCGACGCCCTCGAGCTGACCGTCGCATCGGTGACCAGCGCACTGCAGCGGGCTCGTGTGACGATGCGCGAGCAGCTGCCCGACCGCCGCCTCGACTGGCGGAGCCCCGCCACCCACGAGCTGTCGAACGACGAGCGCGGCGCGGTGAAGTCGTACATCGACGCCCATGAGCGCAACGACCTCGACGGGCTGACGTCCCTGCTGCGCGACGACCTGCGCTTCGCGATGCTGCCCGATCAGGGCACCTCGGTCATGACGGCCAGGGACGCAGTGGACGGCTGGGTCTCCGGTGGGCTCTTCCAGCGCGGCTACGACGACTGGCGCGGTATCACCACGACGGTCAACCGCATGCCTGCCGCCGCGCTGTACCTCCGCACCCCCGACGACCCGAAGTACCGGCTGTTTGCCATCGCGGTCCTGCACGTCGTCGACGGGAAGATTGCCGAGCTCACCGGATTCGACGCCGACGACAAACCATGGCTGGGCCTGCCCCCGACACTGGAATCAGACGACGTCACCGCGGAATGAGCACCCGACCAGCTGCACACCAACGCGGACACCACCGCCCCGCCGGCGTTGCCGGCGGGGCATCTTTGCACGAGCCGAGCATCTGGCCCGTGCTCAGCGCCTCGTCTCGTAGCGGGTCAGTACGACGCCGCCGGGAAACGTCCGCGTCTCCACCAGGTTCAGGTTCACCCAGCTGTCCAGGGCGGTGAAGAACGGCGTGCCGCCGCCCAGCAAGACCGGTGCGGTGACCAGCAGGTACTCGTCGATCAGCCCGGCCCGCATGGCCGCTGCGGCGAGTGTGGCGCCGACGAGGTCCATAGGGCCGCCGTCTTCGGCCTTGAGCCGGGTGATCTCGGTGACCGCGTCGCCGGTGACGAGGCGGGTGTTCCAGTCGACCGTGCTGGTCGTCGAGGAGAACACGACCTTCGGCATGTCCCGCCAGCGGCGGGCGAACTCGATCTCCGCCGGTGTGGCGCCGGGCTGCTGGTCGGCGGTCGGCCAGTGGGAGCTCATCGTCTCCCACAGTTTGCGCCCGTACAGCGCCAGGTCGGTCGCCCCCACCCGGTCGGACCACCACTGGAACAGTTCGTCGCCCGGTACGCTCCAGCCGAGGTCGTCGCCGGGCGCGGCGATGTAGCCGTCCAGGCTCACGTTCATTCCGAAGATCAGTTTCCGCATCGTGCCAGCCTCCTGTGAGTCGATCTCACACGTACAGACGGGCACCGCGCGGAAACCTAATCGGTGCGCGTGGGAAGGAATCAGCTGGCGAGGATGGTGGGGAAGGACTTGAGGATCGAGTCGAAGTGGTGGTCGGCGACCGGGGTGTCCAGGGTGTGGTGGTGGCCGATGCGGATGGTTTTGAGGCCGGCGTTGATACCGCCGGCTACGTCGTACGACGGGTGGTCGCCGACCATCCAGCCGTCCGTGAGGGTGGCGCCAGTCTGGGATGCAGCGATCTCGAAGATGCGGCGGTCCGGCTTCCGCACCCCCGCGGCCTGCGAGATGCAGCAATAGTCGACGGCCGCCGCGATCCCGGTGTGCTCGAGCTTGCCCGTCTGCTGTACGACGTTCCCGTTCGTCACCACCGCCACCCGCCACCCCGCCGTACGCAACGAAGCCAGCCCATCCAGCACCGCCGGCTGCACCCACGTGAACGGTGGATGCTCGCGATCGTAAGCGGCGACCAACTCCTCGACCGAACCCCTCACCCCGAACGCCGACCGCAACCCCGCGAACAACTCCTCCCGCGCCGTGAACCCACCGTTGTCATGAGCAACCAACCACCCAACCGCGTCCTCCCCCACCCCGGCCCGCTCCACGAACCACCGAGCCCACGCCAGGAACGCGCCATCGCGATCGATCAACGTGTTGTCCAGGTCGAAGCAGGCCAGGCGCGGGGTCCTACCATCGGCGGTCACGTTCGATGCGATCCTTGTCGTTCAGGGCACGAGTGACAACAGCCTATCTAGGGGTCGAACAGGTATGGACTCGGTCATGCCACCGGACGGCCACGTGCACACGGAGTGGTCGTGGGACACCGCCGTCGGATCGATGGAGGCTTCGTGCGCCAGGGCGATCGAGCTCGGCCTGCCGTCGGTGGCATTTACCGAGCACGCCGACCTGACGCCGTGGGAGATAGCTGGTGAAGAAGTGGACCTGCTGCCCGAGCACCTCCGGGTCCGGGTCCGGCCCGACGGGGTTCTCGAGGCTCCGGCACTGGAGGTGTCGGGATATCTGGCGTGTATCGAGCGCTGCCGGGGGCGGTTCCCCGAGCTTCGCATTCTGTCGGGTGTCGAGCTGAGTGAACCGCACTGGCATCCCGAGCAGACGGCCGAACTGCTCCGCAGTGGTGGGTTCGAGCGGGTGCTCGGGTCGGTGCATGCATTGCCGGATGGCGACGGGCACCGGGAGATCAGCAGTTTGTACGCTCGCCGCCCGAGTCCGCAGTTGGTTCAGGAGTACCTGGCTGAGGTCCTCCGGCTGGTGGAGTCATCCGCCCCGTTCGCCGTGCTGGCCCACATCGACTACCCGATCCGCTACTGGCCGCAGCGCTCGGGCGTCTACGAGCCGGCCACTTTCGAGGACGAATTCCGCGCTGTTCTCCGCGCGCTGGCCGGAAGTGGCAGAGCGCTGGAGGTGAATACGAAAGTGCCGCTGCATGGTGAGGTCGTCCGTTGGTGGTATCAGGCCGGTGGTGATGCGGTTGTCTTCGGCAGTGACGCGCATGACCCGGCCGCGGTCGGGCACGGCTTCGCGGCGGCAGCGGCGATGGTCGAGTCGTGCGGGTTCCGCCGTGGACAGACTCCGCACGAGGTGTGGACGAGAGCGGCACACAGCACCGTGAGCTGAGCCGCTCAGGCCCACCCGCCGTCCGTCAGACGTCGATGCGGTTCTCGTCGAGTTCGTAGGCGCCCTGGACCAGGAACTCCTTGCGCGGCGCGACGTCGTTGCCCATCAGGAGGTCGAAAACGTGGGCTGCGGCCTCGCCGTCGTCGACGGTGATGCGGCGGAGCGTGCGGTGCCGAGGGTCCATGGTGGTTTCCGCGAGCTGGTCGGCGTCCATCTCACCGAGACCCTTGTAGCGCTGCGGCGGTTCCTTCCAGCGCACGTTCTTCTTCATCAGCTCGGCCGTCTTCCGCTGGTACTCGGCGTCGCTGTAGGTGTACAGGTACTTCTCCTGCCCCTTCTTCGGGTTCGTCAACTCGAACCGGTGCAGCGGCGGTACGGCGGTGTAGACCCGGCCGGCCTCGACCAGCGGCCGCATGTACCGGAAGAACAGCGTGGCCAGCAGGCAGCGGATGTGCGCGCCGTCGGAGTCGGCGTCGGCCATGAAGATGATCTTGCCGTAGCGGACCTGCTCGAGGTCGAAGCTGCGGCCGGACCCGGCGCCGACGACCTGGATGATCGAGGCGCACTCGGCGTTCTTCAGCATGTCGCCGACCGACGCCTTCTGCACGTTCAGGATCTTGCCCCGGATCGGCAGCAGCGCCTGGAACTCCGAGCTGCGGGCCAGCTTCGCCGTACCGAGCGCCGAGTCACCCTCGACGATGAACAGCTCGGAGCGGTCCACGTCGTTGCTGCGGCAGTCGGCCAGCTTCGCCGGCAGCGCCGACGACTCCAGCGCCGTCTTGCGTCGCTGCAGCTCGCGGTGCTGACGCGCGGCCACCCTGGTCCGGGAGGCTGCGACGACCTTCTCGAGTACGGCGCGGGCCTGCGCCTTGTGCTCGCGCTTGTTCGAGGTGAGGAACGACTCCAGCTCGCTCTGCACGACCTTCGCGACGATCCGCGAGGCGGCCGGCGTGCCGAGGACCTCCTTGGTCTGGCCGTCGAACTGCGGCTCGGCCAGCCGGACCGTGACGACGGAGGTCAGGCCCTCCAGGACGTCGTCCTTGATGACCTCCTCGCCGCTCTTCAGCAGCCGGGTGCCGTCGAGGGCGTTGGTGAAGCTCTTGGCCAGCGCGCGCTCGAAGCCGGCCACGTGGGTGCCGCCCTTGGGCGTGGCCACGATGTTCACGAACGAGCGGAGCTCGGTCTCGTACCCGTCGCCCCAGCGGACCGCGATGTCGACGTCCAGGTCGCGCTCGACGTCGGTCGGGGTCATGTGCCCGGCGTCGTCGAGCATCGGCACGGTCTCGGTGAAGTGGCCGGTTCCGGTCAGCCGGATCACCTCGGTGACCTTCTGGTCGGTGGCCAGGAACTCGCAGAACTCGCTGATCCCGCCGTCGTGCTTGAAGGTCTCCTCGGTGACCTCGTCGCCGCGCTCGTCCCGGATCACCAGCTCGAGCCCGGGCACCAGGAACGACGTCTGCCGCGCCCGGGTGACCAGCTCGTCGTAGTTGAAGGTCGCGTCCCGGGTGAAGATCTGGCGGTCCGCCCAGTACCGGATCCGCGTCCCGGTGACGCCCTTCTTGGCCCGCCCGGCCTTGCGCAGTCCCTTCGCCGGCGTGAACCCGGCCGAAGCGCCCTCGCCGTCGAACTCACCGGCGACACCGCGCCGGAAGGAGGTGGTCCAGACCACCCCGCCGCGGTCCACCTCGACGTCGAGGCGCGCGGACAGCGCGTTCACCACCGAGGCGCCGACACCGTGCAGACCGCCGGAGGCGTTGTAGGAGCCGCCGCCGAACTTGCCGCCGGCGTGCAGCTTGGTGAACACGACCTCGACACCGCTGAGTTTGGTCTTCGGCTCGATGTCGACCGGGATGCCGCGGGCGCGGTCCTTCACCTCGACCGAGCCGTCCTTGTACAGCACGACGTCGATCCGCTCGCCGTGCCCGGCCAGGGCCTCGTCGACGGCGTTGTCGATGATCTCCCACAGGCAGTGCATCAGGCCGCGGCTGTCGGTGGACCCGATGTACATACCCGGCCGCTTGCGCACCGCCTCGAGTCCTTCGAGGACGAGGAGGTGCCGGGCGTTGTACGTCGGGTCGAGCTCGGTACTGCGAGGCGTCGGGGCGGCCACTGGGCTCCTTCACTGGTTCACAAACTCACTGCAACACATCCGGACCCGGCCGGGGTCCGAACGCCTGCTCACAGACTATGCGGCCCGACCCCCAAAACCGTGCAACCGGGGCTGTGGCGGGCATGCGACCGGGTACCGGGGTCACAGCGGATCGCTCGATCAGAAAGGTGTTTTGGCAGGTATCGATCCGGACTCGATCCGGAGTGGTGTACGACACTCCGAACATTGGCGCACAGTGACGGCACCATGGCGCACAGTGAGAGAAGACACGCCCGACACCCGCCGGAAACATAAATTCGCCCGCTTCCGAAACGATTCCTCGTCAAGATGCGTCATACGGGAACAGGTGGTTCGTCTCACATACGGACACGCTGCCCCTACCGGGAAGCGATCCGCATGTCAGGATGTTGCTATCTGGTGAGTACGGAACTAGATGAGATGAGGCCTCAAGTGACTACAGCACTCGCCCCGAGTTCGACCCTGTCGGCTGCGGACCGTTGTGACCGCTGCGGCGCGCAGGCCTACGTCCGTGTCACCCTGACCTCCGGTGGGGAGCTGCTCTTCTGCGCCCACCACAGCCGGGAGCACGCGGAGAAGCTGCGCAACATCGCGATCACCATCCACGACGAGACGGGCCGGCTCGAAGCCACCCCGAGCGTCGCTGCGGACGACGAGCGGTAAGCCCAAGCTTCACAAACGCGCCAACGACGGCGCCAAAGTCATAGAGGCTGTGATGGCGGTCACCCGGAAGGGTGGCCGCCATCCTTCATTGTCAGATGAGAGGTACGTCGGAAGCGTCAGATGAGAGGTACCTCGGGAGGCGGGCCGTGCCGGCGTAGTTCTTGCCAAGCCCGGGCGAGTCTCGCGACCGCGTCGTCAAGCACGGGCTCGGCGTACGCGAACGGCACCCGCAGGTGGTCGTCGTGCCGGCCGGTCGGATCCATCGCCCGACCCGCGACCACCTCGACCCCATGACGCAGTGCCACCTGGGCGAACACCCGCGCGTCGGTGTCCGGCAGCCGGATCCACAACGCCGACCCGCCCTCCGGCTCGGACCACTCCCAGTCCGGTAGCCGCTCGGTCAGCAACTGCCCCATCAGCTTCCGTCGCGCCGTCGCCACCCGCCCCCGCGCCGCCGTCAGCTCCCCCAGCCGTGGTAGCAGCCGCGCCGTCAACGCCTGGTCGATCACCGGACTGCCGAGGTCGGCCAGTGCCTTGTGCCGCGCCAGCCGTTCGGCCAGCGGCCGCGACGCGCGGATCCATCCGATCCGCAGCCCACCCCACACCGCCTTCGACACCGATCCGATCGTCAGCACCTCGCTGCCGTCCGGCGCGTACGCCGCCAGCGGCGGAGGGATCGCCGGCCCGGCCGGATCCCACGCCGAGTACGCGTTGTCCTCGACCACCACGACACCGTGCTTGGCCGCGAGCTCGGCCACCTGCCGCCGCCGGTTCGCGGACATCAGCCGCCCAGTCGGGTTGTGGAACGTCGGCATCACGAACAGCATGGCCGGCTGGTGCTCGGCGAACGCAGTCGTCAGCAGATCCGGCCGGATCCCGGCATCATCCAGCGGTACGCCGACCACCCGGCCGCCAGCCGCCCCGAACAGATCGAAGCAACCGGGCCAACTGGGCTGCTCGATGACCACGGCCGCCCCGGTCCGTAAGTACATCTGGGTCACCAACGCGATCGCTTGGTGCGCACCGGTGGTCACCACGATCTCGTCAGGTGACGTCGGCAGGCCGGACTCCTCGAAGTGCTCGGCGATCCGCTCCCGCAGCACCCGCAGCCCGCGTGGGTGATAGCCGACATCGTCCAGGAGCGTCGGCAGGTCGCTGCTCGCCAGCTCGATCAGCTCTGCGGCCAACTCGGGCATCCCCGGGTCGACGGCGTAGGTCAGCGAGATGACCTCACCTGGTCCGACCGCTATCCGATGGAACAGCGACTCGCCGTACCCCACCGGCATTCGCTTGTCCGCTCGTGAACGACCACGGCTCGCGGCTCGGGCGATCGTCGTACCGCTCCCCCGGCGGCTCTCGACCAGGCCGCGGGCGCGGAGCTCGTCGTACGCCGCGACGACGGTCGAGCGACTGACTGCGAGGGCCTCGGCGAGGCGGCGTTCGGCGGGCAGGCGGGCGCCGACCGGTAGCTCGGCCGAGCCGATCAGGCCGGCGATCGCGTCGGCCAGCCGGCGGTACAGGCCGCCGCCCGGCCCGGTCAGCGGGCCGCCGATCAGGTCCGCCAGTGCGGCGGCATCTCCAGAACGGTCCACTTCTCCCCTTATTGGCTCGGGTGGACTGCTTCTCTCGCGGCCAGGCTAGTACCACAAGCCAGTCCAGTTCGAGAGGGAGAAGGATCATGGGGATCGCGCAGCTGCTGGGGTTCGCCGGCACGACGGTGGTGCTGGTCGGGATGCCGGGGCCGAACAATCTCTACATCTCGCTCCGGTCCCTCACCCAGGGACGCCGAGCCGGGGTGGTCTCCGCGCTCGCGATCGAGACCGGCACCCTGGTCTACATCGTCGTCGCCGCCCTTGGGCTGGCGACGCTCGTCAAGGCGTCGCCGGTGTTGTTCACCGCGATCACCCTGACCGGCGCGCTCTACCTGGCCTACCTCGGCGTGAAGATGCTGCGGATGCCGGCGACCGAGACCGCCGGCGGCGTTCCGCCCGCGCCGCTGGGCCGCGTCTTCCGGGACGGCGTCGTGGTGAACCTGCTGAACCCGAAGGCGGCGCTGTTCTTCCTCGCCTTCCTGCCGCAGTTCACCAGCCGCGGCTCCGGACCCGACCAGCTACGGACCGAGATGCTGCTGCTCGGTGTCGGCGCCCTCGTTATCGGCCTGACGCTCGACCTCTGCTACGCCGTCGGCGCCGATGCGATCGGCCGCCGGGTCCGCTCGGCGCGGGCCTCCAGCCGGTGGCGCAACCGCATCGTCGCCGCGGTCTACCTGGCCCTCGCGACAGCTGCCGTCCTCACCGTGTGAGGCCCTCCGGGGCCTCCAGTACCGTCAACTCGCCCGACTGCCAGTGCAGGGACAGGCTGTCGTTCCCCAGCCGAAGACCGGACACCTTCAGCGACTCCCAGGGCATCGTTTCTGCCGGGTTGAGCACCAGCGTGCCGCCCGGGACGTCGGGCTCGATCCCCAGCGCCGCGACGACGACCGCGATCGCGGAGGCGGCGGCCCATGCCTGCGGGAAGCACGACAGCGGGTACGGCGTCGGCGTCGACTCGTCCGCCAGCCCGCGGCCGCCGTACAACTCCGGCAGCCGGTAGTCGAACGCCTCAGCAGCACGCATCAGACCCTCGACGTACGACGAAGCACGCGAGGCGTGCCCGGTCGCGTACAGGCCCTGGACGGCCATCGCGGTGTCGTGCGGCCAGACGCTGCCGGTGTGGTAGCCGAGCGGGTTGAACCGGGTCATTGCCGTGGTCAACGTTCGCAGTCCGAAGCCGCTGTCCAGATCGGCGCCGGCCAGGACCTCGGCGACTGTCAGCTCCTCGTCGGCGTCGAGCAGACCGGTGCCGAGCAAGTGGCCCATGTTCGACGCGCGCCCGGCGACCGGGTTCTTCTCGCCGTCGAGCGCGATGGCCGGATAGCCGTCGACCCAGAAGGCGCTGCGGAACCGCTCCTGCAATGCAGCCGCCCACACCCGCCACTCATCACCGGACTCGCGGTGGGCCTCGAGCAACTCGGCTCCACGGACGGCTGCGGCGTACGCGTAACCCTGGACCTCGCACAGCGCGATCGGCGCGGAGGCGATCGTGCCGTCCGGCCACTGCACTGCGTCGGCCGAGTCCTTCCAGCCCTGGTTGGCCAGGCCGTGGCCGGACTCGTCGATGTACTCGAGGAAGCCGTCGTCGTCTGGGTCGGAGTACTCCTTCATCCAGGTCAGGGCGTTGCGGAGGTTGGGCAGCAGGTCCCGGACCTGGTCGGCGGGCATTCCCCAGCGCCAGGCCTTGTGCAGGGTGGTGATCCAGAGCTGGGTCGCGTCGTGCGTGCCGTAGTACGCCGCGGGCAGGACCAGGCCGCCGCCGTGGTCGGCCACTTCGGCGCGGAGCTCGTGCGGGATCTTGCCGGGCTGCTCGGCCGAGTCGGGGTCGACCTTGGTGCCCTGCCACGCGGCGAGAGCCCGGAGCGTGCCTGCGGCCAGCTCGGGGTCGACCGGGATGAGCATGCCGGAGGAGATCAGCGAGTCGCGGCCGAACAGGGTGAGGTACCAGGGTGGTCCGGCGCCGAGGTAGCGGTCGTCGCCGGCTGCGAGTTGCAGAGCCTGCACGTCCGCGAGCGATCGGGTCACCCAGCGGTCCACGCGCTTGTCGTTGCAGTCGACGACAAAGGCGTAGGGCTGCCGGTCGGCCGGCGGGTCGATGCTGAAGGCGGTCGTCGGCTTCGGGAAGTCCGCTGCGACCTGCAAGGTCACCGTGAACTCCTCCCCCGGCTCCAGGCGCGGCCTCGCGGTCACGCCGGGGTCGAGGTGCACTGTCACCCGGGTGCCGGAGTTGTCCCAGTGCAGCCGGGCCGCGCCGTCGTACGCGGGACTGAGCTCGGGCAGGTCCGCGGCGGCGCCGCTGCGGACGGCCGCCGTACCCGCGAGGTCGGTGCCCAGGGCAACGTCCAGCCTGCACTCGACCGTGGCCCGGGAGCGGTTCACCAGGCGGATGTGCTCGGTGATGCCGTCGGAGCGGACCTCGCGGGTTCGGTACAGCATCACGGTCGGGTCGTGCCGGTTGGAGTCGCCCAGTCCTTCGACGACGGCGACGTACTCGTGCACCGAGGCAGAGCGTTCGTCCGCGTGGATCGGGACCGGCGGCTCGCCGTCGACGGTGACGCTCAGCCGGGACAGGATGCGCCGGTCCCGGGCGTAGACCCCCTCCGCGCCGGTGCCGGTGAGCTGACCGGAGCGGGGCGAGAGGACCACCCAGGGAGCAGCGAGTGCGATGACCAGTTCGTGCAGCTGGGGCATGTCACCTACCCTAAGGGTCCGCCGTGCGCCCGCTCGTCTGTCCTCCTGTTTGTGCACCTACGAGCAAACAGCTGCAGAATGCGGCAGAGTTGCCGATGTGAACAGTGTTGCGACGTTCCTCGTCGGTGTGGCGATCTTCGTCGGGATCGTGGGCATCGTCGTCCCGGTGCTGCCGGGTGCCCTCCTGAGCCTCGCGGCGATCCTGATCTGGGCGCTGGAGGAGCAGAGCGCGACCGGCTGGATCGTGCTGGCCGCGGCGATCGTGCTGATCGGGGCCAGTCAGGTGGTGAAGTACGTCGTACCGGAGCGACGGCTCCGGGAGTCCGGGGTGCCGCGACGGTCGATGTTCGTCGGCGTCGTACTCGGCATCGTCGGGTTCTTCGTGATCCCGGTGGTCGGGATGTTCGTCGGCTTCCCGCTCGGCGTGTACCTGTCGGAGCGGCAGCGGCTCGGCAGCCACGGGCATGCCTGGGGGTCGACGAAGCACGCGCTCCGGGCAACTGGGCTGTCCATCCTGATCGAGTTCATCGGCACGTCCCTCGCCGCCGCGGTATGGCTCGCCGCCGTACTGTTCGTCGTGTAGCCACGCTCCGCAGTTCGTCGATTGCCAGTGTTTTCGCAGTGCCGTCCAACGGTCGTGCCAGGTCTGCCGGACACGGTGGGGAGGACCAGCGCCGGGGATCTCCCGGGGCGCGTAACGGAAGGCACGACAGCATGGCGTTGCACCAGAAGCTCATCGACAACCGCTGGCGGGCGGCCGGCACGGTAGCCGCAGTAGCAGCCACCACCGTCGCCGGCGGCGTCGCCGGCGGCGTCGCCTGGGCATCCACGGGCGACAGCACGCCCGCCCCGTCCACCTCACCGTCCCAGCAGGGGCAGCAGCAGGACCGGGGCCCAGGTCCGCGCGGCGGGCTGCTCGGCGACGCGCTCCACGGTGAGTTCGTGACGAGCAAGGACGGCGGCGGCTACCAAACCATCGCAACCCAGAAGGGCGAGGTCACCGCGCTCACCGACACCTCCATCACGCTGAAGAGCGCCGACGGCTACACCCGCACCTACACGATCAACTCCGACACCAAGATCAACCGCGACGGCAAGATCGCCGACCTCAAGACCGGCGAAACCGTCCGCCTCCGAGCCGTGGTCGCCGGCGAAACCGCCACCGCCACCCAGGTCACCGACAACACCGACCGCCCTCAGGGCGCCCCCGAAGGCAAGCCCGGCAAGCCGGAGTCCGGGAGCAGCGCCACACCCACCCCGAAGTAGCCGCTTGCAGCAGCCCGGCTGCCGGACCAGGTCCTAGTGGGGCTTCTGCGGCATCCGGCGGTGGGGCCGGCCGGAGGGCCGGCCTCACCGCCGGGCCCAAGCGTTATCTGATTGCCAGGGTCTTCTTAGGTGCACCGGAGGTTGGTGGGTCAGGGTGAAGCATGGTGTCGTATCAGAAGGTTTTCGAGAATCGGTGGCGGGCGGCCGGGACTGCGGCTGCGGTGGTGGTTCTGAGTGTGGCGGGCGGGGTCGCCTGGGCGTCCAGCGGCGCGGATCCGACGCCCACGCCGTCGCCGTCGGCCTCGCCGTCGACGACCCCGGACAAGCCGAACGAGCCCGGCAAGGGCGGTCTGCACCGTGGGCAGTTCGGGCTCGGCGGGGCGCTGCACGGGGAGTTCGTGGTGAAGAAGGACGACGGGAGCTACCAGACCGTCGCCACGCAGCGCGGTGAGGTGACCGCGGTCAGCAAGGAGTCCATCACGGTGAAGAGCGAGGACGGGTACAGCCGGACCTACACGCTCACCGAGGACACCTTGGTGAACGCCGCCCGGGACGGCATCGACGACGTGAAGACCGGGAACAAGGTCTCCGTCCTCGCCGTGGTCGCGGACGGCAAGGCCACCGCCACCTCGGTCAACGACGGCACCGTCCGCGAGGGCGCCCGCGAGCGCTGGGGCTTCGGCCGCGGCCCCCGCTGACCGCAGCACTCCGCTGGTCCACTCACAGCTGATTGCCAGGAAGCTCCCAGGGTCCGCACGGGTTGCCGCGGCAGACTGAGGGCATGAGCCCGCATCTGCTGGTGGTCGACGACGAGCCGAACATCGTCGAGTTGCTGTCCGCGAGTCTGCGCTTCGCCGGCTACGAGGTGACCACGGCGACGCACGGCGCCGAGGCGCTGCGCAAGGCCCGGGAGGTGGAGCCGGACCTGGTCGTGCTGGACGTGATGATGCCCGGCCTGGACGGCTTCGAGGTGGTACGGCGGCTCCGCGGCGAGGACCGGCACGTGCCGGTGCTGTTCCTCACCGCGCGGGACGCGGTCGAGGACAAGGTGCTCGGCCTGCACACCGGCGGCGACGACTACGTGACCAAGCCGTTCAGCCTGGACGAACTGGTCGCCCGGGTCCGGGCGCTGCTCCGCCGGTCCGGTCACCGCGAGCAGACGACGACCGAGGCCGCCGTACTGCGCTATGCCGATCTCGAGCTGAACGAGGACAGCTACGAGGTGTTCAAGGCCGGCCAGGCGGTGCAGCTGTCGCTCACCGAGTTCAAGCTGCTGCGCTGCCTGCTGGAGAACGCCGAACGGGTGATGTCGAAGGGCCAGATCCTGTCCGCGGTCTGGAACTACGACTTCGCCGGGGACGCCGGCGTGGTCGAGTCGTACATGTCCTACCTGCGCCGTAAGGTCGACACCGGCGACCAGAAGCTGCTCCACACCGTCCGCGGGGTCGGCTACGTCCTGCGCACTCCCCGAGGCCCCAACTGATGCAGCAGACCCACCGGCGCTTCACCGACCGGTACCCGCTTCGCGTCACCATCGTCGTCGTCCTGCTGACACTGGTGGCGGTGGCGCTGGTCGCCTCCGGCGTGCTCGCAACCACGATCATGCGCGGTTACCTGGTCGACCGGGTGGACACGCAGCTGACGAAGGCGGCCGTCGCCTTCCAGCAGGACGGCAGCGCCACCAACCGGCCACCGCGTCCTGGTCCGGGCCGGAACCGGCCGCTGCCGAGCCTCGTCGTCGTACAGTTCAACGACTCCGAGGGCGACCCCGACGACTCGCCGTTCCGGGCGCCCCTGGCCGAGACAGATCCACTGCCGGACCTTCCGAAGCTGAACCTCAACCAGGTCCGCGCCCTCGACGGCAAGCCGTTCAACACCGATGCCGTCTCGGGCGACGCGACCTGGCGGGTCGTGGTGCTGCCGCTCAACAACGGCCAGGGTTCGGTGACGGTCGCGCAGAGCCTCGGCGACCTCGATCGGACCATCCAGCGGCTGATCGGAGTTCAGGCGGCCGCCGGACTCATCCTGCTGGTGCTGCTGGCCGGCGTCGGGACCTACGTCGTACGGCGAAGTCTGCGCGGACTCGAGGACGTCGAGCACACCGCCGTCGCGATCGCCGGTGGAGACCTGGGCCGGCGGGTTCCGCAGCGGAATCCACGCACCGAGGTCGGCCGTCTGTCGGTCGCACTGAACCAGATGCTCGGCCAGATCGAGACCGCGTTCGCGCAGCGGACCGCGTCGGAGTTCGCGGCCCGGCGATCCGAGGACGCGGCACGTCGTTCCGAGGAGGCTGCCCGTCAGTCCGAGGACCGGATGCGGCGGTTCGTGGCCGACGCCTCCCATGAGCTGCGCACACCGCTGACGTCGATCCGGGGATTCGCGGAGCTCAGCCGCCAGCGTGGCGGCTCGGCCGACCCGGACGTCATGCAGCGCATCGAGGACGAGGCGAAGCGGATGGGCCTGCTCGTCGACGACCTGCTCCTGCTGGCGCGTCTCGATCAGCAACGGCCGCTCCGGATGGAACCGGTCGACCTGCTGCCGATCGCGGCCGACGCGTTGCACAACGCCCAGGCCGTCCAGCCGGAACGGAACATCTCGCTGAAGATCCTGCCGGACTCGGAGGCGCCGGTCGTCGAGGGCGATGAAGCACGGCTGCGTCAGGTGCTCGGCAACCTGATCAGCAACGCGCTGCACCACACGCCGCCCGACGCACCGATCACGGTCTCGATCGGCACCCGCCACGGCGACGCGATCCTCCAGGTCAGCGACACCGGGCCCGGCCTCACCGAAGAGCAGAAGGCACGCGTCTTCGAACGGTTCTACCGAGCCGACTCGGCCCGCACCCGCGCGACCGGCGGCTCCGGCCTCGGCCTCTCCATCGTCGCCGCCCTGGTCGCCGCCCACCGAGGCCGAGTCACCGTCACCGACACCTCACCCCACGGCGCCACCTTCACCGTGCACCTACCGTTGAATCGTTGACGTAGCTCGAGAGGTATCCGTCGTTCTCAGGAAGTCATCTGAGCGGTCTGCTCCGCTGCCCAGCGGGCGGCAGCGTCGACGACCGGGATCGTCGGATCCACCAACCACGCGGCCTCGAGCCCGTAGCAGAAGGCGATGATCTCCATCGCCTTGAGCCGCGGCTCGATGTCGGCGCGCATCTCACCGCGCTCCTGTGCGGCGCGCAGCGTGACCGTGACCCGATCGATCGTCGTCTGGTAGCCCTCGACCAAGCGTGGGTGGAGCTCGGTGTCAGGGCTGACGTTCTCCGCGAGGACGACCGTGTTCATCCCGATCAGGCTAGCCACCTTGTCGTCGTGCTGGCTCGGCCAGCTCGCCATGTGCCGGGCGATGATGTCCACGATCTTGACGCCCGGGTCGGGTCCGTCGCCCCACAGCCATTCCTCGCTGAAGGCCAGGTGGCGGTCCAGGACCGCGTTGAGCAGCGCCTCCTTGGTACGGAAGTGATACAGCAGGCCGGTCTGCGACACCCCGGCCTCGGCCGCAATGTCCGCGAGGCTCGTGCCGCGCGCCCCGTTGCGAGCGATGAAGCGTACGGCGACGTCGACGATCCGCTCCCGGGTCTCGAGACCCTTGGCCGAGGTCTTTGGCTGCTGAGCAGCGGGCACGGTCGCACTCCTCGCGGTGGTCGGGACGGTCGCCGCCAAGCATAGACAACCGACTGAGTACTCGGTAGCTTTTGAAAAACAGACCGAGTACTCAGTCTGTAATGAGGAGGGATCGACCCGAATGAACTCAGCGTCTTGGCGGGCAGAGCAGATTGCCGGCGATGCGGACACTCCGCCCCGCCCGCACGAGCAGGTCCAGGTCTTCCTGGACGGCATCGGCCCGTCGCCCGACCCGTGGAGCGCCGACATCGCGGTCGTGCGCGCCGACGCCCGTGAGAAGGTCTTGGCCGTGACCGGCGAGCCCGTGCCGGTGGCGTCCGTCGAGTCGATCGACGCGGACGGCGTTCCGTGCCGGCTGTACCGTCCCACCGGAGCGGAGCAGGATCTGCTGGTCTGGGCGCACGGGGGCGGTTGGATCCACGGTGACCTCGACACCGCCGACGGTGTTGCCCGCGCCCTGGCGAACCGGACCGCGTGCGCTGTTCTGTCGGTCGGCTACCGGCTCGCGCCCGAACATCCCTTTCCGGCCGGCTTCGACGACGTGTGGACCGCCCTCATGTGGGCTCGGCGCTCCTTCGGCAGCGTGGCCGTCGGCGGCGACAGTTCGGGTGGGAATCTTGCCGCCGCGACCGCCCTCAAGGCCCGCGACGAAGGTGTCCAGCTGGCGACCCAACTGCTCGTCTACCCGGCCCTCGACAGCATCGAGGACACCGCCTACAAGGTCGAGTTCCGGCGGCGGTATGCGACCTTCGCGGGCCGGCCGGGCTTCGGCGCCAACAGTTACCGCCGGCTGCAGCACATCTGGACGACCTACGTTCCCGACCCGGCGGCCCGCAGGGCGCCGTACGTGTCACCGCTCCATGCAGAGTCCGTGGACGGCGTCGCCCCCGCGACGATCGTCATTGCCGAGCACGACTTCCTACGGGGCGAGGCCCAAGACTATGCCCGGCGACTGCGGGCGGCCGGTGTCCCGGTCGACGTGCACGAGTACGCGGGCCAGATCCACGGCTTCTTCGAGATGTTCGGCGTCATGACCGATGCCCATCACGCCGTCGCTGCCGCCGGTGACGCCCTTCGCCGGGCCTTCCAGTCCAGCCACCCGACCGAGTCGTCCAAGGAGCTGTCGTGCGATCGCTGACGCAGTACCGCAGAATCTTCCAGGCGGCCGCGGTCGCCCTGACGTCCGTCCTGCTCTTCGCCGGCTGCGCACCCGGTGGAGACTCCGAAGCCGGCCCGGCACCGTCCAAGCCGGTGACGACGGGTGTCGGCAGTGCGCCGGTCACCCTGAAACTGCTCGTGAACAGCGGCGTCGACGTCGCGTTCTATACCGCGCTCGGCGAGCAGTTCCACGCGAAGTACGGCAACGTCACCGTCAAGGTGGAGAACCAGGACTACGCCACTCTGACCACGAACATCGCGCATATTCTTGCTGGGAGCAACGTTCCCGACCTGGTTCGCGTCTCCCAGCTGGGCAACCTGACCGGGGACCACCTGCTGGCCAACCTCGATCCGTACGCCGCGGCGTACGGATGGGACGAATGGCCGCAGTCGCAGTTCGCGTCGACCCGCGTCGCTCCGGACGGCAAGCAGCGCGGGACTGGCTCGCTCTATGCCGCCGGTCCCGGGTTCGGGCTCACCGGGGTGTACTACAACAAGGCTCTCGCCCAACGGATCGGCATGACCCAGCCGCCGGCGACGGTCGCCGAGTTCGAGCGACTGCTCGCCAAGGCCAAGGACAGCGGGCTGCAGCCGATCATGATCAACGGCAAGGACGGCGGCTCCGTCTACCCACTGCAGAACCTGGTGATGTCGGCAGCGGGCGACGCACAGGCCGTTCAGGACTGGAACTACGCCAAGCCCGGCGCGAGCATCGACAACGAGTCGACCGTGAAGGGGGCGACGACGCTGCAACGCTGGGGACAGGCGGGCTATCTGCCGGCTGACGTCAACGACATCGACCAGACCCGGGCGCCGGCCGAGTTCCTCGAGGGCAACGGTGTCTTCTTCCCCAGCGGCAACTGGCAGGCGCCCGGACTGGACAAAGCCGGGGCCGGTCGGTTCGGCTTCTTCCTCTTCCCGCCGGGCGAGGCAGGCGGACCGTCGTACGCGATGACCGCCGCCGCCAATCTGGGGATCCCGGCGAAGTCGCCCAACGCCGACGTCGCGGCCGCATTCCTGGACTTCGTTCAGACCGATCCGCAGGCACGGCAGGCCACCGTGGCGCTCGGCGGCCTCGTGCCCGCCGGCCCGTCGAACGCGGCCGCTCCGACCGCACCTCAGGGATCGGCGGTTGCCGCCACCGTCGCCGCGTTCCAGGAGTTGCTGAAGAGCAACGGGCTGGTCGGCTTCATGGCCGATGCCACCGCCTCGATCCACGTCAACAGCCTCATCCCGCAGACACAGTTGCTGCTGGCCGGCAAGACGACGCCGGAGTCGTTCGCGGCGAAGGTGCAGGCCGACTACGAGCGCGACCTCGGCCAATGAGCCCGTCGGTGATGGATCAGGCTGCACCTGTGACGGACGTCTCGAGAGACGCGGCCACCAGCCGACCCGCTGTACGGCGCCGGCGGCGCCGGTGGAGTGCGTTGCTCTGGGTCGCACCGGCGTTCGTCATGTACTCGGCGTTCGTACTGTTCCCGATGGCGCAGTCCGTGCAGTACTCGTTCTACGACTGGGACGGCATCGGTCCGGCGACGCCGGCCGGACTGGACAACTGGAAAGCGATCTTCACCCGGCCGGAGCTGCTGCAATCGCTCGTGCACGCGTTCATCCTGGTCTTCTTCTACACGGTCCTGCCGGTCGGGCTCGGGCTGATCGCGGCCTCACTGATCCGCGAGCTCCGCCCCGGAGCGTTCAGCACGACCGCCCGGGTGATGCTGTTCATCCCGCAGGTACTGCCGCTGGTCGCGGCCGGCATCGCGTGGACCTGGATGTACTCCTCGAACGGCCTGGTCAACCAGCTGATGCGTGCGGTCGGCCTCGACCGGTACACCCGGGCGTGGCTGGGCGACTTCACCTTCGCCCTGCCGGCGGTCGGCGTGATCGGGGTCTGGGTCATGCTCGGCTTCTGTACGGTGCTGCTGCTCGCGGGCATCGGGAAGATCGACCCGGCGCTGTACGAGGCGGCCCGGCTGGACGGCGCCGGCCGGATCAGGGAGTTCCTCGCCGTGACCCTCCCGGGGCTGCGGCGGGAGCTGGTCGTGTGTACGACGTTCACGATGATCGCGGCGCTGGCCAGTTTCGACGTCGTCCAGATCGCGACGCAGGGCGGTCCCGGCTACCAGACGATGGTGCCGGGCGTGCAGATCTACAGGCTGACGTTCCTCCAGCAGCACGTCGGCCAGGCCTCTGCGCTCGCGGTGCTCCTGGCCGTCCTCGTACTCGTGGTCATCTGGCCGATCCAGCGGCTCGGGAGGGAGCGATGATCGCGCAACGGATCACGCGGACCGGAATTCTGCTCGCACTGATGCTGTTCGCGGTCGTGCCGCTGCTGAGCATGTTCACCACGGCGCTGGCCGCGCCGGGCAGCACACCACAGGGCCTGGCCTGGCCGAGCGACCCGCACTGGAGCAACTTCGTGGACGCGTGGAGCGCGGCGAACTTCCTCGCCCTGTTCCGATCGAGCACGCTCATCGTGCTGGCTGTCGTCCCGACCACGGTCGCGATGGCCACCGCGGCGGGCTACGCCCTCGCCCAGCTGAACGTGCCGTTCGGCAAGGCGATCTACGGTCTCCTGCTCGTCGGTCTGACTTTGCCGTTCGAGGCGCTGATCACCCCGCTGTACTACGACCTCCGCAGTCTCGGCCTGCTCGGTACGCGACTGGCGATCGTCCTGCCGCTGATCGGACTGCTCATGCCGTTCGGCGTCTTCTGGATGCGCGCGCACTTCCTCGGCGCCGAGCCTGCCCTCACCGAGGCAGCGAAGGTCGACGGCGCCGGCACCTGGCAGACATTCCGCCGGATCCACCTGCCACTGGCGACCCCGGCATGGTCGGCACTGGCGGTGCTCTTCTTCCTCGCCAGCTGGAATCAGTACCTGCTGCCGCTCGTCCTCGTCGACGATCCGACGAAGCGAACGGTGGCCGGGGGGCTCGGGGCCTTCCAAGGGCAGTACGGCACCGACATCGTCCTGCTGTGTGCCGGTTCGCTGCTGATCATCCTGCCCTCGCTGGTGATCTTCCTGATCTTCCAGCGCAACTTCGTCAAGGCCCTCATGCAGGGAGCCGTGAAATGAAGCTAGAGCACCGGGAAGAAACGGGTGGCGGATTCGCCGTGTTCTAGGACCTCGGCGGCGGGGCCGAGGATGTTGCGGTCCGGGCGGCCGACGAGCTCGTGGTCCTTGTTGGTGTAGTCGTGCAGGCTCAGGACGTGGCGCATGGCCTCGAGGCGGGCGCGCTTCTTGTCGTTGCTCTTGACAACGGTCCAGGGGGCGTGCGGCGTGTCGGTGTAGTGGAACATCGCTTCCTTGGCCTCGGTGTAGTCGGCCCATTTGTCCAGTGACGCCAGATCGGTCGGCGACAGCTTCCACTGCCGGACCGGGTCGATCTGGCGGATCGTGAACCGGGTCTGCTGCTCGGCCTGCGACACCGAGAACCACAGCTTGACCAGCTTGATACCGGACCGGACCAGCATCCGCTCGAACTCCGGCGCCTGCCGCATGAACTCGTCGTACTCGTCCTGCGTGCAGAAGCCCATCACCCGCTCGACGCAGGCGCGGTTGTACCAGGACCGGTCGAACAGCACCATCTCGCCGGCGGCCGGCAGGTGCTCGACGTACCGCTGGAAGTACCACTGGGTCTGCTCGCGCTCGGTCGGCTTCTCCAGCGCGACGATCCGGGCGCCACGCGGGTTGAGGTGCTCCATGAAGCGCTTGATCGTCCCGCCCTTGCCGGCCGCGTCCCGCCCCTCGAACACGATCACCAGCTTCTGCTGCGTCCGCTTCACCCAGTACTGCAGCTTGAGCAACTCGATCTGCAGCAGCCGCTTGTCCCGGTCGTACACCTCGCGCGGCAGCCGTTCGCCGTACGGGTAGCCCTCCCGCCAGGTGTCGACGGGAGTCCCGTCGGCACGTATCAGGACCGGGTCGTCGTCCTCTTCATCGAGAACCCGGAAACCCAACTCGTGAACCAGATCGGGGGTGCTCATGGCGCCCAGAGTCGCCGCCTGCGGTGAACCGTGAGCGGCTCCCAGATGAACAGAACTCCGATACCGTTGACTCGGGGTAGGGAGACGCATGACCGGGGTGACCGGTCGCTCTTGGGGGGATCCGGCTGGCCCGGATTTTGCAGGGAATGGGACCAACGGCCGGATCAGCAGGAAGGTCAGCCCATGACCGCATCCTTGATACCGGTGGCCGATCAGCGTGGCCGCGTCGGTCCCGGGCAGGTGGTAGTCGACCAGCTCGCGCTGCTCGCCACGCACCGCGGCAATCCCCCGGCGTTGCTGCTGCGGTGGAGTGCGATGCCCGCGCAGGCGACCGTGGACGTCGTCGTTCACCTGCACGGGTTCTCGCGCCGGGGCCGGTCGATGCACCTCGTCCGCGACATCGGCCGGTCAGCGGCCTCGCTGGCCGATCCACGCCGTCCGTCGGCTCCTGGGCGCACCAGCCCGAGCTTGCTGGTGTTCCCCCGCGGTCATTTCTACGGCGGGAAGACCGGGCGGGGTTACAGCTTCCCGGCGCTCACCCGGCCGGGTGCGGTCACGAAGCTGGTCGACGAGTCGCTCCGCCGGTTGCGAGCGGCAACCGGGGTCCAGGCGACCCGTGGGCGGTTGATCCTGACCGCCCACTCGGGCGGCGGCGCCGCGCTGATGGCGATCCTGCGGCACCTCGACCCGGTCGAGGTGCACACCTTCGACGCGCTCTACACCGATCCAGGCCCGTTGATCGCGTGGGCCCGCCGACGCCAGGAGTCCGGCTCCGGCGCGCTGCGTGTGCTGTTCCGGCCGGGTGAACCGTCCGCCCGTAACAGCCTTCGCGTCGCCGCCGGCCTGGGTGCCGGGTCCGCGCGGTTCCGGGTCGAGCAGACAGGGGTATCTCACATGGCCATCCGCAGACCTACGGCTGGCGGCTGCTCGCCGAAGTCCTCGGCTCAGAACCCGCTTATTGCCTCAGGCAACTTTGCGGTCCAGGACCGGCAGCGGTTCGGCCCGGCCGACGACGAACGCATAGGTCAGGGCGCCGACACGGTACGGACCGTCCGGTGAGCGCCTCGAGACGGTCACGGCTGCATGCGCCCGGTCTCGCCGGTCTTGCCCAACTTCCCCGGTCTTACCCGACTTCCTAGGCTGACCCAGCTCGACTGGTTTGCCCAGCTCCCCCGGTTTGCCTGGTTTGCCCGGCATATGGCCAGTTTCGTCCGCATCCCGGGACCCCGGTGGAATCACCTGGGGGCTTGCACAGGAACTGGGGACCTAGGACAGGCTGTGTGATGTCCGAGGTCCCCGGAGGGTGTTCAAGCCCGCGGCTCTCAGCCGAACCTGACCAGCATGCGGACAAATCCGACCACCCACCGAACCATCTCCTCAAGGACCTGAAGCCCACAGAGTTCGCGCGCCGCCGACACGCTCCAGGCCCGCGGCCGTGATCAGCCCGACGATGTGTTGACGACCTCCGCGTCGGTTCAGTTCATCCGAACCCAGCCTCCGGATGCGCCGCCGGCAAACACCGTCCGATCCGACCCCAATTTCCGGACGCGCCGCCGACACAACCCCGGCCCACCCGAATCCGACCTCGGGATCCAGATCCCCCGGATCCACACCGGCACACCGAATCCACCCCCGGCACGCGACCACTCCGGTGAGCTGCTCCGGAACAGCTGCGTCCTTTCCTGGTCGTGGGGGGGGGGGGGGGGGGGCGGCGGCGCCCCCCCCCCCCCCCCCCCCCCACGACTAGCACCATCAAGCAGCCCGGAGCCGCGCCCCCACGCCGCCAGTCCGCCAACCGCCCCCAACCGCTCACCGATCCACGCCGCGCCGAAGGCGCCAACACCAGCCGCCGCCGCAGGCGGTGTCCCTTGCACGTCCCGTCCGCCGAAACACCTTCACGCGTTCCGCGGTGTGCGGCGCGCCGAAGGCGACAGAAGAACCGCCGCCGCCGAAGCCGGTGACCTTTTGCACTTCCTCTCCGCGGTTGAGGTCGGTCAGCGGGTGATGGGCACCTCGGTGCCGGCCCGTGCGGACTCGTAGATCGCGGTCAGGATCCGGGCCATCTCCAGGCCGTGCTCGGCGGTCGCGTCGGCTGGGATCTCGCGGCGGCAGATCCGCAGGAAGTGGTCGATCTGGTTGGCGAACCCGACCGCGAAGTCGAAGCCGAGCGAATCGATCTGCGGCTGGACGTGCAGCAGGGTGTCGTGCCGCTCGGTGATCATCAGCAGCTCGGGCTCGATCTCCGCGCCGCCCTTGTCCCCGTGGATCTTCACACTCGTCGAGTTCCGCGCGTGCAGCGAGTACGACGTGTCCACGTCGAGCACAGCGCCGTTCTCGAACCGGATCTGCGCGGTCGCGTAGTCCTCGACGTTGTTGACCCGGGACTCCGACGCGGCCCGGTACCGGGTCAGGTGCTGGATGTTGTCCCGGGCACCGAGCGGCGAGAACGTCGCACCCGAGGCCGAGACGGCGGTCGGCATTCCCATCAGGTACCAGCACAGGTCGATGATGTGGACGCCGAGATCGATCAGCGGACCGCCGCCCGAGATCTGGACGTCGCCGAACCATCCGCCGGGGTTGCCCGCCGCCCGGATGATCGTGGCCCGCGCGGCGTAGATGTCACCGAACTCGCCCGCGTCCAGGAAACGCTTCGTCACCAGGGCGTTCGGCGCGAACCGCCGTACGTAGCCGATCTGCAGAGCCTGTCCGGTCTCCTGCGTCGCGCGGACCAGCGCCTCGGCCTCCGCGACCGTCACGGACATCGGCTTCTCGACCAGCACGTCCTTGCCGGCTCGTAGCGCCGCCTCCGCGATCGTGGCGTGCAGGAGGTTCGGGACGCAGATGCTCACCGCGTCCACACCGGGGTCGGTGAGGATCTCGTCGACGACGTCGGTGGCGCGCGGAACACCGAACTCGTCGGCGCGCGCCTTGGCCCGGGTCCGGTCGATGTCGCACACGGCCACCAGTTCGGCGTGCGGGTTCTGCTGGTACGAGACCAGGTGCTGGGTGGCGATGGCGCCCACCCCGATGACAGCGATGCGGGTCGTCATGTCAGGCGGCTCCTGCCAGTCTGAGGATGTTGTCGAGTGAGCGCTCGATGGCGTCCAGAGGCGACTCCAGGCCCTCGAACTCCAGGCTCACCGGTACGTCGGGCTTCGTGCCGACCAGCGCCAGCAGGCCGGCGAGGTCCAGATCGCCGTGCCCCGAGATCGTGCCGAGGAGGTAGTCCCCGGCCAGCGTCCTGAGCCAGCCGTCCCCCGCAGACCGGCGGATGTGGAAGTCCTTCACGCCGACCGAGGCCGCGATGTCGATCAGGCTCGCGGCGGTCCTGCCCGGCACCTCGCCGACACAGAGTCCGTTGCCGAGGTCGAGCGTGACCCGGAAGTTCGGGCGGTCGACGGCGTGCACGAGCCGGGCCAGCCGGTCGCTGCCGTTCATGAAGAAGCCGTGGTTCTCGATCGTCGACACGATGCCCAGCTCGGCAGCGTGATCCGCGACCGCCCGGCAACCTACGACGACCTGCTCGAACGTCGACTCGAACTCGCCCGGGTCCTGTTCACGCCACGCCCAGGGCGCGACGTCGTGCCGGAAGATGCGAGCTCCGAACCGGTGCGCGACGTCCAGCTGCCGGCGCAGCCGGTCGATCTCCTTGTCCTCCGCCGTCCGCAGGTCGCCGCTGACCAGATAGTTCACGATCGGTACGCCGATGTCACGGGCGTGCGCGGCCGTAGCGCTCACCACGTCAGCGCGCTCGAGGTAGTACTCCCCGTCCATGGCGGCGATCTCGAGATGCCCGGCCGGTGACGCCGCGACCCAGTCCAGGACGGCGATCAGGTCCATCTCGCCGCGCGCCATCAGCGAGCGGAAGCAGTACGAGCTGACTCCTAGCTTCACAGAGTGGTCCTCTCCAGGTCGTTGGTGAGCTGGATCCACGGACTCGGGTAGTCGTGGACCCCGTAGATGCCGGAACTGAACTGGTCGAATGCGTTGCCGACCGCTCCGAGGACGACGGCCTCACGGCCGAGCGCCGACGCGACGAAGGGCGGGCGCTCCGGAAAGACCAACTCCCTCTCGACCGCCGCCGCGAGCGGACGAAGGAGTGCGCTGCTGTCCTGCGGACGTCCGCCCCGGACGACCACGACCTCGGGATCGACGACCAGCAGCACAGTGGCGATGCGGCCGGCGATCTGCGCGCAGAAGTCCTCGATCTCCGCCTGGGCATCCAGATCCCCGGCGGCTGCCGCTGTCAGCACGGCTTCACCGGTGGGGTGCGACGTCCAGATCAACTGCCCCCGCTCGGCGTTCCGGGTCCAGCGCATACCTCGCTGTGCGCCGAGCTCCCCGGCGAGCCGATGGCGTCCCTGCCGGATGACTCCGTTCAGGACGATCGACACGGACAACCGACGGCCGATCTGGAGGTAGACGACATCGGAGTACCCGCGTCCTGCGCCGCCGCGTTGCTCGGCGAGGGCGGCCAGCTTGATGTCGTTGTCGACGGTCACCGGGCAGCCGACGTCCTGTGACACGATCTCGGCGACCGGCAGGCCCACCAGTCCTGGCAGCGCGAGACTTGCGCGCAGGTGACCGTTCGTCTCGATCACACCGGGCAGAGCCAGGCCGACCGCGCGGAGCCGCCCGAGATCGACGGCGCTCTCCTCCGCGACCGTGTGGATCGCTCGCTGGATCAGAGCGATGCCCGCGTTCCGGCGCCCCTTCAGTTCCGTGTACCCCAGCCGGCGTCCGGACAGATCGCAGATCACGGCCCGCGCCCCGCGCGGACCGAGGTCCACGCCGGCGACCAGCCCGGCCTCCCGGGCGAAGCGGAAGGCACGCGCAGGCCGGCCCGGCCCGGCGGTCGACGGACCGGTGGGCACGACCAGGCCGGCCTCGAGGAGATCGTCGAGGACGGCGTGCACGGTGGGACGCGACAGCCCGGTCTCCGCGCTGATGACGCCGACCGTGCGCGCCTCCTCGGCGCCGGCCAGGAACCGCAGACACGCCACCTGGTTCTCCGACCGTTCAGCGTGCATGGCTCCCCAGTCGTTATGCAATGGGCTTTAATAAAGACCGTAGCAGAACCCTCCGAGCCGCAGCAACTGTGGCCTGGGGCAACAAACCCTCAGCGTTGCAGGACAGCCCGTTCGACCACCGTCCACGTGGTCGTGGTCAGCAGGTACAGCCCGGCCGCGAGCGGGACGAACGCCGCCGTGAGCACCGTGCCGAACGGCAACCACCGAGCCAGCCGGCGCGACCACGGCGTCGCCGACTCATCGAGCTGCCGCAGCGCCAGGCGCGCCGAGAACCAAGCCACCACAGCCAGCAGTACGGCGAGTGCAGCAAACGCCGGTGTGGCCGCGAACACCGGCCAGTGCAGCCCCAGCGGCGCACCAAGCAGGCTGCCGCTGATCAGTTGGTTCGACTCCCCCGCGACCATCGCGCGGGAGAACAGCGTGTACATCAACCAGAAGAACGGCAGTTGGGCCAGCATCGGAAGGAAGCCCGCAAACAAGGTCGTCCCGGACTCGGCCTGCAACTTGGTGACCTCTCGCTGCAGACGCTCCGGGTTGTCCCGGTGGCGATCGGTGATCGCTTTCAGTTGCGGCATGAGCGCAGCGCGTGCACGCATCCCGCGATGCGCCCGGACGCTGAGCGGCAGCAGAAGCAGGCGTACGACGAGCGTGCACAAGACGATCGCGGCCACGGCAGCGTACGCGCCGGCCAGCGGTTCGATGGCGGTGACGAGGGACGAGATCAGGTGATAGGCACCGGCGACCGGCGCCTCCAGGAAAGAAGGCACAGCAAGACTCCACGAGATGAGTAGGAACGGGTAGCGGAAGTGCTCGCTACCGTCCTGGTGCTCGTGGGCGTGGACGTCCGGCCGCGTCCGGGTCGCGGAGCCGCAGGAACGCAGTCTCCTCCGCACGGTGCCGGACCGACACCGCGATCGCCCGCAGCGGCGCCGTCGCCGGCGCGGACGCGCGTGCGACCAGCAGCAGGGTGAACAGCAAGGCCGCCGCCGTGAGCACGGCGGCGGCCAGGGAAGCCGAGTCGAAGACAGGGATCGCCAGCGCAAGCACGCCGGCGATCACCTGGGTCATCGATCAGTCCAGGTAGTCCCGCAGGACCTGGGAGCGGGACGGGTGGCGCAGCTTCGACATCGTCTTGGACTCGATCTGGCGGATCCGCTCGCGGGTCACGCCGTACACCTTGCCGATCTCGTCCAGGGTCTTCGGCTGGCCGTCGGTCAGGCCGAAGCGCATCGAGACCACACCGGCCTCGCGCTCGGACAGCGTGTCCAGGACGGCGTGCAGCTGCTCCTGCAGCAGCGTGAACGAGACCGCCTCGGCCGGCACGATCGCCTCGGAGTCCTCGATCAGGTCGCCGAACTCGGAGTCGCCGTCCTCACCGAGCGGGGTGTGCAGCGAGATCGGCTCGCGGCCGTACTTCTGCACCTCGATGACCTTCTCCGGGGTCATGTCGAGCTCCTTGGCGAGCTCTTCCGGAGTGGGTTCGCGACCGAGGTCCTGCAGCATCTGCCGCTGCACGCGGGCCAGCTTGTTGATGACCTCGACCATGTGCACCGGGATCCGGATGGTCCGGGCCTGGTCGGCCATCGCGCGGGTGATCGCCTGCCGGATCCACCAGGTGGCGTACGTCGAGAACTTGTAGCCCTTGGTGTAGTCGAACTTCTCCACCGCGCGGATCAGGCCCAGGTTGCCCTCCTGGATCAGGTCCAGGAACAGCATGCCGCGGCCGGTGTAGCGCTTGGCCAACGACACCACCAGGCGCAGGTTGGCCTCGAGCAGGTGGTTCTTGGCCCGCCGGCCGTCCTCGGAGATCCAGTCGTACTCGTCGCGGACCTTGTCCTTCAGCTTCGCGGCCTCGTCACCCAGCTGCTCCTCGGCGAACAGGCCGGCCTCGATCCGCTTGGCGAGCTCGACCTCCTGCTCGGCGTTCAGCAGCGGGACCTTGCCGATCTGCTTCAGGTAGTCCTTGACCGGGTCCGCGGTGGCACCGGCGACCATCACCTGCTGCTCGGGCTCGTCGGTCTCGTCGGCCTCGGAGACGACGAAACCCTCGTCCTCGGTCAGCTCCTTCTCCAGCCCCTGCACAGCGTCGGGCTTGAAGTCGGACTCGTCCACGTCGTCGAGTGAGCGCGGCTTGCCGGTCTTGGGATCGATCGACAAACCAGCCTCGGTGACTTTGCCGGGGACGGCCTTCTTCGCCGGCGACTTCTTGGCGGCGGCGGCCTTCTTCGCGGGGATACCGTCCTCCTTGGTGCCGGCGGGCTTGGCCGCGGCCTTCTTCACTGCCGCCTTCTTGGCAGCAGGGTCGGTCACTCGGGCGCTGGTCCTCGGAGCCGTGCTGCGGGCGGTGGCGGCCACTGCCCGGGCTGACTCGGCGGGAAGATTCTCGGACGAGCTGGACGACACGAATTACCTCTCGTCTGACGCAGGGTTTGTAGTACGGCGGTACGGCGGTGGTGCGAGTGCTTTGGGGTACGACTGTGTGCGGCTGCTCGCTGGTCAGGCGGCGGCAACACTACATTGTAATCCGCGAGCCAAGCCCAAGCGCGCCGCGACCCCCCGAACGACATGCCTCGGCCCCTTCCGGGCGGTGCGTTCCCGCTCGGTCGGGGCCTGAGCACTTCACCGTTCAAACGTCGCCTTCTCAGCCGCCTAGCCGTTGCGGGTCCGCCGCAGCGGACGCGCCACCACCCGCTGCTGAACCAGCTGCTGCTCCTGCTTGAACTGCCGCACCTTCACGAGCGACGCCACGTCGATCACATCCGCGACGGATTTGTACGCGCCGTCCTCGCCGTACGGCTCGGATGCCTCGCGCCAGCCCCGCGGCCGGACCTTGAGCTGCTTGCCGAGCAGCGCGACGAAGATCTTCGCCTTCTGCGCGCCGAAGCCCGGCAGGGCCGACAGCCTGGCCAGCAGGTCGTCCCCGGACTTCACATCGGACCACAGGCCCGAAGCGTTACCGGCGTACTCCTCGTCGAGGTGCTTGGCGAGGGTCTGGATCCGGGCCGCCATCGCGGTCGGGAACCGGTGCACGGCCGGCGGGCCGGCCACCACTTCGACGAACGCATCCGGGTCGTAGTGCGCGACCGTGGACGGATCGAACGGTCCGGCCATCCGCTTCGCGATCGCGACCGGGCCCGCGAATGCCCGCTCCATCGGAATCTGCTGGTCGAGCAGCATGCCCACCAGGAGTGCGAACGGATCTCTGCTCAGCATCTCGTCGGCGTCGGGCTGCTGTGCGAGGCACAGCTTCTTGCTGCGTGTCGAAGTCACCTCAGTCCTCCCCTTCGTCGGCCTTCACGGCCAGCACCGGACACGGAGCGTCGAGCAGCACCCGCTGGGCATTGCTGCCGAGGATGAGCTTGCCGACCGGGGACCGGCGGCGCAGGCCGATCACGATGAACTCCGCGTGCACCTGCTCGGCGACGGCCACCAGGTCCTCCGCCGGATCGAGTCCACGCACCAGCTGCCGCACCTCGTAGGGCACGCCGGTCGAGTCGAGCTGCTCCCGCACCTCCGTCAAAGCGGCGTCACTCGCCGCGGCCTCGTCGCTGTCGAAGCTGCGACCGCCCCGGTGTGAGTTCACCACCACGAGCTTGGCGTCACGAAGCGTTGCCTCTTCCGCCGCTCGCCGAAGGGCTGCACGGCCCTCGGCCTTCGGCACGTAACCCACGACGATGGTCGTCATCGCCCTGCCTCACCTCCGGGTGTCGTGTCGACCCGTTCCGAACGATACTGCTCCCGACCGTGGTCGGCATCCGCTGCATTTGCACCTGTTGTGTCGCGACGGTGACGGACGGCTGATCGTCGTGCGGGTAGTACTCCACCACCGCCCCGGCCACCGTTGTGGCAGCCACGCCGGTGCCCGAGTACTACCCGCGACGGAACTCTCTAACCTTCCGGTGGCCACACCTTTGCAGGGCTGTCACCCAACGCGCCACCCCTGTAGTCCGGGTCGTTATCGAACTCCCCACCCAGTTGCCTAGGGCACCCGACGCAGCGTGACCATTCCTGTCCTACGTTGTCTGCCCGACTAACCGGTTCAGTGCAGACTCCTTCCCCACCCCACGACCCCGGTCAGTCGATCGGCCACGTGTGCACTGGAGCGTTCTCATGCATGTGCTCGGAGTACCTGCGCAGCATGCCGCGCAACGCGTCCCGGCGGCCGTGAGGTCCTCTTGTATACAGTCGATGAAACTCATCGGCCTGCCAGGCGGCGCCGTTGCGGTTGGTCAGGCAGCGCTGCTCGATGATGCCGAGCAGGCGATCGCGGACGGCGGCGTCGACACCCCACGCGTCCAAACCGCGAGAGGCCAACGGGAGCAGGCGTCGCAGCACCAGCTCGGTCGCGCGCGCGGTGCCGACACCCGGCCAGAACACCTCCGCGTCGATGCCGTGCCGAGCGGCCGAGTGGAAGTTCTCCTCGGCCGCGCTGAACGACATCTGCGACCAGATCGGCCGTTCGTCGTCGGCCAGCGCGCGAACCAGGCCGAAGTAGAAGGCGCCGTTGGCCATCGTGTCGACGACCGTCGGACCGGCCGGCAGCACCCGGTTCTCCACCCGGAGATGGGGCTTCTCCCGGACAACGTCGTACACCGGGCGGTTCCAGCGGTAGATCGTCCCGTTGTGCAGCCGCAACTCCGAAAGAGCTGGGGTGTCGCCACGGTCGAGGACGGCGATCGGATCCTCGTCCGACGTCACTGGCAGCAACGCCGGGTAGTAGCGCGAGTTCTCCTCGAACAGGTCGAAGATCGAGGTGATCCAGCGTTCACCGAACCACACCCGCGGCCGCACGCCCTGGGTCTTCAGCTCGTGCGTGCGGGTGTCGGCGGCCTGCTCGAACAACGGGATCCGGGTCTCGCGCATCAGCTCCTTGCCGAACAGGAACGGCGAGTTCGCGCCGACCGCGAGCTGGACGCCGGAGATCGCCTGGGCCGCGTTCCAGTACCGCGGGAAGGCTTCCGGCGTGACCTGCAGGTGGAACTGCGTCGACGTGCAGGCCGCCTCCGGCACGATCGTGTCGGCGGTGATCGCGAGCCGCTCGATGCCGTCGATCGCGATCTGCACGTCCTCGCCGCGGGCGGCGAAGATCTGGTCGTTCAGCAAGGCGTAGCGCGGGTTGGTGCTGAGCGCCTCGCGGTGGATGTGCTCGGTGAGCAGGGTCGGCAGGATGCCCACGACGACCATCGACGAGCCGGTCCGGGCCGCCTTCTCCTCGGCCGCGTTCAGGCTGTCGCGGATGTTCGCCTCCATCGTGTCCAGCCCGATGCCGTCGATCTGCCCGGGCGGCACGTTGATCTCGATGTTGAACTGGCCGAGCTCGGTCTGGAACGCGTCGTCCTCGATCGCGCTCAGCACCTCGGAGTTCTTGAAGGCCGGGTCGAACTTCTCGTCGACCAGGTTCAGCTCGATCTCGATCCCGGTCATCGGGCGTTCCGGGGCGAACCGGGCCTCGCGCAACATCCGTGCGAACGCATCCAGATTGCGATGGACCTGGCTGCGGAACGCGGTCCGGTCTGCCCGGGTGAACTCGACCCGGTCGACTTCCTCACCCATCTGCGCCTCCCAGTCGGAGTGTGCGGGGTACGACGTAACTTCAGTCTGCCTGACCGGTACCCGGTTTTGTCGGTGCAACCGGCGAGACTGGTGCCGTGCGTGGTGAACCCTCGGTGCTGCATGTCGACCTGGACGCGTTCTTCGCGGCTGTCGAGCAGCGCGACAAGCCGTCGTTGCGCGGCAAGCCGGTCGTGGTCGGCGGCATCGGCGTACGCGGCGTGGTGTCCACCGCGTCGTACGAAGCCCGCAAGTACGGCGTCCGGTCCGCGATGTCGACCGCGGAGGCGCGGTCCCGCTGCCCGCACGCGGCGTACCTGGGGCCGCGCTTCGAGGTGTACCGGCGGACCAGCCAGGCGGTGATGGCCGAGATGCGGGCGCTGTCGCCGCTGGTCGAGCCGCTGTCGCTGGACGAGGCGTTCGTCGACCTGTCCGCGGCCGGGCTGACCGGGCTCACGGTGGACGACGTACAGGCGATCGCCCAGGACCTGAAGGACGCGATCCGCAAGGCCAGTGGCGGCCTGACCGCATCGGTCGGCGCCGGGACGTCGAAGCTGATCGCGAAGATCGCCAGCGACCTCGACAAGCCGGACGGCGTGGTCGTCGTACCGCCGGGGACAGAGGCGGAGTTCCTCGCGCCGATGCAGGTGACGGTGATCCCGGGCGTGGGTCCGGCGACCGCGCAGCGGCTGTCCATGGCCGGCGTGCGGACCGTGGCGGATCTGCAGCAACTGGACGAGGACGAGCTGATCCGCCAGGTCGGGTCGGCGCACGGCTCGAGCCTGCATCGGTTGGCGATCGCCGCCGACGACCGCCCGGTGGTGAGCGACCGCGAGACCAAGTCCGTCAGTGTCGAGGACACCTTCGAGACCGACATCGTCGACCGCTCGCTGCTGACCGCGATCGCGGACCGGATGGCCCACCGCGTCGCCGAACGGCTGCAGAAGGCGCAACTCTCCGGCCGGACCGTGACGGTGAAGACGCGGATGCACGACTTCACGACGCACACCCGGTCGTCAACGCTCGCCGGGCCGACCGACGACGCGCGGGTCGTGGCGCGGGTCGCGCGCCGGCTGCTCGACGAGAGCGACATCTCCGGCGGGATCCGGCTGCTCGGCGTCGGTGTCTCCTCGCTCGCCGACTGGATCCAGGACGACCTCTTCACCGAGAGCGAGGACGACGGCCGGCAGCCCGAAGTGGTCGAGCTGCCCGAGCGGGCGCGCGACCTCACCGGCTACTACCCCGGCCAGGACGTCTTCCACCCGGACTACGGCCGCGGGTGGGTCTGGGGCTCGGGCCGCGGCCGGGTGACGGTACGGTTCGAGACCGCGGACACGCCGCCCGGCCCGGTGCGAACCTTCGCCGTCGACGATTCCGCGCTCACGAAAGTGGTAACCGGTGGAGCGGAAGAGGACGACGAACCCGAACATGACCACAATGGGCGGAATGAATGAGGAACGGCGGGGGGTCTACCCGTTCTGTGCGTCCTGTACTGCGTCGTCGACCGCTTGGCGCGTGCCTGACGGGGCCGGCCCGGCTGGAGTCGGGACGCGGTTCGTCGGTCACCGGGATGTCTGTGAGAACTGCGGGTCGTCGGTCCGGACGCTGTACTCGACGGTCCTCTGGATTCCGGTGTCGAAGAAGGGCCGGTTCCGGATCATCCCGACCGGCGGCCGCAACTACATCGGCCGCAAGGTCGTCGACCAGCCGGTGCAAACCGTCGTACGGCGTTCTCCGAGCACGGCGCACCCGGAGCTCGACGGCGATCCGGCGTACCGGCAGGCCGAGGCGTACTGGGCGGACAGCGAGCCCGGTCGGGCGTTGCCGTTCTACCGGTCTGCGCTGATCGAGCGGGAGAAGGCGTTGCCGGCTGACGACCCGGCCACGCTGCGCGTGCGACTGCGGGTCGCCCAGGGGCTGCTTGCGACTGCGAACTACGGCCGGGCAATCGCGTGGTTCGAGTTGGTCACACCTCAACTGGTGGAGGTGTTCGGGCCGAACCACGAGCTGACCCGGGCCGCGACCGAGGCGGTCACCGGAGCGCGGTTGATGGTCGGCGGCCCACGCTCGGAGGCGACGCTCCTCGCGAACATCGTCACCGTCGACGAACAGGACCTCGACCCGCACGACCCGCAACTGCTGCGTGATCGCGCGGCTCTGGGCAGGGCATTGCTGGCCGGTGGCGAGATCGCGGCGGCAGTCGAGGCGCTGGCGCAGACGGTCAGCGATGCCGACACTGCGCTCGGCTCCTCGCACCCGGACACTGCGGTCTATCGCGCGGCGCTGGTAGAGGCGTGCGATGTGGCCGAGGCCCGGGGCAGGAAGCGGGACGTGCAGGCGGCCGAGGCGGCCCGGCCGTTGCTCAACCGCGCAGGCGCACCGACAAGCAGGTGACGCAGCCCTCGAGCTTCTCGAACTCGCTGATGTCGACGACGACGGGCGTGTAACCGAGCGACTCGAACATCTCAGCCGACTTGGGCGCGGAGGCTGCCATCAGCAACCGGTCCTCCCCCAGCAGTACGACGTGCGACCCGGCCTCCTCGGGGACGGGCTTGAAGATGTCGAACGCCTGCGGATCGTCGACCAGCGGCTCGTACCCGATGACCGTGCCGTCTGGAAGCGCGGTCACTGCTGACTTGAGATGCAGCACCTTGCGCACGGGCACGGAACGCACGGTCGCACCGAGCGGCGCGAAGGAGTCAGCCAGTTGGCGGATGCCGGCCTCGTTCGTCCGCCCGCCGAGTCCGACGTAGATGGTGGAGCCGATCTTGAGGACGTCGCCGCCGTCGAGGGTGCCCGGGTCGGTGATGTGCGCGATCCGGTAGCCCTGCGCTGCCACAGTCTGCTCGGCGGCCGCGGCTTCCGGACGGCGCTCGTCGGCGCCTGACCGGGCGATCACGGCGAGGTCGCCGTACACGACCATCGTGTCCTCGATGAAGACGCCGTCCGGGCACTCGTCGATCGCCGGCACCTCGACCGGCGTCCACCCGGTAGCCCGGAGCGCGTCGACGTACTGCTGCCACTGGCGTACGGCGAGGTCCGCGTCGACCGGGGTGCGTTCGATGTGTGTGATGAGGCCGTCGGCGAGGCGAGGGCTGGGGCGTCGGACCAGGACTGTCGGCATACCTGCAGGTTAACCGGGGTACCGGCGCGGCAGACGTTCGAGAACGGAGGGCGACGAATGCCGAAGATCCTGCCGGCGATGGGTGGCGACGTGGTGGAGATCATCCTTGCGGACCACCGGTGGTTCGAAGAGGCGTTGCGTGAGCTGCGCGACGTGCAGAGCGACCGGTCCGCCGTACTGGCCGATCTGGCCACGGTGCTGATCGCGCACGCGGAGGCCGAGGAGTCGAAGGTGTACCCCAGCCTGCGGCGGAAGGACGCGATCGACGCCGAGGAGGTCGAGCACTCCGAGCACGAGCACGACGAGGGCAACGAGGCGCTGCTCGAACTGATGCAGGTCGAGGAAACCGGCAGCGAGGAGTTCAGCGAGAAGCTGCACGAGCTCTCCGAGGCCCTCTCGCACCACCTCGACGAGGAGGAGCGCGACGTCCTCAACCCGGCCCGGACCGACGTCTCCGAAGAGGTCCGCCGGCAACTGGGCGACGCATTCGCCGAGGAGCGCGCCCGCCTGATCGACTCCGGCTGCGGCGACATCACCAACGTCCGCAAGCTCGTCGAGGCCGCACAGAAGGCCTGAGCCGAGCCCGCTTAGGATCCCGGGTGTGGCCGGGCTGCTGGAGCATCGCGGATACGTCCGATTCTGGATCGCCGATGCGGTGTCGATGGTCGGCTCGTCCGTCAGCGCGCTCGCCCTGCAGGTCGTTGCCGTCGTCACCTTGCAGGCGTCCGGCACCGAGGTCGGGATCCTCAACGCGGCCCGCTGGCTGCCGTACCTGCTGTTCGGCCTGCTCGCGGGGGTGATCGTCGATCGCTACCGCCGCAAGCCGCTGCTCGTCGGCACCGACCTCGCCCGGGCGATCGTGCTGGGTGTCATCCCGCTCGCAGCGATGCTGGACGTTCTCAGCCTTCCGCTGCTGATCGCCGTCGTACTCGTCTTCGGCACGTTGTCCCTCGCGTACGACGCCGCACACCAGTCGTTCCCGCCGTCGCTCGTACCCACCGACCTGCTCACGTCGGCGTGGGCGCGACTCGAACAGACAAGTGCGGTGGCACAGACGGGCGGACCGGTGTTCGCCGGTGCGCTGATCAGGCTGATCGGCGCGCCGGCCGCGATCCTGGTCGACGCGGTGTCGTACCTGCTGTCCGGCCTCGTGCTCGCCACCGTCCGCCCGCGAACGCCGGAAGTTGCCGAAAGCACCGGTCAGCCGCGGCACCTGGGCCGGGAGATCCGCGAGGGGCTCAACTGGGTCTATCGCAACAGCACCCTCGGGCCGATCACGACGACCTCACACGTGTGGTTCGTGTTCCAGGGCCTGCTCACCACGGTCTTCGTCCTGTTCGTGCTCAACACGCTCGGGCTGAGCGCGTTCTGGCTCGGCGTGACGTACGCGTGCGCCGGCGTCGGCTCGGTGATCGGCGCGACCGCGTCCGGCCGGGTCGGCCGGCGGTTCGGGGTCGGACCCGCGATCATCGCCTGCCGCTGGCTCAGTCCAGTCGCCTACCTGACCGTGCCGCTCGCCGGCGACAACGCGGCCGGCATCGTGCTGCTCTGTGCCGGCCAGTTCGTCCTGGGCGTCTCCCTCGGCATCGACAGCCCGATCGAGATGGGCTACCGCCAGTCGATCACGCCGTCCGGGCTGCTCGGGCGGATGAACGCCACGACGCGTTCGTTCAACCGGGCCGCCATTGTCATCGGCGCACCCGCCGGCGGCCTGCTGGCCGACCGGTTCGGCACCCGTACGGCGCTCTGGATCGGTGTCGGCGGCATGGTAGTCCAGGCCGTCCTCCTGCACCGCTCCGCCTTCCGGCACGCCCGCCTCACAACGGAATCGTGAGGCCTTCCTCGGCGGTGAGGACTTCGCCGTCGAACTCTCGCTGGGCTTCGGCGAGCGAGATTGCGCGGTCGGAGCCGGGCCAGAAGTGGGTCAGGAGGAGGCGGTTCGCCGGGTTGGCGCCGCGGGCTGCTTCGGTTGCGGTCATCACGTAGCGCGGGCTGGTCTGTGGTGACGGGCTCTGCAGGGTCGCGTCGGAGATGAACAGGTCGGTGCCCTGGGCAAGCTTTGCCAGGTCGTCCGAGGGTCCGCTGTCGCCGGTGTAGGCGACGGACACGCCTGGTGCGGTCAACCGGACGCCGAGGTTGGTGACGTAGTGCGGCAGCAGCACGGTCTCCACGGTGAAGGGACCGAGCTGAGTGGTGGTCGCGAGGTCATGTACGTCGAAGACCGTGGCCGGATCCGGGTTCGGCTCGAGGGCGCGCAGTACGTCGAGAACGCCTGGCGGACAGTGCAGCGGGATCGGGGCCGCGTCGCGTGCCTCGTAGTACCGGACTCGGGCGAGGGCGCTCACGTCGACGCAGTGGTCGGGGTGTTGATGCGTGACGACGATCGCGTCGACGTCACCGGTCGGGCGGTGGCGAAGCAGCTGCGGCAGGGCGGCGTACCCGAGGTCGAGGACGACCGTGAAGCCGTCGTACTCCAGCAGGAAGCCCGCACACGCACGCCCGGGTTCCGGCCAGGCGCCACAGGATCCCAGGACGGTGAGCGACCTCACCGGACGGCGAACGGCTGGTCGCTCGGGACGATGTCCTTGCCCAGGGGCAGCAGGGAGATCGGGATCAGCTTGAAGTTCGCCAGGCCGAGCGGGATGCCGATGATCGTGACGCACAGCGCGATCCCGGTGGCCAGGTGGCCCAGCGCCAGCCACCAGCCGGCGAAGATCACCCAGATGATGTTCCCGAGGACCGCGCCGGCGCCGGCCGACGGCTTGTCGACGATGGTCCGGCCGAACGGCCAGAGCGTGAACCCGGCGATCCGGAACGCCGCGATGCCGAACGGGATCGTCACGATCAGCACGCAGCAGATGATGCCGGCGACCGCATACCCGATCGCCAGCCAGAACCCGGCCAGCACCAGCCAGATCAGGTTGAGAAGCGTCCTCATGCTTCCAGCCTGCCATCCGATGGGCGCAGACCGTGCGAACTCGGGGATGAATCCGGGCTAATACTGATCGGTGCTGAGGGTCGCGAACGTCAGGCCGGCCTTCATCAGCCGCTCGCGCAGGTGTGGACCCATGGCGGCGGCTGTGGTGGTCTGGCCTGCTGTCTTCGGTACGTCGTCGAGGGCCAGGCAGAGGGCGCTCTCGCCGAGCATCTTGGCGGTCTCGCCGTACCCTGGATCGCCGCCGGCGACCTCGGTGATCACCTGCTTGCCGCCGCCGCGGCCGACGAAGCGGACGTTGAACCACGACTTCGCGCGGCGTTCGGGACTCGGGCCGTCGCCGGGTTTGAGGCGGTTCAGGAGCGCGTTGCGGGCCGGCGGGATCTGCGCGGCAGCGACCAGGAGCGCCATGCCACCGATGCCTCCGGCAACCACCGGAAGGCGTCTGACCGCGGCGAAGTGCGAGTACCGGAAGTCGGGGCCGTAGCGGTCGAGCAGGCGCGCGGAGTAGCCGACGATCTGCGGATCGATGGTCGGCAGCGGCACTGCCCAGAAGCCTTGCTCGCGGTGGATCCTGCCCGGGACCGCTTTCGCCGAACGGCCTTCCGGACGCGGCTCGGCGCGGCGCCGGGCGCGATGGGCCTCGAGGTTCTGCTTCGGCCGGGAGAACGCGGTGATCGCGGTGTGGAAGGTGCCGCCGGAGGGCCGCCCGCCGCCGCGGAGCAGACCGTTCACCTGGATCGGCACGCGCTCGGGCAACTGCTCGACGGTGAACTGCACACCGAGGTCGTACGGGATCGAGTCGAAGCCGCAGGCATGAATGATCCGGGCACCGGTCTGTACGGCGCGCTCGTGGTATCGGACGTACATCCGGTCGACGAACTCGGGCTCGCCGGTCAGGTCGAGGTAGTCGGTCCCGGCGTCGGCGCAGGCGGCGACCAGCGCCTCGCCGTACTGGATGTAGGGGCCGACGGTGGTGACCACGATCCGGGTCGACTCGGCGAGGGCGCGGATCGACTGCGGGTCGGTGACGTCGGCGTGCAGGACGTCCTTGCCGAACCGCTCCAGCTTCGCTTTGTTGCGACCGGCAACTGCCCAGCGCAGGTTCGCTGGTGCGTGCTCGGCGAGGTACTCCGCGGTCAGCGCCCCGGTGAACCCGCTGGCTCCGAGCAGCACGACGTCGTACTGGCGGTTCATCGTCCGGCAGCCTTCTCGGTGTCGGCGCGCCCGCCGGCGCCGGACGCCCGGGTCGACTCGGCGGCGCCGCGCGCCTGGATGTCGGCCAGGGCGGCCCGGTCGGCCTTCGGCACGCTGAACCGGGACCCGGCCTCGATCACGTGCGGGATCAGCCAGCGGAACACCTTCAGCGCACCGATCCACCCCGGCACGTGCACCGTCCGCGAGCGCTTCTGGATGCCCTGGGTGAACTTCTCCACCGCGAACTCCAGCGGATACACCTTGCCCGCCAGCGGCACCCCGGTCCGCACCTTGCCGAACACCGGGTGCTCGTCCACGCCACGCACCATGTCGGTGTCCACGAACGTCATGTGCGCCACCCCGACCCGGACGCCGAGGTGCTTGAGCTCGACGCGCAGCGTGTCGCCCATCGCCTCCACGCCGGCCTTGGCCACGTTGTACGACGCGAGTCCGGGAATGTGCACGATCGCCGCAAGAGAGGACACAAGCAGCAAGTACCCCTTGCTCGCCAGCAGATGCGGCAGCGTCAGGTTGACCGTGCGCCAGACGCCGTACAGGTTGACGTCGAGCACTCGCTCCCAGACCTTCGGGTCCATGCTGCGGGTGAACCCGGGCGCCGCGATCCCGGCGTTCGCCATCACCACGTCGATCCGGCCGTACCGCTCGACCACGCCCTCGATCGCGGTCCGCAGCGACTCGGTGTCGGTGACGTCGGCCTCCCACCAGCCGGCGTCCGGGCCGCAGTCCTCGGCGACCTTCTTCAGCTCGTCCGGCTCCAGGCCGATCAGCGCGAGCTTGGCGCCGTGCTGCGCGAGCCGGCGGGCCACGGCGGCCCCGATTCCACGGGACGCTCCGGTGATGAGGACGACCTGGCCAGGCAGCGGACGCATCGGGGACCTCCAGCTTGTTGAGTGGGCACTCAACAGTAATCGCGTATTGACCATTTACTCAATAGACTGGCCGTATGACCCAGACCTCGTCCGCCCGGCTGCGCCCCGACCAGCGGCGTGCGCAGATCCTCGAGGCCGCCCGCCGGGTGCTGGTCGCCGACCCGCACCGGGAGCTCACCGTCGAGCTGGTCGCGACCGAGGCCGGCGTCTCCCCCGCCCTGCTGTTCCACTACTTCGGCTCGAAGAAGAAGTTCCAGTACGCCGTCATCGAGGAAGCCGCCGCCGAAGTCATGCTGCGGACCGCCCCCGACCCGTCGCTGCCGCCCGAGGAGCAACTGCGCTCCGGCATCCGCGCGTTCGTCCGCGCCGTCCTCGAAGCGCCGCAGCTCTACCGCGCGACCTTGCTGATGTCGGCGGCCGGCGATCCCGCCGTACGCGCGCTGCACTCGGAGATCCGGCAGGTGTTCAGCACCTGGGTCATCGGCGCCGTCGGTCAGCGCGGCATCGAGATCACACCGGCCGTCGAGCTCGCCTGCCACGGCTGGCAGGGGTACGTCGAGCAGACCTTGATGACCTGGATCGACAACCCCACGATCCCCGCCGAAACCCTCGAAGACCTCTGCGAGCGCTCACTCGACGCGATTCTCGCTACGACTCACTGAAAGCAGTCAGGGCGTCGAGCGTCGCCTTGGCCATCCGATCCGTCATGTCCGCGCCGACAGCCTCGCGCAGGCTCTTGTCGACGTCGTTCAGCACGGCCCGGCAGCGGTCGAGGAGCTCGTGACCTGAAGCCGTCACCTGCAGGTCGGCAGTGCGACCGCGACCAGGAGCAGTACGGCGTTCCACGGCGCCCATCTCCTGCAGTTGAAGGAGCGTGGACTGCATGCTCTGGGCGGTGATGCCGTCGCGGCGGGCCAGTTCGCTGTAGGAGAGACCGGGCTGGTGGGCCAGATGACCGAGAGCCGAGAAGTGCCGCATCGTCAGACCCTGCCGACGGAGCTCGGCGTCGGTCCGGTCCCGGAGTTGGCGGCCGAGCATCATCAGCAGCAGCGCGGGGCTGATCGGCGGCTGACCGGTCTCTTCCATCGGCACATCATGGCAGGCGGGTCGAGTTTCAGGTTGGCTGATACTTAGGTTACAGTCTGCCTGAAACTCGGCCAACCGTGAGATCGGATCCGGATGAACAAGTTCCTGCTCAGCGTGCACGTGATCGCTGCCATCATCTTCGTCGGGCCGGTGACGGTCGCGGCCAGCACGTTCCCGCCGCTCGCCCGGCGCGTGCTCACGTCCGACCAGCCGGAGACCGGGGTGCTGACGGTGCTGCACCGGATCAGCCGCGGGTACGCCATCGGCGGCCTGACGGTCCCGGTGTTCGGCATCGCGGTGGCGGTCGGTCTTGGAGTACTGACGGACTACTGGCTGATCATCTCGATGGTCCTCACCGCGATCGCCGCGGCCGTCCTCGCGTTCGTAGTGCTTCCCGCGCAGGCCCGAGTCCTCGACGCTGCGGGCTCGTCCCTCGAGGTGCGTGAGCAGTCGCTGCCCCAGGCGAAGGCGCTGTCCATGACCACTGGTGTCTTCGCGTTGCTGTGGACCGTTGTCGTGGTGCTGATGATCGTCCGTCCCGGCTCGACGACGGGGGCCTGATGATTCGGGTGCTGAAGATCGCCGCGGCCGTTGAGGCGGTCAGTGTGTGTCTGCTCTTTCTGAACCTGTTCACGGTGCACTGGCCGGCCGTGTCGTCCGCGCTCGGCCCGACGCACGGGACGGCGTACCTGGTGACGATCGTGGCGGCGCTGTCCACGGCCGGGGCGTCGAGGCGGGCGAAGGTGCTGGCGTTCGTGCCGGCGGTCGGCGGGTACCTGGCGTTGCGCAGTTTGTCGGTGCCGGCACGTTAGGGTTTGGGCGTGCTGACGGTCGCCACGGTGAATGTGAACGGGATCAGGGCTGCGTACCGGCGCGGGATGGCGCCCTGGCTGGAGCAGACCGATCCGGATCTGCTGCTGATGCAGGAAGTTCGGGCGACTGACGACGTACTGCGGGAGCAGCTCGGCGGGGACTGGAACATCGCGCACGCCGAGCCGACGATCGACGGCCACAAGGGTCGCGCCGGGGTGGCGGTCGCCTCCCGGCGGCCGATCAAGGACGAGCGGGACGACATCGGCCCGGCGCGATTCGCCGGGTGCGGGCGGTGGATCGAGGCTGACGTCATACTGGACGACGGGTCGCTGCTGACGGCGGTGAGCACGTACGTGTTCACCGGGGAGTTCGAGACGCCGCCGCGGCAGGAGGAGAAGTACGCCTTCCTGGATGCAATCACCGCCCGGCTCGCGAGGCTGCGCGCCGACGGGCGGCACGTGCTGATGTGCGGCGACCTGAACATCGCGCACCGCGAGGTCGACTTGAAGGCGTGGAAGGCCAACCGGAAGAAGAGCGGCTTCCTGCCCGAGGAGCGGGCCTGGATGGATCGGCTGTTCGCCGACGGCTGGGTAGACCTGGGCCGCCACTTCGGCGGCGAGGGCCCCGGTCCGTACTCGTGGTGGTCGTGGCGCGGCAAAGCCTTCGACAACGACGCCGGCTGGCGCATCGACTACCAGATCGCCTCCCCCGAGCTCGCGGCCGCGGCGACCGGCTGCGTGATCCATCGCGCCCCGTCGTACGCCGAGCGCTGGAGCGACCACGCTCCGGTGGTGGCGACGTACGCGCTCTGACTTTCGCTTGTGGATAAACGGCGACGCCGGGTCGCCGGTTGCGGGTAGTCTCGCGGCATGTCCGAGATTGAATCCCTGAAGCCGCCGGTGGCGGCGCAGAAGCCGGTCGAGCGACGTCATCACGGTGACGTGTTCGTCGACGAGTACGAGTGGTTGCGGGACAAGTCCGACGACGAGGTGCTGGGGTACCTGCGCGCGGAGAACTCCTACACCGAGGCACGCACCGAGCACCTGGAGTCGTTGCGTGAGGCAATCTTCAAGGAGATCTCGGACCGGACGCTGCAGACCGACCTGAGCGTGCCGGCCCGGCACGGCGGGTACTGGTACTACTCGCGCACGATCGAGGGCAAGCAGTACGGGATCCACTGCCGGGTCAAGGCCGACGGCGACCAGCCGCCGGCGACCGACGGCGACATCCCGGGCGAAGAGGTGATGCTCGACGGCAACGAGGTGGCCGGCGACTCCGAGTTCTTCGCGCTCGGCACCGTCGACGTCTCCCCCGACGGCCGGCTGCTCGCGTACTCGGTCGACCTCAAGGGCGACGAGCGGTTCACGCTGCGGATCAAGGACCTGGCCACCGGCGAGCTGCTGCCCGACGAGCTGCCCGAGGTGCACTACGGGTCGGCCTGGTCCGCGGACGGGTCCACGATCTTCTACACCAAGGTCGACGACGCCTGGCGGCCGTTCCAGGTCTGGCGGCACGCCCTCGGCGCGACCGACAACGTCCTGGTGATGGAGGAGCCGGACGAGCGGTTCTGGGTCGGCGTCGACCTGACCCGCAACGAGCAGGCGATCATGATCGCCCTCGGCAGCAAGCTGACCAGCGAGGTCTGGCTGCTCGACGCCAACGACCCGGCCGGTCAGCCGGTCGTGGTCGCGCCCCGCCGCGAGGGCGTCGAGTACGACGTCGAGCACGCCGGCGACCAGCTGCTGATCACCCACAACGCGGACGCGCCCAACTTCTCCCTCGCGACCGCGCCGCTCGACTCCCCCGGTGCGTGGACGACGCTGATCCAGGGCGACGAGACCAGCCGGCTGCTCGGCGTCGACGCCTTCGCCGACCACGTCATCCTGTACCGCCGTCGCGACGCGCTCACCGAGCTCGCGATCATGCGCCGTACGGCGGACGGCTTCGACGCACCGGAGGTGCTGGAGTTCGACGAGCCGATCCACACCGTCTCCCCCGGCCGCAACGACGAGTGGCACGACACCCGCTACCGGTTCGGCTACACGTCGCTGGTGACACCGGGTTCGACGTACGACGTGAATCTCGCGACCGGTGAGCGGCGACTGCTGAAGCAGCAGCCGGTGCTCGGCGGCGTGGACCTCGGCGCCTACACGCAGTACCGGGAGTGGGCCACGGCCGAGGACGGCACGTCGGTGCCGATCTCGCTGGTCGCGCGCAAGGACGTGATCAAGGACGGGAACGCGCCGGTCGTGCTGTACGGGTACGGCTCCTACGAGAGCTCGATGGACCCCTGGTTCTCGATCCCGCGGCTGTCGCTGCTGGACCGCGGCGTGGTGTTCGCGATCGCACACGTGCGCGGTGGTGGCGAGCTCGGCCGGCACTGGTACGACAACGGCAAGATGCTGACCAAGCGGAACACGTTCACCGACTTCGTGGCCGCCGCCGAGCACCTGGTCAAGGACGGCTGGACCCGGCCGGAGCGGATCGTCGCCCAAGGCGGCAGCGCGGGCGGCCTGCTAATGGGCGCGGTCGCGAACCTGGCGCCGCATGCCTTCGGCGGGATCGTCGCGGAGGTGCCGTTCGTGGATGCGCTGACGACGATTCTCGACCCGTCGCTGCCGCTGACTGTGATCGAGTGGGAGGAGTGGGGCAACCCGCTCGAGGACGCCGCGGTGTACGAGTACATGAAGTCCTACTCGCCGTACGAGAACATCAGCGCGCAGCAGTATCCGCGGATCCTGGCGATCACCAGCCTGAACGACACCCGGGTGTTCTTCGTCGAGCCGGCCAAGTGGGTGGCGAAGCTGCGCGCCACCGCGACCGGAAACGTCGACGTTCTGCTCAAGACCGAAATGGAGGCCGGTCACGGCGGCCGCTCGGGCCGGTACGACGCCTGGCGCGAACTGGCCTTCACGCTGTCCTGGGAGCTCGACACCCTCGGCCTGGCCTGACCGTGGCGGGACGCCACCCACGGGAGGCGTCCCGCGTCACGGAGTGACCGTTTCGCGCGGGAACAGGGCGGGTACTTGCGGCGTTGCTGTTCGAGGTGAGGCCGATGGTGTGTTGTGCAACACATTCAGGGGCCCGAAACGCCGGGATTCTGCAGAGATTCTCAGCTTCCCGCCGCCGTGTTCCGCTGGGCCAGGCCGACGGAATACCCGGGAAATCTCACGGAAGGTGCGCAAACACGCCGAAATACAGGCCTGCCCGGACGGCGGCGTCCGGCAGGCGGCCGCGAGCGGGCCGGCAGGCCCTGGTTTCCGCACCTGATCGGTGCCGGGAACTCTCAGGGAACGTTCAGGCTGTTTACACACTCGTCGTGGAATCTTGAACCTCACTCGAGCGTTGCTCTCCATGTAACGACGAAGGGAGTTTCGGTGGCTCGCACGACTCGTGTCCGCACCGCGGACGACGGTATCGACGGCAAGGACAGCGTCGGTCTCTACCTCGAAGAGATCGCGCGCACGCCCCTGCTGACGGCTGAGGAAGAGGTCGAGCTCGCTGAGACGGTCGAGGCAGGTCTCCTAGCGGAGCAACTGCTGGCCGAGGGGCGGGTTGGACGGAAGAAGGGCGGAGCGCCCAAATATGCGACGGAGGAAGAGCTGCAGTGGCTGGCCGACGAGGGCCAGCGCGCGCAGCAGCGGTTCGTGACCGCGAACCTCCGGCTGGTGGTCTCGATCGCCCGCCGTTACGGACGGTCCCAGATGCCGCTGCTGGACCTGGTCCAGGAGGGCAACACCGGCCTGATCCGTGCGGTGGAGAAGTTCGACTACCGCAAGGGATTCAAGTTCTCGACGTACGCGACCTGGTGGGTGCGGCAGGCCATCACCCGCGGTATCGCGCAGCAGGCCCGCGTGGTCCGGCTGCCGGTGCACGTGGTGGAGCAGCTGAACCAGATCGGGTCCGCGCGGCGCACGCTGGAGCGAAAGCTCGGGCGGGAGCCGGAGATCGACGAGATCGCGGCGGAGCTGGACCTGGACGAGGAGCGGGTCACGGAGCTGATCCGGATCGGCCGGGACCACATCAGCCTGGACAACCCGATCGACGACGAGGGCGAGACCTCGCTGGGTGACCTGATCGCGGCCGAGACCGCGCCGGGACCCGACCAGCTGGTCGCGGACGCGTCGGACCGCTCGGGCCTGTTCAGCCTGGTCGACCAGCTCGACCCGCGGTCCGCGGACGTGATCCGGCGCCGGTACGGCCTGCACGACGGCCGGCAGGCGAAGCTCGCCGACATCGGCGCCGTGCACGGCATCTCCGCCGAGCGCGTCCGCCAGATCGAGCGCGAGGCCCTGGGCCGGCTGCGCCTGCTCGCCGACCCGACGCTGGCCGCGTAAAGCACCACCCCGAAACCCCCAGCAAGGACCCCCGCGCCGCCCTCCCGGCCGGGGGTCCTTTCGTGTGGCCGGCCGGATACCTAGGACCAGTGGATCCAGGACTCCACCGGCAGGTGGTCGCTGGGGAACTGCCCGTCCTGGCTGAAGATGTTGATCGAGGCCTTCGAGACGCGCAGGCCCGGCGTGGTGAGGATCCAGTCGATCCGGGCGCCGTTCGGGGTCAGCGGCCGGTAGCCGTGGAAGGTGGCGTACAGGTCGCTGCGGCGCTCGGCCGTCACCCAGCTGTCCGCGAGCTTGCCACTGGTCACGAGCTTGTCGTAGACGGTCACCCCGGCGGCCGCGGCCTCGTTGAAGTCACCGGTCATGATCACCGGGAGCGCCGGGTTGAGCGCGGTCATCCGCTGCAGGATCAGGTCGGCCGACTTCGACCGCGCAGTCGCGTCGAACGCCTCCAGGTGGGTGTTGATCGCGTAGAACTCCTTCGCGGTCGCCTTGTCCTTGAACCGGACCCACGTCACCATCCGCGCGCAGCAGCCGCCCCAGGTCTTCGAGCCGATCACCTCAGGCGTGTCCGACAACCAGTAGTGGTCGTACTCGAGCGGCTGCAGCCGGCGCGTGTCGAAGAAGATCATCATGAACTCGCCCTTGCTGCCGCCCTCGCGGCCCAGCCCGATCGAGTCGTACGACGGACCCAGGTCGGCCGAGATGTCCTGCAGTTGGCCGTACAACCCCTCCTGCGTGCCGATCAGCTGCGGCCGAGCGAGCCGCAACTGCTCCCGCATCACCGGGCGGCGGGCGCTCCACTCGTTGGGCGGGGTGTCACTGGCGTAGCGCAGGTTGTACGACATCACGTGCAGCGGCTGCGTCGCACCACCACCGGCCGGCGCGACGGCGTCGTACTGGTTGGTGGTGGCCTGCGAGACACCACTGGTCAGAGTCAGGCCGGCGACAGCCGCAGCGACGAGCGCGGCGAATCTACGACGGGTGCTGAACATGGTTGGAAACCTCCATGGGCGGGGAGTTCGGAGGTTGGACGTTAACCAGAGTCGGTGTCCGGCGGCTAGCCGTAGCGCGTCGAGCACGTGACGGAACGGTTCAGGCGGCGGCCGCGTTCCAGCTGTCGATCAGGGCCGGCAGCTCGGCGAGCCGGTGCACGGTCGCGTCCGGCGCGCCCTCGGTGTGGCCGATCTGCTCGAGCGGGATGGCGCTGTGCGGGATGTGCGCGGCGCGCATGCCGACGTTCTGCGCGCCCCAGACGTCGTCGAAGAGCCGGTCGCCGACGAACAGGCAGCTGGCCGGGTCGGTCTCCCCGACCGCCTTCATCGCGGCCAGGAACGCCTCCGGGTGCGGCTTCGTGTGCGCGATCTCGCTGGTGTAGACGGCTCCGTCCAGCAGGTCCAGCACGCCGTCGCGCGCGAAGATCTCCTCGTGCCGCCGACGCGACCAGATCGTGTTCGACAGCACGCCGACTTTCAGACCGCGCTCCCGAAGGTCCTGCAGTGTCTGTACGGCGTCGGGCTCGAGCTCGGTGTGGGGGTGCCACTGCCGCTCGTACTCCGCCAGCGCCGCAGGCGTCATGACGACCTCGGCCAGCAGGCAGACCTCTTCGAGCGTGCTGCTCAGGTGCTCGTCGCGGGACCGGAGCCAGATCGACCGCTCCGCCTCGACCAGTCGCGCCGCGAGCTCGTCCGCCCGGGCGTCGTCGATCAGCTCCGTCACCGAACGCCAGACGGCGTACAGGTCGATGTCGTGCCAGGTCGCCAGCGTGCCGCCCCAGTCGAACAGGACGGCCTCGATCTTCGTGTTCGTCACAGCCGACACCATGCCAGAAGGCGCCGACAGTCTCCTCCGGTTTTCAGCTCAACCGGGCGACCTCGTTCCGCTTGGCCAGCCAGACGACGGCAGCGGCGTACAGCGCGAGGCAGGGCACGTCCACGACCAGCAACGTCCACGGCGCCCCGCCCTGCTCGTCCCAGCCGTCGAGCTGACCCATTGCCGCAGGCAACAAGAAGGCGAACAGGTTGTTCAGCGCGTGCACGGAGATGGCCGCCTCGAGGCCGCCGGTCCGGACGGTCAGCCAGCCGATCGTCATCGCGAACACGAAGATGTCGGCCATCGCCCAGCCGGTGTACCCGTGCGCCGACACGAACGCCAGGCTGCTGATCACGATCCCCGGCCAGGGCGTCCGCATCAGCGCCTTGAACCACTGCGCGCGACCTGTCACCTGGTTCGGTCCGTAGGCGCCGATCGCCTGGACCAGCCAGCCCCGGAACACGAACTCCTCTGCGGCGGACTGGAACGGCACCAGGAAGATGATCACCAGCGCCGGCACGAGGAACGCGGCGGGACCGACCCACGAACCTTCGTCCACCGCGACCGGGTCCTGGCTCGGGAAGATCTGGTCGACCAGGATGCCGAGCGCGTACGAGACCACGAGGTACCCGAGGCCGGGCAGGCAGCAGAGCAGCAGCCAGCGCCAGCGGATCCGGTTGAGCACGGAGGCGACGCTGAACCACGGGCGGCACTGCACGAGCCACGCGGTCAGCAGGACGAGTGGCGTGAGGACACCGAGCATCACCAAGGTGACCGCGAGGTTCTCGGTGTCGCTCGGGAAGATGTCGCTACCCTGCGGCTCGCTGAACTCGCCGGTGATCAGGCTGTGCACGATCTCCCAGGCGACCAGCACGGCCGCGGTCAGGAAGAACGCGCCGGCGGCCAGGAACAGCGTGCCGACGATCGGGCGCCACCACGCGTGCTTCGGGGTGCGCGCCAGCCGGTGGTACGGCGTACCGGACGGGGCCGGGATGACGCGGGGCTCGCGGTAGCCGAACTGGCCTGGGTACGGCTGCGGTGCACCCCACTGCTGGGGGTATGGCGGCGGATACTGGCCCGGCTGCGGATATGGCGGAGGGTACGGCGGTGGATACGTCCCCGGTGGTGGTTGCTGGTAAGGACCCGCAGGCGGGTAGGGCCCCTGCTGCGGGTGGGGCGGCGGTGGTGGGTACTGCCCCGGCTGCGAGGATTGCCCGGGCTGTTGCGGGTCCATGACTGGACTCTAGAAGATCGGGACAAGTAGCACGTGGAGGAGAGCCCAGTGGTGACTGATCCGACGCCAGGACCGACCGCGTCCACGCGAGTACTGCCGCAGTCGGTGCTGATGCCGCTCACCGGCTCGGCCATCTTCCTGGTGGTCCGGATCGAGCCCGGCGGCGAGGAGAAGGCCCGTGATCTGCTCGAGCGGGTCAGCGGCCTGACCCGCTCGGTCGGCTTCCGGGTCCCGGCCGGGAACCTGTCCTGCGTCACCAGCATCGGCTCCGACGCCTGGGACCGGCTGTTCAGCGGCCCGCGACCAGCCGAACTGCACCCGTTCGTCGAGCTGCGGGGTGCCACGCACGATGCGGTCGCCACCCCCGGCGACCTGCTGTTCCACATCCGCGCCGCGCATACCGACCAGTGCTTCGAGCTCGCGAACCAGATCATGACCGTGCTCGACGGCGCCGCGACGGTCGTCGACGAGGTGCACGGCTTCAAGTACTTCGAGATGCGCGACCTGCTCGGGTTCGTCGACGGCACCGAGAACCCGACCGGCTCCGAGGCCGAGGACGCCGTACTGGTCGGGGCAGAGGACCCGGAGTTCGCGGGCGGCAGCTATGTGATCGTGCAGAAGTACCTGCACGACATGAAGGCCTGGAACGCGCTCACTGTCGAGCAGCAGGAGCATGTGGTCGGCCGGACCAAGCTGGACGACATCGAGCTCGACGACGACGTGAAGCCGTCCAACGCACACATCGCGCTGAACGTGATCGAGGACGACGACGGCAACGAGCTGCAGATCCTGCGCGACAACATGCCCTTCGGGAGCATCGGCTCGCAGGAGTTCGGCACCTACTTCATCGGCTACGCGAAGTCCCCGGCGGTCACCGAGCTGATGCTGCGGCGGATGTTCATCGGCGAGCCCGAGGGCAACCACGACCGCATCCTCGACTTCTCCACCGCGGTGACCGGCACGTTGTTCTTCACCCCGTCGGCCGCCTTCCTCGACGACCTCCCGCCGGCTCCCTGACCCACCCTGAAGGGTCAGGGAGCCGGGGGAAGACTCACTCCCCGAACAGCGGCTCGTCGACGGCGTTGTTGGCCAGCCGGAAGTCGAAGGGGTACTCGAACGTCCCCGGCACCTTGCCGAGGCTCTGGATGACGGTGGCGGTGCCATTGGCGTGGCCGACGGCGTACAGGTAGCCGGAGCGGGTCTCCTTGTCGATGCCGAGCAGCAGCGTTCCGCTGCGTCCGCATCGGCTTGCCACGAGCGTCTCGAAGCCCTGCCAGGTCGCGGCGCGGACCTTCTTGACGATCGGTGTCGTCGGCTGGCTGTGCGGGACGCGGACGGTGTACAGCGCTCCCCCGCGCGTGGTCACGAGCAGCGTGTCGTAGGTCGCCGTACGGCTGAACAGAGCCATCGTCTTGACCGCGCCGAACCCACTGAAGATGCCGTTGCGCGACCAGACCGGCTTGTCGTTCACGTACCGCACCACCCAGCGGTACAGCGTGCCGTCGGAGTGCAGCCCGTAGTGCCGTTCGCCCGGCACCGCATCCGACCCCAGTGGCCGCGACGACACCAGCGCGCGGAACCCGGTCCAGCCGCCACCGATCCGGATCAGCCTGCTGTCCTTGGGCACCTCGGCCGGACTCTGTACCCAGTAGGTGAAGTCGTAGAGCACGTCGCCCACGACCAGGTAGCCGCCGAAGCCCTGGGTGTTCCAGCCGGCGTCCGGGTTCACGAACCAGTCGGAGTAGAACCGGATCGGCAGGTTCAGCACGCCGCGACCACTGAGGTTGTCAGTGCGCTTGATCGGCTTCGTCGCCTCCAGGTGGCTGCTGAAGTGGTCCGCAGCCGTCGCGGACGCGGCCGTGACAGTGCACGGGACCGTCGCACTGGGTGCGGCTGAGGCCGGTGTGGTCATCAGCGCCCCGGTGACTGCAAGGCCGGTGGCCGCGGCGAGCGTACGTCGCATTCGTGCTCCCTATTCTCCGAACAGCGGGTCGTCGTAGTAGCTGGACCAGCGGTAGCTCACCGCGTCGCCGACAGACCGTTGTTACCTGCGATGCACGGGCGGCCGGGAAAGTTGTGCTGCCCGAAAGTGTCGGCGCGATGGGTGAGACTGGGGTCATGTTGCTCACCGAGGTGGTCGAGACGTCGGCCGCGCTGGCCGGGACCCGGTCGCGGCTGAAGAAGGCGGAGTTCATCGCCGGATTGCTGGCGTCCGCGACCGACCCGCTGGAGACCGAGATCGCGGTGACCTATCTGTCCGGCGAGCTGCGCCAGCGCCGGACCGGGGTGGGCTGGCGGACGCTGATGGACGCGCCGGATCCGGCCGAGGCGCCGTCGCTGACCGTCGAGGAGGTCGATCGCGCGTTCGGTGAACTCTCCGAGATGGCGGGTGCCGGGTCGCAGGCGCGGCGGCGGGAGGCGGTGGACGCGCTGTTCGGGCGGGCGACCGAGGCGGAGCAGCGGTTCCTGCGGTTGCTGGTTGGCGGTGAGCTGCGGCAGGGCGCGCTGGATGGTGTGATGGCCGACGCGGTGGCGCGTGCGACCGGGATCCCGCTGGAGAAGATCCGGGCGGCGACCATGCTGCGTGGTGCGGCCGCTCCGGTGGCAGTCGCCGTACTGACTGAAGGAGAGGCGGGGCTCGCGCAGTTCGGGCTGGAGGTCGGGCGTGGGGTGCAGCCGATGCTGGCGCAGTCCGCGACCACCGTCGCCGAGGCGCTTGGCAAGACCGGTACGCCGGCTGCGCTCGAGTGGAAGCTGGACGGGATCCGGATCCAGGCGCACCGGGACGGGTCGAAGGTCGTTGTCTACACGCGGACGCTGGACGACATCACGTCACGGGTGCCCGAGGTGGTGGACGCCGTGCTGGCGCTGGATGCCGAGCAGGTGGTGCTCGACGGTGAGCTGATTGCGCTGCGATCGGACGGGCGGCCGGAGGCGTTCCAGGTGACCGGCTCGCGGACGGCGACGCGGTCGGCGACCGGGCCCGAGTCGGTGCCGCTGACGCCGTACTTCTTCGACATCCTGCATCAGGACGGGCAGGACCTGCTCGGGCTCGACGGCGCCGCGCGGCACGAGTGGCTGAGCAAGCTGATCCCGGAGGAGCAGCGGATTCCGAGGCTGGTGACCGACGACGCGGACGCCGGTCACGACTTCTTCGTCGACGCGGTGAAGCGTGGGCACGAGGGCGTGATGGTGAAGTCCCTGACGGTGCCCTACGAGGCGGGTCGGCGCGGGTCGGGCTGGGTGAAGGTGAAGCAGACCCACACGCTCGATCTGCTCGTGCTGGCGGCGGAGTGGGGTCATGGCCGCCGTACCGGCTGGCTGTCGAACCTGCATCTGGGCGCCAGGGACTCGGAGACCGGTGAGTTCGTGATGCTCGGCAAGACGTTCAAGGGGCTGACCGACGAGCTGCTGCGCTGGCAGACCGAGCGCTTCCAGGAGCTGGAGGTGCGGCGAGACGACTACACCGTCTACCTGCGTCCGCAGATCGTCGTGGAGATCGCCTTCGACGGGGTTCAGACCTCGCCGCGGTATCCGGCCGGGATGGCGTTGCGGTTCGCGCGCGTGCTGCGCTACCGCGACGACAAGACGCCGGACCAGGTCGATACAGTGCAGACCGTGCGAGCAATCCACGAGGGCGGTGCCGATGAGTGAGCCGGCGGAGGACCCGGATGTCGTCGCGCGGCGAATCGCGCGTGACGCGCTGGAGCAAGACGATCCGACCGGCTGGTTCGAGCGGCTGTACTCGGCCGCGTCGGAGGGTGCCGCGGTGGTGCCTTGGGATCGCGGTACGGCGCATCCGCAGCTGACGGAGTGGGTCGAGGAGTCGCAACCGTCGGGTGCCGGGAAGTCGGCGCTGGTGGTCGGAGCCGGGACCGGGTGGGACGCCGAACTGATCTCCGACCTCGGGTACGACACGACCGCCTTCGACATCTCGCCGTCAGCGGTCGAGGCCGCGGAGCGCAACCACCCGGACTCGGCGGTGCACTATGTGACCGCCGATCTGCTCGCGCCGCCGCCGGAGTGGAATCGCGCCTTCGACCTGGTGGTCGAGATCTACACCGTGCAAGCGCTGCCGATCGAGCTCCAGGCGGCGGCGATCAAGCAGGTCGGCGAGCAGGTCGCCCCCGGCGGCACCCTGCTCGTCATCGCGGCTGCCCGGGCCGACGACCAGGCCGACGAGGACATCGAAGGCCCGCCCTGGCCGCTCACCCGGGCGACGATCGAGTCCTTCGCGACCGAGGATCTGCACCTCATCCAGCTCGGCCAGTCCCCCAGCCCGACGGATCCCACGATCCTGCGCTGGCGAGCTGAGTACCTCCGCGACCAGACAATCCGTTCGACACCCTGACCTCGTCCCAGCAGACTGGCGGTTCTGGGACGAGGAGCTGAATGAGTTCGCCTTGGGGTCGGGTCGAGCGACTGGAACGCGATCGGGTCGCCGATCAGGTGGCTGCGGAGACGGGCATCCGGCTGGTGGTGGAGGGCCTGTGCGGCGGCGGTGAGGTCGGTGCCGCGTTCGTGCGCTGGCCGGACGGGCGGCGGGCCGTGCTGAAGTGGCGGCCGGGCACGCGGCTCGAGGATCTGCAGGCTGGTCCGATCGCAGTGTCCGAAGCCGTTCGGGCTGCGGGTGCTCCGGTCCCGGAGACTCAGTTGGCGGTGCAGCTGGGGACAGCGATCGCCACTGTCCAGGAACTGTTGCCCGGAGCACCGATCGCGAAGCTCGACGAAGCTGGGTTGGAGCAGGCGCTGGCGTTCAACGAGCTCCAGGCCGGTCTGCTCGTGGGCCGTCCAGACGTTCCGCCGTTGGAGTTGTACCTGCGCAGCGACGGGCCGGGGTTCTGTCTGCACGGTCCGCTTCGCGCGCACAACCGTCGTACGGCGCTGCTCGACGACTGGATCACAGCCGTTGGTGCTGAGCACCCGGGCCCGTTGCGCGGTGATGACGCGGTGCACGTGGACTACCACCCCGGCAATCTGCTGGCCGTCGACGGGCGGATCACCGGGATCATCGACTGGGATGGCGCCGGTCGGGGTGACCGCCGGCTGGACCTGGTGACGCTTCGGTTCGGCATTCACTCGGATGTTCCGGATCCGGCGGTCATTGCGCGGCTGGACGCCGTACTCGACACCTTCGGGGCGGACGTGTTGCGGCCGCTCTGGGCGCACATGAGTCTGCGCATGGTCGATTGGGCGATCCGGCACTTCACGCCGTCCGCTGTCGAGCACTGGCTGGAGCTTGCAGAGTCCCGAAGCGACTAGTCAGATGACCGGAGGCCGAGCCACTGCTCGGCGTCCCAGGCATGGAACCGCTCTACCTCGGTGAATCCCAGCTTTGCCGCGAGGCGCATCGAGCCGGCGTTGGCGGTCTGGGTGGTGAGGACCACCGGCTCGCCGGGAAAGACTCCGTCGAACCAGTCGAGTGCCGCCGCGCACGCTTCGGCGGCGTACCCGAATCCCCACGCCCGCGGTAGGAACAAGTAGCCGAGATCGGCTTTCCCCGCTGCGGCCGGGCGACTGTGCTCCGTTCCTCTCCTGAGCAGGATCTGGCCGATCATCTCCCCGTCGAGCTCGACGACGAAGTTCCCCGGCCACCGCTGGGGCGCGAAGGGCATCGCACGCTCGAGCTCGGCACGTGGGCGAGCGCCGCCCAGGTAGGTGTGGACCTCTGGCGACGCCAGCAACTCGATGAACGCCGCCCGGTCCCGGGCCTCGGGCGCACGAAGCACCAGTCGCTCGGTCTTGATCGGATCGGGCGGCCACGCGATCGGCCCCAGGTCTGACATGCGCGCAGGCTAACAGCCCCGAGAGGCCCTCGACTGCGGTGCGGAGCTTCCGCCTGCCGTGTGCGCCACATGTCTGTGCGGCAGGCGGAAGCCCGACTCGCCGGATTCCCTCCATCGGCGGACGAGGAGAGGAGCCCCGTCCGACACTCCGGCGCCTGCACACCGCCGGGCCGGGCATGGTGCCGCGTGGCTTGTCTTCCCACCCAGGCGGTGATGACCGCGAGTACGGTCGGCCGCCGGGGTCTGGGGCTGCCTCGATCGTCACCCCACGCTACCCCGCGAACGCGCAGCAGCACCACACGTCACAAAGCATGGCAGCGGACAGATTCGCGAGTAGAACATATGTTCGAGAATCATGTAGAGTGTGGTCATGGCGGGGCACGGTGAGGTTGGGCCGACGGCGCTGCGGATGATGCTCGGGACACATCTGCGGCGCCTGCGGGAGCGAGCGGGGGTGAGCCGGTCGGATGCCGGGTGGACGATCCGGTCGTCGGAGTCGAAGATCAGCCGGCTGGAGCTCGGCCGGGTCGGGTTCAAGCAGCGCGACGTGGAGGACCTGCTCACCCTGTACGGCGTGACCGAGCCGCGGGAGCGGGATCGGCTGCTGCAGCTGGCCCGCGAGGCGAACAACCGCGGCTGGTGGCATCGGTACGGCGACGTCACGCCGGACTGGTTCGACGCGTACCTCGGGCTCGAGGCGGCAGCCGAGCTGATCCGGACATACGAGATCCAGTTCGTCCCGGGGCTGCTGCAGACGGCCGACTACGCGCGGGCGGTCGCGCGGCTGACGCCGGAGGGCGCCCGCTCCGAGGAAGAGGTGGAACGGGTCGTCGACCTCCGCACGCGGCGCCAACGGGTGCTCGATCGTGAGCCACCGTTGAAGCTTTGGGCCGTGATCGAGGAGGCGGTCCTGCTCCGCCCGATCGGCGGCCGGCAGGTCTTGCGCGACCAGCTCGACTCGCTCCGGGCGGCCGTCGAGCGCCCGAACATCACCGTCCAGATCATCCCGATCGACTCCCCCGGTCACCCGGCCGGCGGCGGCGCTTTCACGCTCCTCCGCTTCCCTCAGCGCGACCTTCCCGACGTCGTCTACCTGGAGCACCTCACCAGCGCCCTCTACCTCGACAAACGCGAGGACGTCGACACCTACACCCAGACCCTCAACCTCCTGGCCTCCACCAGTCCCCCACCCCAGCAAACCGCCGACCACCTCACCACGATCCTCAGCCGCCTCCCGGCCTGACTCACGGCCGGTGGGCGTGCCAGTCGCTGGCTGTCAGTCGTCGGGTTCCTGGGACTTAAGGTGGTCTACTCGGCCTTGGTCCTCGCCGGCGTCCAGCAGGTTGTCGGCGGGTGCTCGGTTGGCGGAGTACTCGGCGAGGGCAATGTCCGGGTGGTGGTGGTCGAAGGCGGGGCTCTCAGAGCGGATTCTGGGGAGTTGGTCGAAGTTGTGGCGTGGCGGTGGGCAACTGGTGGCCCACTCCAGCGAGCGGCCCCAACCCCAGGGGTCGTCGACAGTCACGAGAGGTGAGCGGCGGGACTTCCACACGTTGTAGAGGAACGGCAGAGTCGAGGCGCCCAGAATGAAGGCGCCGACGCTGGAGACCTGGTGCAAGACCGTGAAGCCTTCGTTGGCGCCGTACGTCGCGTAGCGCCGCGGCATGCCCTCGACACCGAGCCAGTGCTGCACCAGGAACGTGGTGTGGAAGCCGATGAACAGCAGCCAGAAGTGCAGCTTGCCGAGCCGCTCGTCGAGCATCCGGCCGGTCATCTTCGGCCACCAGAAGTAGAACCCGGCGAACATCGCGAACACCACGGTGCCGAACACCACGTAGTGGAAGTGCGCGACCACGAAGTACGAGTCGTTCAACTGGTAGTCCAGCGCCGGCGAGGCCAGGATGATGCCGGTCAGGCCGCCGAACAGGAACGTGACCAGGAAGCCCACCGACCAGAGCATCGGCGTGTCCAGCGAGACCGACCCGCCCCACATGGTGCCGATCCAGTTGAAGAACTTCACCCCGGTCGGGACCGCGATCAGGAACGTCATGAACGAGAAGAACGGCAGGCTCACTCCCCCGGTGGTGAACATGTGGTGGGCCCACACCGCGATCGACAGCACGCCGATCCCGAGCGTCGCCGCGACGAGACCGTAGTACCCGAAGATCGGTTTGCGGCTGAAGACCGGCAGGACCTCGGTGATGATGCCGAAGAACGGCAGCGCGATGATGTACACCTCGGGATGCCCGAAGAACCAGAACAGGTGTTGCCACAGCAGCGCGCCGCCGTTCGCCGCGGTGTAGACCTGGGCGCCGAGTGCTCGATCCGCCTCCAGCATCAGCAGCGCGGCGGCCAGGATCGGGAACGCGATCAGCACCAGGATCGACGTGATCAGGATGTTCCAGCAGAAGATCGGCATCCGGAACATCGTCATCCCCGGCGCGCGCATGGTGATGATCGTGGTGACGAAGTTGACCGCGCCGAGGATCGTACCGGTGCCGGCCATCCACAGGCCCATCACCCACAGGTCGCCGCCGATACCCGGTGAGCGTTCGGCCGTCGAGAGCGGCGCGTACGCCGTCCAGCCGAAGTCGGCCGCGCCTTCCGGGGTGAAGAACGCGCCCGACGCGATCAGACCGCCGAACAGGAACATCCAGTAGCTCAACATGTTCAGCCGCGGGAACGCGACGTCCGGGGCGCCGATCTGGACCGGCATGATCACGTTGGCGAAGCCGACGAACAGCGGGGTCGCGAACAGCAGCAGCATGATCGTGCCGTGCATGGTGAACAGCTGGTTGTAGACCTCCTCGTTCACCATCTGCAGGCCCGGTTCGGCCAGCTCGGCGCGAATGACCAGCGCCATCACGCCGCCGACCAGGAAGAACGCGAACGACGTGATCAGGTACAGCTGGCCGATGACCTTGTGGTCGGTCGTCGACAGCAGCTTGCCGATCACCTGCCCGAGCGGCCGCCGCCCCGTGGTTTCGGCGAGCGGCGGGCCGGTGCGTTCGGTGATCCCGGTTCGTTCGCTGACGCTGGCCATGCGACCTCCCGTGCCCCCACTCCGCGCCTGGAGTACCCACACTTCCTTCGATTAGACACCCGTCCGCGGCAGGACAACAGACGTCACTCCCCGTGACGCCCGGATCCCCCTACTCAGCCAACCGCTTCAAGCAGCCACACCTGCGCTCAGCGGGGTGGGCCGGCCTTCACCACGGCCTGTACGTCGGCCAGTCGCAGGTCGGGGTCGAAATCGGTCAGGCACCACGTCGCGCCGGCCGCGGCATACGGGCGGCCGTCGGTCGACGGCGACAGCGCGATGACGATGTCGAACCCGTCGAGGGAGCCACGCTCGGCGGAGACCGCTTCGACAGCCGAGGCGACCTGGTCGGGCGACGTCAGGTTGACCGGGAAGTACCCGTCGTACCGGGCGGCCCGGCGGATCGGCTTGGGCTTGCCGGGGAAGCCGGCGCACCAGATCGGGACCCGTCCCGCCACCGGGCGCGGCTCGAAGCGAACCGAGTCGACGAGGTAGTGCTTGCCGCGGTGGACGACGGTCTCGTCCGACCAGCCGGCGGTCAGGATCTGCAGACACTCGTCCAGCTGCTCGGCGCGGATCCGGTCGTCGAGTTCCTCACCGGACCGCGAGAACTCGCCCGCGAACCGGTCGCTGCCCAGCCCGACCCCGAGCGTCAGCCGCCCGTTGCTCAGCACGTCCAAAGTCGTTGTCTCGCGCAACAGCTTCACCGGCCGCCGGCGCGGGACCGGAGTGACCATCGGCCCGAACCGCAGCCGCTCGGTCGCGACGGCGACCGCCGTCAGCGTGATCCACGGGTCGGCCACCGCGGACACCGGCGGCCGCCACCAGAGCTGGTCCCAGACGAAGAACCCGTCCCATCCCGCTTCCTCCGCCGACGCCGCCAATCGCGCGACCGCCCGCGGATCGGCCAGCTCGTCGAACAACGGAACCCACACCGCGTGCCGCATCATCGCTCCCCTGTGTGCTGTACGACCTCGTCCACGAACGCCTCCCACAAGGGCTCGGGTACCCCATGCCCAGCGCCCTTCAACATCACCAGCGAAGCACCGGGTACGGCGTCCCGCACCGCCTCCCCATGCGCCAACGGCAGCAGTGGATCCAGCTCACCGTGGATCACCAGCACCGGCATCGAGAGGTCACCGAACCCGCCGTGCACCGGCCCGTCGAAGTCCATCGCGAAAGGGTTCGTCAACGACGCCTCATAATCACGCGCCCGGGCCACGTCCCGCCGTACCAGGTCGCGCATCGACTCCAGGTCGGCGAGCGGACCCATCTCCGCGACGGCCAGCTGCGCGACGTACTCCTCCACCTCGGCGAAGTCCGCCCGGTCGAATCGAGGCATGTCCGCCGAGGGCGCCGGTAGGTCGTCGGCGCCCGTCGTCGTCGACACGAAGGTCACCGACGCCACCCTCGTAGGATTGTCGACACCGAGCACGAGCCCGACCCCGCCCGACATCGAGACAGCGACGACGTGCGCCCGCTCGATGCCCAGGGCATCCATCAGTCCGACCGCATCGGCGGCCAGGTCCCGCATCGAGTACTCCGGCTTCCCGACCGGGTACGACGTCGATCGCCCGGTGTCCCGCTGGTCGTACCGGACCACGTACCGCCCCCGCTCGGCCAACGCGAGGCACAGCTCCTCCGGCCACCACAGCATCGACGCCGAGGCACCGTGAATCAGCAGCACCGCCGGATCAGCGGGATCGCCGAACGTCTCCGCGCACAGCTCCACACCGTTCACCGCATACAGCTTCTCCATACCGAAGACGCTAGGGCTCCAGAAGTATCAGGAAAAGCGATTGTTGCCGATCATGTCGATCGCCAAAGGGGATGGCCGGGCCGCTGCACGCCCGGCCATCCCGAACCTCAGCTGACGGTCAGGACCTTGGACGCCGTCTGCGTCCCCTGGTGGTCGGCGTCAGCTAGCCACACCACGCGGTACGTGTAGGTGCCACGCGCCGTCGGCTTGATGCTGAACGCGTACTTCCCGTTCGTCGCGAGCTTGCCTGTCGTCACCGCGACCCAGCTCGTCCCGGAGCGCCGCTGCAGGTACACGGTCATCCCCGCGTGCGGCGGGTTCAGGTACCCGTACAGCGCCGCTGCCTGGCCCAGCGTCACCGCACTCGGCAGCAGGTACGCCGACATCGCCGGCTGCACCTGGACGAGCAGCGCAGCGCTCCGCGTCCCTAGCAGCCCGGTCGAGCCGTTGTAGCCCCACATGTAGTACGTCGACACCGACGGCTTCTGCGCCGTACTCACGACGCCGTTCGCGTCCGACGTGAAGGTCCCGGCCACCGACCACTTGGACGCGGTCTTCGCCTTCGCGTACAGGACCACCGGTACGCCGGCCAGCTTGGCGCCGTCGTTGATCCGCGTCACCGTCGTGCTCAGCGTGGACGTGCGGGTGTACATGATCGAGGCCGCGCTGGCGGTGATCGTGGCCTTGGTCCCGATCAGCCGCGTGTCGACGCCCGGGCCGATCTTGCCGGTGCTGTCCTTCACGAACGCCCGGTACGCGTAGCTCGCCGAGTTCGGCAGGCCGGTCACGGTGAAGTAGCTCGCCGCGCCGTTGTAGGCCGCCGCACCCGACGTCGGCAGCGCCGGCGGCGTGTTGCCCGAGGCGGCCCGGACGATGATCTGGCCGAGCGTGGTGTCGGCCGGCTTGGTCCACCGCAGCGTCGCCGCGCCGACGCCACCGGTCACGCTGAAGCTGCTCACCGGCGGTGGCGGAGCGGTCAGGTCGACCCAGTTCTTGTCGATGTTGACCTCCACACCACCGTTCGTCTCCTTGACGTTGCCCTGGTACTGGTGCACCTTCTGGTGGTTGGCCCAGTACGTCGACGGGATGAAGCGGCTGGTTCCCGGCGTCGAGCCCCAGTGCGCGAACCACAGGTTGTCCGGCTTGGTGTACGCCGTATTCGTGTAGGCGCTGACCAGGTCCGCGCCGCCGGAGCCGGCTGCGACGTACGCACCGCCGACGTACCCACGGGCGTTGAGCTCCTGGGTCCAGCCGCTCAGGTAGGACAGCACCGCGGCCTTGCACTCTGCCGTGGAGGGGTAGCCCTCGATGTCGCTGTAGATCGCACTGCGCTGCGCGAAGCCGAGCGCCTGCGCGGACGCGACGGCGTTGGCGGCGGCCGCCTTGCCCTGGGCCAGCGCGGTCGCCGGGACGGTCGACATCTTGCTGCTGTACTCCGTGCACGGCGCCTGCATGCCGACGTCGATCAGCAGGAACTGCCAGCCCTTGGCGGCGTTCGTGGAGACCCAGCCGGCGGTCAGGTTCGGCTGCTGGCAGGCGCGCAGGCCGCCGCTGATGTAGATGCCGACCATCTTGTACGTCGGCAGCCAGGCGTCCATAGTCGACTGGCTCGGCGCCGCGCAGGTGTCGAAGGCGTTGCCCTTGTAGGTGCCCGAGGCAACGATGGACGCGGCGACCGCGGCCGGCTCCTGGACCGTCTGGGCGGACTTGCTCTTCGTCACGACCCGGCCGGTGGCCAGTACGTCGTTCGCCGCCTGCTCGTCACCCGGTGCGTAGTAGGCGGTCGCGAGCACACCGGCGTCCTTGACGACACGGCGCTCCAGCCCCGGCGTGGACGGCTCGGCGGTGGTCAGCGGCTCGAGCACGATGCCCTCGCTGCGGCCGACCTGATGCGCGGGGCAGTCGGCCTGCGCGTTGCTGCGGCCGAGGTATACGGCGGGGCGGTCGAAACGGACGCAGGTCGCCGGATTGGCGGCCACGTCGACGACCGGCCAGCTCGCCGGCACCTTCACCTCATAACCCCGGTAGGACACGGTTTTCGTTTCATCGGCGGCTGCTGGGCGAGTGATGGTCACCACCGCAACTCCACCGGCAATCAAGGCGAAGGCTAACGCCACCACCCAAGGCTTCTTCAGCCTCACTGAAGCTCCTCACTTTTCGGCGACGGCCGGTCCCGAAAGCGCACAGAGCCCCCCAGTCCCAACCCCGGATCCCAGGCAGTGTCCGGCAATCCACCGCCGTCGCGAGCAGGTGCTCGGTGCGGTGCATCGGCGTGCTGGAGCGAAGGTCTCGATGCGGATCCATCGTGGCCTTTGCTCCAGCACGGCGAGGTGCCGTGCCGAGTGCCGCGCAGTAGGCGGGGGATTGCCGGACACTGCCTAGTCAAGGCGAGTGCGACTGGCTCTGTCGAAGAGCCTGTGGCACTCGCCTCGATGCACAGATGCTATCGATGCAGCTCAGCGCCGGGATTCCGGGTTTTGGACTGCTCGATCCATAACGTGTTACGGTGGGCGCATGCCGAGGCCGAGGACGTTCGACGAGGACCGTGCCGTCGATGCCGCGATGAAGGCGTTCTGGACGTTCGGCTACGAAGGCACGTCGACGCAGGACCTGTGCGAGGCCACCGGGCTGGGCCGGAGCAGCATCTACAACACGTTCAGCAGCAAGCGCGACTTGTTCGACCGGGCCCTGCGCCACTACATGGACACCCGGAACGCAGCCCAGCTCGAGCTGATCCAGCGCGCCGACCTGCCGATCCGGGAACGCATCCGGGAGATCCTGTGGGACGCGGTCGAGCCGGCGGCGACCGATCCGCTCGGCTGCTTCGTGGTCAACACCCTCGTCGAGCTCGCGCCCCACGAGCCCGAGATCGCCGAGCTTCTCGAACGCGACAACCTCCTGAGGGTCGAGGCGCTCACCACCGCCATCAGCACCGCGCAGGCTGCCGGCGAGATCGATGCCGGCCATGATCCGGACGCGCTGGCCAGGTACGTCTTCGTCGTACTGAGCGGTCTGCGCGTCTCGGCCCGCGCCGGAGCGACAACCGCCGCCCAAGAGGCTGTCGTGGCGGCGGCCCTGCGAACCCTCTGACCTGATTCCGCTGACCTCGGTGCCGCACGTCCGCGTTTTGCACCGATCGATCCACTATGAGAGGAACCCGATGCCGCTCGCTGTCTACGTCCTCGGCCTGGCGATCTTCGCCCAGGGGACGTCCGAGCTCATGCTGGCCGGCCTGCTGCCCGAGATCGCGGCCGATCTGGACGTGTCGATCCCGGCCGCGGGCCTGCTGATCTCGGCGTTCGCGGTCGGCATGCTGGTCGGCGCACCGATTCTCGCCGTCGTGACCCTGCGCTGGTCCCGCCGCGCGACCATGCTGGCCTTCCTCGCGATCTTCGCCGTGGCCCACGTCGCGGGGGCACTCACACCCGGGTACGGCGTACTCCTCGCGACCCGGATCGTGGCGGCGTTCGTGTACGCCGGGTTCTGGGCGGTCGCCGCGGTCACCGCGATCGGGCTGGCCGGTCCGGCCGCGCGAGCCCGCGCGATCAGCATCCTGGCCGGTGGCCTCACCATTGCCGGCATCGTCGGCCTCCCCGCCGGCACTGTCGTCGGTCAGCACCTCGGCTGGCGGGCCGCGTTCTGGGCGGTTGCAGGATTGTCGACAATCGCCATGGCCGGTGTCATCGCGACGATCCCGGGCGGACGATCGGCCAGTACGCCGGAACTCCGCCAGGAGCTGCGTGCGATGACGAACCCGGCCTTGTGGCTCGCCTACGCCACCACCGCGCTGTCGACCGGCGCGATCCTCGTCGTCTTCGCTTATCTCGCTCCCCTGGTGACCGACGCGACCGGCCTGTCCGCAGGCTGGGTCCCGATCGTCCTGGCGCTGTACGGCGTGGGGGCGCTGGCCGGCATCACGATCGGTGGCCGGACTGCTGACGCCCGTCCCTTCGCGACGCTGCGAGTCGGCCTGACCGGGGTGATCGCGGCGTGCGTCGTACTCGCGGTGTGGACCGGGACCGCGTGGGTCGCCGTCGCCGCCGTGGCCGCGCTCGGCGGGTTCGGGTTCGTCAACAATCCGGCGGTGAACGCGCGGGTGTTCGCGGAGGCCGAGTCGGCGCCGACGCTCGCGGCCGCCTTCAACGTGTCCGCGTTCAACGTCGGCATCACGGTCGGGCCGTGGTTCGGCGGGCTGGCGATCGACGCCGGCGCCGGCTATGGAGTGCTGGGCTGGATCGGCGCAGCGCTCGGAGTGCTTGCCTTGGGCACCGTCCTGCTGGCGAGCCGAAGCAACGCGCCGGACCGAGAGCTTCAGCGGGTGTAGCTGAGCGCGGTCTCGACCGCGGGCCGGTACGACGTCCAGTCGGCAGAGCCTCGGGCCGCGAGGTCGGTGGCGATGCGGTAGATCAGGGCGCGGACGAGCATCTGGCCCCACTCCGGCAGGTGCGCCCATCGAGCAGCCAGCGCGGGCTGAGCGCCGTACCAGCAGAGGGCGTCGACTATTGCGACGGCCGCGGCCCAGGCCGGTGGACGCCAGTACACGGGCCAGTCGATGATCGCGGGCGGCAATCCGTCCGCGAACATCACGTTCCCGAGGAGATCGCCGTGCACGACCTGTGCCGCCGACTCCACCGGCTGCCGGGCGTCGATCAGCATGCCCAAGAGCTCGTGGCTGCCGTCGAGCGGCAACTCCTCCCAGGCGACCCGATCGCCGTACGTCCACGGATCGTCCCGGACTTCCAAGAAGTCGGGTCGCGGCAGGTCCGCCACCGCGGCGTGGAAGGCAGCGCCAGCCTCGAGTACGTCGTCGGGCCGCCGCGCATCGGTCGCCCCGGCCAGCGACGAGCTCGCCTCCCACCCATCCACGACCCACCCGCCGTCCAGCGCTCGCACAGGCTGGGCCACTCGAAACGCAGCGGCATCGACCAGCCCAGACAGCACCGAAGCCCGCCACTCGGCTTCGGGCACGAAGTGCGCCGGCTTCAGCACCACCTCACCGACCCGCCACGTCTCCCCCTGCCCACCCGGCAGCAACATGGCCGCACCCGTCATCCCAAAGGCATCCAACACAGCACCCGGCGGAGGTTTCACTCGCCCGATGGTAGTCCCGCGTCAGCCAACGTTGGGGTCGTCACGCCGGTTTGTGTGCATCTCGACAGGAGGTGTCTGGTCCTCGAGCCCGATCCCCAGTCGGTTCAGGCGCGGAGCGGCCGGCCGTGGGTATATACGTACTGTCGAGCTGCACCGAAGGCCACCACGCTCCCGGATCCCGGTCCGCCTCCGCACCATGACAACCCCGCCCGGCACCACATCTGACCGACCGGGGCAATTTCACCGGAGAACCCCGCAACTGCACCGTTCTCCCCCTCGAATACCGAGGGAGAAGGACCAAACCAAGGGAGAACCCCGCAGATACCTCCCACAGTCGGCGGCCAGATCCTCGACCGTCGGGGACTCGCGGACGCTGATCAGCTTCTTCGGCGAGCGGACCCGGGAGGCGGGGCCCTTTCCCCGGAGCCGCCTGCGGCTCCGGATCCAGGACCCCACACCCGTCTACCCGTGGTCGCTTGTCTGGCACACCTCGAATCGGCACCCCGGCCTGACCACCCTCATCGACCACCTACGCCGTACGCCACTACCCACAACCGACGGACTGTGGCTCCCGAAGATCCTTCGGGATTAACTCACGCCACCCCCACAACATCCTCTTTTCTTCCTGCTCCCGCAGGGAGCAGTCAGCTCCTCGTCTGCTTCTTCGTCGCCGGGTCCTTCGCGGTGTCGTCGGCGAGCTTCTGCATGCGGTTGCAGAACTCGTCGGCGTTGATCCGGGCGGCAGCGAGCTCGGCGAAGATGCTGCGGGACGGCTTGTCCATCGTCGAGTACCAGGCCGCGAAGTACGTCGACCAGTTGTTCGTGGCACCGGACTTCAGCAGCGCGTCGGACGACGCCGCGCCCGGGCTCAGCTTGATGCCCTCGGTCGCGCCCTTCACGATCGTCGGCGACCCGGTCAGCTCGGTGAACTTGCCGGCCGCCTCCTTCGACAGCATGATCCGCAGGTACTCCAGCCCACCGGCCTTGTTCTTCGCCTTCGACGGCACGATGAAGTTCTCACCGGCGGCGATCCGCGCGCAGTCGACCGGCAGCTTGGCGCCGTCGAGCAGCGGCGTGTACGTCGCCGTCGTCTCGAAGTCCTTCGGCGCCACGGTCTTCTGCTCGTTCTCCAGCCACGAACCCGACGGGATGAACGCCGCCTTGCCCTGGTTCCAGGCGGTCTGGGACTGGATGTGGTCCAGGCCCTCGGTGCCCTGCATGATGTAGCCCTTGCCCTTGAGCTCCAGCAGGGCCTCGGCCGCCATCTTGATCGACGCGTGCTTCCACGCGTTCGGCTCCAGGCCGTCGATCGCCTTGATGACGTCGTGGCCACCGTGCTTGACGGCCATGTCCATCACGACGCCGCCGATGTAGTTGCCGTGCTTGCCCTGGTGCGCGATCGGCGCGATGCCGGCCTTCTTGATCTCCTCGCACAGCGTGAGGAACTCGGCCCAGGTCTTGGCCGGCTCCCAGCCGTTCTTCGCGAACAACGGCTTGTTGTACCAGATCGCGTAGACGGTCAGCACGTACTCGAGCACGAGCGGCTTGCCGTCCAGCATCGCCGCCTCGAGGGCGATCGGCTCGAGGGTGTCGCGGACCTTCTTGTTCGCGTCGTCGATCGAGGGCGCGTCGAACACCTCGGTCAGGTCGGCGAGCTGGCCGCTGCTCGCGAGCGTCGACATCGGCAGCAGCGAGGCGCCGGAGTTGTCGATCACGTCCGGCGGGTTGCCGCCGTTGAAGCGCGGCTGCAGCTGCGGCGTGATGTCGGTGATACCGGCGTGCTTGATGCTGGTCTCGGAGAACTTCTTCTTGTACAGGTCCTCGTGCGCTTTCGCGTAGTCGTCGCCGTACCCGCCCTTGAAGATCACCACGTCCAGCGGGTCGGAGCCCTTCACGCCGAACGGGTTGTCGGCCGTCTTCTCCGCGCCACCGCCGCCGGAGCCACCGGAGTCACTGCCACCGCTGGCACAGGCCGAAAGCAGCGTTCCGCCCCCAGTGGCCAGCAGCGTGCCGACCGCCGCGCGCTGCAGGAAAAGCCGGCGCGACAGGTTGTCACGAGTGGTCATCGATCCGCCCTTCGAGGAAACATCCCTTGACCGATGGCGGAAATATTCCGTCATTCCCGCCCTGTTTGGGAAGAATTTTTCCTACCTCTCCCCCGGTGTCAAGGCTGTTCGACGGAAACTTGCGCCTTTGTTGCCTTGCCGCTGGTCGGGGCAGCCATCAGGCCCGCCTTGGCTGCGACGCCCAGCAACAGGGGCAGCAGACCGGTGAACGTCCAGACCAGTCCGACGCCTGCGGCGAACCAGCCGACGACGGCGGGACCGATCAGGATTCCGGCGTACGTGAAGGTGGTCAGCCGGGACACCGCGGTCGCTGCGTCGGCACCGTTGGTCTGGCCGACCGCGCTGAAGATCAACGGCAGTAGGACCGATCCGCCGAGTCCGACCAGGGCGAATCCCGCGATCGCGGCCGGCCACAGCGGTACGGCGACCACCACGGTCAGCCCGATCACGGCCACCAGTGCGGCGACGCGGAACAGGACGTCGGCGCCGTACCGCTCGGTCAGGCGGTCGCCGATCAGGCGGCCCGCGGTCTGGAAGGCGGTGAACGCGGTGAACGCGAGCCCTGCCGTGGCGAGTGTGGCACCGCGGGACTCGTGCAGGAGTACGCCGCTCCAGCTGATCACGGCCGCTTCGCCGATCATCACCACGAACCCCATCGCCCCGAAGACCAGCACCGGCCGGGTCCAGCCGCCCGACGAACGCTGCTTGCTGGGCGCTTGGTCAACCTCAGGCGGAAGTAGCCCCGGGGTCGCGACCAGTCCTGCGACGAGCAGCAGGGCGCCAACCACGACGAACTGCGCGCCGATGCCGACGCCGGCCCGGGTGACGCCAGCGCTCACCAGCGAAGCGAGTACGGCGCTGACGCTCCACGCGGCATGGCAGCCGCTCATGATCGGGCGGCCACGCAGACGCTCGACGGCGACTGCGTGCGCGTTCATGGCCACGTCGACCGCGCCATGGACGAGGCCCATCAGCGCTACGGCGATGCCGAGTTGGACTGTCGAGCGTGCGTGACCGACGGCGGCCAGCAGGACCGGGAGCAGCGCGAGGGCGACGCGGATGAGTCGCCGGGTGCCGACCCGCGCGGCGAGCCCGCCGACGAACTGCATCGAGATCAGCGCCGCCGCGCCGAACAGGGTGAGCACGACGCCCAACTCGCTCTCGCTGAGCTGGTGCTCGACCTTGATCGACGGGATCCGGGCGAGGTAGCTCGACACCAGGCACCCGTTGACGAAGAACACCGCGGTGATCGCCCACCGCGCTCGACCGACGTTCATGACAGCCTCCTGACTCGACCTGGTTCTTGTCGGCGACGTCGGAGTCGGTCGGCGGATGTTGTCATTTCGGCGCGGCGGGTCTCGGGAGTGTCGGTGGCGGGTCTTAGCATTCGGCGGGTGACTGATGTGGAGCTCTTCGGGGACCTGGACACGGCAGCGCTGCCGGAGCGGCAGCAGCGGATGCTGGTGGTGATCCGCGATTGGGTGGTCAGGTACGGCTACGCCCCCAGCAGCCGGCAGATCGGCGACGCCGTCGGGCTGCGTTCGTCCTCGTCGGTGTCCAAGCACCTCGCCAGCCTCGAGGACAAGGGCTTCCTGCGCCGCAGCCCGTCGGTCTCCCGGCCGATCGACGTCCGGATGTTCCTGCAGGAGACCGCAGCGCGGGACTCCGGCGAGAGCTCGGTGCCCGTGCCCGTGGTCGGTGACATCGCGGCCGGTACGCCGATCGCCGCCATCGAGCACGTGGACGACGTGATGCAGCTGCCGCGCGAGCTGACCGGGCGCGGCAACGTGTTCGGCCTGCGGGTCCGCGGTGAGTCCATGATCGACGCGGCCATCTGCGACGGCGACATCGTCGTGGTCCGCCAGCAGTCCGAGGCGCACTCCGGCCAGATCGTCGCCGCGATGATCGACGAGGAGGCGACGGTGAAGGTCTACCGCCGCCGCAACGGCCACGTCTACCTCGAGCCCCGCAACCCGGCCTACGAAGTCATCGACGGCGACAACGCAGCCATCCTCGGCATCGTCGTCTCGGTCCTACGCAGCGTCTGACGTCCCCGCCGTCGAGTCCGCTCGGTGCTCGACTGGCCGCTTTACACCGAAGAGGACCGAAACGCCCGGCACGGTCGACAGGAGCCAGGCGAGGGTGGCTGACAGCACGAAGGCGGTCGGCAGGAGTACGGCGTACTTGGACCAGATCCCCGCGTCCCACTCCACGACGTAGAACGCGATCAGCAAGATGATCGGCTGGTGTACCAGGAAGAACGGCATCGCGGCGCGTGCCACCGGCGTCGGGAGCGGTCGCCCGAAAGCACGGAGTCGCATGCCACCACCCAGTACGGCGACCAGCCAGCCCCAGACCGCCAGCGTGATCAGCGGTGAGTACCAGACGTACGGCCACGAGTAGCCGGGGTCCTCCCACCAGCCTTCGAGGAAGTCGATGATCCCGGTCACCACGCCGGTGACGAACGCGACGATCCCGAGCACGAGCCCTGGTACGGCGTCCCGCCGTACCGCCGCGATCAGCCGGCTGTCGGAGAAGACCAGCGCGCCGACCACGAAGAAGTCGAAGAAGAACACGAACTCGCCCCAGCCATGCTCCGGCCCGGGCGCGGCCAGCAGCAGAAGATGGACCGGGATCAGCGGAACGGCCAGCAGCAGGATCGATCCGCGCCGCGTGCAGCGCTCGGCGATCCAGCCGACCAGGCGCCGGCCGTGCGGACCGCGCAACCACAGGAAGATGGGCAGGCCGAGCAGCGCGAACTGCAGCAGGTAGACGAGGAACCACAGGTGATAGGTGTCCCGCAGCCACAGTGGCGGGTCGCCACCGAGGTCGCTGAAGAACGTCTTCACATCGCTCAGGAACGACGCGTCCGACTCGCCCTTGTGGTGCTGCTCGAGGTAGTACTGCGGCGGCGACAGCAGCACGTACGCGACCGCGAACGGGAGCAGCAGTCGGAGCAACCGCTCCCGGACGAAGCCACCCGCGGTCCGCCACCGCAGCGCCAGCCACGCGCCCCCGCCGGACAGCAGGAAGAAGAACGCCAGCCCCCACAGCCCCAGGAACGCGATCCCGATCGAGATCCCCTCGCTCGTCTCGGCGTTCTTGACGTGCCAGTCGCCGTCGTCGAACGGCCGGAGCGTGTGGAACACGAACACCCCGAACACCGCCAGCACCCGCAACCAGTCCAGGTACGACAGCCGGCCCACCCCTTCACCCATGCGGCAAGAATGACCCTCCAGCGGGCCACTTCCCAGAGCCCGTGCTTTGGCGCTAACATCGTCGAATGGCGATGACAACGCGGACCGAGGATCCTGAGGTCGACGAGGCTGCTGCCCTGAGCGTGGCGGCCTGTCTGTTTCACGGGTTCAGCGATGCTTCCCGGCTGGCGATCGTGCGGCATCTTGCACTCGGCGAGCATCGGGTCGTCGACCTGACCGAGCACTTGGGGCTGGCGCAGTCGACGGTGTCGAAGCACCTGGCCTGCCTGCGCGACTGTGGGCTGGTCGAGTCGCGGCCGCAGGGGCGGGCCTCGCTGTTCAGCCTGACGCACCCCGAGGCGACGCTGGAGTTGCTGTCGGCTGCCGAGCGGCTGCTTGGGCTGACCGGTGACGCGGTCGCGTTGTGCCCGGTCTACGGCACGGCTGCCCGGTCATGAGCGATCAACCGCTCCAGATCACCCCGAGTGTTTGGACAGCCGATCCCGAGGCGCGCCGTCGGCTTAGTCGGCGGGCGCAGCTGCTGGCCGGAGCCTCGGTCACCTACAACCTGATCGAGGCGGTAGTCGCGATCACCGCAGGACTCGTCGCCGGGTCGGTGGCCCTGGTCGGGTTCGGGCTCGACTCGGTGGTCGAGGTGTCGAGTGGGCTGATCATCCTGTGGCAGTTCCGGCACCGGCTGCCCGAGACGCGGGAGCGCCAGGCGCTGCGGCTGCTCGCGTTCTCGTTCTTCGGGCTCGCCGCGTACGTCGCCTTCGAGTCGGTACGGGCGTTGATCGCCGGCAGCGACCCGGACGCGTCACCGGTCGGCATCGGCCTCGCGATCGCGTCGCTGATCGTGATGCCGGTGCTGTCGTGGGCCCAGCGCCGTACCGGCAAGGCCCTCGGCTCGAACGCTGTCGTTGCCGACGGCACCCAAACCCTCCTCTGCACCTACCTGTCCGCCGTCCTTCTCGTCGGCCTCGTCCTCAACGCCACCCTCGGCTGGTCCTGGGCCGACCCGATCGCCGGCCTCGTCATCGCCGCGGTCGCGGTCCGGGAAGGCATCCAGGCCTGGCGCGGCGAAGGCTGCTGCGCCCCGGTCGGCGGCGGCTGCACCGACGACTGCTGCACCGACGGCTGCTGCACCGACTGACCGCGGGACCGAGGTCCCGAAGGGTTGGGCCTTCCGGCTCTGCCCGGGCGGGTCCCGTGGCGCGTTGGATAGGACGTGTCGTGGGAAGGGAGGTCCGATGCCGGCGTCCGAGCAGGCTCGATCGACGAATGGTGGTGATCAGTCCAGGCGGGCCGGCCTCGTCGGGCTCGCGCAGCATGAGGGGTCTGCGCGGTCCGACGCGGTCGAGCCCAGTGGACTGACGGCCGGAGCGTTAATCCGGCTGGCCGGAGCGCTCGACACCACGGTGGCGAACCGGATCCGGCGCGTCCCGGTCCGCGGCTCGTCGGCTCTGCACCCCGTCCTCGACCACCTGCGGGAGGACGAGTGTCTCGACCTGCTCGCACATGGCGGCACCGCCCGGATCGCGTTCGTCATGACGGGACGGCTGGCCGTCCAGCCGCTGCAATTCACGCTGCACGAGCGGAAGCTGGTCTTCCGCACCGACGCGACCGACCCGATCGTCCGGTACGGCGACGGTCCGGTGGCCGTCGAGGTCGAGCGGCTGGACGCGGCCGACCGCGAGGGCTGGAGCGTGCTGGTCTCGGGGCGCTGCTCGGTGCACGCGTGGGACGGCGCGGTCGACGAGGTGCTGGTGGTGATCGAGCCGGAGCACCTGAGCGGGCGTCGCGTCCGCGTCTGGTGACCCCGGTGATCGCTTCAGGTCCGGCGCCGGCGCTTCGCCCGCTCGACGGCGTACACGGCGGCCTCGGTCCGGCGTTCCATGTCGAGCTTGCGGAGTAGCCCCGACACGTAGTTCTTCACCGTCTTCTCGGCCAGGAACATGCTCTGCGCGATCTGGCGGTTGGTCTTGCCCGCCGCGATCTCGTCCAGGATCCGGCGTTCCTGCTCGGTCAGCGACTGGTAGCGCGGGTCGTCCTCGATGTCGGGCGGGTTGCGCAAACGTTCGAGTACGGCGGTCGTCATCGCCGGATCCAGCAGCGACTCCCCCGCTGCGAGGCGCCGTACCGCGCCGACCAGATCGGTCCCGCTCACCTGCTTCAGCAGGTACCCGGCCGCGCCGGCCATGATCGCGGTGAACAGCGCCTCGTCGTCGGAGAACGAGGTCAGCATCAGGCACGCCGGCGGCTCGTCCATCACCGAGCGGACCTCCCGGCACACCGTGATCCCGTCCCCGTCCGGCAGCCGCACGTCCAGGACGGCGACGTCCGGCCGCAGCGCCGGGATCCGCGCGACCGCCTCCGCCGCGGTGGACGCGTCGCCCACGACCTCGACGTCCGGCTCGGCCTCCAGCAGCTGCCGCAGGCCCAGGCGCACGACCTCGTGGTCGTCGAGCAGGAACACCTTGATCACTCGCTCAGCGTAAACCGGCGCAGCCTGGGAAGGCGCTGAACGTCGGGCACCTGTCCGTCCGGTGGACGAGGCGGACCGGCTGCGCCGGGTGACGCCGCTGCGACCGTGGGCACCCCTGCGCGGGCGCCGCCTGCTCCCCTGGGGCCTGCGCCCGCGCCAGGTCGGTGCCCCCGGCAACTCTCCCCCACCGGGCGGCCACGTTTTGTACCGTGGTCAGGGTGACGCCAAAGGGGACCTGGTACGACGACGCGCTGCTGAACGCCGTGGTCGGGATCGGCGCCGACCTGGACCTCAGCAGCACGCTCGACCGGATCGTCACCGCGGCGTGCGAGCTCGTCGGCGCCCGGTACGGCGCGCTCGGCGTGGTCGGCCCGGACGGCAAGCGGCTGGTCCGGTTCATCCCGCACGGCGTCACCGCCGAGGAGATCGCCGCGATCGGCACGTACCCCGAGGGCCACGGCCTGCTCCGGCTGTCGATCGACCACCCGGGCCCGCTCCGGCTCCACGACCTCACCCAGCACCCGCAGTCGTTCGGGTTCCCGCCCAACCACCCGCCGATGCAGCGCTTCCTCGGCGTGCCGATCCGGACCCGGGACCACGTCTTCGGCAACCTCTACCTGACCGAGAAGGCGGACGGCGCCGAGTTCACCGACGACGACGAGCGCACCGTGACCGCGCTGGCGGCCGCGGCCGGTGTGGTGATCGACAACGCCCGCCTGTACGCCGACACCGAGCGCAAACGGCGGTGGCACGAGGTCACCGCCGAGATCACCCAGCTCATGCTCGGCGACTTCGAGCTGCCGGACGCGCTGCGGCTGATCGCCCGCCGCGCCCGCGAGGTGTCCGGGTCCCGGGTCGGCGTGATCATGCTGGTCCGCGCCGACGACCTGGTGATCGAGGCGATCGACGGGCCCGAGGAGTTCGAGCAGTACGCCGGCCGGCACGTGCCTTCCGACGTACCCTGGCTCGGCGAGGTGCTGCGCGGCGACCGGCTGCTGGAGATCGACGACCTCGCCCAACTGGTGAAGGAAAGCGGCCGGCAGACCGACGCGCCCGAGCTGCAGTCGCTGGGGCGAACGATCATGGCGCCGCTGCCGGCCGGGACGCACGCCACCGGCGGGCTGCTGCTGGTCGCCGCCGAGCGTGGGGCCGACCTCGAGGACGGCACGGACCTGGTCCAGCTGTTCGCCGACCAGGCCACGCTGGCGCTCGACCGCGCGCAGGCCCAGCGGGACCAGTCGATGATCGCGGTCCTGGAGGATCGCGACCGGATCGCTCGCGACCTGCACGACCTGGTCATCCAGCGGCTGTTCGCGACCGGCCTGCAACTGCAGGGCATACACCGGATGGTCTCTCCCGACGTCCAGGAGCGCATCGGCCGCGCCGTCGAGGACATCGACGCGACCATCCGGGACCTGCGGGCCGCGATCTTCGAGCTGCACCACCAGCCCGGCCGCCGGTCGCTCCGGGCGGACATCCAGGAGCTCGTTGCCGAGTACGCCGGACCGCTCGGCTTCCGGCCGCGCCTGACCTGCGCCGGCCCGCTGGACACCGCCGTACCCGTGACCGTGCGGCCGCAGATCCTGGCCGCGATCCGGGAGGCGCTGTCGAACGTCGTACGCCATGCCGAGGCGACCCAGGTCAGCGTCGAGGTGACGGCCGCCCATGGGGAGGTCGTCGCCCGGGTCTCCGACAACGGCATCGGGCTCGCCGACGTCGAGCGTCAGAGTGGTCTGCGGAACCTCCGCGAGCGTGCCGAGAGCCTCGGCGGTTCGGTCCGGGTGGACTCCCGGCCGTCAGAGGGCACCGTGCTCGAGCTGCGCGCTCCGCTCGGCACCTGACTCCCCTGCAGACCGCCGGGACGCGGCGTTGTCGGTGGCAGCAGCCCTCCCAAGTGATGCCACCTGTAATCCGGCCCCGGCGGTCCGCCAAGGTCCCCCTTCTGTCTCCAGAGTGCCGCCGCGACCGCGCCCGCCGCCAGGGCCGAAGGTCCCGAACTCCAGGGACTGCGCACAGAGCCGTCGTGGTCTTACGCTGAGAGACGTGCGCACCGATCACCCCGAATCGCGTGTAGTCCACGAGCAGCCCACCGCCGTCCTGCGGGCGACCCTGCACCACGACGAGGTGCGGGGCTGGTTCCGTACGGCGTTCGACGTGGTGGCCGAGTACCTGCGCCGGCACGGGATCGCGCCGTGCGGCTTCCCGTTCGCCCGGTACCACGTCCGGACCGACGGGTTCTTCGAGGTCGAGGCCGGGTTCCCGGTGGCCGTGCGGATCAGCGGCGACCGCCAGATCGTGCCGTCCAGCCTGCCCGGCGGGCACGTCGTCGTCGCCTGGCACAGCGGGACCTACGAGCAGCTCGGTGACGCCTACCGGGCGCTCGACGACTGGCTGGACGCGGAGCACGGCGCCCGCGCGGGCGACGCCTGGGAGGTCTACCACGACCCGCCGAACCGCACCCAGCGCTGGCGCACCGAGGTCATCCAGCCGTTCACCCTGAACTGAGGAGTCTCGTGGCACCCTGAAGCATGCGGATAGTGATCGCGCTCGGGGGGAACGCATTGCTTCGGCGTGGTGAGCGCCCGGATGCCGACGTACAGGTCGCGCACCTGGCCGCGGCCGCGCCGGCCTTGGCCAAGGTCGCCGAGGACAACGACGTCGTCATCGTGCACGGCAACGGCCCACAGGTCGGGCTGCTCGCGCTGGAGAGCTTCGCCGACACCAGCCTGTCCAAGCCGTACCCGCTGAGTGACCTGGTTGCGGAGACGCAGGGCGTGATCGGGTACTGGGTGCAGCAGGCGCTGACCAACGCGGGCCTGAGCCGGCGCGCCGTCACGCTGGTCACCCAGACCGTGGTGGACGCGCACGACCCAGCGTTCAACGTCCCGACCAAGTACGTCGGCACCAGCTACCCCGAGGAGCGAGCGCGCCAGCTCGCCTTGTCCTCCGGCTGGTCGGTGCGCCAGGACGGTACCGAGTGGCGACGAGTCGTGCCGTCCCCCGCGCCCCAACGGGTCCTGGAGCTCGACGCGGCCGACCTCCTGCTCCAGAACGGCGTCACCGTGATCCTGGCAGGCGGAGGCGGCGTACCCGTCATCGAGGGCCCGACCGGCCTCAAGGGTGTCGAGGCCGTCGTGGACAAGGACGCGACCGCTGCGCTCATCGCCATCGAGCTCCGGGCCGAAGTCCTCGTGATGCTCACCGACGTACCGGCCGTCTACCTCGACTACGGCACCCCGACCCAACGCGCGCTCCACAAGGTCGACGCGGAAACCCTCGCCGGGCTCACGTTCCCGGCCGGCTCGATGGGCCCGAAGGTCAGCGCCGCCCGCCACTTCGTGGAGATCACCCACGGCCGCGCCGCCATCGGCTCCCTCGACGACACCACCGCAGTCGTCACCGGCACCAGCGGCACCCAGATCGAGCTGTAACGCCTGGCGGCGTGCAGGCACTGACTGTGCAAGGACGCATTCGTCAGGAGGGGCCAAGATGACCGAGTACGGCGATCTACGCGCGCTGTTCGTGAACTGCACGTTGAAGCGGTCACCGGCGGTCAGCCACACCGAAGGGCTGATCGAGGTGAGCCGCCGGATCATGGAGAAGCAAGGCGTCGAGGTCGACGTGATCAGGGCCGTCGACCACGATATCGCCACAGGTGTCTGGCCGGACATGACCGAGCACGGCTGGAAGACCGACGCCTGGCCGGCGATCCAGAAACAGGTGATGGCCGCCGACATCCTGGTGATCGCCGGGCCGATCTGGCTGGGCGACAACAGCTCGGTGACCAAACAGGTGATCGAGCGCCTCTACGGCAACTCGTCGACCCTCAACGAGCACGGGCAGTACGCGTACTACGGCCGCGTCGGCGGCTGCCTGATCACCGGGAACGAGGACGGCGTCAAGCACTGCGCGATGAACGTGCTCTACTCGCTGCAGCACCTCGGCTACACGATCCCGCCGCAGGCCGACGCCGGCTGGATCGGGGCGGCCGGGCCGGGGCCGTCGTACCTGGACGAGGGGTCGGGCGGGCCGGACAACGACTTCACCAACCGCAACACCACCTTCATGACCTGGAACCTGCTGCACCTGGCCCGGATGCTGAAGGACGCCGGCGGCGTGCCGGCGCATGGGAACCAGCGCTCGGAGTGGGACGCCGGCTGCCGATTCGACTTCGAGAACCCGGAGTACCGCTGACCACTGTCCGGTACCGTCGGCAGGGTGGGGGCGGTCCTGCCGGCGGACGAGGTCCTCGTGGCCGGTCTGCGAGCCGGGGACGAGGAGACCTTCGCCTGCCTGCTCAACGGCTGGTCCGGGTCGATGCTGCGGCTGGCCCGGTCGTTCGTGTCCACCGCGGCGACTGCCGAGGAGGTCGTGCAGGACACCTGGCTGGCCGTGTTCCAGGGGATCGAGCGGTTCGAGGGCAGGTCCGCGTTGCAGACCTGGGTCTACCGGATCCTGGTCAACATCGCCCGCAAGCGCGGCGCCCGCGAGCAGCGCACGGTGCCGTGGACGAGCCTCGGCCCGGACGGCGGCCCGACTGTCGACCCGGGCCGGTTCCGCGGCCCCGACGACCTGTACCCGGGCGGCTGGCGCTCGTTCCCGGCGGACTGGCCGAGCACCGAGACCGAGGTGCTCGCCCACGAGATCCGGGCGACGGTCGCCGCCGCGATCGACAGCCTGCCGATCCGGCAACAGGTGGTGCTGACGTTGCGCGACATCGACGGACACGACGCCGAGGACGTGTGCAGCTTGCTTGACATCTCGATGACCAACCAGCGGGTCCTGCTGCACCGGGCCCGCGCGGCGGTCCGCGGCCGCCTCGAGCGGTACTTCAGCACCAGTGAGGTAGGGACATGACCTGCGCAGAGCTCGTCGAGCTCGTCACCGCCTTCCTCGACGGCACGCTCGACCCCGAGACCGAGCAGCGCTTCGTCGAGCACCTGACCCTGTGCGACGGGTGCTCGACGTACGTCGAGCAGTTCCGCCGCACCATCGCCGAAGTGGGCCAGGTCGAACCGGAGAGCCTGTCCGGCGAGACCCGCGACCGCCTCCTCGACGCGTTCCGGAACTTCCCCCGCGACTGAGCTGTAACGCCGGAACCTCCCGCCGGCACTGAGCACCCAAGGGAGGGATCATGCCGGACGTCGAATTCACCAACCTGTTCGTGGTCGCACTGATCGCGCTGCTCGCACCACTCCTGCTCGGACTGGCACCCCGGCTGCGCGTCCCGGCGGTCGTCCTCGAGATCGTGGCCGGCATCGTCGTCGGGCCGCACGGACTCGGTCTGGTCGAGGTGGATCTGCCGCTGCAGATCGTGTCGCTGCTCGGACTCGGGTTCCTGCTGTTCCTGGCCGGACTCGAGATCGACGTGCATCGGCTCCGCGGGCAGATCCTGAGACTCGCGGTCCTGGGCTACCTCGTCACCCTCGCGTTGGGTACGGCGGCGGGCGCCGGATTCGACGCGATCGGCTGGGTGCAGAGCCCGCTGCTGCTGGCCGTCACGTTGTCCGCGACCTCGCTCGGCCTGGTGGTGCCGGTCCTCAAGGACGCCGGCCAGGCCGAAGGAGCCGTCGGGCAGTTCACCATCGCGACGGCATCGGTCGCCGACTTCGCCGCCGTACTGCTGCTGTCGCTGGTGTTCTCGACCGAGGGCGGAAGTCCGGGTGAGCGGATCATCATGGTCGGGCTGTTCACGCTGCTGGTCGTCGTGGCCGGGATCGTGGTCGCCACGGCCGGCCGTTCGCAACGGATCGGCGGGGTGCTGGTGCGGTTGCAGGACACCACGGCCGAGATCCGGGTCCGGGCCGCCGTCGTCCTGCTGGTCGCGTTCGTCGCGCTGGCCGAGCAGTTCGGGCTGGAGACGATCCTCGGCGCCTTCCTGGCCGGCGCGGTCGTCGGCCTGGTCGACCGCGACTCGACCTCCCATCCGCGCTTCCGGATCAAGCTGGAGGCGCTCGGCTACGGCTTCCTGATCCCGGTCTTCTTCGTCACCAGCGGACTCCGGCTCGATCTCGGCGGTCTCGTCGACGATCCGGCGGCGCTGGCCCGGGTGCCGCTGTTCCTGGCCGCGCTGCTCGTCGTCCGCGGCGTGCCCGCTCTGCTGGCGATCCGGACCCTCGGCACCCGATCGAGCGTGGCCGTGGCGTTGCTGCAGGCGACCTCACTGCCGTTCATCGTCACCGCGACCCAGATCGGCGTGGCGACCGGGCTGATGGCACCGGTCACCGCCGCCGCTCTGGTCTGCGCGGGACTGCTGTCCGTGCTGGTCTTTCCTGCCGTTGCCCTGCTCCTGCTCAAACAGCCGGCCGAGGTCAGGCAGCCCGGCCGATCTTGAGGGCGGTGGCAGTGTCGACGACGCGGCGGGCCTGGAAGCGGGCGGCCTCCAGCGCGATGTCGCTGACGGGTCCGGTCGAGGTGACGTGCGAGGCGCCGTACGGGTTGCCGGACTGGTACTGGATCGGGTCGGCGTAGCCGGGTGGGACGATGATCCCGCCCCAGTGGTAGAAGACGTTGCTCAGCGCAAGGATGGTCGATTCCTGGCCGCCGTGCAGCGTGTTGCTGGCGGTCAGCGCCGAGTACACCTTGCCGGCCAGCTGGCCCTGCATCCACAGGGGGCCGGTCGCGTCGATGAACGCCTTGATCTGCGCGGACGGCGTACCGAACCGGGTGGGCGTGCCGAACAGCATCGCGTCAGCCCAGGCCAGGTCGTCATGACCGGCCTCGGCGACATCGGCGGTGGCCCGGAGGTGCTCACCCCAGGCCGGGTTCACCGCGATGGCGGTGTCCGGAGCGGTCTCGGCGACCTTCCGGAGCCGCACGTTGGCGCCGGCCTTCTCGGCGCCTTCGGCCGCGGCCTGGGCGAGTGCGTGCACGGTGCCGGTGGCGCTGTAGTAGATGACAGCCACGTTGACGGGTTCCACAGATACCTTCACTTTCGGGTTCGAGACTTCAGGGTTCGAGGTCCAGGACCGACCGCCCGGTGGCGAAGTCGGTCGGGACCGAGATCTGGTCGTGCGTGATCAGCCAGGCGCCGTCGAGCTTGCGGAAGCACGCCGTCCACCTGACCCAGTAGCCGGTCCGGTCGCCGGTCTGCAGCATGCCGCTCAGGCGGTTGACGGCGTACGCCACCGCCAGGTCGCCGTTCACGAGGACGGTCAGGTCGCGGACCTCGTAGTCGAGCTCGGCGTAGACCGTGAAGACCTTGGTCCAGTTCTGCAGCTTCGCCTCCGCGCCCAGGTGGCGCAGCGGCGGCTCGATGTCGAACGAGACCAGGTTCGGCGCGAACATCGTCCTGACCGCGTCGAGGTCCTTGGTCCGCACCGCCTCGACCAGCGTGTCGATCCGCTCCCGGATGTCGACTTCGTCCACTGCTTGTTCGGTGCTCATGACCACTCCGACGAGACAGCCCCCGAAAGTGTGAGGACCTCACACTTGGGTACGGCGTTTCGTCGTAGGGGTGTACGGCGGACCCGAGGAAGGGAAGCGTGGACACCATGACTGGAGCAGGGCCGGACGCAGCAGATCCCGGCCTGAGCGCGATCATGAGCGAGCGGCGCCAGCTGATCAACCTCGCCTACCGGCTGCTCGGGTCGCTGGCCGACGCGGAGGACGTGGTCCAGGAGACCTACACCCGCTGGTACGCGATGCCGGCCGAGGAGCGGGAGGCGATCGAGTCGCCCGGCGCCTGGTTGACGACGGTCGCCAGCCGGATCTGCCTGGACCTGCTCGGCTCGGCCCGGGCCCGCCGGGAGCGGTACGTCGGCGAGTGGATCCCGGAGCCGCTGCCGGACGGCGCCGAGTGGCGGTCGGCCGGTGTGGCCGTCGACCCCGCTGACCGGGTCACCCTGGACGAGTCGGTGAACATGGCGTTCCTCGTCGTACTGGAGTCGATGACGCCGGCCGAGCGGGTCGCGTTCATCCTGCACGACGTGTTCCGGTACCCGTTCCCGGAGGTGGCCGAGATCGTCGGCCGCTCCCCCGCGGCCTGCCGCCAGCTCGCCACCTCGGCGCGGCGCCGGATCGCCGCGGCCCAGACGCCGCCGACTCCCACCGCGCAGAGCGCCAGCCTGGTCCGGGACTTCAAGGAGGCGTGGCAGGCGCAGGACATCCAGGCATTGATCACCCTGCTGGATCCCGACGCAGTCGCGGTCGGCGACGGCGGCGGTCTGGTCAGCGCGGAGCTGCACCCGGTCGCCGGCGGCGAGCAGATCGCCCGCTACTTCGCCGACCTGGCCGGCCGCCGGCCCGGCATCACGCTGCTCGAGCGCACCGTCAACGGCCAGCCGGGCCTGGTCGCCCAGGAGGACGGGGTCACCGTCACGGTCATCGCGTTCGACATCGCCGACGACCAGATCAAGCACATCTGGGCCGTCCGCAACCCCGAGAAGCTCCGGCCCTGGACTCGCTAATCCCGCAAAGTCACCACGGTGTAGCGGATCAGCACTCATCGACACCTCCCAGCCGCACCGAAAGTCCAGGAACGACCGGTGCGCCGCCGCCCGGTTACTCGGCGTGTCCGGCCGACTGCTTGTAACGGAGGTCGGTCGTTGTCCGATGTGATGGTTGACATCGGTGTTCCGAGCAGCAGCGCCGAGACGGTCGCCCCTGCCGTGATCGTTTGACGACAGTGCCATGACTACCGCCTCGGAGGCTCCGATGACGTGCGAGACGACGCAGCGACTGCTCGCGCTGCTCCGTATCGTGGAGCGCGACGCGGCGCCGTTCGGCGCGCTCGGAGACGACGCGGTACTCGACGCCTGGTTCGGGATCCGCTCACCGGTGTGGCAGCAGAACTCCCAGGAAGCGCCTCAGCCCCAGCAGGTGTGACCGCCGGCGGTCACTCGTCGGTGTGCCGGGTGCCGGGGTCGACGTTGGCGGCCAGGTCGAGGGCGATCAGGGCGCGGCGGAGGGTCTCCAGGCTCGGCTGCCTGTCCTCCGGCGGTCCGAACAGGCAGACCACGGTCAAGCCGTCGCTGGTCAGGCCGGCTCGCTCCACCTTGCCCTCGTCGTCGTACAGGAGCTCCCAGCCCTCCTCGTCGAGGTGGCTCAGCGCGCGTCGCCAGTCAGCCGTATGCAGCGACAGGCCGCCGACGAACGACTCGTCCGGCGCCGGGATGTCCCGCTCGGGGTCGGGCGTGACCAGGTAGCCGGTCCCGGTCCGCGGGTCCAGGTACGCCGTGTGCGACGCGAACTCGACGACCGTCACATCGACGTACGGCTCGCGCTCCGCCCGGTTCACCGCAGCTCGCCCGTCATGCCGCCTCTACCTCGAAGACCCGGTCGAGACCGGTCCGGCGCAGTACGTCGGTCAGCTGCCGGCTCGCATGCCGAATCACCACCCCACCCCCACGGCGACGGCACACCCGGTGCGTGTCGAGCAACGCGGTGAGCAGCGTCGACGAGATCTGCCCGAGCTCGGACACATCGACGACCACCAGGCAGGCGCCGTCCATGACCAGTCCGTGCAACCGCCAGCGCAGCGCGGACAGCTCGCCGTCGAGGTCGGACTCGGACAGCGTTACGATCGCCTTCTGCGGCAGCGGGCTGTGGGTGGCGTCGCTCATGGCGGTCCCTCCCCCTGGACGGTGCAGGCATTGGGACCACTCTCCGGGTTGGACTTTGAGATTCGCCGTACCCCTTCTTGACGATCCGATGACGACCCGTCCGGGGCCGGTCCGGCGGGCAACCCGAACTTTACGATCGGATGACATGCCGCCCCAGGCCGTCACAACGCGCGGCCGGATTGCCAGGATGTGACGATGCCGATGCAGGTCTTGGTCGTGGAGGACGACGATCGAATCCGGGAGGTGCTGCGCCTCGCCCTGGAGGACGAGGGGTACCGGGTCGCCGAGGCGGCCGACACCCCGTCCGCCCTCGAGCAGGTCCGCACCGCGATGCCGGACCTGATGATGGTCGACCTGATGCTCGGCGAGATCGACGGCTACACCTGCATCCGTGAGGTACGGCGGCTCAGCGACATCCCGATCGTGGTCGTCAGCGCCCGGTCCGACACCCACGACATCGTCGCCGGACTCGAAGCCGGCGCGGACGACTACGTCACCAAACCCTTCCAGATCAAGGAGATCACCGCCCGGCTGCGCGCCCTGCGCCGGCGGCTGCGGACCAGCGCGGAGGCCGCCGAGCCGGACATCGTGCTGGACTCCGACGCGAAGCGGAGCCTGGTGCTGTCCACCTCGCGCGGAACGGTGATGCTCGACGGGCAGGACGTCAACCTGACCGTGACCGAGTACCGGCTGCTGGCCGAGCTCGCCAAGCCGCCGGGCCGGGTGCTCAGCCGGTCCGCGTTGCTCGCGTCGGTCTGGGAGCACGGGTACTACGGCGACGAGCGGATCGTCGACGTCCACATCCGGCGGTTGCGCACCAAGATCGAGCGCGACCCCGGCCGGCCGCAGCTCGTGATGACGGTCCGCGGGATGGGTTACCGGCTGGACCCGCGATGAGACTTGGTGGGCGCCCTCCTGGACTGAGACATCGCTTGGTGCTCGCGTTCAGCCTGGTCGCCCTGCTGGTGTCGGCGGTGTTTGCCGTCAGCACCTATCTGCTGGCGCGCGGGTACCTGCTCGCCCAGCGCGAGCGGGTGGTCCAGCACCAGGCCTTCGAGGACGCCGCGTTCGTGCAGCGCCGGCTGCGCAACACCAACGCGGACGTTTCCTCCGTCCTGACCGCCGCGGGCACGCCGGCCGGGAACACGATCATCTTGAAGTGGCGCGGCCAGTGGTACGCGTCCGCGCTCGACGAGGGCCGCGACGCCGTACCGGCAGCGGTCCGGGAGCAGGTCGCGGACGGGCGGGCCACCGGCCAGCGGTTCCACTCGGTGGACGGGCCCTCGATCGTGGTCGGGGTGCCGGTGCCGGCGGTGCAGGCCGAGTTCTACGAGATCGCGCCGCTGACCGAGCTCGACGAAACACTCCGGCTGCTCAGCGGGATCCTCATCGGAGGCGCACTGCTTGCGACCGCGGCCGGAGCGGCTCTTGGCCTCTGGGCGAGCCGGTCCGTCGTCACGCCGCTCAACCGGGTCGCCGTCGCGACCGCGACCATCGCGGGTGGTGACCTCGACACCCGGTTGCCCGCAACCGAGGACCCTGAGCTCGCCACGATCGTCGGCTCCTTCAACAGCATGGTCGACACGTTGCAGCAGCGCATCAACCGCGATGCCCGGCTGGCCGCGGACGTCAGCCACGAGCTCCGGTCGCCGTTGACCACGCTGGTCGGCAGCGTCGACCTGCTCAACGCCCGGCGCGACGAGCTGCCCGAGCGTTCCCAGCGGGCGCTCGACCTCGTCACCGCCGACCTGCAACGCTTCCGGCGGTTGCTCGACGACCTGCTCGAGCTGGCGCGGTCCGACGGCGGACTCGATCGGCGGCCGAGTGCGCGACTCGAGCTGACCTCGCTGATTCGTCAGGTACTGAGTGAGGTCGGGCGAGATCCGGCGATCCTGACCGGCGTCGAGGATGTCGTCGTACTGGCCGACAAGCCGCGGCTGGGCCGGATGTTCCGGAACCTGTTCGAGAACGCCGAGACGCACGGCGGCGGGCTCACCGGCGTCGAGGTCAGCCGGGTCGGATCGGATGTGCTGGTGCTCGTGAACGACTCCGGACCCGGCATCCAGCCGCTCGACCGGGAGCGGGTGTTCGAGCGGTTCGCCACCGGCGCGAACAAGCGCGGATCGTCTTCCGGGACAGGGCTCGGGCTTGCCTTGGCCGCGGAGACCGCGGCCGCGCATGGCGGGGCAGTGTGGTGTACGGCGTCCCCGACCGGCGGGGCGCAGTTCGTCGTACGCCTTCCAGAGGCGGCGACGTGAGACGGCTGACCGGGGTAGTCGCGGCGCTGCTGGTGCTTGTCAGTTGCGGCGTGCCGCTGCAGGACGAGCCGGCGCCGATCGAGCCTCGGGCCATCCCGTCGCACCTGCAGACTCCCGCCGTACCGACGTCCCTTGCGACTACGGCGCGAACGGCGGTGCAGGTGGTCTATGTCCGCAACAACCGGCTGGTCAGCGTTGCCCGGGAGGTGTCCGGAGTCGGCGTCCTCGACGGGGTGATCCAGGAACTGACGAACGGCCCGACGGGACCCGAACAGGCCGACGGCATCACCACGGCGCTGCCGCCGGGGCTCGAGCTCGCGGTCGTGGCCGTGCAGGGAACCCGGGTCGTGCTCGAGCTCTCCGGTGAGACCGACGGCCGCTCCGCCACCGAGAACGTGCTGGCAGTCGGGCAGATCGTCCTCTCCGTCACCGCTCTGCAGTCGGTCGAAGAGGTCACGTTCTCGCGCGCCGGCGAACCGGTCGAGGCGCTGCTCGCGGACGGCGCGCTCACCACCCAACCGCTGACCGCGGCCGACTACGAGGCGTTGCGGGTGCCGTGAGTTTGACGAGGACGCTGAGGGATCTTTGAGATCGTGTGTCACCCTCCGGGGCGGCGCGGCTACCGACCCATCTGAACGTTACACAGGTCTGAACGGCACCTTTCGAAGGAGGATCGTGACCGAGCGGCCGCCCACGCACCAGACAACCCGGCAGACATGAAGCCCGTCGCCTGGATCGTCCTGCTCCTCGTCGTCGCCGCCGTGATCGCCCTGCCCTGGGTGCTCAAGCAGCGCCGCCGCCGCGCGGCCGCCGTACAGGTCATCGGCAACGAGCTCACCAGCTGGAGCGACGCCCAGCTGTACGCCGTCTGGTCCGCCACCGCCGACGAGCTCCACCGCGCCGCCCACTCCGACGACGCCGCCACCGCCGCCCGCGCCCGCGAGCTCCTCCTCACCGAAATAGAACGCCGCCACCCCCGCCAAACCGCCACCTGGCTCTCCTCCCCCGAAGCCCTCACCGGCGAACCCCCAGCCTTCCTCCTCAACCCCTAGAGCAGGACGGGGTTCAGCTCCGGGGACTGCATGTTGGGGTCGAAGGGGTACATGGGGCGGGCGATGGCGTGGTGACCAAGGGAGAGGAGGTCTTGGTTGACGCCGCCGGGGGTCAGGGCCAGGAGCCAGTCGGCGGACATGGTGTAGAGCTCGGGTTCCAGGTAGCCGATCTTGACGATGACCAGGTCGGCGTCGCGCGGGGACAGGCCGAGGGCGGTGAAGTCGGACTCGAGGTGGTACGGCTTGCGGTGGGTGGTGACGATGATGTGGAGACCGCCGGTGCTGAGGGCGACGGCTGCGTTGGTGGGGTCGAGAGCGGATACCTGAGCAGTCAGGGGAACAGGGCCGCAGGGGACGGAGTCGATCTTGCCGCCGAGGTGTACGTCGATCGTGGCGCCGACGCCGGCCTTGGTGGCAGCCGCGGTGACTTCGGGGTCGACGATGGCGGCGTAGATGGTGGTCAGGTCCGACGACGTGATCGCGGGCATGCGGAGGAGAGCGTCCAGGGTCCACGACGTGTCACCGGCGCCGCCGGCCGTCGGGTTGTCGCCGGAGTCGCTGATGAAGAAGGGCCGCGCGGTGCTTGCCACGGCGCGCTCGACACATTCCTCGAGAGTGCCGGTCGGCGCGACGAACTCGAACTCGTCGTGCGCATCCCAGTAAGCATCAGCAAGCCGCTTCGCCTGCTTGGTGATCACGTCGGCGTCATCACCGGTCACGACGACAGCTGCCTGACAGCGCGGCTCGTCCGCCCACGCGTACCCGACCCAGATCGCCGCATCCAGTACGCCGTCCATCGCCTCGACGTCGTCGACCATCGCGTAGATCCGCTTGGCCGGGTTGATCCGGGTGCTCGTCTTCTCCCCCGGCAGCAGCACCGGCACCTGCACCCACGCCTTCTGCGGACGGCCGCCAGACCGGAGCCGAGCCACCAGGTTGCGTGCTGCGCGCTCCCTCGTGTCCCACGCATCGGTGTGCGGCGCCTTGCGGTAGCACGTGATCAGATCCAGCGTCTCCGCCAGCGAACGCGACACGTTCCCGTGCAGATCCATCGACGCGGACAGCAACGTCGATGGGCCGACGAACTCCCGGATCCCGGCGACGAACTCGGCCTCGATGTCGGTCCGGCCGAGCACGGTCATCGCGCCGTGGAAGTCGATGAACACTCCGTCCAACGGGCCCGCCGTACGCAGCCGGTCGAAGATCTCGCCCGCCAGCTGCTCGTACGTGTCCTCAGTCACTGGGCCGCCCGGGACCGCGACTGCGTGCAGCAGCGGCACCCACTCGACGCCCTCGGTCAGCTCCGACCCAGGCGACAGGAACGCGTAGCGGGCCAGCAACTCGGCCCCGCGCGTCACCCGGAAGTCGTCCAACGTACTGCGATGTGGCGAGAACGTGCTCGACTCGATCGCGATCCCGGCAATTCCGATCCGCAAGGGCTTCATCCGCCCGACCCTATCGGGGCCGGACCGCCCGCACGTAGGCCAGCACCGGCCGCCGGTGACCGGTCTCGACGATCTCGAATCCCGCGCCGAGCGCCAGGTCGAGCAGCGGCACGTGCTCGGCCGCATGACGGGTGAACGCACCGATGGCCAGCCGCGACAGCCTCCCCGTCGGCGGCCGGAAGTCGGCGATGACCAACCGGCCACCTGGCTTCAGCACCCGGTACATCTCGGCAAACGCCCGACCGCGGTAGTCGGCCCCGATGTGATGCGCGGCCAAGCACGACACGACCGCATCGAACGAGCCGTCGTCGTACGGCAGCTCCTCCGCGCCCGCTACCCGGAAGGTCGCGTTCGGCGCCGCCCGCTCGTTGGCGTAGGCAACGACCGACGTCGACGGATCGATTCCCTCGACGCGGCCGTCCGGCCCGACCGCCCGCGCCACCCGCCCGCTCAGGTACCCGGTGCCGCACCCGACGTCGAGCACCCGGTCTCCCGGACGGACGTCGCTCAGCCGGACCAGGCCGTCGTACACCCGCCGGCGCTGACCGGCGAACCCGATCGCCGCGGAGATCTCGTAGAAGCGCGGGTTCTCGACGTGCATGTGCTGGTGGTTCATGTCCCGACTGCCTCTCCCGACTTGTCCCAGTTCGAGCGCAGCCGGTCGAGGTAGGACTGCGCCTGCGGGCCGGGCTTCACGCCCCGCGCGAACTTCCGCATGTTGCCGCCGCCGGCGTTGTAGCCCAGGGCAAGCAACTCGTCCTTGGTCAGCTGACCGGTCAGCGTCGACGGCAGTCGCCTGGCCAGGTCGTGCAGGTGCCAGGCCGCGGCCTGAATGGCCAGCGCCGGGTCGTCGGGCAGCTCCTCCCACTTCCGCTTCGCGAACGCCCGGCCGCGCTTGGTGTCGTCGAAGGCCGGCCGGTGCATGTTCGCGATACCGAACGCGGGGTCGGAGTCGATCTGCGCCCACGACCGCTCGAGCTCGGGGTCGTGCGGCTTGTACGACTCGTTGTACAAGATTGCCATCAGCAACTGCGGCCGGATGCCCGCCTGCCCGGCATACTTCCGGACCTGTACGGCGAACTGCGCCGGATCGTAGTCCACGTACCAAGGCTTGGGAGTCGTGCTCTTTGCCGCCGGAGCGGGAGCCGACGGCGACGGTGTCCGGCTGCTGGCCGATGACGTCGGCGCCTGCCCGGACTCGGGTGTATCGCCGCACTGCGCAGCCACCGCTCCCACGGCGACGGCGCCGACCGCGATCCAGACCCACTGCTTCGCCACGACCCCAACCTAGAGCATCAGCGGTAAGCCCGAGCCTGCAACTCGAAGAGCTCCGCATAACGGCCGCCGGCCACGAGAAGCTCCTCGTGGCTGCCGACCTCCTCCACCCGCCCGTTGTGCATCACCACGATCAGGTCGGCCATCCGCACGGTCGAGAAGCGGTGCGACACCAGGACCGTGACCCCACCGGTCTCGGCCGAGGCGACCTTCGCGGCTGCGGCGTACTGCTCGTACAACCGGTGCTCGGCCTCCGGATCCAGCGCCGCCGTCGGCTCGTCGAGGAGCAACAGCAACGGCCGCTCCCGCATGAACGCCCGCGCCAGCGCTAGCCGCTGCCACTGTCCACCCGACAGTTCGACGCCGTCGGTGAACTTCTTGCCCAGTTGCGTGTCCAGCCCGCGCGGCAGCCCGGCGACCACCGTCGCCGCGTCACCTCGCCCGATCGCCGCGAGCACGGCTTGCTCGTCGGACTCCCGCCGTACGTCGCCGACTGCGACGACCTCGCGCGCGGTCAACTCGAACTTGACGAAGTCCTGGAACCCGGCCGAGAGCTGGGACCGCCAGGAGTCCGGCTCGATGTCCGCCAGGTCCACGCCGTCGACCAGGATGCGCCCGCTCGTCGGGTCGTACATCCGCGCGAGTAGCTTCACCAGCGTGGTCTTCCCGGCGCCGTTCTCCCCCACCAGCGCAACCGCGGATCCCGCCGGCAGCACCAGGTTCACATCGCTGAGTACGGCGGAATCCGTGCCAGGGTAGGCGAATCCGACCTGACGCAGCTCGATCCCGGAGGTGAGCCGGGCCGGCGCCGGCGTGGTGCTCGCTCGCCACGAGTTGTCCTTGGCGTACGTCCGCAGCCAGTCGTAGCGGCTGAAGCTGCGCACTACCTCGCCGACCCAGTAGACGTTCTGCGCGATACCACCCGTCATCTGATCCACCTGCGGCGCGAGCAGCAGCACGAGCACTACGTCCCCGGCCGTCTGCTGGCCGTTGCGCGCCCGCGCGATGATCCAGATGACGGCCACGGCGTACGCGAGACCGAAGGCCAGCCGCACCGACCCGTCAACCTTGCCGCCCCAGCGAGCTGCCGCGACCCGGCGACGGAAGCGCTCGGTCTGCAACGCGTGGATCCTGTCCAGCAGCACCCGCCCGAGCCCGAAGACGCGCACCTCCAGCCCGCTGCGCGGATCCTTGGCCACCTCGATCAGCCGATCGACGAGCCGCTCCTGCGGCAGCGAGTCCTCATACGCCTTGTGCCACCGCGTGCTGCTCACGTACGCCGACCAGATCCGCGCGGCACCGAGCAACGGCAGCAACAACAGCAGCGGATGCACAGACCCGAGCAACCCGAGCACGGTCACCGTGTTGGCCACGGTCGCGAACGCCCACAGCAAGACCTCGGCACCCACGCCCATCCGCCAGGCACGTTCGCGGACGAGCTCCAGCCGGTCCGCGATGTCGGGGCGTTCGTGATGGGTCAGCCCCGGGATCCCGGTCGTCACGTCCAGCAGGTCGCGGTGCACGCGGCCGGCCATCCGCTCCTGCGCGGTGTCCTGCAGCGGCCAGCCGATCACGTCGGCGACGAACGAGATCGCCAGGCCGCCGACGATGATGCCGATCCCGAGCGCGATGGTGTCCGACTGGTTCCCCGCGATCCCCTCGACCAGTTGGCTGACGCCGTACGTCTGGATCGGCGCGGCGATGGCCCGGGCGGCGACGAGCACCGCGGAGATCGCCATCAGCCACGGTGCGGCGCGGAACGAGGTGGAGAACCACAACCAGGTGATCCGCAGGCTACGCATCGAGGGCCTCCGGAGCGTCCGGTGAGGTCACGTACCGCTCGGCCTGCAGCCGGAACATGCCGGCGTACATCCCGTCCTGCTCCAGCAACCGGTCATGCGTGCCGTCCTCCACGATGCGCCCGTCGGCGAGCACGCAGATCCGGTCGGCGTTCCGAACCACCGAGAACCGGTGCGAGATGATCAGCGACGCCACGCCCGAGGTCAGCTCGAGATACCGCTCGACCAGCTCGGCCTCGGCCCGCACGTCCAGCGCAGCCGCCGGCTCGTCGAGCACCAGCACCCCGGCCCCGGCATGGACGGCGAACAGCGCCCGGGCCAGCGCGATCCGCTGCCACTCGCCGCCGGACAGGTCGACGCCGCCGTCGAAGGACTTGTCGAGCACCGTGTCCCAGCCGTCGGACAGGCCGCGGACCACTTCGTCGATCCCGGCCTCCCGCGCGGCCTTGGCCAGCGTGACCTCGTCATCGACGCGCTCGACCGCACCGAACACGACGTTGTCGGTCACCGACAGCGGGAACCGCAGGAAGTCCTGCACGATCGCGGCGATCCGCCGCTGCCACGCGGCCAGGTCGAGCTCGGCGAGGTCCACGCCGTCGACCGTGATCCGGCCCTCGGTCGGCCGGTAGACACCGCCAAGCAGCTTCACCAGCGTGGACTTGCCGGCGCCGTTGACACCGACGAGCGCGAGCGCCTCGTGCGCGTGGATGGTCAGGTCGAGGCCGCGGAGCACGTCGACGTCGGAGCCGGGATACCGGAAGCTCACGTTCTCGAAGCGCACCTCGCGGGCCGGCATCGTCTCCACCCGGTGCCGCGTGGTCGCGGCCGGCTCGGGGTGCCGCTCGGCGATCGTCCCGGGCAGCTCGGCCATCGCCCGGTACGCCGACAACCCCCGCTTCACCTGGACGACGCCGTACCCGTTCGCTGCCACGCTGATCGACAGGATGGCCGGCACCGTCGTCGCGACCTCGGTGAGCGGCAGGTCGCCGGCCAGTGCGGCGCGGCCGACCAGGAGGATCGCGGCCCCGGTCGCGGCAAGGTTGACCGCACCCGCCGGGATCGACCACCGCACGTTCCGCGCGCGTCGCGCCCAGACCGCCTGGAAGCCGAGCGTCCACTCCCGCACGTACCGGTCGACGAGCCAGCCGTGCAGCCCGAACACGCGCAGCTCCTTCGGCGCGTCGCGCATGCCCAGGTTGAACAGGTACTCCGCGCGCCGCTGCTCCTCGGTGTTGCCCCACCAGACGTCGATCTCGCGCGCGATGAGGCGACCGAAGTGCCACTCCAACAGCAACGCCACCACGACCAGCATCGCAGCGACGAGCCAGGAGAACATCACTCCGACGATGACGCCCGACCCGATCAGCGTGACCCGGCTGGCGAGCAGCCAGGGCAAGTTCCCCAGGCCCTGGGCGAGGTGGAAGCCACCTTTGCCCTTCGCGCGCTCCTGCAGGTCGAGCACCTCGGCGTCCTCGAGGTGCGTGACCCTGCTCGGCCGCAGCAAGGGCTCTGTGATGCCGGTCCCGATCGCGCGCACCAGCGCCGCGTCCATGGTCTGTGAGGCCACCTGGTGGATCGACGGCGTCAGGCTGTCGATGACGAAGACGGCCAGCAGCGCCGCGAGCATCCAGCCGAACCCACCGAGCGGCTGCTCCGGGCCGGCGTCGATCACACCTGGGACCGCCCCGACGACCTGACCGGTCAGCAGCGTGACCGCCATCCCCAGCACCGAACCGAGCACGGCAAGGCCCATCGTCAACGCAGTACTACCAGGTGAGACCCGCAGCGCGTACCGAAGCAGAATCACCATTCCACCGACCGTAACGACCCCCACCGACAAAAGCATTCGAGTTTCCCCTCGGCAGACCGTCACACATCGCGAAGCTGCCCGGTCCTACTGGTGAGGGCACAGCTGAGAGGTGGGCAAGTGAGCACAATCGCGTTCCTCAACATCGCCATGCACGGGCGGGTCAACCCGACGCTGCCGATCGTCGCCGAGCTCGTCCGGCGCGGCCACTCGGTCAGCTACCACACCTCCCCCGCGTTCGCCGCGGAGATCGAGGCCGACGGCGCGAAGGTGTGCCTCTACCCCGGCGGCGACCAGCCATTGCCCGACCCGCCGACGCCGATCTCGCTGCTGGAAGGTCTCGCGCGCACCGCCGTCCACGTGCTGCCGACGGTTCTGGCCGACCTGCGTGCCAGCCGGCCCAACCTGATCGTGCACGACTCGGCCTGCCCGTGGGGTGCGATCGCCGCTCGCGAGCTCGGCGTACCGGCGGCCTCGTCATTCACCACCTTCGCCTTCAACGAGCAGGTCCCCAGCCCGACTGCCGCGTCGTGGCAGCTGCTGTCGGAAGCTCGGCTCAGCAACCTGACCGGCTACGTGCGGGCGCGCTGGAGGCTGCGCCGCAAGTACGACGTGCACGGGCTGCCGCTGCTCGACCTGGGCAACATCCAGCAGCCGCTCAACCTGGTCTACACCTCGCAGGCGTTCCAGCCTGGGTTCGAGGAGTTCGACCAGACCTTCCGGTTCGTCGGACCGAGTATCGGTGCTCGCCCGCCCGACCAGTCGTTCCCCATCCATGAGCTGCAGGACCCGGTGCTCTACGCCTCGCTGGGCACAGTCTTCAAGGCCAATCCGCAACTACTGCGGTCGTTCGCCACTGCACTCGCCCCACTGGGCGGTACTGTGGTCGTCGCGACCGGTCAGACCGATCCCGCCGCGCTGGAGCCGCTGCCGTCCAACGTCCTGGTACGGCGCTCAGTGCCACAACCAGACGTACTCGCGCGAGCCGCGCTGTTCATCACGCACGGCGGTATGAACAGCGTCAACGAGGCCATGTACGCCGGTGTCCCGATGCTGGTCGTCCCGCAGGGTGCCGACCAGCCGTTGGTCGCCGCCCGCGTCGAACAGCTCGGAGCCGGTCTGTCGCTCCGCAGCCAGGACGTCGCCGAGGACACTGTCCGGGACCTCGCCCGGAACCTGCTCGACGACCCCAGCTTCACCACGGCTGCGAGCGTCCTGCAGGGCGCACAGCACGAGGCTGGTGGCTACCTGCGCGCCGTCGACGAGTTGGAGCGCTACCTGCAGGCCGCTGAGCCGGCCACGCCCTGGCGAGGCTGACGATGTCGGCTGTCCTTGTACTGATCCTGGTGGCTGGGCTGTCGGAGGCCGCTGGCCGTGTGCTGCCGCTGGTAGCTCGCCGTCCTTCCATGTCGCACTTCCACGTCATCGGGTTGCTGCTCACGGGAGCTCTCGTCGAAGCCACAGTGATCGCACTCTGGCCGGTGACCGCCGCGGCGCTCGCCGAGCTGGCAACCGAAGGCGCTGTCGAGCTGTCATGGACGGCCGGTCTGGTCGCTCCACTGGTGCTCGCCGCCATCCTCGCTTTCCCCATGCTCGGGCCGGCGCTTCACCTCCTGCTCCTGATCGGAGTCGGCGCCGGCCTGACCGGCCACCTCGCAGACGCCTCCGGACTCAGCTGGGGAGCCAGCGCGCTCTGCGTGGCCGTCGCAGGCTTCGGCCTCGCGCTCGCTGTGGACCTCGTACGGCGTCTGGTCGCGGCACTGATCGCGATCCGCATGCCGGAGCCGGTCGCATGAACGGCTTCCTGCTCTGGGGCGGTCTGATCGGCCTGACCCTCATCGTCGAAGGGCTGTTGGCGCGCTACGAAGTACTGGCGTACAGCGTCGGCTGGCGCGGTCTGATCACCGAGCTCCCGGCCGACCTGCCGTACGCGCGGGGTGCTGCCGCTGACCGCCCTCCGGATGCGTACCTGGTGTACCTCGACGGGATCGGGAAGCGGCAGTTCCGCGACACGCGTGACGGCGGCAAGCTCGTTCAAGGGCTGATCGCAGGCGCACCCGAACTGCGGGTGCTGGGACAGGTCCAGCCGTACTCGCCACTGGCGGCCCCGCTCGCTCAACGCCCGGTCTGGGCCTGGCTGCGGCGGCGCGCCGGCCTGTTGCTGTTCCTGCACAACGTCATGCAGACCTTCGTCGCCGCCGACCACAGGTACCGGCCGATCTACAACCGGGCCGTTGGCAACCAGATCGTCACCCAGCTCCAGCTGGCCGGCTACCAGCCCGACAGTGGCATCCCGGTGGTGCTGCTCAGCTACAGCGGTGGCGCTCAGGTCGCCACTGGAGCTGTCGACGAGCTGCACACCCAACTACGCGCACCGCTGCTACTCATCATGCTCGGCGGCTTCCACAGCGGCGCCAACGACCTCACCCATGCCGAGCACCTGCACCAGCTCACCAGTGCGAGCGACCGCATCGAGCGGGTCGGCACCTGGATCTTCCCGCAGCGGTGGCGCTTGTACCGCCGCAGTGCATGGAACCGAGCGATCCGGGACGGCAAGATCACCGTGCATCGGCTCGACCCGGCGACTCATGTCGGGCCGCGCAGCTACATCAGCCCGACCGCGCAGCTGCCCGACGGCCGCACCCACCTCGAGCGCACGACCGACACAGCCATCGAGCTGATCCGCGACTACTGCGCCGACAGAACCAAGACGCCAGGCTAACGGCGCTGGCTCACGCATCGAGTGCACTGGGCCGGTGCCAACTCCGGAGCTTTTCCGGGTTCAGGACGACCCACACCGCGGTCGCCTCGGCCCCGGCGACACTCAGGCTGATCACGGCCACGGCTTGCTCGGCTCGCCGCAGTACGACGCCCGCTTGGCCGTTCACCGGCTGGACGGCCAGGTCGGCGTCAAGCAGACCGCTCAGCAGCGCCGCGACGAACCGAGCGGCTGCGCGTGCGCCATGGACCGGGCGGATCGAGGCCCGCACCTTGCCGCCGCCGTCGCTCACGACCACGGCGTCAGCGGCAAGGACAGCCTCCAGGGCGGCCAGGTCACCCGACTGGCAGGCCGCCGCGAACCGCCGTACGACGGCCGTGTGCTGGTCGAACACCCACTGACCGGCCCGCCGCTGCACCGCCGGTGTCGGGCTGGGCGGCGGCGGACAGGGAACGGCGAACCGCAGCTGTGACGTGGTCGCCGGGACCGTGGCCGCTGCCGCCAGCAGCTCCAGCGAGATCCCGCCGGCCACCCTGGTCAGCCAGGCCCGCGGTACGGCGATGGCGACCCGCTGCTCGTCGTCCAGGTCGTACCAGCGCCGGTAGGTCTCCTGGACGATCCAGTCCGCCGTCGCGGCCGAGCCGAAGATCCACAACGCGATCTCGAGCAGGTGCCGGCGCTCGTCCAGCATGTCCGCCAGCGACGCGGCAGCATCCCCGTCGTACTCAGGGTCGACCACCTGCGGTCTCCGTTCTCTCGGTGCCTGCAGCTAAGACAGGTACGACCCCGCGGTTGTGACTCAGATCGCTCCGAACGGGTCAGGACGGCCGGGGAGCGCGGCGGTCCTGCCGCTCGGCCAGCTCGTCCTCGTCCACCAGGACCAGCATCGGCTGGTTCGGGTCGCACAGCATGGTGACGAGGAACCGGACGGGTACGTCGTCGCGCGCGTTGCCGTCCTGGTAGTGGATGACGTCGCCACCGGGCTCCCAGAACGTCTCCCCGGCGCGCACGATCCGCTCCGGCTCACCCTCGAGCTCGAACCGCATCTCGCCCTCGAGGACGTAGCCGAACGCCGGTCCGCCCGGGTGCCGGTGCGGCGGCGCACCCGGGTCGCCCGCCGGGTACTCCACGACCACGGTCATCGCGTGCGCTCCGGCCGGGATGAACGGCGGCTCGGCCTCCTGCAGCACGGTCAGCGCTGTCTGCCAGGCGTTCGATCGGGGTGTCTGCTCAGTGGTCACCACTACCTCCAGGACGATCGGGCACTCGTACCCCAGCTATGACCGCCCACTGTGGCCCGCTGTGACATGACCCCCGAGGCTGATAGGGAGTGGACGGTCAACGAGGGAGGGGTTTCTGTGTCTGAGCACACGACCGGATACGCGCCCGTGAACGGGCTGCAGATGTACTACGAGATCCACGGGTCGGGCGGGACGCCGTTGCTGTTGCTGCACGGCGGGCTGTTCGACATCGACCAGCAGTTCGGGGAGCTGCTGCCGAGCCTGGCCAAGGACCGGCAGGTCATCGCCGCGGACTTCCAGGGGCACGGCCGGACGAACGACATCGACCGCCCGCTCGGCACCGTCGACCTGGCCTCGGACGTGGTCGGGCTGCTGCAGCACCTCGGGGTGTCCAAGGTCGACGTGTTCGGCTTCAGCGTCGGCGGCGCGGTGGCGCTGTACCTGACCATCAAGCACCCGGAGCTGGTCCGCAAGGCGATCATCTCGTCGGTGTCGTTCCACCCCGACGGCGACCGGATCGAGAACACCGAGGCCGTCGGCGAGATGAAGGTGGAGATGATCGCCGGCACGCCGATGGAGGCGGAGTACCTGCGCAAGTCGCCGCACCCGGACCTGGAGCACCTGCAGACCCTGCTGACCAAGCTCGGCGGATACGACAAGGGCGTGACCGGCTGGTCCGACGACGACATCCGCGGGATCGCCGCGCCGACCCTGATCACGGTCGGCGACTGCGACGCGGTGAAGCTGGAGCACGCCGTACGGTTCCTGCAGCTGCGCGGCGGTGACGTGAACGGCGACTTCGTCGGTGTGCCGTCCTCGCAGCTCGCGGTGTTCCCGGGGACCACTCACTTCACCGGCCTGGCCCGCACGGACCTGGCCCGCGACGTCGTCCTGACCTTCCTCGACGCCCCGATGCCGGAGGCCTGACCCGCACGGGGGAACCAGTTCCCTCGCCTGGGGGATCCCGGACGCCGGCGGCGGGAGCATGCTCCAGACATGCTGAAAACCTGTCGCCGGTGGCCGGAGTGGGTCGGACGCGCCACGCAAGTCTGGGCAGTCCTGTACGGCGCCCTTGCCGTCTACTGGACCGCTGGCGGCCGGACGGGCTTCCCGGTCGCGAACCTGCAGGGCGACGCGCCCGGCGGAGTCACCGGCGGCACGGCGATTGCACTGCTGCTGGTGACCGGCTGTGTCGCCGCAGTGATGTCGGCCCGGTCGACGTCCCGGATCGCTGTGCTCGGGCTGGTCTTCGCGACTGCCACAGCCGGGGTCGGCACGTTCGGACTGGTGCTGAGCGGCGTCGGCATCGTCGCGTCCGGGACAATCGAGCGTCCGTTCGCCATGGTGACCCAACTGGCGGCCCTGGGCGGGGCAGTGCTGCTGTTCGCGACCGCACAGGCCCAGTCGCGCCGACGCCGGGACCGGTGCCCACGCTGCGGCGGTCACCACCCGCTGCCGCTCAGGCCCACTGCACCCCTGTCGCGGCCGGCCCGGCGACCGTCGTCCACGCGTAGCCGCCGTAGGTCGTACGTCCTCCTGCTCGGCCTCTTGCCGTGGGCAACCGTGAAGACGATCTGGATACTCGGTGGGTCCGCACTGGGTGTGACGAGCAGCGAGTGGCGCTCCACGATGGACAGGAGCGACCAGTCGGAGCTCACCCGGCTCCTGGAGACCGTCGGCATCGACATCACCGTCCTGGCCGCGCTCGCCGGCGCCTGCCTGGTCGTGGCACTCCTGCACACCTACCGTTTCCCCCGCTGGCTCCTGCTCCTGCCCGCCTTGACCGCAGCGGCCAGCCTCACGCTGTACGGCGTACCACTCGTCATCTGGGGTTCGCTCACGCTGACCGGTGTGGCGCCCGCTGCGGGTGATCCGGGACCGTTCACGGCGTCCGGCCTCGCCTGGATGGTGGTCTTCGGCGGGCTCGCGTTCGGTGGGCTGGGAGGCGCGCTGGCGATCAGCGCGCGGTCCTACCTGCGCCGTACTCGGCCGATTTGCGCACCCACGGGCTGGCGCGACGGCCGGCTGGGGCTACGATTGGGATAGCACCGAACGTCGGCAACCCTTCACGACGCCGATTGCCCCGCGAGGGTGCACCAGCGACGCAGTTCACGGCCGCCTGTCCAGCGGTCGCGAGCCCCGTCGGAAGCCAGCGTGTTCGTCGCGCCGGTCTGAGCATCGAGTGCCGGTGAGCACCCCGGTCACTCGGCATCGCGTCGCGTGGTGTGCCGCCGTGCGGTGGTGTGTTCGGCTGCGGCACCGGTGCCGCGGCAGACCGAGGAGGATTCTTTGGCCCGACGAGGCCAGCGCCAGTCCGGCGCTACGCGTAGCGCCACCCCACGCCGGCGTCGTGTCCGCGACGCCGAGGGGATCATGCCCGTGCTCGCCCGCGCCGTGCGCGAGGTCGAGGGCGCCGTCCAGCGCGGCGCCGTCCAGGCGTCCGTGCGGACCAAGTTCCAGGTCATCGCGCTGCTCGTGCGCGAGGAGCGGGCCCGGGTGAACGCCGACCAGTCGGCCGCCGAGGCCGACCGCACCAAGCAGCTGCGGCGGCTCGACGGGATCGCGACGATCCTGGCCAAGACCGCCGCCCGCGACACCTCGCTGCTGGCGCTGCTCGCCGAGGACGCGACCGTCTCCCCCGCGGCCGCCGCGCTCAAGCGCGAGATGATGCTGGACGCCGGTCTGGAGGTGCCTGCCGAGGAACCGAAGCGCCCCGAGCCGGCGCCGGCCAACACCTCGACGGCGCGCCGCGTCGTACCGCAGTCGGTGGTCCAGCGGCAGCTCGCCAACCCGTTCCTCACCCCGGACTTCTCGTCGCCCGCGCCGAAGCAGGTCCGCCCGCAGCGGCTGGCGGGCTGGGAGCTGCTCGGCCCGCTGTTCAAGTCGTTCGAGTACGCCACCGCCTCGGCCAGCAAGTCCCTGCCCGAGCCGACCTCGCTGCGTGCGGCGAACGGCCAGGAGCTCATGCGGCACCAGGCCCGGCTGATCGCGGCCGTCGCGAACGGACACCGGACCTTCCTGCTGGCCGACGAGCCGGGTCTCGGCAAGACCGCTCAGGCGCTGCTGGCCGCACAGGCCGCCGACGCCTACCCGCTGCTCGCCGTCGTGCCGAACGTCGTGAAGACGAACTGGGCCCGCGAGGCCGGCCTCTGGACGCCGCGGCGCAAGCCGACCGTGATCCAGGGCGACGGGGACACCATCGACGGGTTCGCCGACATCGTCATCGTCAACTACGAGGTGCTCGACCGGCACGTCGGCTGGCTCGGCGACCTCGGCTTCCGCGGCATGGTCGTGGACGAGGCGCACTTCATCAAGAACAAGAAGTCGCAGCGCTCACAGAACGTGCTGCACTTGTCCGACCGGATCCGGTCCCGGACCACCCGGCCGCTGCTGATGGCGCTTACCGGCACGCCGCTGATCAACGACATCGAGGACTTCGCGGCGATCTGGCAGTTCCTCGGCTGGATCGACGACAAGAGCCCGCGCGCCGAGCTGACCGAGAAGCTGGAGGAGTCCGGCCTGACCCCGGCCGACCCCGGGTTCTACGCGGCCGCACGGGCGAGCGTGATCGACCTGGGCATCGTCCGGCGCCGCAAGGTCGACGTGGCCGCCGACATCCCGGCGCGCCGGGTGGCCGACCTGCCGGTCGAGCTCGACGACGCCGCCGGCCGCTCGATCCGGGCCGCCGAGCGCGAGCTCGCCGACCGCCTGGTCGCTCGCTACCACGCCGTACTCGCGGCCCGCGACGGCGGCGACGACGTCGACGGCGTCGACCACGATCTGGTCCGCCGGGTGGCCGAGTGGGAGCGCGCCGAGTCGGCCAAGTCAAAGTCCGGCGACAACATCTTCAACCTGGTCCGCCGGATCGGCGCGGCGAAGGCCGGGATGGCCGCCGACTACGCGGCTCAGCTGGCGCACAACGTCGGCAAGGTGGTGTTCTTCGCCCGGCACATCGAGGTGCTGGACGCCGCCCAGGACCTGTTCACCGAGCGCGGCATCCAGTACTCGTCGATCCGCGGCGACCAGTCCCGGACCACCCGGCAGAAGAACATCGACGCGTTCGTCAACGACCCCGAGGTCTCCATCGCCGTCTGCTCACTGCTGACGGCCGGTGTCGGACTCAACCTGCAGGTCGCGTCGAACGTCGTACTGGCCGAGCTGTCCTGGACGAACGCCGAGCAGGAACAGGCCATCGACCGCGTGCACCGGATCGGCCAGTCCGACCCGGTGACGGCGTGGCGCATCATCGCCGCGCAGACGATCGACACCCGGATCGCCGACCTGATCGACAGCAAGGCCGGCCTGGCCGCCCGCGCCCTCGACGGCTCCGACGAGGAGATCTCCTCCTCCGCCGACTTCCAGCTCGAGGCCCTCACCGCCCTCCTCACGAAGGCCCTCACCGACTGATCGGCCCGTGGCGGATGGCGAACAGTTCGGCGAGGTGCAGGGTGGGGACCTGGGCCAGGTCGTCGAGCTGGAAGCGGCACGACATTCCGTCCGCGAGTACGACGGCGTCCGGGTGGGCGCGTACGGCGGGGAGGAGGTGGGTTTCGGCGATGGCGACCGAGACTTCGTAGTGGCCCGCCTCGACACCGAAGTTGCCGGCCAGGCCGCAGCAACCGGGGACCCTGGTGACGGTGGCGCCGGCGCGTTGCAGGAGATGCTGATCCGCCGACCAGCCGAGCACGGAGCTCTGGTGACAATGCGGCTGGGCGACGACCTCGACCCCGGTCAGGTCGGGTAGTGGAAGGTCCAGCTTGGTCACCAGCTCGGCAAAGGTGAGCATGCCGTCGGCGACCAACTTCGCCTCAGGCGCGTCGCTGAGCTCGAGCGCGTCACTCCGCAGCGTCGCGAGACACGACGGCTCCAGCCCGATCACCGGCACACCTGAGGCCACGTACGGCGCGAGCGTCTTGACGGTCCGCCCGATCATCCGCCGCGCCTGCCCAAGCTGCCCGGTGGTGATCCACGTCAACCCACAACAGGCATTCTCCCGAATCACCCGCGCTGTGAGCCGACTGGCCGCGAGGAACCGGATCGCCGCCAACCCGGATTCCGGGAAGAAGTGGTCGGTGAAGGAGTCCGCCCAAATCCAGACATCAGGCACCCCCTCCGCGCGGCGGGCTGAGCGTTTGAGGGTCTTCTTGGCGAAGGGTGGGATCGAGCGGCGGGGGTCGATTCCGGCGATGCGTTTGGCCAGTTGCGCGATGGGACCGCGCGTCGAGAGCGGCGCTGCGAGGCGGGCCCAGTGCGGGAGTCTGCCCAGGGTGTAGTGCGAGCGAGGGCGCCGTCTGCCTTTGTACTTCTGGAAGAGGGCTTCGGACTTGTACGTGGCCATGTCGACGCCGGCTGGACAGTCTGAGGAACAGCCTTTGCAGGAAAGGCACAGATCGAGGGCCTCGTCGACGGCTGGATGGTCGAGACCGTTGATCAGCGATCCATCCAGGGCCTCCTGGAGGACGCGGGCGCGGCCGCGGGTGGAGTCCCTCTCGTCGCGGGTTGCCAGGTACGACGGGCACATAACGCCCGTCGTCTTCGGAGCGACGCAGCGGCCGACGCCCGTGCAGCGGTGGACCGCCGCGCCGAAGTCGCCGCCGTCGTGGACCAGCCGCACACCCGGACGCTCCGGCGTGGTGCGCGGCCGGACCGGTCGGAGGTCGTCCGTGATGGACGCCGGGTCGACGATGACGCCGGGGTTGAGGAGGTTGTCCGGGTCGCAGATCTGCTTCGCCTGCGCGAACAGTCCGATCGAGGCCTCGTCGTACATCATCGGCAGGAGCTCGGACCGGACGCGCCCGTCTCCGTGCTCACCGGACAACGACCCGCCGTACTTCTTCAGCGTGGTCGCGCACTCGAGCATGAACTCCCGGAAGCCCGCGGCGCTCCCAGGGCGACCGGCCTCGAACGGGAAGTCGATGCGGCAGTGCACGCAGCCGTCACCGAAGTGACCGTACGGATACCCGTGCAGGCCGTGCGACGCCAGAAGCCCCTCGAATTCGCGCAACCAGGCGCCGAGATACTCGGGTGGAACCGCCGCGTCCTCCCAGCCGGAGTGCGCGGGCGTCGGTAGACTTACGCCCGCAAGGCCGGCGCCGTCCTCACGAATCCGCCACAAGGCAGCTGCCTCGCCCGCATCAGTGACCAATTTCGTCTCGAGCGCACCGGACGCGGCCGCAAGGCGGCTGATCAACTCAGGCCCGTCCTCACCAACGACTTCCGCGAACAGCCAGCCCGCACCCTTCGGCAGCTCCGGCACCGGCTTGCCCTGGCTGCGCACGAGATTCACGATCCGCGCATCCATGCCCTCACAAGCGATCAGGCGCCCCGGCACGGCGGCAAGCAGAGCCGGTACGGCGTCCGCCGCATCGGCCATCGTCGGATAGCCGAGCACGAGCAGCAGCCGCCCCGGCTCGTCCGGCACCAACCGAACCGTTGCCTCAAGCACCGTCCCGAGCGTGCCCTCGCTACCCACCAGGAAGCGATCCACCCGCCCTCCGTTCTCCGGCAGCAGATGCTCCAAGCTGTAGCCACTCACCTGCCGCCCGAACCGCCCGAACGACGTCCGCACGTGAGCCAGGTTGTCCGCCACCAACCCCAGCAACCGGTCAGCCGTGGTGCCCCCGCCGGCGTCGTGGGTTGCTCCGTTGCCGAACAGGACTTGTAGACCCTCGACGTTGTCTACTGTTCGGCCGTAGCCGAGGGCTCGGGAGCCGCAGGCGTTGTTGCCGATCATGCCGCCGATCGTGCAGCGGGTGTGGGTGGACGGGTCCGGCCCGAAGCGCAGTCCGTACGGCGCTACTGCGCGCTGGAGGTCGGCGTGGACGACGCCGGGCTCGACCGTCGCCGTACGCGCATCGGGGTCGATGGCAATGATCCGCTGGAGCCGACGGGTGTCGACGACAATGCCTGGACCGACCGCGTTGCCCGCGATCGACGTACCGGCGCCACGCATGGTCACGGGGACGTGTAGCTCTCGCGCGGCCGCGTGGATGGCGAGGAGCTCGTCCGTCCGGCGCGGCCGCACCACGACCAACGGGACGACGCGGTAGAGGCTCGCGTCGCCGGCGTACATCGCGCGGGCAAGCGCAGAGTCGTCGGCCTCGCTGATGCCGCGTGATCGCAGCTCGGCAACCAGTTCGTTCACACCGAGAAGTCCACCCCCTGGGCGAGCGGGAGCTCACCGGAGTAGTTGATCGTGTTCGTCGCACGCCGCATGTACCCGCGCCAGGCGTCCGAACCCGACTCGCGACCGCCGCCGGTCTGTTTCTCGCCGCCGAACGCGCCGCCGATCTCGGCACCGGACGTGCCGATATTCACGTTGACGATGCCGCAGTCGGACCCCTCGGCGGAGACGAAGACCTCGGCCTCGCCCTGGTCGCGGGTGAAGATCGAGGAAGACAGGCCCTGCGGCACATTGTTGTTGAGGGCAATGGCCTCGGCGAGGTCGTCGTACGTCAGGACGTAGAGCAGCGGCGCGAAGGTCTCGGTTCGGACGATGTCGGTCTGGCTCGGCATCGTGACGATGGCCGGCTCGACGTAGAAGGCATTCGGCGCGGCGTCGGCGAGCACCCGGCCGCCACCGGCGACCGCCTTGCCGCCTTCGGCTCCGGCCTGGGCGATCGCCGCGGTCATCACGTCGTACGCCTTGCCGTGGATCAGCGGGCCGACCAGGGTGCCCGCCGCCATCGGGTTGCCGATCGGGAGGCGTGCGTACGTCTCGACGAGGCGCTCGGTGAGTTGCTGGGCGACGGAGGTGTGCGCGATGACGCGGCGCATCGTCGTACAGCGCTGTCCGGCTGTCCCGGCGGCGGAGAAGACGATCCCGCGCAGGGCCAGATCGAGATCGGCCGAGGGCGCGACGATGGCTGCGTTGTTGCCGCCCAGCTCGAGCAGCGACCGGCCGAAGCGGTTGGCGACCCGAGGGCCGACCGCCTTGCCCATCCGGCTGGAGCCGGTGGCGCTGACCAGCGCGACACCCGAGTGATCGACCAGGGCCTCACCGACCTCCGGCCCGCCCACGACGACCTGGGACACGTCGGCCGGTGCGCCGGACTCCGCCAAGGCGCGGTCGAGCAGCGCCGCGGAGGCCCAGGCGCACAGTGGCGCTTGCTCGGACGGCTTCCAGACCACCGTGTCGCCGCACACCAGGGCGATGGCGGTGTTCCACGACCAGACGGCGACCGGGAAGTTGAACGCGCTGATCACACCGACCACGCCGAGCGGGTGCCAGGTCTCCATCAAACGGTGGCCGGGGCGTTCGGAGACCGTCGTACGGCCGTAGAGCTGTCGCGACAGGCCGACCGCGAAGTCGCAGATGTCGATCATCTCCTGCACCTCACCGAGGGCCTCGGAGGCGATCTTGCCGACCTCCGCGCTGACCAACGTCGCCAAGTCTGTCTTGTGCTCGGTGAGCAGCTCGCCGAAGCGCTTGATGACCGCGCCACGGGCCGGAGCCGGGACCTTCCGCCACTTTAGGAAGGCAGCGTTGGCGCGAGCGACCACGTCGTCGACGGCGCCCGCCTCGTCCCAGCGCACACCACCGAGGTCGCCTCCGTTGATTGGCGACCGGTGGTCCCGCTCACCAGCGATGGCGGCGGCGTCGACGCCACAGGCCTGCGCAGCGGCCAGCGCCTGGGCGCCGAGGATCTCGGGACCGGGAATCTCGGTACGGGACATGGTCGCTCCTTGTGGGATCGGGTGGTCAGACAACGTTCAGCTCCGGGCGCGCGCCAGCCGCACTGAACCGCTCGGCGTCCAGCGAGGTGACGTCGACCACCGGCTCGCGGTCGAGGCAGAGGTCACGCAGTACTTCCCCGATCGCCGGTCCCATCAGGAATCCGTGGCCGGAGAAGCCGCACGCGTACACGAATCCTGGCACGGTTCGCGAGCGGCCGATGACGGCGTTGTGGTCGGGGGTCATCTCGTAGAGCCCGGCCCAGCCGCGGCCGATGCCGAACTCCCCCAGCGCGGGGACGCGGCGCTCGATCGCCTCTGCCAGCGTGGTCAACCAGCCCGGGTCCCGCGACGTGTCGAAGCTCCACGAGTCGACGCTCTCGGGACAGCCGACCAGGAGTCCTTCGCCCTCGCGGTGGAAGTACAGCGAGGTGGTGAAGTCGATCGTGAACGGCGTCTTCGGGTCGAGACCGGGGATCGGCTCGGTGATCGCGATCTGGCGGCGGAGCGGGACCACCGGCAGGTCCACGCCGACCCAGCCGCCGACCTGCGCCGACCAGGCACCGGCCGCGCAAACCACCTGGTCTGTACGAATCGCCCCGGCGGCGGTGACGACCTGCACGATCCGGCTGCCGTCGGTCTCGATCCCTGTGGCCGGGCAGTTGGTGAGCAGCGTCGCGCCGGCTGCGCGGCCTGCCTTCGCGTATCCCTGGACGACTGATTCCGGCGTACAGTGCCCGTCTCGGGGTGACCAAGCCGCGCCGAGGATGCCGGTGCTGTCGATCAGCGGTGAGAGCCGCTTCGCCTCGGCCGCCGAGATCATCCGGCTGTCGCCGCCGGCGGCGTTGTGCAGCGCGACATTGCGTTCGAACACCGCCAGGTCGTCGGCATCGTCGACGAGGAACAGGTAGCCGGTCTGGTGCAGGTCGATCTCGGTGCCGAACAGGTCACCGAACCGCTCGAAGACCTCGAGGCTGCGCAGACCAATTTGGATGTTGACCTCGTCGGAGAAGAACCCGCGCACACCGCCGGCCGCGTGACAGGTCGATCCCTGGCCGAGCGCGCCCTGCTCGAGCAGTACGACGCGCTGCCCGGCCGACGCGAGGTGGTACGCCGTACTGACACCCATGATCCCGCCGCCGATGACGACCACGTCGGCGGCCGCGGGGAGGGTGCGAACGCGACTCATGGCACCCACTCTTTCGCGGTACGGCGGCCGCGCGAAAGCCCCCGCGGGCAAGTATCTGTGCGAGCCCGGCGCCCTGCCGCCAGAACAGGGCGCCGGTCTCGCGGTGGGGGCGCGCTAACGGGACAGCGGAGCTCCGCAGGCGTTGCAGAAGCGGGCTCCGGGTGGGTTGTTGCGGTGATCACAGCCGGGTGGGTTGGCCGGCTGCTGCGGTCCGTACTGCGGCATCGCCGTACCGACGAAGGCTGGTTGCTCCACTGGAACGGGCCTTGTGCGGTTGCGCTGGTACCAGACGATGACGCCACCTGCCAAGACGAGCAGGAGGGCCACGCCGCCGGGTAGCCACCACGGGAAGCCTCCGCCGGAGTCGGCGGCCGGCGCGGGCAGCGGGTGGTTGCCGGTGGATGCGTCGTCCCCGGTGGCAGCCCGGGGCGCGACCGGGTTCACGCCGTGCTGGCGCAGGAAGGCACCGAGGTCGGTGGTGTCGGTGATGAAGTTGAAGTTCTGCTGGTCGCGCAGCAGGAAGCTGTTCACGCCGAGCACGTTTCCGGCCTCGTCGACGGTCGGGCCGCCGGACATGCCGCCGCTCAGGTCGGCGTTGACCTCGGTCTGCGGGACGCCCTTCGGCGAGGTCTGCTGCGAGCTCGCCGTACCGGTCTTGAAACTGGCCCGCTGGTTCTCGTCGATCACCCGGCCGACCGCGGCCGGGAACCCGATCGAGATCAGCTTCGTGCCGACCGCCGGGTCCTGCGTTGCGATGGGCAACGGAAGTGCGCCCGAGATGCCGGACACCCGCAGCAGCGCGACATCGCCGTCGTTGAAGGACTTGTAGTCGATGATCTGGGCGTTGTGGTCGAACTTCACCGGCCCGCCGACCGACTCCGGCTGGGTGATGCGGACACGCGTCTCCGGCTTGCTGCCCTTGCTGCCGCCCTCGACGTCCCAGTTCTTGACGGCGTACTCCAGCCAGTCCTTGGCCTTGGTGATCTGCTTGGCCTTCTCCATGTAGAGCAGCGCCTCGATGATCAGGTCACGCCGGATCTCCTGCGGGTCGACGCAGTGGCCGGCCGTGACGATGTCGCCGGTGGCGCTGACGAGGAAGCCCGAGCACGCCCCTTCGACGACCATCGGCTCCTTGACGACGTCCTCGCCGCCCCCTTCGGTCGGGTAGCGCACGTTCGCGACCGTCCTGATGTGCAGCGCGACGACGCTCTTCTCCAGCTCGGCGCTCTGCACCGGCTCGGCCGCCGACGCCGCGACCGGCGCCATCACCCCCAGCGGCACCAGCAGAGCCGCAACGACGGCAGCCCTCTGCATCCGTCCCATCATGTGCTCCCCGTTCCCCCACGAACGCACAGAGGGGCACACCCCCAGGCAGGCCGGCACCACCCGTGCCACCGACCCTCTACTTTCCCCCCGCGGCCCCCACGACCGCACCTCGAATGTAAGTCCGCAACCCCCACCCGTCCAGAGCCCCACCCCACATCACCCCGGGGTAGGCGACTAGTTGCTCACGGCAATCCCGAGCGGGGTGCTCCACATGCATGGTCGGCGACACAAATTCAGGCGGAGGTGTGTGGGACCAGCACATGGTGCTCGGGGGTGAGGGGCAGAAACATCGGTGGGAAGAGTTCGCCCCGCTCTAGGTGAGGTGCTTATGTGGCGGTTGGTTGTGGTGTTCGCGGTGATTGTCGGATTTGGCGTCGTGCCGGCGCCTGTTGTGCAGGCTGCGGGGGTTCAGGAAGTGACTGGGTTTGGGTCTAATCCGGGGAATCTGAGGATGTTCCGGTATGTGCCTGACGGGCTCGAGGCGGGGCGGCCGTTGGTGGTTGCGTTGCACGGGTGCACGCAGTCGGCGGCCGCGTACGACGTCGAGCCGGGTTGGGTCGAGGTCGCCGAACGGATGCGCTTCGCGTTGCTGCTGCCTCAGCAGCAGAGCTCGAACAACCTGAACTCGTGCTTCAACTGGTTCGAGACGGGTGACACGACGCGGGGGTCCGGCGAGGCGCTGTCGATCAAGCAGATGGTCGATCGGATGCGGTCGGACTTCGGTACTGCGAGCAGCTTCGTCACGGGGTTGTCAGCTGGTGGTGCGATGACGTCGGTGATGTTGGCGACGTACCCGGAGGCGTTCGCTGCCGGAGCTGTCGTTGCGGGCCTGCCGTACCGTTGCGCCACGGGTGTTGCTCAGGCCTTCTCCTGCATGTCACCCGGCACGAACCTGACACCACAACAGTGGGGCGACAAGGTGCGCGCCGCTTCGACCGGTCCGTGGCCGACAATCTCGCTCTGGCACGGCACAGCCGACTCGACGGTTGCCTATAGCAACCTCAATGAGCTCGTCGAGCAGTGGACCAATGTGCACAGCACGGATCAGACGGCCGACGTGTCGGACACCATCGGCGGCTATCCGCACAAGGTGTATCGCAACAGCGCCGGCGTTTCGGTCGTGGAGACGTACTCGATCACCGGGATGAATCATGGGCAGCCGATCGATCCCGGTACGTGCGGGACGACTGCGCCGTACGTCCTCGATGTCAACATCTGCGCGGCCGAGCACATTGCGCGCTTCTGGGGTCTCGACGATGCTCCGACCTCACCTGGCACGCGGATGTTCCCGAGCATCGACAGCCAGGACGGCTACGTCAAAGCTCAGTCCGACGGCTCCGCCCCCATCGTCGGGACGCTCGCCAACCTGGCTGTCGGCCAAGGCACGGACGGCAAGCAGAATCGCGCCGTACTCTCCTTCGACACCTCGACCATCCCCGACGACGCCACCATCACCCGCGCCTGGCTGACCGTCACCTCCGTCTCAGGCGTCGGCGACCCTTGGGCCGGCTCCAACCAACTCCTGATCGACCTTCAGACCGGTTGCTTCAACACCTGCACCACCGAACCCGCTGACTGGGCCGCCCCGCCAACGACTCCAGCCGTGGCGAGCCTCCCGCCCTTCGCCACCGGCCCAGCCACCTCTACCGACTTCTCCCCCACTGCCATCAACCGAACCGGCCCCACCCAGCTCAAACTCCGCTTCGCCCAATCCCCCACAACCACCGCCTACCGCTTCCTCTCCCCCGGAGCTCAAGCGACCTTGCACATCACGTACGACGGTTAGTTCTGGCCCAAGCAAAAGGAAAGGCAAGGAGAATGGAACTCCCTGCCACTATCAACCTATAGCGCACTGGGGGACTTGCCGCAAGGCCCCGGTCGTGCTGCAGAATCGCGGTTCTCAGCCAGAAGAATCTCGATCAGTGGGGGTTTTTGTGATTGACGTGATCGTTGCCGGCGGCGGGCCGACCGGGATGATGCTGGCCAGTGAACTGCGGCTGCACGGCGTGCACGTGGTCGTGCTCGAGCGGGACTCCGGACCGACCAAAGTCGTCCGGGCGCTCGGGCTGCATGCGCGCAGTATCGAGGTGCTGGACCAGCGCGGTCTGCTGGAGCGGTTCCAGGAGCACGGGAAGCAGTTCCCGGTCGGCGGGTTCTTCGCCGGGATCCTCAAGCCGAACCCGGTTCACCTGGACAGCTCCCATCCGTACGTCCTCGGCATCCCGCAGAACATCACCGACCGTCTGCTCGCCGAGCATGCCGCCGAGGTCGGCGCCGATATCCGGCCCGACACCGAGCTGGTCGATCTGAGCCAGGACGCCGACGGGGTGACCGTCGTACTGGCTGATGGGAGTCAGCTGCGCTCGCGGTATCTCGTGGGCTGCGACGGTGGCCGCAGTACGGTGCGCCGGCTGCTCGGCGTCGGCTTTCCGGGTGAGACCAGTCAGGTCGAGACGTTGCTTGGTGAGATGGAGGTGGCGGCGGCACCGGAGACGCTCATGGCTGCCGTCATGGAGATCCGCAAGACCGAGCTGCGGTTCGGGGCCATGCCGCTCCAGGATGGGACGTACCGCGTCGTCGTACCTGCTGATGGGTTGACCGGGGACCGCACGACCCCGCCTAGTTTCGAGGAGTTCAAGGGGCAGTTGCAGAAGTACGCCGGTACGGACTTCGGAGTGCACTCACCACGCTGGCTCTCCCGGTTCGGCGACGCGACGCGCCTGGCCGACCTGTACCGCACCGGGCGCGTCCTGCTCGCCGGCGACGCCGCCCACATCCACCCGCCGGCGGGCGGTCAGGGCCTCAACCTCGGCATCCAGGACGCGGTCAACCTGGGGTGGAAACTCGCCGCCGAGATCAACGGGTGGGCGCCCGACGATCTCCTCGACACCTACCACGCCGAACGGCACCCCGTGGCTGCCGACGTACTCGACAACACCCGGGCCCAGATGGAACTCATGTCCACCGAGCCCGGAGCCCAAGCGGTACGGCGCTTGGTGTCAGAGCTCATGGATTTCGAGGACGTCCACCGTCTCCTGATCGAGAAGATCACAGCCACCGCGATCCGCTACGACTTCGGCGAGGACCACGACCTGATCGGCCGCCGCCTCCCGGACCTCCCTCTCAAACAGGGCCGCCTCTACGATCACCTCCACACCGCCCGCGGCATCCTGCTCGACCAAACCGGCACCCTCTCCATCACCGGCTGGGAAGACCGCGTAGACCACCTCACCGGAGACCTCCCCCACCCCGCCCTCCTCCTCCGCCCCGACGGCCACATCGCCTGGCTCGGCAACTCCCAGCAAGCCCTCAACCCCCACCTCACCAAGTGGTTCGGCCGCAAGAACACCTGAGCCGCGCCGCCCGGTGACTGTGGTGTGGTCACCGGGCGGGGGCGTGGGGACGGGCTAGTTGGGTGGGAGGGTGGTGGTGTGGAGGGTGGTGCCGGATTGGTCTCGGAGGTTGACGGTTAGGTGGTGGGTGGTGGCGTCGATGGTTACTTCGCCGAAGTACTGGTAGCCGTAGGCGGGGTTGCCTACGTCGGCGGAGGGGGCGCCCTTGGCGAAGACGACCTGGGGGCCGAAGGTGGGGTCGACGGGGTTCGGGCGCGGCTCGACGCCGACTGCTGCGTTGAGGGGGCCGGAGACGAACTCCCAGAACGGGTCGAAGTCGGTGAACTTGGCGCGTGACGGGTCGTAGTGGTGGGCAGCGGTGTAGTGCACGTCGCCGGTGACCCAGACCATGCCGGTGATGCGGTTGCGTTTGGCGTACGCGAGCAGCTCGGCGATCTCGAGCTCGCGGCCCAGCGGCGTACCGGGGTCGCCTTGGGCGATGGCTTCGATGGCGGCGCCGTCGGGGACGACGAGACTGATCGGGAGGTCGGCCGCGAGCACCTTCCAGGTGGCCCGGGATGCCTTGAGCTCGCGCTTCAGCCAGTCGAGCTGACGGCGCCCGAACACGCCGCCGTCGCTGACGGCCTCCAGCCCGGCAGTGTTGGCGTCCTTGTACGAGCGCATGTCGATCACGAAGACGTCGAGCAGTTCGCCGTACCGATTGACCCGGTACACGCGGCCTTCGTCGTCGGTGCGGGTGCTGGTGGGCAGGTACTCGTGGAAGGCACGACGTGCCCGGGCAGCGAGTACGTCGACCCGCTTCTCGGTGTACCGGCTGTCGTCCAGGATCTCGCCCGGGTACCAGTTGTTGGTGACCTCGTGGTCGTCCCAGGAGTTGATCTGCGGCACCTCGGCGTTGAACCGCCGCAGGTTCTCGTCGAGCAGGTTGTAGCGGTAGTTGCCGCGGTACTCGGCCAGCGTCTCGGCCACCTTCGACTTCTCGGCGGTGACGAGGTTGCGCCACACGGTGCCGTCCGGCAGCGGCTTCTCCGCGGGCAGTACGCCGTCGGCGTAGATCAGGTCGCCGGAGCAGATGAAGAAGTCCGGGTTCAGCCGGCGCATCGCCTCGAAGATCCGGTACCCGCCGCGCGCGGGGTCGATCCCCCACCCCTGGCCGGCGAGGTCGGCCGACCACAGGAACCGGATGTCGGCCGATCCGTTCGGCGCGGTCCGCAGCCGGCCGTACTCCGGCGCGCTGTTGCGCCGGTCGTCGTCCGGATCCGCGACGACGACCCGGTAGAAGACGTCCTCACCGGCGGGCAGGCCGCGGAGCAGAGTCTTGCCGGTGAAGTCGCTGCGCTCATCCAGGATCGGGCCGCTCAGACGCCGTACCCGTCGAAAGGTCTCGGTCGGACTCACCTCGACCCACATCCGGGCCGGCCGGTCCGACCGCGCCCAGACGACCGCCTGCGACGCGGAGACGTCACCGGACTGCACGCCATGGGTGATTGCGGGGCGACCCGACCGCACCAGAGCCGGCGCGCCGATGGCCGATGAGGTCGGCAGTAACAGCGACGCGCCCGCGGCCGCGCCACCGAGCAGCAGAGTACGGCGACCTGGACGGTGGAAGGACTTCGGTTCGGACATGACACTCCCGGGGGGCAGGGGAAAGGACTCCTCCGGTCTAACCACGGCGAACCAAGCTCGGGTGAAACCCGCGCCAATGTCTCCGAAACCCCTGCCGAGCAGCTACCGACTCCGATCGATGGGGCAAGAAGCGGACGGGATAGATTGTGGGGGTGCGGGGACTGCGCGGGCGGCGGCGAGAAGTTGCCGTGTTGGAGGGGTTGGTCGGGGCTGCGCGGGCGGGCCGGAGCGAGGCGCTGGTGCTTCGTGGCGAGGCTGGGGTCGGGAAGTCGGCGTTGCTCGACGCGCTGGTTGCGCGGAGCGAGGCTTGCCGGGTTGCGCGGGCCGTGGGTGTCGAGTCCGAGATGGAGCTTGCGTACTCCGGACTCCATCAGCTGTGTGCGCCCTTCCTTGACCTGGCCGACCGGCTACCGGGGCCGCAGCATGACGCGCTCGGTACGGCGTTCGGCGAGCAGAGCGGACCTGCTCCGGACAAGTTTCTGGTCGGCCTCGCCGTACTGAATCTTCTGTCCGACGCGGCGACCAAGCAGCCGGTGCTGTGTGTCATCGACGACGCGCAATGGATCGATCTGATGTCCGCCCGGATCCTGGCGTTTGTCGCGCGGAGGTTGGCTGCTGAGTCGGTGGTGATGGTGTTCGCCGTACGCGATGGTGAGGATCACGAGCTGACTGGTTTGGCCGAGCTCGAGGTTCGCGGGCTGGGTGATGCAGACGCGCGAGCTCTGCTCGACTCGGTGCTGCCCGGTCCGGTTGACCCGCGAGTGCGGGACCGGATCGTGGCCGAGACCCGCGGCAATCCGCTTGCCCTGCTTGAGCTTCCGCACGCGTGGAGCCTCACCGAGTTGGCGGACGGCGCCAGTCCGGGCACGCTTGCGAGCCGGATCGAGGAGGGCTTCGTACGGCGGCTCGAGGTGCTCCCGCAAGACACCCGGCTGCTCCTGCTCACGGCAGCCGCGGAGCCGCTCGGCGACCCGACATTGCTCTGGCGTGCGGCGGAGAAGCTCGAACTCGGGGCAGATCCCGCGGCTGCGGCGATCGCAACCGGGCTGATCACCTTTGGCCGGCACATTCAGTTCAGGCATCCGATGGTGCGGTCGGCGGCCTACCGGCTGGCGACGCCGCAGGAGCGGCAGGCGGTGCACCGAGCGTTGGCCGAGGTGACCGATCCCGACGTGGACCCGGACCGGCGCGCGTGGCACCGGGCGAACGCGACACCGCTCCCTGATGAGGTGGTCGCCGCCGAGCTCGAGCGGTCTGCCGACCGCGCGCGGGCGCGAGGCGGGTTCTTCGCGGCCGGCGCGTTCCTGGAACGATCGGCGGCGCTGACGCTCGACCCTGATCGCCGGTCGCAGCGGTTGTTGGCTGCCGCCGCGGCCAAGCGCCGGGCTGGTGCGCTCGAGGCAACGCTCGATCTTCTCGGCAGCGCGCTCGTCGGACCACCGAACGCGCTCCACGAAGCCGAGGCCCAGCGACTGCGCGGCCAGATCGCGTTCGACCAAGGCAGAGCCGACGAGGCGGCCCGCACTCTGCTCGCCGCAGCTGGCCGACTCGAGCCCCACGACGTCGACCAAGCGCGGCTCGCCTACCTCGAGGCGATGTCGGCAGCCATCTGGGCAAGCGGCCCAGACACCGCGAGCATCCTCACAACCGCAGCAACCGCAACTCCCCCACCACACCCGCCCGATGAGCTGCTGCAGGCGCTTGCGGTGCGGGTCACACGTGGGTACGGCGAAGCGGCGCCCCAGCTCATGGCGGCGGTTGAGCGTGCGCGTTCGGCGGGTGGCGACGCGGGCGAGGTCGCCGGACGGGTCGGTGGGATGGTCGCGATTGAGGTTTGGGATTTTGATGCCGCGCTCGAGCTTGCGGGGTGGCAGGACCGGGCGGCTCGGGAGAGCGGCGCGCTTGTGCAGTTGCAGTTTGCGCTCAGTTCGCGGGCCAATCTGTTGTGCTTGTCGGGCGAACTGAGCGCGGTGTCCGGCATTGTCGACGAGGATCGGCAGATTGCGGCATCTACTGGGAACCCGCCGGTCGTCTACGGGCCTTTGCTGTTCGAGGCGTTTCGCGGCAACGAGCGTGAGGCCCGCCGGCTGGTCGACGCGACGATTCAAGAGGCGACCGAACATCACCAGGGTCGGATCGCGGCGTTCGCGTCGTACGCGGATGCGGTGCTCAACAACGGTCTCGGCAGGTACGACGTTGCTCGCGACGCCGCGCTTCACGTGTTCGAGCAAGATGTCGTCGGGCACGGCGTACTGGTCGTCGGGGAGCTCGCCGAGGCGGCGTCGAGGACTGGCGACACCAAGCTGGTCGAGTCCGCGTTGGCCTGGGTGACCGAGCGCGTCACCGCGACTCCGACGGACTGGGGGCGCGGCATCGAGGCACGCGTCCGGGCGTTGCTCGGCGGGGACGAAGATGCCTATCGCCAGTCGATCGAGCACCTTCGACGGACCAAGCTGCGCGTCGAGGTGGCTCGGGCCGAGCTGTTGTACGGCGAGTGGTTGCGCCGCGAGGGACGTCGTGCGGATGCTCGTGAACAACTGCGGACGGCTCACGAGCAGCTCGCTGCGATGGGGCTCGAGGCGTTCGCTGAGCGCGCTCGGCACGAGCTGCTGGCCACCGGCGAGACGGTCCGCAAACGCACGCCGGACACGCTCAACGACCTCACTGCGCAGGAGGCCCAGATCGCGGGACTGGCGCGGGACGGGCTCACGAATGTCGAGATCGGGGCGCAGCTGTACATCAGTCCCCGGACCGTGGAGTGGCACCTGCGCAACACGTTCTCGAAGCTCGGGATCACGTCCCGCCGGCAGCTCCGGAAGGCGCTCGACTCGCAGAACCAGGGATGACCACGGGGGCGACGAGCGCTTGCGGTGCCGAGGATGGGAGGACCTTCGTCGAAGGAGTCGTCCCATGGACGCCAAGCTCAAGGCTGTCGTCGTACCCGTGTCCGATGTCGATCGGACCCGGCATTTCTACCGTGCGCTCGGGTTTCACCTGGACTGCGACCAGCAGGACGGCGAGGTGCGGGTCGTGCAGCTGACCCCGCCGGGCTCGCTGTGCTCGATCATCATCGGCACCGGCATCGAGTCAGCCCAGCCGGGGTCGGCCGTCGGTGTGCTGAGGGTGGATGACCTCCCGGCAGCGATCGCCGACCTGGCGAAGCGCGGCGCCGCTCCGAGCCCCATCAGGAAGAGCGCAACAGGCGTCGACCAGGCATCCTTCCACGACCCGGATGGCAACAAGTGGCTCCTGGTGGGCGATGCACCCTGGAACTGAGGACCTCCTCAGGTTCGGGCGTCGCGGGGGATGCCGGCCGCCGCGTACGCGTCGGGTTCGTCGAGGGTTTCGTGGATGAGGAGTTGGGTGGCGATGCCGTCGAGGCGGTCGCGGTTCTCCCGCAACAGCCGCCTGGCTTCTTGGTAGCACTCGTCGATGAGGCGGCGGACCTCCTCGTCGACGGTGTTCAGGAGACCATCTGAGGCGACAGCCCGCGGATCCCCGTCCGACGGGAGGACCGAGACCGGACCGACGGCCGCGGACATCCCCCAGCGGCCGACCATCGCGCGGGCGATCCGGGTCGCGGTCTCCAGATCGCTCTCGGCGCCAGTGGTCACCACGCCCAGCACCTCCTGCTCGGCAGCCATCCCACCCAGCGCGCCGATGATCCGACCGCGCAGGTAGTCCGCGTCGTACCCGTACCGGTCCATCTCCGGCGTCGACAACGTCACCCCCAACGCCCGGCCCCGCGGGATGATCGACACCTTCCGCACCGGGTCCGCACCGACCTGGATCATCCCCAGCAGGGCATGTCCACCCTCGTGATACGCCGTACGACGCCTCTCCTCCTCCGGCATCACCACATTGCGCGCCGTCCCGAGCTGGATCTTCTCCAACGCGTCAGTCAGATCGTGGTGATGGATCTCCGAACGACCCGACCGCGCGGCAGCCAACGCCGCCTCGTTCAACAGGTTGGCCAGGTCCGCACCGGTCATCCCCGGCGTGGACCGCGACATCGCGGCAAGATCAACATCCGAAGCCAGCGGCTTCCCCCGCGCGTGCACCCGCAGAATCGCCTCCCGGCCCTGCTGATCAGGAGCGTGCACGGTGATCGTCCGGTCGAACCGCCCCGGCCGCAGCAACGCCGGATCGAGCACGTCGGGCCGGTTCGTCGCCGCCAGAACCACCACGCCCTCGGTCCCGGAGAAACCGTCCATCTCGGTCAGGATCTGATTCAGCGTCTGCTCCCCCTCGTCGTGGCCACCGATCGCCCGGCCACCACCCCGCGCCCGCCCGATGGTGTCGATCTCGTCGATGAAGATGATCGCCGGCGCCACCTTCCGCGCCTCCCCGAACAGCTGCCGCACCCGACTCGCCCCAACCCCGACGATCGCCTCGATGAACTCCGAAGCACTCGCCGAGAAGAACGGCACCCCCGCCTCACCGGCGGTTGCCCGCGCAAGCAGCGTCTTCCCCGTCCCCGGCGCACCCGCCAGCAACACACCCTTCGGTGCCCGCGCACCCAACCGGCGGTACTTGTCCGGGTCCTTCAGGTAGTCGACGATCTCGGTGATCTCCCCCTTCACCTCGTCGATCCCCGCCACATCGGCGAACGTCGTCCGCACGCTCTCCGGATCCACCGGCTTCTTCTGCCCACCGCCCAGCAAACCACCCAGACCACCCGCGGCCGCACGCTGCTGACGCCGGAACAACCACAGGTAGAACCCGACCAGCAACAGGATCGGCGCGAACGAGATCAGCAAGTTCCACAACGTGCCGCGGGACTGGACCACCGGAGTCGCCCGCACCGTCGTCCCGCTCTTCTCCAATGCGCCGTACAGGTCGTCGTTGGCGAACGTCGGCCGCTCGGTGGTGAACTTCGTGTACGACGTGTCCGTCTTGCCCGGCACCGACGCAGCCTCCTTCAGCTGGCCCTCGATCGTGTCGCCCCGAGCGAAGATCTCCGCGACGTTGCCCTTCTCGACCTGCGTGGTGAACTCGGTGTACGCGATCGTCTCCGCGCCGCCGGACATCTGGTCCTGCATCGTGGTGAGCAGGAACAGCACGAGGTAGCCGCCGACGATCCACGCCACCAACCTCAGCCAGCCAGGCCGGCGCGGCCGGTTTCCCTTTCCGGTCGGCATGCCTTCGGTCCGCCACGGTTGATCGGGCCGCCGCTCGGCCTGGTCACGCTCGGCGGGCCGCCGCTCGTCGCGTTCGGCAGGCTGCTGCTCACCCTGGCGCTGGTTCTGGTCACTCATGGTCAGCTCCCCCTGGCCGGGATCTTTCCCTGACTCGAACAGGTGTCCCACGCCCGGCCGGTCCGGCGCAACCACCGTCCCATCCCAGCCCCAGGGACGACACCAGGGATCACCACTGGGGCGAGCACGCGCCCGGGGAGCGACAGTCAATGGTGTCGGAACAACTACAGGAGGAAGCAGTGAGCACCGATCTCAAGTTCGAGGCCGTCGTCATCCCGGTCACCGACGTGGACAAGGCGAAGGCGTTCTACGAGCAGCTGGACTGGCGGCTGGACGTCGACTTCGCGTTCGACAACGGTTTCCGGGTCGTTCAGTTCACCCCGCCGGGCTCGCCGGCGTCGGTGCAGTTCGGCAGCAACATCACCACCGCCGAGCCGGGCTCGGCCCAGGGCCTCTACCTCATCGTCTCCGACATCGAGGCCGCGCGGAGCGAGCTCGCGGCGCGCGGAGTCGAGGTCAGCGAGGCGTTCCACCCCGCGACCCCGGGCGCGCAGTTCCAGGCCGACGACAGCGGCCGAGTCAACGGGCCGGCCGACGAGCGCGCCAGCTACGGCTCGTTCGCCACTTTCACCGACCCCGACGGCAACGGCTGGCTGCTGCAGGAGGTCACCAAGCGGCTGCCCGGCCGGGTCGACCCCGCGGAAACGACGTACACCTCGGTGGACGACCTGAAGCAGGCGCTGACTCGCGCAGCGACGGCTCACGGCGAGCACGAGAAGCGCAACGGCGGCGAGTACGACGAGGCCTGGCCCGAGTGGTACGCCACCTACATGGTCGCCGAGCGGACCGGCCAGGAACTCCCCCAATGAGCGACTACGACGTCATCGTGATCGGCGGCGGCTCCCCCGGTGAGCACGCCGCCGGGGCCCTCGCCGAGGGCGGCCTGCGGGTCGCGGTCGTCGAGTCCGAACTGGTCGGGGGCGAGTGCTCGTACTGGGCCTGCATCCCGTCGAAGACCCTGCTCCGTCCGGGCGAGGCCGCGCAGGCCGCGAACGAGGCCGCCGCTCCCGCGACGGTCGACGTCGAGGCGGCGCTGGCGTACCGCGACTTCATGGTCTCGGACTACTCCGACGCCGGTCAGGAGAAGTGGCTCGCCGACAACAAGATCGACCTGATCCGCGGCCGCGGCCGGCTGGCCGGAACCGGCGTGGTCGAGGTCGACGGACGCCAGTACACCGCAGAGCACGTCGTACTCGCGAACGGCTCCGACGCCGTCGTGCCGCCCATCCCGGGCCTCGACGAGCTCGACGGCGTCTGGACGAGCCGCGAGGCGACGAGCATGAAGGCGGTCCCCCGCCGCTTGGTGGTGCTCGGAGGCGGACCGGTCGGCGTCGAGATGGCGCAAGCGGTACGGCGCTTGGGCGGCGACGTCGTCCTGGTCGAGTCAGCCGACCACCTGCTGTCCCATGAGGCCGCACCACTGGGTGAGGCCCTCGGCGAGGTGCTACGACGCGACGGGATCGAGCTGATCACCGGCGCACGAGCGACTGCGGCCCGACGCGACGGTGACGACTACGTGCTCGTGCTGGAGGACGATCGCGAGGTTCGCGGCGACCGGCTGCTGATCGCCACCGGTCGCCGGCCGCGTGTCGACGGCATCGGGCTGGAGACGATCGGCGTCACGGCCGACGCCGACGGAGTGCCGGTCAACGCTCGCCTGCAGGTCGCGGACCGGGTCTGGGCAGTGGGCGATGTGACGGGCATCTGGCTGTTGACCCATGTCGGCAAGTACCAAGCCCGCGTCGTCGCCGCGAACATCCTCGGCGAACCACGGGAGGCGAACTACGACGCCGTACCGCGGGTCGTCTTCACCGATCAGCAGGCCGCGGCGGTCGGTGCGACGGCGGCGCCGTACAGCGCGACCATCGCGCTGCGGGACGTGGCGAAGACGGCCACGTACACGCACGAGTACGCCAACAGCCCGGGATTCCTCACGCTGCTGAGTGACGGCGAACGCCTCACCGGCGCCTACGCCCTCGGGCCGGAAGCCGGCGAGTGGCTGCAGCAGGCCACGCTCGCGATCCGCGCCCGCATCCCGATCACCGTCCTCCGCGACACCATCCAGCCCTTCCCGACCTTCTCCGAGATCTACCTCCCGGCCCTCAAAGCCCTGGCAACTACGTGAGTCGCTGCCTTAGTATCTGCGTATGCGCGTAGATACGCAGTCGCGTAGGTCGATTCCGGGCGACGAGCAGGTCGAGTTGGCGGTTCGGGTGTTCCAGATGCTGTCGGACGCGACCCGGGTGCGGCTGCTGTGGGCGCTGCTGGACGGCGAGATGCCGGTCAACGAGCTGGCCGCGGCGGTCGGCAAGTCGCCGGCCGGGGTGTCCCAGCACCTGGCCAAGCTGCGGATGGCGCACCTGGTGCGGACCCGGCGGCAGGGCAACCAGATCTTCTACCGGATCGAGAGCTCCCACGTCAGTCAGTTGGTCGAGGACGCGATCTACCACGCCGAGCACTCCAGCGGGGGCTTTCCCGAGCACCATCGGTCCGCGGACGCCGTACCTCACGACGACCCGGCAACCGGCACCACGCAGAGGCGGGAACGCCGATGAGCGCGACGGGCCACCATCACGATCACGAAGCGACCACCGGCCACAGCCACGGGCATGGGCATGGGCATGGGCATCATGGTGGGTTGCTGGGCAAGGTGAAGGAGATCTTCGTCCCGCACTCGCACGACAGCGCCGACAAGGTCGACTCTGCGCTGGAGGCGAGCAAGGAGGGCATGCGCTGCCTGAAGATCAGCTTCGTCGGCCTGATGGTCACCGCGCTGATCCAGACCCTGATCGTCGTCTACACGAACTCGGTCGCCCTGCTCGGCGACACCCTGCACAACTACGCCGACGCGCTGACTGCGATCCCGTTGGCGATCGCCTTCATCGTCGGCCGCCGGCTCGCGACCCGCAGCTACACCTACGGGTACGGGCGGGCCGAGGACCTGGCCGGGATTGTCGTGGTGGTGCTGATCGCGGCCTCCGCGGCGTACGCCGGATACGAGGCGATCATGCGGTTCATCCATCCCGGTGACGTCCGCCATGTCGGCGTACTGGCGGTCGCCGGCGTGATCGGCTTCCTGGGCAACGAAATCGTCGCCCAGTACCGGATCCGCACCGGCCGTCGGATCGGTTCGGCCGCCCTGGTCGCCGACGGTCTGCACGCTCGTACCGACGGCTTCACCAGCCTCGCCGTGGTCCTCAGCGCGGCCGGCGCCTGGCTCGGCTTCGGATTGGCCGACCCGATCATCGGCCTGCTGATCACGATCGCGATCCTGTTCGTCCTGCGCGACGCCGCCCGCGAGGTCTACCGGCGACTCATGGACGCGGTCGACCCAGCACTCGTCGACCAGGCCGAGCAAGTCATCCGCTCCACTCCGGGCGTCGTCGACGTGACCGGCGTACAACTTCGCTGGCTGGGCCACACGCTCCGCGCCGAAGCACGCATCAGCGTCGACTCCAACATGTCTCTGGTCGACGCCCACCACCTCAGCCACCAGGTCGAGCACGAACTGGTCCACGGCGTACGTTGCCTCTCCTCGGCAACCATCCACGCCGAGCCCCTCCCCCACGACTCCACCGCAGCCCATGACCTGATCAGCCACCACCGCTGACCACGTGCCCTGGGCAATCGCTTGGCGAACGGAGACAGGGGATGCGAGGGTAGGTGCGACAGGTGTCGGGCCTGGGGTCGACCGCCATCGTGCCGCCCCGGGGAGCACCTATGAGCACTTTCCTCGCGGGCGTGCTGGTCACGTACTGCGTCGCACTAGGGCGGGGCGTCGACCGTTGGCTCAGCCGGTCCACCTGGAGCCGGAACCATCCGCGCCTCGCACTACAACTCTGGCAAGCGTGCGGTATCGCCACACCGTCGGCCCTGGTCGGAGCCGTGTTCCTCCTCACCCACGAGGTCCCGGCGTCGCCCGAGTGGATGGCGGCGGCACTGCTGATCGCCGTACTGATCACCGGTTTGAGCCTCGACGTCGTACGGCGAGCTGTCGCGGCCGCGCGGATCCGCGGCCGGCACCGCCTCCTGGTCAGACTCTGTGCCCGACCAACCGCAGACCGCGACGTCTACTTGCTCGACACACCCGAAGTCGCCGCGTACTGCGTCCCCGGACGACGCCGGTCGGGTCGGGTGATCGTCACGTCGGCCGGCCGCCGGCTCCTCACCGACGCCGAGATGGCCGCGACGGTCGCCCACGAGCGCGCACATCTCGGTCAGCGCCACCACGCGAAGATCCTGCTGGCCGACACGATCACCGGCCTGCTCGCGCCATTCGGACTCCTCCCCGACTACGCCACGCAGACTCGTCGCCTGGTCGAGATGGCAGCCGACGACCAGGCCGCCGGCGTGTGCGGACGCGAGACCGTAGCCAGTGCGCTCTTCAGGGTCGGCGCCGCCGCCGGCCCGGCGTCGGGGCCGTCGCCGTTCCTCGGCGTCGCGGCGTCGTACACGGCCGAACGGATCCGCCGCCTCCTCCAACCCGCGCGGCCGACCGGTCGCCTGCTCTCCGTGGCTGTCGGCGCCCTCATGCTCGCGATCACCCTGGTGCCGCCCGCTGTGATCGCCGGATCACACAACCTGGTGCTTCACTAACCACTCGCCGCGCCGATGGTGTGACAATGCGGTATGCGCACATTCGGTGACCTGGAGTCGGTCGTCATGGAGTGCCTGTGGAACCGGTCCGAGCCGGCCACTGTACGCAGCGTGCTCGAGGAAGTGCAGACGAGTCGCAAGGTGGCCTACACGACCGTCCTGACGGTCATGGACAACCTGTACCGCAAGGGCTTCCTGGCCCGCGAACTCCACGGCCGCGCGCACGAGTACTGGACCACGCGCAGCCGCGCCGACTACGCCGCGGAACTCATGAACGACGCGCTCGCCCAGAGCGGCGACCCGACGGCCGCGCTGCTGCGGTTCGTGCAGCAGATCCCGCCGGAAGAGGCCGCCAAACTGCAGCAACTGCTGAGCCAGGCCGACCGTCCGGACTGAGGACGACCACGCCCGGCGCCCTACTACTATCCGCGATAGTTGCTACTATCCCGAATAGTAGATAGAGCCTTGATCCAAGGGGGGTCCGGGATGGCTCTGCATCACACGGTTCAGGCACGGGTGCGCAGACTCGGCGCGAGGGGCAAACCGCTGATCCAGCGGACGTTGAGCACCGTCGGCCTCACCCACTCGGATCGGCACCTGGCCTCGGACGCCCAGCTGTACTGGGAGGACGACGGCGGCAGCACTTGGAAGGGCAACTCGCACTGGCGGGACGCGGACGTCTTCTCGAACGAGCACGCAGACCTGTGGGCGCAGCTCGGGCGCCGGCACCTCGACCTGTTCGACCGCTACTCCGCGATGCTCGACGAACCGCCTCGGTGGGGGCGCGTGCTCGAGTGGGGCTGCGGCGGCGGCATGAACGCCGTACATTTCGCGCCTCGCGCGGACGAGTTCGTCGGGGTGGATGTGTCGACGGCGAGTCTAGACGAGTGCGGCCGTCAGGTTGCCCGCGTCTGCGAGACGCCGTACCAGCCGATCCTGATCCATGTCGACGGCCCCGAGCGAGTGCTCCGCTCCGTCGACGGTCCCTGCGACATCTTCCTCAGCTTCTACGTCTTCGAGCTCATCCCGACCCCCGAGTACGGCGAACGCCTGCTCCGGATCGCCTTCGAGCTTCTCCGCCCGGGTGGCGTGGCGCTCATCCAGACCAAGTACGACGAGGGTCGTTTCAGCACCCGTCCGATGCGCCGCGACTACAACTCCCGGCTCGCCGACATGACGACGTACCGCATCTCCGACTTCTGGCAGCTCGCCACCGCCTGCGGCTTCTCCCCCGCCGCCCTCAACCTCGAGCCGCACAACGAGCTCGACCACCGCTACGCCTATTACCTACTCACCAAGCCGGCCGACTAGGCCGGACCGGAGCCGTCCGGCTCCGGCGGGAGGATGCGGCGCGCGGCTTGGAGCACGATGGACGGAGGTGCTTGCCAGACGTGGCGGTCGTCGATGGACCAGGCGTAGGTCAATGCTCCGTCGTGGATGGCGTCGAGCAGTTGTGGGACTTCGAGCTCGCCGGCTGACCATTCGTACAGCTGTTGCAGGCGCGGGACGATCATGCCGTAATCGAGGAGCCGGCCGAAGCCCAGTTCGGCGCCGAGGTAGAAGCGGACGTCGTCGCGTAGCGGGTACTCGTCGGGGAGCACGCGGGACAGTTGGAAGAAGATGCCGGTCATCCCGAGGCGCGGGTCGCCGAGGAGTGGGGCGAGAGGGCGTAACCAGCCGAGGGACATGCGTGGCGCGGCGACCAGCGCATGGGCGTAGAGCACGCGGCAGAGGACGACGTTCATGAAGAAGCGTTCGGCGGCCGTCTCGGGCTCGGCCAGCTCGCGGTGTTCGACGTACCCGGCGACGATGCTTCCGTTGTGTGCCCGCCACCATGCTCGGGCGGTCGGCTCCAACGCGAAGGACAACCAGAACTCGGCAGTGCGCGACGACGGCGGACCCGGGAGGTCCCCGCTGAGCGCCACCGCCTCACACCCGTCTCGGAGGACACGCTCATTGACCGCCCGCCACCACGGGCTTCCGGGCTGATCACTGAACGGCGGCTGCAGCACACCCCGCTTCAGCTGCCACCGCATCGCTGAAGCCGCTGCCCGCCGGTACGGCAGATGCCGAGGAGCACTCCCGAACGGGCCGTTGTAGCACCGCTCCATCAACGCGAGCCGCCCCGCCGGATCATCCCGCACCGCCGCCACCTGCTGCTCAGCCCATGCGTCGGCCCTCACCCCGGCAGCGTAGCCGCCGTGCCGCCGAGCAGGGTGTGGTTTCGGGAACTGTGGATACCGTGCGGGGGTGATCATCGTCGAGCGCACGGTTGTCGTGGACACTCCGGTCGAGCGCGCCTACACGTATCTGGCCGACTTCGAGACCACGGAGGAGTGGGATCCGGGAACCGTCTCGACGCAGCGGGTCGACGGGGACGGCGGGCCGGGTACGACGTACCGCAACGTCTCCGAGTTCGCCGGGCGGAAGACGGAGCTGCAGTACGTCGTTCTGCGGCGCGACGAGGGCGAGCTGCTCCAGCTGCGCGGGGAGAACAAGACTGTCGTCGCCGTGGACACGATGACGTTCGCCACCCAGGACGGGCGCACTACGGTTGGATATCGCGCCGAGTTCACCTTCAAGGGTGTTGCGCGGCTGGTCGAGCCGCTGTTCCGCGGGCGGTTCGCCAAACTCGGCGACGAGGCCGAGGCCGGTCTGCGGAACGCGCTCCAGAGGCTCTGATGCTCGCGCTCGTCACGGGGGTGACCGGGTACATCGGCGGGCGGCTGGTGCCGGAACTGCTCGCGCGCGGGTTTCGGGTCCGCGCGATGGCGCGGAATCCGGGGCGACTTCGGGATCGGGCGTGGTACGACGAGGTCGAGGTCGTCGAGGCGGATGCCGGAGATCCCGGCCAGCTGCGGGCAGTGATGGCGGGCGTCGACGTCGCCTACTACCTGATCCACTCGCTCGGGACCGGGCGGCGGTTCGAGGCGCGGGATCGGCACAACGCGCTGACCTTCGGGACGGCTGCACGCGAGGCCGGCGTACGGCGCATCGTGTACCTGGGCGGGCTGTATCCGGAGGGCGAGGAGCTCTCGCCACACCTGGACTCCCGCCGCGAGGTCGGCGAGATCCTGCTGGCCTCTGGTGTGCCCGCCACGGTGCTGCGCGCGGCCGTGATCATCGGCTCCGGCTCGGCGTCGTTCGAGATGCTGCGCCACCTCACCGACCGACTGCCGGTGATGGTCACCCCACGCTGGCTGAGCACGAGGATCCAGCCGATCGCCGTCCGCGACGTGCTGCACTACCTGGTCGGCAGCGCGTCGATGCCGAACGAGGTGAGCCGCGGCTTCGACATCGGCGGGCCCGACGTCCTCACCTATCGCGACATGATGCAGCGCTACGCGAAGGTTGCCCACCTCAACCAACGGCGGATCCTGCTGCTGCCGCTGCTCACTCCCTCGCTGTCCAGCCACTGGGTCGGCCTGGTCACCCCGGTGCCGAGCAGCATCGCCCGGCCGCTGGTCGACAGCCTGGTGCATGAGGTCGTCTGCAAGGAGCACGACATCGCGCGGCACATCCCCGATCCCGCGCCGGGCCTGATCGGCTTCGACCGCGCGGTCGAGCTCGCCCTCAAGCGGGTCCAGGACCTGGATGTCACCACGACCTGGGCGTCCGCGTCGACACCCGGCGCACCGAGCGACCCGTTGCCGAGCGACCCGGAGTGGTCGGGCGGTTCTTTGTATGTCGACGAGCGTGAGAGCGCCGTACCTGCGAGCCCCGAGCGGCTGTGGACAGTCATCAAAGGGATCGGCGGCGGCAACGGCTGGTACTCGTGGCGGCTGGGCTGGTGGACCCGCGGTCTGCTGGACCGGCTCTTCGGCGGCCCAGGACTGCGGCGCGGCCGGCGCAATCCGCGCGACCTGTCGGTGGGCGATCCGCTCGACTGGTGGCGGGTCGAGGAAATCGAAGACCGGCGATTACTCCGACTCCGCGCCGAGATGCGGTTGCCGGGGCTCGCCTGGCTCGAACTGGTCATCGACAGCGACGACGACGGCAAGACAGTCTTCCGGCAGCGCGCACTGTTCCATCCGCACGGTCTCCCGGGCCACCTCTACTGGTGGGCGATCAAGCCGTTCCACGGCATCGTCTTCGGCGGCATGCAGCGCAACATCGCGCACGCAGCAGCCGAGCGCTGATCCTCAGCGGGCGTCGCGCTTGGCCTGGCGGCGGGCGCCGGTCGCACGCGTCGAGGCGTCCTTCTTGAGGCCCCCGGTGGTCTTGGTGGCGCGCCGCTTGACGGGTTCCGGAGGTTTCGGCATGTCCCCGGCACGCATCACCGGAGCCTCGATGCTGGGCTTGACCGAGCGTGCCGCTTCGATGCGCTCGGTTCGCAACTGCTTGGACGCGCGACTGGCGGCCACTGCGACCTCGCGACTGACTCTCGCCAGGGCCGCCTCGAACAACTCGGCCTTGTCGCGGTCCCGCTGGTTCCGGGCGTAGGACATCCCCCGGCCACCGGCCGGCGCGACGGCGGCACTCGCGGCCCGCCGGTAGTTCTTCACGTACTTCGTCCTGGCCCGGCGAATACGCTGGTGCAGGTCCAGGAGGTCGTCCTCGTCCAGACCTTTCAAGGTGCTCCTGTCCGTCTCGGCCACCAGCAGGCGCTCGGCATCCGTCAACGAGTTCAGCAAGCCTTGATTCATCGCACTCTCCTCGGCCGACCTACCCGAGTCTTCCCCGCGAGCCGCCCGGCTTGCTCATCCGCTGTGGGTGAATCTTCGCCGCGGACCAAGCGTGCGAGGATGCTGTCATGGCGAACTCGGACGTTGCCGAACACCTCGAGAAAGTGCGCTCCGCGAAGCGCCGCCGGGATGCCGAGACGATGCTCGGGCTGATGGGCCGCGTCACCGGCGAGGAGCCGCGGATGTGGGCGACCGTGATCGGGTACGGCCAGTACCACTACCACTACGCCAGCGGCCGCCAGGGCGACGCCCCCGCCGCCGGCTTCGCACCCCGCGCCGCCGCCACCACCGTCTACCTGAACGACGGAGTCGCCGCCCACGCCGACCTGCTCGCCAAGCTCGGCCCGCACACCACCGGCGTCGGCTGCCTCTACCTCAAGGACCTCACCGACATCGACCTCGACGTCCTCGAGACCATCGTCCGCAACTCCTACGAGTCCCTGACCTCCGGCACCTACACCCAGCGCGCCCGCGAATCCGGCGACTCCTGACTCGACACCTCGGAATGTGCCGAAGGGCCCGGTGGCCGCGGCCATGCTGGGTCATGAGACGACGATCGCGCTGGATCCCGATCCCGCCGTACCCGAGGTGATCGCCCGGATCTTCCTCGCCGACCGCCGCGTCCCGGTGCACGCTCTGAGCTCCCTGTACGGCGACCTGACCCGCAGCCACCCGCCTCGCGGCGCGTGATCGACGAACCGGTGTCACCTCTCGTCCTGGACCGGCTCGGCAAGGCGGCCCGGGCGGAACACGCCGACCTGTACTGGGTCAACAAGCACCACCGTGGCTCGCTGCCCGACCTCGTCGCGTTCGAGCAGGCGCCGGCGGTCGCGATCCTCACCACCCGCGAGGAGAACCAACGAGCCTGGACCCGGTCCGGCCTCGCGCTCCAGCGCGTATGCTGACGGCAACGTCGTACGAGCTGACCGCGTCGTTCCTCAACCCCGACGCTGCCGACCGCGCCCGGCTGCGCGACGTCGTACGCCGGACCGGCTGGCCGCAGCTCATCCTCCGCGTGGGTTGCTGACCATCTCGTACTGTCTCTTCATAGGGGCGAGAGCACGGGAGGGGCGGTCAGATGGCGAAGAACGGGCGGTTGCCGAAGAAGGTGTACGAGCGGGAGCTGCTGCGGTTGCAGGCGGAGCTGGTCAAGCTGCAGGAGTGGGTCCGCACCGAGGGCGCACGGGTCGTGGTCGTCTTCGAGGGCCGGGACGCGGCCGGCAAGGGCAGCACGATCAAGCGGGTGACGCAGTACCTGAACCCCCGCGTCGCCCGGATCGTCGCGCTCCCCGCGCCGACAGAGCGCGAGCGCACCCAGTGGTACTTCCAGCGGTACGTCGAACACCTGCCGGCGGCCGGCGAGATCGCCCTGTTCGACCGCAGCTGGTACAACCGGGCCGGGGTCGAGCGGGTGATGGGCTTCTGCACCAACCAGGAGTACGCCCGGTTCCTGCACCAGAGCCCGATCTTCGAGCGGCTGCTGCTCGAGGACGGCGTGCTGCTGCGCAAGTACTGGTTCTCGGTCAGCGACACCGAGCAGGAGAACCGCTTCCGCAGCCGGCTCGAGGACCCGATGCGGCGCTGGAAGCTGTCGCCGATGGACCTGGAGTCGATCACCCGGTGGGAGGCGTACTCCCGCGCCAAGGACGAGATGTTCGTGCACACCGACATCCCGGAGGCGCCCTGGTACGTCGTCGAGAGCGAGGACAAACGCGCGGCGCGGATCAACATGATCGCCCACCTGCTGTCGACCGTCCCGTACCGCGACGTGCAGCGCCCGCCCCTGGAGCTCCCCGCCCGGCCACCGTCCGGCGGCTACGAACGCACGCCGCGCGAGATGCAGACCCAGGTCCCCGACCACGCGTCGAGCCTGGCCAAGTAAGAGCGTCCCACCCGGCGGCGGGGACCACCGGGTGGGAGCCGGGCCCTGGGGGGAATGGGCCCTCGGCCCCACCGGTTGCGCCCTCGGCGGAGCCTGTCGATCTGTCCGCTGAAGGTCAGCGTGTTCTTGGCTCGGCGCCCACCGGGACGACCACCACCGGACAGCGGGCCAGCTGGGCACACGCCGTACTGACGCTGCCGAGCGCCGAGTGGATGAGTGACGTCGTGGCGTGACTGCCGACCACCAGCAGCTCAGCGCGTGCGGACGCCTCGATCAGCACCTGCACCGGATCGCCGACGCTGATCTCGACCTCCGTCGGCGGCAGCGGCATGCCACCCGCGCTGTCGACCTCGGCGCGAATGTTCTTCCTGGCCTGGTCCACCTCGGACTCGGACAGCACGACATGTACGACCCGCATCGGCGCATGCCGACGCTGGGCCTCCCCGACCGCGAACCGCAACGCCCGCCGCCCACCGGACGAGCCGTCGACCCCCACAACGATCATCCCGCGCCTCCTCACCACCTCTATTCCACCGCTCCGGCGCGAACCAGAACAAGGGCCAAAGGTCCTCCGGCTGGGGGAATCCGTGTCCTACGCTCGTGCACATAGCGTCGACAACCAGGGGCTGCCGTGACGGACGCTCTCGTCGAGACCAAGCTGTTCCGCCCTGCACCACGGGCCGAAGTCGTCATGCGGCCACGCCTCGACGATCAACTGTCTCGGAGCGGCCGCCTGGTCCTGGTCTCGGCGCCGGCCGGGTTCGGCAAGACCACTCTGCTGGGACAGTGGCTGGAACGCTCCGCGAGCGCGGTTGCGTGGGTCGCCCTCGACGCGGGAGATCGCGAGGCTTCGACGTTCTGGACGTACGTCGCCACCGCGCTGGACCGGGTCGTTCCGGGCGTCGGAACCGGCGCCCTTGCACTGCTGCAGGCAGGGCAGACACCGATCGAGAATGTCCTGACCGTCCTCCTCAACGAGCTGAGCGTGCTGCCGGACGAAGTCACGCTGGTCCTCGACGACTACCACCTCGTCGACGGCCCGGGCATCCAGCCCGGAATGACCTTCTTGATCGACCACCTGCCTCCACAGGCGCGGCTGATCATCAGCACTCGTGCGGACCCCGGCCTGCCACTGGCCCGCCTGCGCGCCCGCGGCGAGCTTGTCGAGCTCCGGGCTGCCGACCTTCGCTTCACCCTCGCCGAGACAGAGAGCTACCTCAACGAGCTGAGCGGCCTTCAGCTCACTACCGAGGACCTCACGTCGCTGGAGGAACGCACCGAGGGGTGGGTCGCAGCCCTCCAGCTCGCCGCCCTGTCCCTTCGTGGTCGCAGCGACCCGACCAGGTTCATCGCCGGGTTCGCCGGCGACGACCGATTCGTCGTCGACTACCTCGTGGAAGAAGTCCTGGACCGGCAGCCCGACCCGGTACGGCGCTTCTTGCTGCAGACATCCGTCCTGGACCGGCTCACCGGCGCGCTGTGCGACCGCGTGACCGGCGACCACGACGGCAAGGCAATGCTGGAGCGGCTCGACCGCGCCAACCTGTTCCTGGTCCCGCTCGACGACCAACGACGCTGGTACCGGTATCACCACCTCTTCGGGGAGGTCCTCCGCTCCCATCTGGTCGCCGAGAGCGTCAACGTGGCGGAGCTACACCGACGCGCCAGTTCCTGGTACGACGACGCCGGCGAACCGATTCCCGCCGTACGGCATGCACTTGCGGCCGGGGACGTCGGGCGGGCAGCCGATCTGGTCGAGCGGGCTGTGCCGGAGTTGCGCAGGAATCGGCAGGAGCACACCTTGCGGCGGTGGATCGATGAGCTGCCGGACGACGTGGTCGACCGTCGGCCGGTGCTCGCGATGGAGTTCATCGGCGCGCTGATGGCCGGCAACGAGTTCGACGACGTCCAGCGCCGGTTGGGCAATGTCGAACGGCTGCTGAGCGGTTCGGAGCACGTCGTGGTCGTGGATGATCGCGAGCTGGCCAGGCTGCCTGGTGGCATCGAGCTGTACCGGGCCGGCCTGGCTCTCATCGGGAGCAACCCGGCAGGCACGCTGGAACACGCGAGACTGGCGGTCGCCCGGGCTCCCGAGGAGGACGACCTGACCCGAGCGTCGGCCGAGGCGTTGGCTGGGCTCGCCGCGTGGACGACGGGCGACCTCGAGTCCGCCCACCGCAGCTACACCGATGCCACCAACGGACTGCACCGGCTCGGCTACGTCTCCGACGTACTGGGGTGTTCCATCACGCTTGCCGATCTCGAAACCACACAGGGCCGGCTGCGCCAAGCACAACGCACCTACGAGCGCGCCCTCGAACTCGCGGCGGGCCAAGGCCTGCGGGGCACCGGGGACATGTACGTCGGTCTGAGCCAGCTCGCGTTGGAGCGCAACGATCTGGCCGGAGCCACCGAGTATTTGAGGCGTAGTGACGAACTCGGAGAGCAGTTCGGGTTGCCGCAGAACCCTTACCGCTGGCGGGTGGCGATGGCGCTGCTCCGGGAGGCTGAGGGCGACCTCGACGCGGCACTCGGGCTGCTCGCCGAGGCGGAACGCGTGTACGTGGGCGACTTCGCACCCAACGTGCGACCGATCCCGGCCCTGCGCGCGCGAATGCAGGCAGTGCACGAGGACGTGGGTTCGGCGCTGGCGTGGGCGCGGCAGTACGGCGTGAGCGCGCAGGACGAGCTGTCATACCTGCGCGAGTACGAGCATGTGACTCTTGCCCGCGTCCTTCTCGCCGAGGGGTCGAACGACGCCGCCGGTTTGCTGGAGCGCCTCCTGGCCGCGGCGGAGGCCGGCGGCAGGCAAGGCACCGTCATCGAGGTGCTGGTGCTGCTGGCCCTCGCGACCGGCGACGACTCGACGCTGGAGCGCGCGCTGACGCTCGCAGAACCTGAAGGCTATGTCCGAGTCTTCACCCGCGAAGTCCAGCCGCTGCTCAAGTCGCTCGACCGACGTCGACCAGGTTGGGCCTACTTGCGCGAACTCCTGGCGACTTCCCGCGTGCCGGCGGGCAGACCTGCCCAGGATGACCTCATCGAGCCGCTGACCGAGCGCGAGCTGGATGTGCTGCGGCTGCTGGCCAGCGAGCTGGACGGCCCCGCCATCGCCCGCCAGCTCGTCGTGTCGCTCAACACGGTGCGAACGCACACCAAGAACATCTACGCCAAGCTCGGCGTCAACAACCGCCGCGCGGCAGTCCGCCGGGCGCACCAGCTGAACCTGCTGTCCCGCAGCCAGGCCGGCTGATCATCACCGAGTTCACCACATGATGTGAGGCCGTCTCACCACAACGGCTCCTAGCTTGCAGCCATGAGCAGCAAGGCCGGCAGCAACTGGTACGAGATCCGCCTTGGCGGGCGTCTCGACCCGCGCTGGTCGGACTGGTTCGACGGGCTCACGCTCACCGCCGGAGCCGACGGCTCCACCACCCTCCGAGGTCCGGTCGTGGACCAGGCCGCCCTGTACGGCGTGCTGCAACGACTTCACGACCTCGGTCTGCCACTCATCTCGATCGCCCAGGTCGACCCGAACACTGGAGACAAGTCATGACCACCACCACAGCACGACCCACGACCGCGACCCGCAGTGCCGGCGACCCGACGCGCAACCACGCCCGCGTCGCAGGCATCTTCTACCTGATCACCTTCGCGGCGTCCCTGCCTGCCTTCGCCCTGATCCAGGCGGCCGTGAACCCGGACCTGACGGTCGCCGCCGGCCACGACAACCGGCTCCTGACGGCCGGGCTGCTGGACTTCGTCACCGCCCTCGCGGGTATCGGCAGCGCGGTGGCGCTGTACCCGGTCCTCAAGCGCGTGAACCAGGCGTTCGCCCTCGGGCTGGTCACCTCGAGGCTCGTCGAGGCCTCGATCATCATGACCGGCGTGGTCAGCCTGCTCACCGTCGTCACGCTCAACCAGGAGGTCACCGGCGTGACCGGCAGCACCCAGGCGCTCGTCGCGGTCCGTGACTGGACGTTCCTGTTCGGACCTGGGTTCATGGCCAGCATCAACGCCGTACTGCTCGGCACCTTGATGTACAAGTCGCGGCTGGTCCCGCGGATCATCCCCACCCTCGGACTCATCGGAGCCCCACTGCTGATCGCCGCGAACGTCGCGACCCTGTTCGGCCACAACGAGCAGACCTCCGGCGTGACGATGCTGGCAACTCTCCCCGTCGCCGGCTGGGAGCTCTCACTGGGCATCTGGATGACCTTCAAGGGATTCCGGCGCCAGCTATCGTGAGGCAACCCGGGTCGCCAGCGTGAGGAGAGCCAGATGGACCGGGTCAGCCCGCGCTTCATCACTCTCTACGCGCTGGCGTCCATGGGCACCTCGCTCGTCTTCCTGGCTCCCCTGCTCGTCTCCTTGGCCCTGAAGGTCAACTCGCTGGTCGGGATCGAGCAGGCTCCGAACAGCCTGGCTCTCGTCGCCGGCGTCGGCTCGGTCGTGGCGATGGTCGGCAACCCGTTCTTCGGCAAACTCAGTGACCGTACGGCGTCGCCGTACGGCATGCGCCGGCCCTGGATGGTCACCGGCCTCGCCGGCGGCTGTCTGGGCATCCTGATCGTCGCCCTGGCACCCAGTGTCCTGGTCGTCCTCATCGGATGGTGCCTCGCGCAGCTGTTTCTGAACGCACTGCTCGCCGCCCAGGTCGCGGTGCTGCCGGACCAGGTCCCCGTCGCTCAACGCGGGATGGTCGCCGGTGTCCTCGGGATCGGTCTGCCGGTTGCGTCGGTGGGCGCCACCTACCTCGTCCAGCTGTTCACCGGCAACCGGCTCGCGATGTTCCTGGTGCCCTGCGCGATCGGCGGGTTCTTCGTCGTGCTGTTCGTGATCACGCTGAAGGATCGCCGGCTCGATCAGGCGCACAAGCCGGCGTGGTCCTGGCGCGAGCTGGCCGGCACGTTCTACGTCGACCCGCGCAGAAGCCCGGACTTCGCTTGGGCGTTCGCCAGCCGATTCATGCTGCTGCTGGCCTATGCCTTCCTCACCACCTACCAGGCCTACTACCTGCTCGACCAACTCGGCAGCCCGGAGGCCGATGTACCGCACCAGGTCTTCCTCGGCACCCTCGCCCAGTCCGCCGCCCTCATCACCGCGTCCCTGCTCGGAGGCGAGCTCTCCGATCGCACAGGCCGGCGGAAGATCCTCGTCGTCATCGCGTCGATCCTGTACGGCGTCGCGCTGTTCGTGATCGCAGTCGCCGACGACTTCAACGGCTATCTGCTCGGTATGGGCCTCAGCGGTCTCGGCTTCGGCCTGTACGTCGCCGTCGACCTGGCACTCGTGGCCGACGTACTTCCCGATCGGGCATCCGCCGCGAAGGACCTCGGGGTGTTCAACATCGCCGGGGCGCTGCCCTTCTTCGTCGCGCCCGCCATCGCGCCGGCGATCCTGGCGGTCGGAGGCGGCAGCTACGCCGTGCTCTACACCGTTGCAGGCGTGTCGGCCCTCACCGGGGCCGCGGCGATCCTCCCGGTCAAGCGTGTCCGCTGAGGTCGGACGTATACGCAGCTTGGAGGTCGTCGTCCCACGGGTCGGTCTCGGCGGCGAGGGAGTCGAGGACGGTCTCCGGGCGGGTCGCACCGGAGATCACCGAGAGCACCGGCGACGAAGCCAGCAGGGCGCGGAGTTGCAGGCGTTGGACCGAGACGCCGCGCTCCTCTGCCTTGGCCGCGAGGTTGGGACCGCTCGCAGATCGCAGCGGCGAGTATGCGAAGAACGTCACCTGGTTGGCTTCGCACCACGCGAGCACGTCGGCCGACTCACGCCCCATCGCGCTGTGCTGGTTCTGTACGGCGTCCACGCGCGCGACCGCCGTGGCCCGTTCGAGCTCGGCGACGCTGACGTTGGACAGACCGATCCGCGCCAGCTTCCCCTCGTCGCGCAGGGTCGCGAGCGCCGCGATGCCTTCCTCCACGGGCTGTTCGGCGAGGTCCACCCGGTGCAGGTAGTAGAGGTCCAGGCGCTCACCACCGAAGACGCGCAGGCTGGTCTCCACGTCCTCACGGATCCGGGGTGCGCTGATGTCCGCGTCCCAGGTGGTCTCACCCGTTCGGGAGTGACCACCTTTCGTGCCGACGATGACGCCCGTACCGTGGGCGGCTTCCGCGGCCAGCTCCTCGCCGTACAAGGGCTGATCGACGTGGGCGTACGCCCGCGCGGTGTCCAGGATCGTCGCGCCCGCGGCGATGCCGGCCCGGAGCGTCGCCAGGTCACCCGATCGGTCCCGAGGGGCGAACGAGAGTCCGGCGACGCCGAGTGCAACCCGGCCGGCGAGCTCCGTCACTGGGTCTTCTCGCGGAGCCAGTCGGGGATGTACTGGTCCTCGCGCGGGAACTCGGCCAGGTCGGACGCGTAGATCTCGGCGTCGACCGGCATCGACCACGCGGGCTCGCTCTCGTAGTCGAAGTCGGTCGTGAAGTGCCCGTCCGCGGTGATCGAGATGGTTGCTGTCAGCCACGTTCCCTTGCCCTGCTGGTACATCTGCAGCCGCAGGGTCTCGAAGTGTCCCTCCAGCCCCTCGGCCAGCGGATCCACCTGCTCGGCATTTCCTTCTGCGTCGACGACATCCGCGTCGAGCTCCGCGTACGGCGCCGTCGCGCGGTAGGTCGCCCGCACCTCACGCCACCCGGCGGGCAACTCCGACGTCAGGGCCCGCGCGATCGCCTCGATCGTGCCCATCTCGTTGGTCATCTCGGTCATCAACGATCCTCAACGGTCCCGGTTCGCCTGGGGCTTGGTCTCCTTGAAGATACGCCGCGGCGATCTTCGTCCGTCATGGCGGTCGACCACCGCCCGGGACGACGGCCGGCGCGTGGTCCCGTCCGGGTAGCGCACGTCGATACTGGCATGCACCTGGATGCCCGCCGCGCGCAGCGCCTGCCAGCTCTCCTCCATCCGCCGCCAGTTGTCGCTGGCCTTCACCGCCTGGTTCTGGTTCCGCGACTGCGCGGTGAGGTTGACCGCCTCCCCGGGGCCGTCGAACGCCGTACCGAACAGGTGCCCACCGTCGTCGTTTCGCTGGCGGTCGGGCTCACCGGCCGCACGTTGCGCGCTCAGGTTCCGCCGCTCGTCGTTCTCCTTCGAGGGCAACCAGCCGAGCCATCCCTCTGCGTGCGTGACGCGACCTGCTTTGTCGGTGGCGTAGAGGTATCTGTCGTCGACGACGTACACCGCCGAGGGCTCCGGCGCCATCAGCCGATCGTTCCACCGGTCCACGCGGCCCGACTGCTCTTTGTGCACGACAAGGCCGGCATACCGCTCCGGCACCTGGACGACATCTCCTGGCCCATACCCGACCGCGCGCACATCCGACTCATCAGCGGGCAACTCGACACGGTCCCGATCGGCCACGCCCGCAACCCTAAGGCCCGCAACTCCCCCACGCCACCGTGCTGTCCGACCTTGGTCGGTGGTCGGGCAATTCGATTGCAGGCCGGTTGTGCCCGCCGGAAAGATGCGGGGATGACCATCAGCGAGCTCTCGCCGGCCGACTCGGTGGCGATGGACCTGTGGTACGACCTGAGAGTCGTGGTCACCCGCTACGACCTGCCTGACTTCCCGATGCCGAGCCGATTGGAACACTCGGCGCGGTTCGAGCACCCGTCGCCGGGAGTCACCGAAGCGGCGTTGCTGGCCCGGGACGGCGATCGGGTGGTCGGGGCCGCGTCGTACCAACTGCCTCAGACGGAGAACCTGGGGATGGTCTATCTGGATTTGATCGTCCACCCGCAGCACCGGTGTCGCGGCATCGGGACCCGGCTGTTGGACGCGGTCTACGCGGTCGCCCGACGGCATGACCGGCGGCTGATCGAGATCCAGACGGTTCGGGAGTTGGCCGGCGGTGTCGCCCGCGACGAGGCCGGCTACCGGTATCTCACCCGCCGCGCTCACCGGCCGGGCGGAGCCAGCATCAGGTCGCGGTGCCGGCTCTCCGATCGTTCGGAGGGCGACGAGGCGATGCTCGCTGAAGCATGGACGCACGCGGACGGGTACTCGCTGGTGCAGTGGCGCGACGCGGTAGCCGACGAGATCGTCGAGGACATCGCCGCGCTGCAGAGCCGGCTGATGCTTGACGCTCCCTCCGGCGACCTGGCGGTCGAGCAGCAGAAGTACGACACCGCCCGGGTACGGCGCCAGGAGGCTTCCGAACTGGGCCGCGGCTACCGCTCCTACTCCACCGCAGCGCGACACGACGCGACCGGTCAGATCGTCGCCCGCACCAAGCTGTCGTTCGAGTCGGACGACGACACACACGCCCGCCAGCGGACCACCATTGTCGAACCAGCCCACCGAGGCCACCGCCTCGGCCTACTCATAAAGTCGGCCAACCACGCCTACACCCAAACCCACGAACCAGCCCTACGCGTAATCGACGCCTACAACTCCGAAAACAACACCCACATGCGAGCAGTCAACACCCTCCTCGGCTTCCACCCAGCCGACACCTGGTCAGTCTTCCAACTCCCGGTCCCGCCCGCCTGAGCTCCCCCGCTGCTCACGCCCGGCGTCGTGTCAACGGTTGCCGTGCCGACCGGGAAGATGCGGCACTTTGAGGCGCCCACGAAGCTGCTTACGCAAGGACTCACTGCGAGAGTGATCAGTCTCAGACACTCCGAGCGGCTCCGGGGCGGCCGCAGCCGGCGGCGCACTGCGGTACGGCGTAGGCGTGTGAAGATCACTCGCCGCCGGATCCAGGTCAATTCGCCGCTCGGTGCGCGAGGTGCGGTCGAGGCGGCGGTCGGTGGGTGGGGCGGTGGGGCGGGCGGCGTGGGGTGGGGTTTCGCGGGTGCTGGGGGTGGGGTGTTGTTCGGTCATGGTGTTCTGGACCGTGCGGTACTCCTCCTCCACGACCGGGTCGATCGCGTTGGTCTCGACCCGGGCGCGCCGGTTGGTGATGTAGTACGAGAGCCAGATCCCGGCGGCCCCGGCGAGCATGATGACCACGCCGACGACGTTCAGATCCACCGTCCCACTGTCGTCACGAATGCCAAACGCAAGGATCGCGCCCGCCGTCATCAAGAAGATCCCGGCCCCGATACTCATCACGCCTCCATCCCTAGCCTGCCGTCTCCCCCCAGTACCCCACTCCCACACCCCGAGTCGCCGTACCCCTCCACGACACCGGCGCGATCCGTCCCCTCCACGGCACCGGCGCGATCCGCGATTCTGGGGTGGTGAAGCCAGTCGAGTCTGGACCCCGGCGACAGTGGTACGTCGGGATGGCAGTCATCGGCTCGATCTGGGCGGCGTTCCTGCTCCCGCCGCAACTGGTCGCCTGGGACGGCATCGCCGCGCCCATCTGGGCACAGCGGCTCGCAGACACCACGCCGTACGACGCGATCCGCCACCTAGCGGCCGCCCTGTCGATCTCCGACGACTACACCCTGTTCGGCACGCTCGTGGCTCCGTCATTCTTGCTCATCGGTACGGCGCTCCTCCCCGCCGCAAGGATCGCAGGACGCTGGACAGTCACATTCGCGGTGCTGACGATGCTCGGCGCCCCAGTGACGGTCATCAGCTACGTCAGCCCTCACCTAGAGGCGCCCTGGCAATACCTCTGGGGAGCCGAGATCCCGCTGTTGCTGGCAATCTGCCTCTGCTCGATCCCGACAGGCGTCCTCGCCTACCGGCCGCACCGCCTCCCCGGTTGGTGGGCGACCCTGCTCGGGTCGACCACCGTGGTCTTCATTGCGAGCACCGCACTCTTCGAGTACTTCCCCCACGGCACCCTCGTTGGCTACGGCGCTGAAGTCGCCGTACTCACCCTTGGGTGTGGAGGGTTGGGCGGTAGATGAGTTCCTGGGTGTTGGTGTCGAGTACGCGGCTCTCGATCAGCTCGAGGTCGAAGTCGGCGGCGTTCTGGAAGACCGGGTCTACGCCGGTTCGACCGGTGATCACGGGGAAGATCGTCACCTGGATGCGGTCGACGAGGCCGGCGGCCATCAGGGCGCGGTTCAGGGACAGGCTGCCGTGAGAGCGCAGCGGCACGTCGGACTCCGCCTTGAGCCGGGCGACGACCTCGGCGGCGTCGCCGTTCGCGAGGGTCGCGTTCGCCCACTCGAGCGGGCCTTGCAGAGTGCTCGACACCACGGTGGTCGGCATGGTCATCATCCGGGTGTTCACCGGGTCGTCGACCTTGGCCTCCTCCACACTCGGGCCGAGCGCCGCCACGAACTGCCGGTACGTGTTGGCCCCGAGCACCATCCGCTGCTCCTCGCCGTACATCGCGAGCCGCCGTTCGAGGAACTCGGGGCCCGCCTTACCCCAGTAGCCGCCCCAGTCGCCGCCGTCGTACGACCCGAAGCCGTCGAGGGTGCAGAAGATGTCGAAGGTGTAGCTCGCAGTCATGATGCTCCTCGAGTCCGGTACGGCGACCTGTCACCCCTGCTACGAACGCCTCAGCCCCGATCCGACAACCCCGCCCGGATCTCGTCGGCAGCAAGGCTGCCCGCGGTGAGAGTATGTCGTGCCGACGGGCGGCGACGATCGAAACTGCGAGGGGTTGCTTGTGGCTGTGGACGAGGTCCGGGACGCGTACGGACGACGGGCGGATGAGTACGCCGACCTGTTCGCCTCGACAGAGGCGATCGACGAACGGGACCGCAAGCTGGTGTCTCAGTGGGCCGGCGAGCTCACCGGCCGCATCATCGACGCGGGCTGCGGGCCTGGTCAGTGGACCAACTTTCTGCGCGGCCAGGGCTGTGACATCGAGGGTGTGGATCTCGTGCCTGAGTTCGTGGCGATCGCCCGATCGCGGTTCCCCGGCGTCTCGTACCGGATCGGTGAGCTCGACGACCTCGGCGTACCCGATCGTTCAGTGGCCGGGATCCTGTCGTGGTACTCGATCATCCACACCGCTCCGGACGACGTGCCGCGCATTCTCGCCGAGTTCGCACGGTGCCTGCGCGAAGGCGGCGGTCTGGTCCTCGGCATGTTCGAAGGCCCGCGGGTCGAGCCGTTCGACCATGCGGTGACGACCGCCTACTACTGGTCGATCGAGGCCATGTCCCAGCGACTCGTCGAAGCAGGCTTCCAGGTCGAGGCGACGGACAGCCGCATGGGCGAGAAGCGCCAGCAGGCCACGCTCATCGCGCGACGCAACTAGTCGATTCCCAGTACGTCGAATCGTTCGGCCAGATCGTCGACCCAGTCCGGCGCTGTCCGGTGGTCAGCGTGCACCAACACACTCGGACCCGGCGTCGCCAGTACGTCGTCCGCCCAGTCGCACCACCGTAGGACCGCAGGACGCTGATCCGGCCGAGTCCATCTCACGAACTGCTCGCGCAGTACGTCGGTCGTGGCCGGTTGCAACGCCGCAGGCGGAACCTCGCCGATCGCGGGTTCGACGCGCTTCCGGGTCGCCGGGTGGTGCAACTCCCCCAGGAAGCGGGCGAGTTGCCGACCCACGTCGTCCCGGTCGAGCGAGTCCACAACATCGAACAACGCCTCACCCGGCACCGGCCGGGTCACCAAGAGCAGCGGATCGGTGCTGCTCGCAACCACTTCCGGCAGGACCGGAACGGCCGGCCCGCGCGCCAACGCCGCCAGTACGGCGATCTCGTGCGCCACCCGCAGCGCGGCCGGACGAGACCACGCGAACTTCGCGACGAACCGGTCCCCGACGATCGCGCTGCCCGCCCACCACAGGGGATCGCTCTCGCCGGCTGACTCGCGAACCGCGATCCGGTAGTCGCCGAGCGCGGGCGCGACCTCCCTCAGCGCCTCGGCGACCGCGGCGGGCGAACCGTCGTCCAACCACCTCACTGCCGCCGACGCTACCCCACATCTTCTTGGGCCAGGTTGTCGGATCACTGCGGCCGTGTTCGTGGAAGGGGTGAGCGACCGCCCACCCGAGGGCAGTCCACCGACCCCGAACGGAACTGTCGACATGAAACAGTCAGAGATGAAGAGGCTCTTCCGGGCCAGGCAGCTGCTGACCGTGTTGTCGGCGCAGTCCACGTCCACCTATGCCAACCAGGTGATCGCGCTCGTCGTACCGTGGCTCGTCCTGACCCGCACGGGCAGTGCCGCGAGCGCCGGCACCATCGCGTTCATCATGGGAATCGCCGCGCTGGCCGGGACCTTGGCCGGCGGGCTGGTGACCGACAGGATCGGCGGCCGCCGGGTCTCCATCCTTGCCGACAGCCTGAGCCTGATCACCGCGCTCAGCCTGGCGCTGGTGCTGTGGCTCGACGCCTTCTCGCTCTGGCTCGTCGCGATCACCCAGGTGCTCGGGGTGTTCTTCGACGGGCCGGGACACATCGGCAAGATCAGCACGGTCCCGGCAGCGGCCGAGGAGGAAGGCGTGCCGATGACCCGGGCGATGGGCCTGACGCAGACGCTCCAGGGAGTGGCGACATTCGTGGGTCCGATCACTGCGGGTCTGCTGATCGCGGCGTTCGGCGAAGCGAACACGCTGCTGGTCACCACCGTCCTGTTCCTCATGAGCATCGTGCTCGTGTCCCGGCTGCGGAAGCAGGTCATCTCCCACGAGCAGCCGATGACACCGCGTCAGACGTACCGCGACCTGCGCGAGGCGGTGCAGTTCCTCGTCAAAGAACCCTTCCTCGGCAAGATGCAGCTGGTCGGGCCGCTGATGGGCGCCGTCATCGTGCCGATCTCGGCCCTGATCTTCCCGGCGTGGTTCATCTTCGCCCAGCAGGACTCCCGGGCGCTCGGCATCTTCCTGGGCGCCGGCGCAATCGGCGGTATGGTCGGCGGCGTCACGTTCGCCGCCCTGGCGCAGAAGCTGCCGCAACGGACGTGGCTGGTCGGCGCGACCGGCCTGTACGCCTCGGCCCTGCTCGGCCTGTACTTCCTGCAGCCCGGATCGATCCCGGCGATCGGCGTCAGCTTCCTGGCCGGATCGATGCTCAGCGTGATGTTCGCCGTACCGTACACCGCCTTCTACAGCCGCACGCCGCAGAACCTGCTGGGACGGGTGGGCAGCCTAGGAGCCGCCTACGGCTCCCTGGTCGGCGCCCTCGCCTCACTCGGCTTCGGCCGCCTCATGCACGCCGTCTCCGCTCCCCACGCCCTGATCGTCTCCGCGCTGATCATGGGCGCCATCGCGTTCGCCCTCGCCTCCCTGCCCTTCATGCGCCTCCTCGACCACCCGACCAAGCCGACGAGCAGCCCAGCAGACTCAACTGACTGGCGACCGATGGAGGATTTGGAGAGGGTGTAGCGGTGTCGGAGTACCAGCAGGCGGTCGGCAAGTCCAGGATTCGTCACGTGCTGCTCGACGCCGACGGTGTCCTGCAGGATCTGCCCGGGGGCTGGTACGCGGCCATGGAGCCGTACCTCGGCGACAGGGCCCGCGAGTTCCTCCACGAGACGTGGAAGGACGAACTCCCGATGCTCGCCGGCAGCGGCGACTACCTGCCGGTCCTCGCGGCGACCCTACGAAGCTACGGCGTGGTCGTCCCGGTAGCCGAGGTGTACGCCGCCGTCTGGAAGAACATCGTCGTCGTCGAAGAATCGATAGCCCTGGTGCGAACCCTCAGGAGCAACGGGTACGGCGTCCACCTCGGTACGAACCAGGAGCGGTACCGCGGCACTCACATGCGAACAGTCCTCGGGTACGACGACCTGTTCGACGTGAGCTGTTACTCCTACGACCTCGGCGTCGCGAAGCCCGACCCAGCCTTCTTCACCCAAGCCGCCCACCGCATCGGCGCAGCCCCGGAATCAATCCTCTTCATCGACGACACCGACCGAAACGTCACGGCTGCCCGCACAACCGGAATGCCCGCCGAGCAATGGTCCCTACCCCAGGGCCACGACCTCCTCCGCACCCTCTTCGCAACGCACGGCATCACCACCACGTAACGCCATCCACGCCGAGCCATGCCGGTCTCCACACCGCCGACCGCGAGCCAACACACCAACCACGCCATCCCGCCAGCCCGGTGTACCCCACAGGCGGAGGACAGCACGCACCCGGTGGGCGGGCCCGGAACGATCACCAAACCCGGTCCACGTTCCGCTTACACCACCACGCCCGCCCAGGACCACGGGGCTGTCGACGGCGGGCGACAGCACGCAACCATGGGCGGGCGGGAGCCACCGGCGGAGCACGCGACGCGGGAGCGCGCGGGCCGGCGGCGTGGGGAAGCTACCGGGGGCCGATGACGGACAAGGATTGGCGGGCTATTTCCCATTCCTCGTTGGTGGGGATGACTAGGACTGCGACGGGACTGTCGTCGGGCGACACGAAGCGAGCGTCCGAGGAATCCTCCGCGTTGCGGGCAGGGTCGACGTGGATGCCTAGGGAGGACAGGTTTTCCAGAGAGGCGGCGCGTACGGCGGCCGAGTGCTGTCCAACCCCCGCCGTGAAGACGATCGCGTCGACCCGACCGAGTACGGCGTAGTACGCCCCGACGTACTTCTTGATCCGGTAGCAGTAAACGTCAAACGCCAACTGAGCAAGCGAATCCCCAGCCTCCCGCCGCCGTGACAACTCGCGGAAGTCGTTCTCGCCGCTCAGCCCCTTCAGCCCGGACTCGGAGTTCAACGCCCGATCGATCTCGTCCACCGACCACCCGAGCTCCCGCGCCAAGTGCCCGAGGATCGCCGGATCCACATCCCCCGACCGAGTCCCCATCACCAGCCCCTCCAGCGGCGTCAGCCCCATGGACGTGTCCACAGACTCCCCACCCCGGACGGCGGTGGCCGAGCACCCGTTCCCCAAATGCAGCACGATCACGTTCACCTCAGCCGGCTCACGCCCCAACAACCGAGCCGCCTGCTCCGCCACGAACGAGTGCGAAGTCCCATGAAATCCATACCGCCGAATCCCATGCTCCTCCGCCCACGAATGCGGCACCGCATAGGTGTACGCGTACGGCGGCAACGTCTGATGAAACGCAGTATCGAAAACCGCCACATGCGGCACCTCCCCCAGCAACCGCCGCGCCACTGAGATCCCCTCGAGATTCGCCGGATTGTGCAACGGCGCCAACGGCACCAAATCCTTCACCTCGGCAATCAGCTCATCATCGATCAACGCAGGCGAACCGAACCGAGACCCACCATGTACGACGCGATGCCCGACGGCAGCGAGATCCGACGAGTCCAGCGAAGGTCCGTACGACGAGAACGCCTCGACAACCCACTGCAACGCCTCCTCGTGCGACCCGATCGTCTCATCGCCACGCGATTCCCCATCAGGCCCGCGATGAGTCTGACTCCCGCCCGCCTCCCCGATCCGCTCGACGATGCCACCCGCCAGGCTCTCCCCCGACCTCCCGTCGACGAGGCTGTACTTCAGCGACGACGACCCCGCGTTGATCACCAGCACGTGGTCGCTCATCTACTTGCCGCCCTGCTGTGCCTGGATCGCCGTGATCGCGACCGTGTTGACGATGTCCCGAACCGTCGCCCCACGCGACAGGTCGTTGACCGGCTTCCGCAGACCTTGCAGGACGGGTCCGACCGCGACCGCGTTCGCCGAGCGCTGCACCGCCTTGTACGTGTTGTTGCCGGTGTTCAGATCGGGGAACACGAACACGGTGGCCTTTCCGGCGACGGGCGAGTCCGGCAGCTTGGTCCGGGCGACGGCGGCGTCAATGGCTGCGTCGTACTGGATCGGCCCCTCGACGAGCAGACCGGGCGCGCGTTCGCGGACGATGGTGGTTGCCTTCGACACCTTCTCGACGTCCGTCCCGGTGCCGGAGGTGCCGGTCGAGTACGACAGCATCGCGACCCGCGGCTCGATGCCGAAGGCCGCCGCGGTCGCCGCCGACGAGGTCGCGATGTCGGCGAGCTGCTCGGCGGTCGGATCCGGGATGATCGCGCAGTCGCCGTACACGAGCACCTGGTTCTGCAGGCACATGAAGAACACCGACGAGACGGCGGAGACGTCTGGCACGGTCTTGACGACCTCGAGCGCCGGCCGGATCGTGTGCGCGGTGGTGTGTACGGCGCCTGACACCATCCCGTCGGCCAGGCCGAGCTGGACCATCATCGTGCCGAAGTACGACACGTCCTTGACCAGCTCGCGGGCCCGCTCGAGGTCGATGCCCCGGTGTTGCCGGAGCCGGTGGTACTCCGCGGCGAACTCTTCCGCCAGCGGATCGTCCTCTGGGCTGACGACCCGAGCTGAGGCGACGTCCACACCGAGCGCGGCGGCCTTCGCACTGATCGCGATCGGGTCGCCGAGCAGCGTCAGGTCCGCGACCCCGCGACGCAGGAGTACGTCGGCAGCGCGCAGGATCCGCTCCTCCTCGCCCTCCGGCAGGACGATGTGTTTGCGGTCGGCAACTGCCCGGTCGAGCAACTGGTGCTCGAACATCAGCGGAGTCACCGCGCTGGTGCGCGCCACCGCAAGGTGATCCAGGAGCGCTTGACCGTCGACGTACTGCCCGAACAGCGCGAGCGCCACGTCCACCTTCCGCGGCGAGTCCTTGGTCAACCGGCCGCGTACGGCGGTGAGCGCGGCCGACGTCGCCTGGGTGCCGAGACTGGTCTCGAGGATCGGCAAGGTGACGCCGAGCCCGCCGATCAGGCGCTGGACCTGGTCGGGCAGCTCGAAGCCGCCGTTCAGGACGATGGCCGAGATCTGCGGGAAGTTCCGGGAAGCGTGCGCCATCAGGACCCCGAGCACGACCTCCGGACGGTCGCCGGCGGTCACCACCGCGGCGCCCTCGGCCAGCCGGTCCAGGACGTTCGGCATGGTCATCGCGGCGACCACCAGCCCGGTGACCTCGCGGGACAGCAGTTGCGGATCACCGCTGAGCAGGCGGCCGTCGATCGGAGCCAGGAGGTCCGCGACCGAGGGCTGGTTCAGCACCGGCTCCTCCGGGATCGCGAACGCCGGGGCGCCGGCACCGGCCAGCGCGTCGACCACGGGATTCAGCAGCTCCTTGCCGACCCGGTTCGCGATCACCGCGAACAGCGAGCCGTGGTTCGCGTGCAGCTCGGCCACCGCGATGTCGGCGATGGTCCGCACCTCGCGCGGAGTGCGTTCGTACCCATTCAGAACCAGCAGCACCGGTACGCCGAGGTTCGCCGCGATCTTCGCGTTGTACGAGAACTCGGTCGGCGTCCCCACGTCGGTGTAGTCGCTGCCGACCACGACGACCGCGTCGGCGCGCTCGGCGACCGCGTGGAAACGCCGCACGATCGTGTCCAGCGCGGCATCCGGGTCCGCGTGCACCTCGTCGTACGTGACGCCCACGCTGTCGTCGTACGGCACGGTGACGGCATCGTGAGAGGTGAGGAGGTCGAGCACGTAGTCGCGACCGCCGTGCCCGGCGGTGTCCGCGCGGACGATCGGCCGGAACACGGCCACCCGCCCGACCCGCCGCGAGAACTGCTCGAGCACCCCGAGCGCCACCGTGGACTTGCCGGTGAACCCCTCGACCGAAGCGACGTACACGCTGCTGCCCATACCGGCACCCTAACCACCCGCCGCTCCGACCCGGCCCACCCGGATGGTCCGCGACCCGCCATCATTGGGGGATGCGAGTCCACCTCCCCCCGCGCGCGCACGCCGCCGTGGTCGCGGGAGCGGCAGCGGTTCCCGCGCTGGTCTGCGCGGCGACGGTGCCGTTCCGGGCCCGAATCGAGAACACCAACGCGGCCCTGGTGCTCGTCCTGGTCGTCATCGCCGCCGCGGCGACCGGCATCCGGCGCGCGGGGATCATCGCCGCCCTGTCCGGCACGGTGTGCTGGGCCTTCTTCCTCGCGCAGCCGTACCAGCAGTTCACCATGACCGACGGGGCGGACATCGCCACCGCCGCGCTGCTCTCCGTCGTCGGCATCGCGGCGGCGGAGATCCTCTGGAGCCGGCGGCGGCAGGTCCGCGCCGACCAGCAGCAGGTGTACCTCGACGGCATTCTCCGTACGGCGGGCATCGTCGCGGCCGGCAGCTCACACACCGAGGGCGTCATCGTGCACGTCGCCGACCAGCTCGTGGACCTGCTCGGCGTGGACGACTGCTACTTCGACAGCGACACCCGAGACGAGGCCCCGGCCGCCCTCGTCCGTGACGGCTCCGTCGTACGGCGAGGTCGCGAGCTCGAGGTCGAACGCTTCGGCCTGCCCACCGACTGCGAGATCGAGCTCCGGGTCCACCACGACGGCATCACCCGCGGCCGCTTCGTCCTGGTCGCGTCCACCCGGCTGGCCCGCCCGTCACTCGCCCAGCGCCAGGTCGCAGTAGCCCTGGCCGACCAGGTCGGCGCCGCCCTCGCCACCCACCACCGCCCAACCTGACCGGGTGCCGCTTCAGTCCATCGCGTCGATGAAGGACTTGATGTGGGGCAACTGGTCGGCTGCAATGGTGTGCCCGCCGGAGAAGTGGTGGAGGTGGACGTCGGCGGAGTGGTGGCGGAGTTGTTCGGTGAGACGGCGGGTTTGGGCTTCGGTGGCCATCGGGTCGTGGTCGCCGTTCACGATGAGGACGGGTTTGCCGGCCAGCGAGTCGTCCCGCGGTTCGTCGGCGGCGAACGGGACCATCGCGGCGAGCAGGACGGCGCCGGCCAGCGACTCGGGGTGGCGCAGCAGCAGGGCGGAGGCCATGTTGGCGCCGTTGGAGAAGCCGACCGCCAGCCAGGAGCCGGCCGGGACGTCGTACTTCTGCTCGGCGGCGGTCAGGAAACCGGCCAACTCGTCGGCGCGCCGGCGGAGGTCGTCCTCGTCGAAGACGCCCTCCCGGATCCGGCGGAAGAACCGGTACATACCTTGCTCCGACACCGTGCCCCGAGGTGACAGCACCGGGGCGTCGGGTGCCAGGTGCTGGCGCAGTACGAGCAGGTCGTGCTCGTCGCCACCGGTCCCGTGCAGCAGCAGAAGCGGCGGCGTGGACGTGCCCGGTTGCCAGACGTGTGGGCGCCGGAGCAGGTCCTCACTCATCCGTCGACCGGCCGCGGGGCGGGCGGCACGCGCAGCGGCGGCAGCGAGGCCTGGATCTGCTCCCGGTTCGGCTCCAGCCAGGGCGGCAGCTTCAGGTGCTGGCCGAGCTCGAGCAGCGGCTCGTCGACCGTGAAGCCCGGCTGGTCGGTGGCGATCTCGAGCAGGACTCCGCCCGGCTCCCGGAAGTAGATCGACGTGAAGTAGCGCCGGTCGAGGATCTCGGTCACCTGCACACCGGCCTCGATCAGCTCCAGGCGCCACTTCGCCTGGGTCTCACCGTCCGGCGCCCGGAAGGCGATGTGGTGCACGGTCCCGGCCGCCTGGAGTCCGCGCGACACATTCTTGGGCTTGACGTCGACCGCCGTACCCTGAGCGCCGCCCGACATCACGAACCGTGACCCGTCGGCGGTGTCCTGGCCGTGGCTCATGCCCAGCATGCCCGCGAGCATCTCGGCCGTCGGGTCGAGTAGCTTCTCCGTCATCGTGACCGAGAACAGGCCACGGATGGCGCTGTCGAACGGGATCGAGGCGACACCGTCCCACCCCGACCGGCTGTCACCCTCGGACGCGACCAACTCGATCACCAGACCATCGGGATCACGCAGCCGCAGCACCTCCTCGTCGGCGCGCGCAACCGGCTCGTCCGCATCGACATCGAGCGCCCGCAGCCGCTTCTGCCACCACCCGAGCGACTCCGGCGGGACACTGAACGCGGTCGCCGTCGTAAGCCCGGTGCCTTGCCGGCCGTACGGCGCTCCCGGCCACGGGAAAAACGTCAACAGAGTCGATGGCCGGCCCGAGGAGTCGCCGTAGTAGAGGTGATACGTGTCCGGGGCGTCGAAGTTGACCGTCCGCTTCACCAGCCGCAACCCCAGCACGTTGGTGTAGAAATCCACGTTCCGCTGCGGATCCTCCGCAATCGCCGTCACATGGTGCAGCCCGTGCGGCGCGACCGACTCGACCATCGCTCGACCCCTCCCCATTGCGAACGCCCAACCCTTCGACAGTACGACCGGATCTCTGCCGCGACCACGCCCGAACAGCACGAATCTGAATCCCCGGGATCAGCACAGAGCGGAGTCGGCGCAGTACTCCGCGCGACCGCCGACGACGGTCGCGAGGACCTTGATGTTCGGTAGCGAATCCACCGAGGCGGTCGTCGGGTTGTCCGCGAGGATCACGAGGTCGGCGTACTTGCCGGGAGCCAGGCTGCCCTTCACGTCCTCCTCGAAGGTGCCGTAGGCGGCGTCGATGGTGAACAGTCGCAGTGCCTGATCGACGGTGAGGCGCTGCGCGAGCTGCCAGTCCTCCGGTGGACGGCCTTGGTAGCTCTGCCGGGTCATCGCCTGGTGGATCGCCTCGAGCGGTGATCCGTGCGGCATCTGGTTGCCTACTGCAAGCACCAGCCACGGGATGTCCGTGCTGCCGATGGTGCGGACCTCGCTCTCCACCAGATCCCGCCAGCGCGCGATCCAGCGGGTCTCGCCGCGAGCCACCAGCTCGGGGAAGCCCGCCTCCGTCGCCAGGTCCCCCGGGATCCCGGGTTGGATGGAGGCAATCACTCCCAGCTCAGCCATCCTGGTGAGTTGATCGTCCCGGAGCTGGATCACGTGCTCAGCACGGTGGCGTGCGTCCGGGACCGGCTGCGCAGCCTGTGCCCCCGCGACCGCCGTCAAGTACTGGTCGACCGCCTGCGCACTGATCACGTGCGCGGTCACCTGCCAGCCGAGCCGGTGCGCCGACAGGACGTACTCGTCCAGCTCGGTCTGGTCCCAGTGGAACCGCGTACCCCAGTCGTGGTCGAGGAACAGCTTGATGCCGCCCAGCCGCAGGTGCGGGCTGTACGCGTGCCGGGGCTCGAACCCGCGGAACCACTGCCCGAACTTCTCGTCCTCGAAGTTGACCGGCAGGTAGGCGTTGACCCGCAACCGGAGTTGGCCGGCCGCGTCGAGGGCACGCAGGTCGGCCAGTCGCTGATAGTTGACGAACTGCTCGTTGATGCTGGTCCAGCCCCGGCTGAGGGCCGCGTCGATCGCCAGGTCGGCGTTGTACCCGATCATGCTTCCGTCGCCGATCCAGTGCGCGTGCGAGTCGATGAACCCCGGCAGCACCGTCCGCCCGCCGAGATCCACGACGCGCGTCGGGCGATCCCGCAACGCCAGCACCTCGTCGTCGCTGCCGACCGCCAGGATCCGTCCGTTGCGCACCGCAACCGCCTCGGCGCGCGGCCGCCCGTCGTCCATCGTGAGCACGATCCCGTTGCGGTAGATCACTTCAGGCGCAGCAGGACTCGTCGCGGCGAGCGGCAGCAGCAAAAGCGCCCCGCACCCGACGACAACCCCGCCAAGGCGCCAAGACAACCGCACGCCTCATCGTCGCACCGCGAGGCCTTAGACGCGATCACCCACGACGGCCGGCGCCGGGATAGGGAGTACTCCCGATGTGCGAGCCCTACCTCAGAGGAGCAGATTACGCCGTCATGGGAGATGTCGACGACAGCAGTCCGACGAGTACGGTCGAACCGCGATTTCGGGACGCGTTGCGCACCCTGCCCGGGCAGGTGTGGATCGTCAGTCTCGGCGTCATGGTGAACCGGGTCGGCAACTTCCTGCCGGTGTTCATCGTGCTCTATCTGATCGGGCGCGGGTACTCCGCCAGTGCCGCGGGGTTCGTGCTGGGTGTGTCCGGCCTGGCCAACGTACTCGGCAACACCGTCGGCGGCTACCTCACCGACCGGATCGGGCGCCGCTGGACGATCGTGGTGTCCGCGCTACCCACCTCGGCGCTGACGGCGGTCGTGCCGTTCCTCGGCAGGTACGCGCTCATCGTCGCGGTGGTCGGACTGATCGGTGTGACGTCGCAGGTGTACCGACCGGCCGCGGCCGCCGTACTGCTCGATTCCGTGTCGACGCCTCAGCAACGGCTCGCCGCGTTCGCGGTGTTCCGGTTCGCGATGAACGTCGGCGCTGCGCTGGGCGGCGTGGTCGGGGGTGTGCTGGCGAGTACGTCGTACACGGAGCTCTTCCTGGGCAACGCTGTCGCGTGTCTGCTGTTCGGCGTGGTCATGGCTGTGCTGCTGCGGGATAGGCCCCAGCAAGGGCCCGCTCAGGACGAGTCATCGGCGGAGGCGGAGCAGGCGGTCGGATACCGGCAGGCGCTCGCCGACCGCACGCTGGTGAGGTTCCTGGTGATGACGCTGGTCGCGGAGTTCGTCTACATCCAGACCACCGTCGGCCTGCCCTTGCACGTCAGCGACGTCGGCCTGACGGCGCGCGACTTCGGCCTGCTGATCGGGCTCAACGGTCTCGTGGTGCTGGCGCTGGAGCTGCCGACCGCCGCCGTGGTCTCCCGATATCGGCTCCCGTACGTCCTTGCCATCGGCAACGTACTCATCGGGGCCGGCCTCGCGCTGACCGGCGTGGCGACCGACCTGATCCTGCTCGCGGCGACGGTCCTGATCTGGACGCTCGGCGAGATGATGACCAGCTCCGTCGCCAACGCCTACCTGGGCAGCCTCACTCCCCCACGCATGACCGGCCGCTACCAGGGCCTCTACTTCGCCGCCTACACCACCGGCACCGGCACCGGCCCCCTCATCGGCGGCGCCCTCTACGCCCTGGCCCCCTGGACCCTCTGGACCCTGACCGCCACCGCCGGCCTCCTCGCCGCCTACCTGTGCCTCCCCCGCCGCGTCCGCTGACCCTCAGGCGTCCAGGTCCCGGTGCCGCCGCCTGTCGTGCATCGCCCGTACGGCGTCCCACCGAAGCTCATGCATCACGAAGGAGACCAGCTCCACCATCCCCGGTTTGACAGGACTGAGCAGAGAGATGAGTGCGGCTTCGAACCTCGGCCGTTGGTCCGGGTTGTCTCGCAGTACCTGCAGCGCCCGCTCGAGCCCCGGCTCAAGCGGCTCGACTCCAGCGGCCTCGGTGGCCGTCTCCTGAACGTCGTGCGGACGGGTCTGGTACCTGTCGAGATCCGCCAGCTCCGCTATCCGCTGCGTTGGAAACACCTGCAGATTGGCGGGCAGCACCTGCACCCAGCCGGCCCGGTCACCAGGCGGTGGGGACTGGCTCGCCGAGCAGCGCCCTCCGAAGCACGTCATACGCGTCGGGCAACGGCAGAACCCGGCTGTAGACCTGCCACCGGATGTGCTCGTCGCTCAGGTCGGCTCCAGGCATGCCCGCAAGGTGAGCCAGCAACCCCAGATCGTCAGACTGCATCGCGCATCAGGAGGCCCCGCCGGAGTTGCGCTCGTCTGCCTGGCGGCGGAGTTGGTCCAGCACGACTGGGTCGAGCTTGCCGGCCACGAGCCGCTCCTCGAAGTTCTCGGTGCTTGCCCAGGTGTCGAGTGCCTCGACTACGCCGTTCCCGCCGGCGGTCGAGTAACCGAGGGTTTCCAGGCGGGCGGCTACCTCAGCGGCCAGGTCGCCTTCCAGCGGCAGCAAGGTCTCCGGCGCCGGCTTGCCGAAGTACAACTCATGGAGGTCCAGCAGGCGGCCAAGCTCGTCGACTGGCGCTCGATGGTCGTCGACGCGCAGATCGATGGCGATGTCGAGCACCCCGCCGTACGCGGCGCCCTCCCGCCACACCCGAAGCGCCGCACTCTGCCGACCACGCCGATCCCCACCAGCCTGGTCCCCGGCCGCCAGCGCCGCCACCAGCCGCCGCTCAAACGCCTCACCAGCACTTGCCTTCCAGGCATCAGCCATGGCCGCCACCACGTGCGGTCCGGCCAAGATGTTGCCCTGAACCGCGAATCCGTCCCCGGCTCGCCCGCCGGCCCAGTCCAGGCACGACCCGCCGGTGAACGTCGCACCGCGCCCGTGAGTGTCGACCATCCCGACCTGGCGGTGCTCGCGCTCGTCGTCCACGTCCGTCAACTGCGCGACCGCCTGCTCAGCGGAAACACCACCGGCGAGCAACTCGAGACCGTCCGGCCCGTACGACAGGTTCGCCATCGCCTGCGTAGCAACCGCCCCAGCGCCGGCCCGCCCCCAAGGCACCACCGCGCCGACCGCCAGAAACTTCGACGCAACCGCGATCCCCCAAGAGCTGGACTCCGCATCGAACGCCACCACAGAAAAGGTCATCCCACGCTCCAGTCGCCGGTCCTGTCCAAGCAGCGCACAGCAGTGTAGGCGTCTTCAATCGCCACCCGGAGTGCTCACTGCTGAGGAGCGGTGACTGTCGTGACTGTGGTCGCCCGCGGCAGGTCGCGGACTGAGCGCGAAGCGAGTGTCGCTATGGCGATGGCGATGTAGGCCAAGCCGGCGATCACCATGACCCGCTGGATGCCGAAAGCCAGACCGAGCGGACCGAACAGTAACTGGCCGATCGGGATCGCGATGAACGAGCCGAGCATGTCGTAGGAGTAGACGCGGGACAGCATCTCGTCAGGCACGTGCTCCTGCATGGCCAGGTCCCAGCCGAGCCCGAAGACCTGGCTGCCGAGGCCGGCCAGGAACGCGGCAGCCATCCCCGCCACCAGCACGGGCTCGAAGCCGAGCACGACCATTGGGAGCCCGGCGAGCGCCATCGCGAGCATTCCCCACCGGAGCGGCCGGCGTAGCGAGAGCCGGATCAGGATCAGCGAGCACACCAGGAAGCCGACCGCCTGGGCCGAGCGGATCAGGCCCCACCCAGCCTCGCCGATGTCGGTCTGGGTCGCGAGCACCGGGCCGAGGGTGTTGAACGCCCCGCTGGCGATTGCATTGAGCAACGAGAACGCGGCGACGACCACCCAGAGCCACGTGGTGCTGCGGAGGTAGGTCCAGCCCGCGCGAAGGTCGGCGACAGCGCCCTGGCTGTGCTGTCCGCCGTCCGGGCGCGGGATGCGCACTCGAGTCAGGGCCAACGTCGCAAGCAGGTACGTCGCTCCGTCCACGGCCAGCGCCCAGCCCGGACCAACGACGGCCACGAGCACGCCGCTGGCCGCCGGGCCGAGGACCATCAGTGCGTTCTCGGGTACCGCGAGTACGAGGTTCGCCGCCTTTAGTTGGTCACGTGGGACCAGTTGCGGGAGCACGCCCGCCAGGGCCGGCATGCCCGCTGCGCTGGCGGTGCCGTTGATCGCGGCCAGCGCCGCCAGGTGCCACACCTCGGCGGTGCCGCTGATCACCAGCACGGCCGACGCCAGCTGGCTGAGGCCCGACAGGACATTGGCCGCTTGGATCACGAGGGTTCGGCCGAACCGGTCGGCCAGCACGCCACCGGCCAGGAGGAACACGACCATCGGAATGCTGTAGGCGGCCAGGACCGTCCCGAGGGCGGACGCCGAGTCGCTGACCTCGAGTACGGCGAAGGCGAGCGCGACGCCGGCCATCGTCGTACCGGCTCGGTCGATCAGCCGGGACATCCAGTAGTAGCGGAAGTTCGGCTCGCGGAGCGGCGCGAGTGCTTCGCTCATGACCGCTCCTTCTTGGTCATCTCGAACGTCCAGGACGTGGCGCTGACATGGACGGTGCCCGGCGTCCGCGGCGGCTTGTTGTTGTCGTGCATCAAGGCAGACGCCTCCCCCAGGAGCTCGCGCACGCGCTCCCACACCTCGGGCTCCACCCAGCCGTCGAGATCACTGAGGTGACTCGGTCCACTCCGCTTACGCTGCATCATCCGCCGCTCAAGCTCGCGGCCAAGCGCCCGCACCTCGGCGATCCGGCTCTCCGTCGTCGCGGGTGAACGCCGCCGGCTGCGGTCCTCGTGCGGATACCGGTACCGCTTCGCGACCCCGCCCCGGATCCGCTCCTCCCCCGCCTCCACAACCGTCCCCGACTCGAGCAGGATCCGCAGGTGGTACGACGCATTCGCATGCGTCAACCCAAGCTCCCGGGCCACCTCCGCAGCACTCATCGCCGACCCGGTCAGCAACGAGAGCATCCGCAACCGCACCGGATGGGCCACCGCCCGCAGCTCCCGCACATCGTCACCGGTCACCGCACCTCCACCCCCAAACAAGTCTTTGGCAGTAACCCTGCCCGACGACCGCATCAACCGTCAAACAGTTATTGGGCAGTCCGAGGGTTGCCGGGAACATATCAAGGATCTCGATGAGTTCTGTCAGGGATTGGCATTGGACGTCATACGGCGGCACGGGCCAGGGTGGAGCATGACAGCAAGATCAGCGCGAGACCGCCCAGGGAGTGGAGCATGACGACAGGCAAGGGCAAGGTGCTCTCCGGCATCACCATCTCGATCGACGGGTACTCGGCCGGCCTCAACCAGACCGAGGAGCGCCCGTTCGGCGACGACGGCGGCGACGGCTGGGGCGACAAGCTGCACGCCTGGTACTCCGAGACCCGCGACGAGAACCAGGCCGAGATCGACGAGATGCTGAACGCCAAGGCGTTCATCATGGGCCGCAACATGTTCGGCCCGGTGCGCGGCGAGTGGGACCGGGACTGGAACGGCTGGTGGGGCGACGAGCCGCCGTACCACGCCCCTGTCTTCGTGCTCACCCACCACGCCCGCGATCCGCAGCCGATGGACGGCGGTACGACGTACCACTTCGTCACCGACGGAATCGAGTCGGCGCTGGCTCAGGCACGCGAGGCGGCTGGGGACGGCAACGTCGCGATCATGGGCGGTGCGACCACGATCAACCAGTACCTCGCGGCCGGCCTGCTCGACGAACTGCAGCTGCACATCGCGCCGCTCACGCTCGGCGCCGGCACCCGGCTGTTCGAGGGTGTTCCGCAACTGAAACTCGAGCAGGTGAAGGCACGCGGCGCGAGTCTCGTGACGCACGTGACCTATCGCGTGCTGAGCTGAGCCCGCGGTTGTCGGCCGGCCTCCAGGAGGGCTTCGATCAGCGCGGTCGTGGCCGGCGGGTCCGGCGGCTCGCCGTACGTGACGGCGCAGATCTGCCGGCGGAAGTGGGTCAGCTCAGTGCTGTGGATGTCGGGCCGGTGATGCGCTTCGAGCGCGAAGCCAGGGATCGTCGTCACCCCGACGCCGGCGGCGACCAGAGACTGCACGACGATGATGTCGTCGCTGAGTGATGCGAAGCGTGGGGAGAAACCTTCCGACTGGCACACGTTGACCACTTCCTCCTGGCACCGCTCGCACCCGCCGATCCAGGGTGAGTCGCGATGGTTCGCGATGCTGTCGCCGGGTTGCAGGCTCAGGAGATAGATCGAGTCGTCGCAGACGTGCAGGAGGCGGAATCCGTCGGCCTCGACCGGCGCCTGCGCGTACCGGAAGATCAGCGCGACGTCGATCTCGCCGTGCCGCAGCATCTGCAGCGCCTCGACCGGGTGACGCTCGACCAGGCTGAGCTCGATCCCGGGATACGCCTCAGTCACCATCGGCACCGCCTTCGGCACGAGCGTGCTCAGCACGGAAGCGTTGGCGGCCAGGCGAACCCGGCCGGTCTGCAGCCCGACTTGGGCCGCCAACTCGTTGGTTGCCGCATCGACGCGGCCGATGATCTCGGCGGCCCGGTTGGCGAGCAGATGCCCTTCCGGCGTCAACCGGATCCCCCGACCGACGCGCTGCACGAGCTTGACGCCGGTGGCCGATTCCAGGCGGGACAGGTGATGGCTGATCGACGGCTGCGAGTAGTGCAGCTCGCGTGCCGCTTCGGTCACCGACCCGTGCCGCGCCACCGCGGCCAGAACGTTCAGATGGACCAGATTCAGCATAGATCAAAGATATCAATGCGATTTTCGAAATTTGGCATTAGACGTCATCAATCCACCGATCCATGCTGATCGTGAAGGAGGCCCAAGATGTCAGCACACACCTCAGTACAAGCGCCCGACAGTCAGGCGACCCTCAACAAGGGCCTGATCTTCGGCGCATCCGCCTACGGCATCTGGGGCCTGTTCCCCTTGTACTGGCGTCTTCTCGACAGCGTCGGCGCGGTCGAGGCGCTCGCCCACCGGTTCGTGTGGGCGCTCGGGATCTGCGCGCTGCTGCTGTGGGTCCGTCCCCGGGCCGGCTGGTGGCGCGACCTTCGGCAGCGCCCGGCAGCCCTACGACTGCTCGCCGCGGCCGCGGTGATCATCGCCTTCAACTGGTACATGTACATCTGGGGCGTCCAGAACGAGCGAGTTGTCGAGACCTCACTCGGCTACTTCATCAGCCCACTCGTCACAGTCATGCTCGGCGTCCTGCTCTTCCGGGAGCGCCTCCGGCGAACGCAGTGGTTCGCGATCTACCTGGCCGTGGCGGCGGTGGCCTGGCTGACGATCGACTACGGCCGCGTGCCATGGGTCGCGATCGGGCTCGCAGTCAGCTTCGCGACGTACGGCGTACTGAAGAAGAAGGCAGCCACCGGAGCCGTCGAAAGCCTGGCCGTCGAGGCAACGATCATCCTCCCCTTCACCCTCGGCTACCTGATCTGGCTCGACCTGGCCGGCCGCGCCGCGTTCATCCACGCCGGCTGGACGACAACGCTCCTGCTCATCGCCGCCGGCCCGGCCACCGCCATCCCCCTCCTCTTCTTCGCCGGCGCCGCCACCCGAATCCCCCTCACCTACCTGGGCCTCCTCCAGTACCTGACCCCCACCATCCAGTTCCTCCTGGGCGTCTACCTGTACGCCGAACCCATGCCCCCCGCCCGCCTCCTCGGCTTCGCCCTCATCTGGACCGCCCTTGCAATCTTCTCCGGCGGCACCCTCCACCACCTCCACAAACTCCGCACCCCCACCCCACAACCTTGTCCTTAGCCCAGCGTGTTCATCAGGGTGGTGACGTAGGCGTCCAGGCGTTGCTCCACGGCTCGGGTTGTCAGGTCTGTTCTGCCTGCCTCTCGCCAGGGCTGCGACACCTGCTGCACTTCTTCTGAGGACGCCAGGGCGTCCCGCACGAGCCAGTACAGTCGCTCGCTTGCGGTCGCGGCCAGGACACCGCCGGCCTGTTCGTATGCCTCCGCGAACCGCAGACCCCAACCCGGGCCGTGCAGCAGCGCGAGATTTACAGAGCAGTGCGCGACATCGAGATCCGCCGGGCCCCAGGAAGTCGATGCCCAGTCGACGACGCCGGTGATCCGGGCGTCTGCCGGTCCGTTGAACAGCACGTTGCCGGGCTGGAAGTCCCGGTGCAAAAAGCGCCCTTCGTACGGCGGTGCCGGCCGGCGGATAGTGTCGATCGCCGCCGCCCATGCATCCTCGTCGGCGCCTTCCGGAGTCACGACGGTGTCGGCCGTCGTCAGCGCCACGTACTTCCCAGGCCGCTCGACGGGACGCAACGCATGGATCGCCACGAGCTGACGGGCGAGCATAGGGACACGCGTCTCCAGCCCGTCGTCGTCGAGCACTGTCTGGCCCGCCAGATGTGTCATCAACAGCGACGGATACTCACAATGCGCGCCGGTCGCATCAACCGCAACCAGACCTGGAGCCTGCACCCCGGTCCCTGCGAGCATCGTCAGCGCCCCAGCCTCCCGGTTCAACCACTCCTCGGCGCCTTCCACGTCAACAAAGCTCCGCAGCACCAACTCACGGGTCCCGCCGTCCCGGGAGCCAATCGTCAACCTCCGCATCTCAGCACTGATCCCCCCATGCAGCGCCTCGACCTTGACGACCCCCTCCCCAACCCCCAGTTGCCGCCCCACCCACTCCAACGTCAACGGCCGTACAGCCCCCAGATCACCACGATTGATCACCGTGCCACCCCACCACCCGGACGCCCGCACCCGCGACTGATTTGTCGCGCCGGCCGGTGAAAGTGACGGGACCCCGAGGATCGGTCCACGTGCTGTGAGAGCCGATCAGTGGTACAGCTCGCAGGATAGAGGCAGATGGCTCCGGACAGGACGGGGACTGCTGTGGGTTCACGCCTGTGGCTGGGCGCGAACGGTTTCACGGTCCGGGCTGGTCGCCGACGGTGCGGTGCGGGGCCAGGTCCAGGCGTACCGCACGATGAGGGCGAGAAGGATCACTTCCAGTGCGATGCCAAGGCCGTAGAAGTACAGCCAGGACTCGCCCACGGCGTTGAATGCCGTGACGGGGACGTAGAGCGAGGCGACGATGAGGTTCGTGATGCGGTTCGCCCGGGCGGGCAGCGTCATCGACAGCACGACCATGAGGATCGGGATGGCCACGAGGGTCAGCGCCGTGGTCGAAAAGGTCTGGGAGAGGTCGAACTCGAAGACCTTGCCGTCGAGAATGTCTTCGATGACGCCGGGCGTGAAGAAGTTGAGAATGTCCACGTAGACGTACAGGAACATGAAGCTTGTCCACGCTGCGGCGAGCTTGGCTCTCACCGGGATCGGCTGGTCTTCCAGTGTGGTGGGTTGGGGTGTTCTCATCATGGGCTCCGTTGTTGTGGCGAGGATCGGTAGGTCCACGATCGCTGAGCCCGGCAGCGGGCGCCTCGGCCCGGAGGCTGGAGTTCGCCTGGCCGATAGCATGGTCTGGCTCTCGTTCTTTCGGCGGTACGCCGAGGCGCGCCGACCCCTAGGCTGGAGCCGTGGTCACTGTCTGGCGCTCCATCTGGCATGAGCCGCGGCCTGCTGACGCCCCACCCATCGGTCGGCTCGACTGGCTGCTGGTGGGCGTGTTCGCGGCCGCCGCCTTGGTCGAGGGCATCGCTCGGCCGGGCTTGGCTTCCAACTCGCGACGACGCCGTGAGGCTGGCCGGAGCGGCTGTGCGAGCCGGTCTCGCGGCTGGGGCCCAAGTCGTCGGTCCGGTCGTGTCGGTGTTCTGGCATGCGGGCGAATACGGCGAAGGCGACGAGTCGCAGGTCCTGTTCGAGACCACAGAGGCCCGCTACTCCGAACTCGAGGAACTCCTCCTCGCCCAGCATCCGTGGGACAACCCCGAGATCGCCGCAACTCCGATCGTGACCGGATCGGTCGGATACCTGGCCTGGCTCGAAAGCTCCACGGCGAAGGAGTAGTCAAGGCCCGCAGGCCCATCTGCGCCACAGCAAGGTGTCAACACTGGCCCCCGACCACTGTGTAGTCGAAAGCGAGCGACGGCACGAGGCCCTATGGGTGGACGGGAGCCGCCGGTGCAGGACGCGACGAAGGAGCGCGCGGACCGGGGGCGTGGGAACGACTTGCCGGGCCGGAAGTGGTCCGGCCCGGCAAGTCGAGGGTCACCGTTTGGTGACGCGGACCTTGATGGACGTCCCGTTGCGTTCGAGGACCTTGATGTTGACTCCGTTGTTCGGGACCTTGACGCCGGCGGTGGGTTGTTCGGCGTACCAGTAGGTCTTGCTGTCGTTGAAGGTGGCGACGCCGTTCTGGCCGCGGATGTAGCTGGGCTGGCCGTTGATGTGCAGGGTGAACGAGTCCGCCTTCTCCAGGCCGAACGGCGCGTCGTAGCCGCCGATCCGCGGGCGCCAGAGCTGGCCGTCGATGCGGTTGATCGGGACGGGGTGCGAGTCGACCGGGAGCACCAGGCCTTCACCGAAGTGTTCGCTGGTGTTGTTGTCGCCCTGCGAGGTGTCCCAGTACCAGATCAGCAGCCCGTCCTGGTACGGGAAATGCTCGACCCAGTCCGGCCGGGTGTTGAGGAAGCCGAAGTTGTACGGGCCGGTCCTCAGATACCTGTCGTGCGACACGTAGTTGATGTGCGAAGCAAGGTAGAAGTTGTCGTGCAGCCCCGTCACGGACGCACCGATCGAGCTGAAGCCGGCCAGCGTCCAGCCCTCCGGCGGCGTCTCGGCGCCGGACGTGAAGACGGTCGCCCCACCGGACGTGACCTGGATCGAGTCGGCGAAGAAGCCCTTGCCCTTGACCGCACCGTCGGTCTGGTACCGGAACCGCAGCCCGACCGTCTTGTTCTGGTACGGCGTGAGGTCGAACGTCGCCGGCACGTAGGCCCCGTTCGTGGTCCCGTCGATCCCGTTGCCCTCGGCAGCCTTCGTGATGGTGCCGGCGATCGGCTTGTAGCCGGTGCCGTCGTCCACCTCGACGAACGCGTAGTCGCAGGGATCGGGCCCGCAGTCCTCGATGTCCCACTTCGCCTGGAACGTCAGCGAGGCCGCCCCGGCCCCGAGCGTGACCTGGCGCGACATCGTGTTGTTGAGGTCGTCACCGCTGCCGCTCCACCACTGCCGGGCCCCGGCCGCCGGAGCGCCGTACTCGGTGGTCACCGACTTCTTGGGCAGTACGACGACCAGACCCTGCGGCTTCGCCGAGTTGTACTCGTGCGGCCCCAGCACCAGCGTCCGGTTCTGCCCGGCCAGGACGATCTCGTAGTCGAGCCAACCCAGCTGCAGCTTGGACCAGGCGTCCAGGTCGGCCGACCTGGTACCGATGCCCTGGTCGTTGCGTGCGCTGACCCGGCTCTGAGCCATCAACGACCACCAGTTGACGCTGTTCTCGCCGCCGCCGGAGGTGTCGTAGTGGTCAGGCAGGCCGAGGTCGTGTCCGTACTCGTGCGTGAAGACGCTGACGCCGCCGTTCTCCGGCTGGATCGTGTAGTCGCCGACCCAGACGCCGGTGTCGCCGGCCTGGGTGCCGCCGAGCGGGTTGCCCGTCGGGCCGCCGCCGCCGATCGGCGTGGTCTGCACGTACCAGCGGTGCGACCAGATCGCGTCCTCGCCCTGGTGCGGATCGCCGTCGGCCTGGTCGCCGCCGGCGTGCACGATCTGGAAGTGGTCGAGGTAGCCGTCCGGCTCGTCGAAGTTCCCGTCACCGTCGAAGTCGTAGCGGTCCCACCGGTCGAACGTCTTCAGCTCGGCCGTGATCTCCGCCGTCGTCCGGCCTGCTGCCTTCTGGTCGGCGACCCACTGGTTGACCGCGTCCTGGATCAGGTTCCACGTGTTGCTGCACACGATCGACGCACACGGGAACCCGTTACTGCGCCCGTACCGCGCCTCGTTGTACCGCACCTTCACCCAGTCGGTGACCTTGCCGTTGATGCTGTAGCGGCCCGACGACTGCTTTTCGTAGTACTGCCGTACGGTCTCCACCCCGGCGATGCGGCCGTTGCCGAAGTACAGGTCCTGGTAGTACGCACGGTTGTAGTCCGACCGCCACACCGTCGAGTTGTCGACCGTCCGGTCGGGCTCGGGGATCGCGTTGTGCAGTGGTCCTTCGAAGGTGGCCGGGCCGGGCGTGGCCGGATCGGTGTCCTGGTCCGGGTAGTCGGGGTGCCGCTCGTTGCCGAACTCGGCCAGTACGACGAAGATCCGGTCGGTCTTCTCGCGCGCCAGCTCGACGTACTGGTCGACCCTGGTGACGGTCCGCCGGCCTCGACTGTCGGTCTTGCGGACCGACTTCTTGCCCAGCTTCATCACGGTGCTGGCACCGCGCTTCTCCGCCTTCGCCTGACCGCTCAGCAGCAGGCTCCAGGCCTCCTCACGCAACTCCTGGCGCTTCTCCTCCTGCGGGTGCGGAAGCGCGTCGGACGTGGTTGCCTTGGCCCCCTGACTCGCTGGGGTCGTGTCCACCGGTGGTGCCGCGACGCTCGTCGAGCCGGTGCTCGCGCCGAATGTCGCTACGAGGGCCAGACCGACTAGTCCGGCTGCTGATCTGCGCACGATCCCTCCCTGAATCGCGACGACCCAGGTCGGGTGCCTGGGCGGTAAACCCCCGAGCGCTGACAGCGTCACGTTACGACGAAGTCACCGATCGCTGAAGAGTTCGTACGCCGCCACCCGAAAGAAGCCGGAATCCGCTTGCCGACGGCAACACTCGAGGCGGCTACCAGCGCCACCAGCTGGAGCGCCGGTGCCCGACCCGCTTCTCGCCGTTCAGGCGCGGCAGCGTCAACAGGCAGTCCAGACCCACCGCGTCGTCGACCTGGCTGCAGAGCCGAGGCCCGGCTTCGTGATGGTCGACGAGCACCTCCGGCCCCCGGCTGCCGTCGGGTTGCCGCACGTAGGCACGCGCATCGGTACGTCGAAGCCACCGGATCAAGTCGCCGACCGAGGACTCCTCGCTGACGCTCGAACCGCCGTCGAACCGCACCGCGACGATGTTCTCCAGCTCGTCTCCTCCGGCCATCCGGATCGCGCTGATGTACAGCGTCGTGTAGCTAGCCAAGCTGACCATTGCGTCCAGCCTCCTGGCTGCATCCTGCTGCATGTTCCACCACCAACGGAAGATCCGTCGACTGCGCGTCACCGGCCGACTACGGCGCGCCTACGTCCACCGATCGGGGGACGGCGGGTTCCCCCGGGCGATCGGTCGGACGGCGGATCCTGGCGGCGGCCGGAGCGGCGGATTGTTGCTTTCACAAGGTTACGGAACAGCCGGACCGAAGACGAAAGGAACACACCGAAATGACCACCACCGCACCCCAGCCCCAGCCCCAGATCCGGACCCAGACCCAGCCCACGCCGCAGGCCAAGACCAAGACCTGGCTCGTCGCCACCGTCGCCGCCACCTGCGTCGCGATGGTGGGGATCGTCGCCGCCGCAGTACTCGGGACGGGAGGCCCAGCCCATGCGAGCGCCGCCCCGGTCGCGGTCCACGCGGGCACCACGCAGTACCACTCGAAGACAGTGGATCGAGGGACGATACCCGCGAAGGCCCCGGACCACCGGCAGACACCGACATCGCCGTCAGCCTCAGTGAAGCTGCTGCAGCAACAGCTCGGGCAGCTCAACTACTACAACGGGCCGATCACGGGCTACGAGGACACCGACACCGTCAACGCCATCAAGTACCTGCAGCACGATGCCGGCTTGCCGCAGACCGGCCAGCTCGACCAGGCGACCCGCGACGCGCTGAGCTCCATGCTGGTGCACGGCAACAACCAAATGGCCAACTGAGCCACCAACCCTACGGCGTGGGGGGGGGGGGGGGGGGGGGGCCCCCCCCCGGGGGGGGGGCCCCCCCCCCCCCCCCCCCCCCCCCCCCCCCGGGGCCGCCGCGCCCCCCCCCCCCCCCCCCCCCCCCCCCCCCCCCCCGGGGCCGCCCCCCCCCCCCCCCCCCCCCACGCCGTTTTGCGCCAACGGAACCTCCACCTCGGCGACCGTCCCGTGCGGTACGGCGTCCCGCAGCCGCATCCACCCGCCGGCCGCCTCCACCCGGATCCGCCGCGACGCCAGACCGAGATGCCCGTTCCGCAGCCGCGCGTCGAGATCCACTCCCCCGAGCCCCCGGCCGTCGTCGATGACACTCAACCGGGCAACACCACCGCTTCGAGCCAGCTGTACGACGACCTTCCCAGCCTCGGCATGCTTCACGACGTTCGTCAGCAGCTCGCGAACGGTCACCAGCAGCAACTCATCCGCGGCGGTGCGTGTCGACTCGTCCCAGTCGTGCGTCACCACCTCGATCGAGAGCCGGCCGCGTGAGCGGGTGGAGTCGGCGACGTCCTTCAGCACCGGCAGCAGCCCGGCCGACTCCAGCGCCACCGGATGCAGCTGGGTCATCGTGGTCCGCAGCAGCCGGGTGGTCTCCGCCAGGGCGAACTCGACCCGCTCGAGACACTCCGTGTCACCCGCGACCGCCGGCTCGACCTCCTGCCGGGCAGCGAGCACGTACTGGAGAGCTCCGTCGTGGAGCGCCTCGGCCAGGTTCCGTTGTTCGCGCTGCTCGATCTGAACCATCTCCTCCAGCAGATGGTTCCGGTCCTGCAGCAGCCGGGCGATCGTCACGACCCGGGACCGCTGCAGCGCTGTCAACAGCACACAGCCCAGCCCGACGACAGCGAGCAGGCTGGCGCGCAGTACGACGTACGAGATCGGCTCCTCGTCGATCGGCCGGATCAGCAGGCCCGAGACGATGTAGGCAGCGACGGCCGGCGCTGTGGCCAGAGCGCAGACCACCGGGCTGAGCTGGGTCGCGGCCAGGAGCGGGACCACGAAGAGCCCGTCCAGCAAGGTGTACGCCGTCCAGGTGGTGGCCGCGGACGTGTCCGCGACCAGCGTCAGCCCGGTCAGCGTGATCACGTCGACCGCGAGCGCCAGCCACGTGTACGGCACCAGGCCTGCACCGCGTCGCTGGACCGCTGCGGTCGCCACACTCCAGAGCACGTACGAGATGACGATCACCCAGCACAGCAGGCGGTGCTCCGCTGGTGGCTGGGTCACCAAGACGGCTACCAGGAACGCAGCGAGCAGCAGCCTCAGCAGTGCCTGGATCCGGACTCCCCGATCCGGTTGTCCGGCGATCTGGTCCGACACGGTCATTCGAGCAGGCCCCGTCGCATGCCTTCAGCCACCGCGGCTGCCCGGTCGGAGACCCCGAGCTTCTCGTAGAGGCGTTGGGTGTGCGTCTTGACCGTACTGGCGCCCAGGTACAGCTCGGCCGCCAGCTCAGGGATCGACAGTCCGCGCGCGAAGCCGGCCAGCACCTGCTGCTCGCGCTCGCTGAGGACAGGTCCGGCTGAGGCCGCGCGGAGCCTGATCTGGTCGGCCAGCCCGGCAGCCAGCTCCGGCGGGACCACGGTCTGCCCCTGGCCCACCCGCCGTACCGCATCGACTATCTCCGCTCGCCGGGACTCCTTGGACAGGTAGCCCTGCGCGCCCTCCTCCAAGGCCCGGAAGACGATCGCGCTGTCGGTGACGGCCGACAGGATCAGCGCCCGGGTCGGCAACCCCTCACGGACCATGGCATGCACCACCTCGAGCCCGGTCAGGTCAGGCATCTGGTAGTCGAGAACGGCCACGTCCGGACGCTGCGCGGCGATCACCTCGAGCCCTTCCCGCCCGGTCTCGGCCTCGCCGACCACCTCGAGGTAGCCCGACTCGCGCAGTCCGCGGATCAACCCGTCCCGGAAGAACGGGTGATCGTCCACCACCACCACCCGCGCCGACTCTCGCGCCCCCGTACTACGCCCGCTCGCCGTCATGTCCGCCCCCGCCCCCAGCATGCCGCCGCCGTCCCGCACTGGTCCAGAGCAGTCCCGTTCCCCCAATCGGAGGACCCCGACCTCAACCGCCACAGGGCCCGATCAGCCGACGAGCGCAGCGCACCCCCGGGCGAACCTTGATCCAAGCCAAGAAGGCACCAAACCAAAGGAGTCGAAATGAACCACAAAGCAACCCTCCTGGAGACAGGCAGCGACAACCGCACCACCCGCACCCCCTGGCCCCGCCAAACCATCACCACCACCGAGCGCCACCCCCAAACCCCCGAGAAGCCCGCCAACCACCGCCCCACCAAAGTCATCTGGCCGGCCGTCTGAACTCATCCGCACGCCCGGGTTGACCTTGACGTTGCGTCAACCCTTCACGCTGGTGGCTGGAACGGGCGAATTGGAGGAGACAGGTGATGATTCGGGTGCAGGGGCTGGAGAAGGCCTATGGGGACGTGGAGGTGTTGCGGGGGGTGGATTTCGCGGTGGAGCGGGGCAGTATCTTCGCTCTGCTGGGGTCCAACGGGTCGGGTAAGACGACGACCATACGGATCCTCGCGACGCTGCTGAAGGCCGACGCGGGGACGGTCAGCGTGAACGGCTTAGACGTCGCGACGCAAGCATCGTCCGTCCGGGAGTCGTTCAGCCTCACCGGGCAGTTCGCCGCCGTCGACGAGATCCTGAGCGGGCGGGAGAACCTCGTGCTGGTCGCCAGGCTGCGGCACCTCGAGAACCCGGGCGCGATCGCGGACGAACTCCTGGAGCGCTTCTCGCTGACCGAGGCCGGCGGACGCCGGGTGTCCACCTACTCGGGCGGGATGCGGCGCCGGCTGGACATCGCGATGAGCCTGATCGGGAGCCCGCCGGTGATCTTCCTCGACGAGCCGACGACCGGTCTCGACCCCGAGGCGCGCACCGAGGTGTGGGACACCGTGAAGGGCCTCGCCGGGCGCGGCACGACGGTACTGCTCACGACGCAGCACCTCGAGGAGGCCGAGCAGCTCGCCGACCGAATCGCGATCCTCCACCGCGGCCGGATCATCGTCAACGGCACCCTCGCCGAGCTCAAGCAGCTCCTCCCACCCGCCAAGGTCGAGTACGTCGAGAAGCAGCCCACCCTCGAAGACGTCTTCTTCGCGGTCGTCGGCAAGGACTGAGGAGCAGCCATGGCCACGCACTTCTTCAGCGACACCGCCGTACTCACCGGACGAACCCTGCGCCACGTCACCCGCAGCGTCGACACCATCCTCACCACCGCGATCATGCCGATCGCCATGATGCTGATGTTCGTCTTCGTGTTCGGCGGCGCGATCAACACCGGTCCGATCAAGTACGTCAACTACATGCTGCCCGGCATCCTGCTCATCACGATCGCGTCGGGCATCGCCTACACGGCCTTCCGGCTGTTCATGGACATGCAACGTGGGATCTTCGAGCGGTTCCAGTCCATGCCGATCGCCCGGCCGGGCCTCCTGTGGGCGCACGTGCTGACCTCTTTGTTCGCCAACGGGATCTCGCTCGTGATCGTCGTGGGCGTCGCTCTACTCCTGGGCTTCCGCTCGGGCGCCGAAGTGCCGGCGTGGCTCGCGGTCGCCGGCCTGCTGCTCCTGTTCACCCTCGCGCTGACCTGGCTGGCCGTCATCCCCGGTCTCACCGCGAAGACCATGGAAGGAGCGAGCGCGTTCTCCTACCCGCTCCTCTTCCTGCCCTTTCTCAGCTCGGCCTTCGTGCCGACCGGCACCATGCCCGGCCCCGTCCGCTGGTTCGCCGAAAACCAGCCGGTGACATCGATCGTCAACACGATCCGTGCCCTGCTCACCCAGCAGCCGGTCGGCGACGACGTCTGGGCCGCCCTCGCCTGGTGCGTCGGCATCCTCGCCGTGGCCTACGGCTTCGCGATGGTCACCTATCGCCACAAGATCGCCTGAGGCAGGCTGAGACTCATGCTCACCATCAGCCAGCTTGCGTCGTACGCGGGAGTGACGGTGCGGGCGGTACGCCACTACCACCAGATCGGGCTGCTGCCAGAACCCGAGCGCGACCAGTCCGGGTACCGGACCTACGACTCTGCCGCGGTCGTGCGACTGATCCGGATCCACACCCTGGCCGATGCCGGCGTGCCGCTGGCCCGGGTGCAGGAGCTCCTCGATGCCGGCCCGGAGGAGTTCGCCGCTGGTGTCCAGGAGATCGACAAGCAACTGCGTGCGGAGGTACGGCGGCTCCAGGGCAACCGGAAGCGGATCGCCAGGCTCGCAGCCGGCGAACATCTGGCGCTTCCGGAGAGCGTCGTGGGCTACCTCGACCGGCTCCGTGGTCTCGGCGTCGAAGAGTGGTACATCGAGCTCGAGCGGGACGCCTGGATCCTGGTCGCCGCCCAGATGCCCCACCTGGTCGACGCCGTGATCGAGATGAAGCACGCGTCGCTGGAAGACCCCGACATGGTGAAGCTCTACAGCCTTCTGCGCGGCGCACTCGACTGGCCGGCCGACGATCCGCGCATCGTCGAGATGGCCGACATCATGGAACGCCTGATGATTCGCGCTGTAGAGGCCGGTGAAGCGGGGGCCGACGTCTTCGACGACCAGTTCGTGGCCCTGATGGACGCGACCATGACCGAGTCCGCACCGGGCGCCGAGCAGCTGCTGGCGATCCTGGAGGAGCGCGGCTGGAAAGGCTGGACCCGCATCGAGCAAGTGCCGGCCGAGCGCCTCACAACCCCGACGGATCATTAGCCGACTCCGCCAAAAGACGACGGTACGGCGCAGAAGCGGCCCAGCGAGAAGGTGTCGAAATGGCCCATGGACGTCGGGGTTTCGGTACGTAGTGTCGGGGCATGCGTGCTATTACTGCGCGGGACCCCGAGGCTGGTGTCGACGGGCTGTCCCTGAGCGAACTTCCTTACCCTCACGCCGCCGAGAACGACGTCGTCGTGCAGGTTCATGCGGCCGGTTTCACCCGCGGTGAGCTGGACTGGCCGGGGACCTGGACCGACCGCGCCGGCCGCGACCGCACCCCGAGCGTGCCCGGCCACGAGCTGTCCGGCGTAGTCGTCGAGCTCGGCTACGGCACCACCGGTCTCACGGTTGGTCAGCGGGTCTTCGGGCTGGCCGACTGGTCCCGCAACGGCTCACTCGCCGAGTACGCCGCCGTCGAGGCGCGCAATCTGGCCCCGCTGCCAGCCGGCGTCGACCACGTCACCGCGGCCGCGCTCCCGATCTCCGGCCTGACGGCTTGGCAGGCCCTGTTCGACCACGCCCAGCTGAAGGCAGGGCAGACCGTCCTCATTCACGGAGCGGGTGGTGCTGTCGGCTCCGTCGCCGTACAGCTGGCCAGCGAGGCAGGCGCCCACATCATCGGCACCGGCCGAGCCGCCGACCAGAAGCTGGCGTCCGAGCTAGGCGCCCACACGTTCCTCGACCTGGACAACGAACGCCTGGAGGACGCCGGTCCGGTCGACGTCGTGTTCGACGTGATCGGCGGCGAGATCCGTGATCGCTCCACCGCGCTGCTGCGCCCCGGCGGCACCCTCGTCACCATCGCGGACCCACCGACCATCCACCCACAGGACGGCCGGGCCGTGTTCTTCGTCGTCGAGCCCAACCGCGAGCAGCTGGCCCAGCTCGCCACCCGCCTCCACGACGGCCGGCTCCGGCCGCTCGTCACCACCGTCCGCCCGCTGGCCGATGCCCCCGCCGCATTCAGCACCCGCGGACGGACCATCATCACGCTGACCTGAGGCACTTTGTCGGGGCCGGCCGGTAATGTCCTGGCTCGTGGACGATGGGGAGCGCATTCAGGAACTTGCCGATCAGATCGTCGTACTGCGCGACGCCTACTACCGCGGTTCGCCGACGGTGGCCGACGCGGAGTACGACGCGATCGAGGACGAGCTGCGGACGCTGATCGAGGCCAACCCGGAGCTGGCGCCCGACCCGAACCCGCTGGAACAGGTCGGCGCGCCCGCGGTGCTGCACGCCCCCGTCCGGCACTCCCGGCCGATGCTGTCCCTGGAGAAGGCGACCCGCCCCGAGCAGGTCGAGGCCTTCTTCACCCGCTTCCCCGGCCAGTCGGTGGTCGTTATGCCGAAGCTAGACGGCCTGTCACTGGCCTTGGTCTACGAGAAGGGCAAGCTCGCCCGGGCAGTCACCCGCGGCGACGGCACGACCGGCGATGACGTGACCCCGCTCGTCCGTGCCCTCACCGACGGCGTCCCGGACCGACTGGACACGAAGGACCGCACCGAGGTCCGCGGCGAGGCGGTCATGTTGCGCTCCACCTTTGCTGCCTACAACGCGGCCCACGCCGACAAGCCGCTGATCAACCCGAGAAACGCCGCCGCGGGCACGCTGCGCGCCAAGGATCCGGCCACGGTCGCCGAGCGGCGTCTGCAGTTCTTCGCCTTCGACCTGCTCAGCGACTCGAACGACGCCGACACCGATCTCGAGCGCGCCCTGCAGGAGATGGGATTCACCGTCGCCGACATGCGGCACTGCGACGACGCCGCAGCCGCGCAGGCGGTGATCACCACGATCGAGCAGCAACGCAACGACCTCGACTACGACCTGGACGGCGCCGTACTGCGGCTTGCCGATCGCGACGCCTTCGCCGCCGCCGGCACGCGGTCCAGCTCGCCACGTGGCGCCCTGGCGTACAAGTTCGCCGCCGAGGAGAAGACCACCGTGCTGGCCGACGTGGTCTGGGACGTCGGCAAGACCGGCAAGATCGCGCCGGTCGCCTGGCTGGAGCCCGTCTTCGTCGGCGGTACGACGGTCACCCGCGCGACGCTGGCCAACCAGGAAGTGATCCGCGCCCGCGACATCAAGATCGGCGACACGGTGCTGGTCCGGCGGGCCGGTGACGTGATCCCGTTCGTCGCCGGCGTGCTCGACGCGTCCAAGCGCACCGGAGCCGAGCGGGACATCGTGCCGCCCAGCGTCTGCCCGTCGTGCGAGCAGCCGCTGACCGAGCAAGGCAACAGCCGCGAGCTGTTCTGCACCAATGTGGCCTGCCCCGCGCAGACCGTCCGGCGACTGATCCACTGGGCCTCCCGCGCCGCGGCCGACATCGACGCGATCGGTGGGGTCTGGATCGAGCGGCTGGCCGAGGCCGGGATCCTGGAGCACCCGTCGGACTTCTACCAGCTGACCGCTGAGCGGCTGCTGGAGTTCGACCGGATCGGCGAGGTCTCGGCCGCCCGCATGATCGAGTCGATCGACGCGAGCCGCCAGGTCGGCCTGCGCCGGGCGCTGATCGGCCTCGCCATCCCGATGGCTTCCGAAGGCACCGCGGCCAGACTGTGCCGGGCCGGATTCGCCTCCCTGGAAGCGGTCGCCGACGCGGGCGTCGACGGCGTGGTCGCAGTCGACGACATCGGCCCGAAGGTGGCCGCCTCCCTGATCGAGCACCTCACCCGCCTGCGCCCCGAGCTCGAGCGGCTCCGCGCGGCCGGCGTCTCGCTCGACGTCCGCGAGGAAGACCTCCCACCGGTCGTCGCGGCCGGTGCACCGCTGGCGGGCAAGACAGTTGTCGTCACCGGCTCGATCAGCGACCCGCGTTCTGGCGAGAAGGTCACCCGCCCGGCCTTCCAGCGCCTCTGCGAACGGGCCGGCGCAACCATCGCGTCGTCGGTCTCGGCCAGCACCGATTTCCTCATCACCGGCGCCGACGTCGGCGCCAGCAAACTCACCAAGGCCGAGAAGCTCGGCGTGACCGTCGTCGACCAGTCCGAGATCTGGCAACAACTGCAAGCCGCTGACCTACTCCCCCGCTGACCCCCGGGAAGGGCACATGACAAACGGCAAGCATCGCGAGGCGACCGGCTTCCAGGAGCAGGCGCCGTACGACGAATCCATCGACCTGCGGACCGATTTCGTGATGGTCTACGGGCTCAACGACACCACACCGGAGCGCATCGCCCGGTGGCGTGAAGCCGGTTACCGCGTCCACCTGATGACCGGCATCTCCTGGGGCACCTACCAGGACTACCTTGATGGCCGGTGGGACGGCTCGGACCACTGGGCCGATGCGCAGACCGCGGGTGACGGGTCGCCGATCCTGCACGGTCATAGCACCGACATCCCGTACATGGTCCCGACCTTCAGCTTCACCGAGTACCTGGTGCAGAAGCTCCGCCCGATCATCGAGCTCGGCGTCGAGGGCATCCACCTCGAAGAGCCGGAGTTCTGGGCCCGGGCCGGCTACTCGGAATCCTTCAAGCGGGAATGGCACGCCTTCTTCGGCGAGCCGTGGCAGCCCCCGCACAGCACCCCCGAAGCGCACTTCCGCGCCGGGCAGCTCAAGCAGCACCTGCTGTCCCGCAGCCTCGACCGGGTCACCTCCGTGCTGCGCGACGAAGCCCTCCAGCAGGGTCGCGAGGTGCGGTTCTACGTCCCGACGCACAGCCTCCTGAACTACACCCAGTGGCAGATCATCAGCCCCGAGTCCCGCCTGCGGACGCTGCCCTCGATCGACGGCGCCATCGCGCAGGTGTGGACCGGCACCTCCCGCACACCCAACGTGTACGCCGGGAAGGTCGCCGAGCGCACGTTCGAGACGGCCTACCTGGAGTACGGCATCGCCCAGGACCTGACCCGCGGCACCGACAGGCGCATGTGGTTCCTGCACGACCCGATCGAGGACCACCCGGACCGCACCTGGGAGGACTACCTGGCCAACTACCAGCGCACCCTCGTCGCCTCGCTGTTGCACCCGGGCGTCTCGCGGTACGAGGTGGCGCCGTGGCCGAACCGGATCTTCAACCGCCCCTACCTGCGCGAGGGCTCGTCCGAACGGGAATCGATTCCGCAGGACACCGCCACCAGCTACCTGATCGCGATGAACAGCCTGCGCGACCTGGACCAGCCGGAGGTGCGCTGGGCTCACGAAGGACCGCGGATCGGGATCGCGCTGTCGGACACCGCCATGTTCCAGCGCTGGTCCCCCGGTGGCGAGAGCGGCCACTACGACGGCCTGCAGGACGCGTTGGCCGTGGAAGGCCGCGAGCAGCTGCACTTCTCCGACTTCTACGGGCTGGCGCTGCCGCCACTGTGCGATGGGCAGCGGGTCTGTCCGGTCCAGCTCGAGAACGTGATCGACACTCCCGATGCGCTGGACGATGTCGACGTACTCGTCCTGAGCTATGAGTTCCAGAAGCCGCTGGCGCCGGGCATCCACTACGCGCTGGCCGGGTGGGTCAGCCGTGGCGGCAGCCTGCTGTACGTCGGCGACGGCGCGGACCCGTACCACGAGATCCGCTCCTGGTGGACCGACCGCTACGACACCTGCGCCGACCACCTGGCCGAGGCGCTCGGCGCGGACCGCGACCACGACGGCGTGCAGCCGATCGGGCAGGGCCGGGTCCGGTTCCTCCCGTCCCGGCCGGCCGACTTCACCGAGTCACCGGCGCGCGCCGACGAGCTGGTCGGGGCGATCCGCGAGCTGGCCGAAGCGGGCGGCCACACGTGGAAGTCGACCAACTGGTTGTCGGTGCAGCGCGGTCCGTACCTCGTCGGCGCCGCCCTCGAGGAGGCCGGCGGCTCACACATCGTCGAGGGCACCTACCTCGACCTGCTCGACCCACAGCTGGCCGTCGTCCGCCGGCGGGAGCTAGGCCCGGGCGACCTGACCTGGCTGCGCGACCTGACGTACGACGAGGAGCCGCTCCTCGCTTCTGCCGGCCGAGTCGTGGACTGGGAACACGATCAGACCGCGATCCGCTTCAGCTCCGAGGCCCCGCGCGGCGTCCAGGTCACCACCGCACTCCGCCTCCCGGTCAAGCCGACGGCGGTCCGGGCCGACGGGGATGATCTCGCAGACCTGCGATACGACCCCGACCTCAACGTCCTCTGGCTACGACACCCCGGCGCCCCCACCGGGACCCGCATCGAGATCGACTTCTGAGCCGCGGCGTACTCTCGGGAGAGACGCGACAGTGCTCAGGGGGGCCGACAGTGAGCCAGCCAGCCAGGCAGTCCGAGTATCCCGACCACATCGATGCCGCGGTCCTGAAGATCGCCGGTGTCGTCGTACTGGGCGCGGTGATGTCGATCCTCGACATCACCGTGGTCAACGTCGCCCTGCCGACCTTCCAGGACGAGTTCGGCACGCCCGACAACCCGGTGTCCTACTCGCACGTCGCCTGGACGGTCACGGCGTACACGCTCGCGCTCGCGACCGTGATCCCGCTGACCGGGTGGGCGGCGGACCGGTTCGGCACCAAGCGGCTCTACATGACCGCGATCCTGTTGTTCACCGCCGGCTCCGCCCTGTGTGCCACCGCGTCGAGCATCAACATGCTGATCGGCTTCCGCGTCCTGCAGGGACTGGGCGGCGGCATGCTGATGCCGCTCGGCATGACCATCATGACCCGGGCCGCGGGGCCGCACCGGATGGGGCGGCTGATGGCCATCCTCGGGGTGCCGATGCTGCTCGGGCCGATCCTGGGCCCGATCCTGGGCGGCTGGCTGATCGAGGTGGCGAGCTGGCACTGGATCTTCCTGATCAACGTGCCGCTCGGCGTGATCGCGGTGATCTACGCCTGGTTCGCGCTGGCCAAGGACAGCCCGGAGCCGTCGGAGTCGCTCGACGCCGTCGGCGTGGCGCTGATGTCCCCCGGTCTGGCCCTGTTCCTCTTCGGCGTCTCGTCGCTGCCCGCCGAGAACGGTGACTTCGGCGCGCCCCGGGTCTGGGTCTCGATGCTCGCGGGCGTGCTGCTGATGGCGGCGTTCGTCTGGCACTCCTTCCGGCCGGAGCATCCACTGCTGGATCTGCGGCTGTTCCGCAACCGCAACCTCACCATCTCGATCATCACGATGTTCCTGTTCGCGGCAGCGTTCTTCGGCGGGCTGCTCCTGGTGCCGACGTATTTCCAGCAGATCCGCGGCGAGTCCACGCTGGATGCCGGCCTCCTGGTGGCGCCGCAGGGCCTCGGCGCGATGGTGACCATGCCGATCGCCGGGCGGCTGGTGGACAAGGTGCCGGTGGGCCGGATCGTGCCCTTCGGGCTGCTGCTGATCGTCGCGGGCATGTTCGGCCTGACCCAGGTCACCGCGACCACGCCGTACCCGCCCCTGATCGCGATGCTGGTCGTGATGGGTTTCGGGATGGGCGCCACGATGATGCCGTTGTTCACCTCGGCGCTGAAGACGCTGGCCGGACCTCAGGTCGCGCGCGGCTCGACCCTGCTCAACATCACCCAGCAGATCGCTTCGTCCTGTGGGGTCGCGACGATGTCGGTCATCCTCACCAACCAGCTCAACGACTCGCCGGTCATCCCCGGGACGCAGGTTCCGGGCGCGAGCGCGGGACTCACCGAGACCCAGGCCGCCATCTTGTCGAACACCCAGCCGGAGAGCATCGCCCCGCTCGACATCGACCCGGCCGCCATCGCCCGCGGACTGGAGGACGCCGCGGCGGCGTTCGCGCACACCTTCTGGGTCGCCTGGGTGCTCGTGGCACTGACCCTGATACCGGCGTTGATGCTCCCCCGCCGACGCGAGAAGTCCCACCTCCTCGACAAGGAGGCACCACCGGCGGTGGCCGACTGACGGCAGGTGCCGTGAAATTCCTTGGCGAAAGCTGTCGAAGACCGGGCCGTGGCTTCGAGGTAGCGGCATCAGAGCAACCTCGAAAGGATGGTCCGAGATGACCGAGTACGAGTTCCCACCCGTTCCGCAGCCCAGCGACGCCCTGCGCCGGCTCGACCGGCTGGTCGGTGAGTGGAACGTGTCCGGCGGCACCGTCGGCACGGTGAGCTACGAGTGGATGGAAGGCGGCTACTTCCTGCTCCAGCGCGTCCTGATGCACCAGCAGGGGCACGAGATCAACGGCCTGGAGGTGATCGGGCACGAGCGGCCGTTCGGCGCCGCGCCGGGCGACGACCTGAAGTCCAGGTTCTACGACAGCGAGGGGAACACTCTCGACTACGTGTACGAGCTCGAGGGCGACACCCTGACCATCTGGGGTGGCGAGAAGGGATCGCCGGCGTACTTCCGCGGGACCTTCAGCGACGGCGACACGCGGATGGACGGAGCGTGGGTCTACCCCGGTGGCGGCGGCTACGAGTCCACCATGACGAGAAGCGACGGAGGGGACGGCAAGTGAAGTACATCCTGCTGGCCTACACGAACAAGGCCGACTGGGAGACCGTGGACACCAGCAGTCCGGAGTTCATCGCGATGTGCCAGTTCTACGAGGACCTGGGCCGGGAGCTGACCGAGTCCGGCGAGTTCGTCGCCACCGAGGGCCTGGCCGACCCGTCCCTGACGGTCACCGTCCGCAAGAGCGACAAGGGCGCGGTGGCGGTCGACGGCCCGTACGCCGAGTTCAAGGAAGTCCTGGTCAGTTACGCCATCGTGGACACCGCGACCCACGACCGGGCGGTGGAGATCGCCGCCCGGATCGTCGATGCGGTCGGCGACACCGTCGAGATCCGCCCGATCCCGGACGGACCAGACGGGCGCTGACGTGACCGCCCGGATCGAGGACCTGCTGCGCGAGCTCGCGCCGCAGGTCCTCGGTGCCCTGGTACGGCGATACGGCCACTTCGACACCGCCGAGGACGCAGTCCAGGAAGCGCTGCTGGTCGCGGCCACCAGTTGGCCGGCCGACGGCATCCCGGACGATCCACGGCCGTGGCTGATCCGGGTCGCGTCCCGCAAGATGATCGACCAGCTACGCCAGGACCAGGCCAGGCGGGAGCGCGAGGCGATCGACGCGACCCGGCACCTACCGCCGCCCGAGGGCACACCAGCGGCGGACCAGGACGACTCGCTCGTCCTGCTGTTCCTCTGCTGCCACCCGGCGCTCAGCCGCGAGTCCCAGGTCGCCCTGACACTCCGGGCCGTCGGCGGTCTGACGACCGAGGAGATCGCCCGGGCCTACCTGTTGCCGCTGCCAACGATGGGGCAGCGGATCAGCCGGGCCAAGCAACGGGTGAAGGCCGCCGGATCCACCTTCCGGCTGCCGTCGGCGGACGATCGGGCCGACCGCCTGGACGCCGTACTGCAGGTTCTGTACCTGATCTTCAACGAGGGCTACACCGCCACCGCGGGGCCGGAGCCGGACCGGGTGGAGCTCTCCGCCGAGGCGATCCGGCTGACCAGGATGCTGCATCGGCTGCTGCCCGCTGACGGGGAGGTCGTGGGGCTGCTCGCGCTGATGCTGCTGACCGATGCCCGGCGGCCGGCCCGCACCGGCGACGACGGCATGCTGATCCCGATGCACGAGCAGGACCGGCGTCGGTGGAACCCCGAACTGATTGCTGAGGGCACCAATCTGCTCACGGCCGCGATGGCACACGGAAAGCCTGGACCGTACCAGTTGCAGGCCGCGATCGCCGCCGTACATGACGAAGCGCCCGATGCCGCGAGCACCGACTGGAAGCAGATCCTCGGCCTCTACACGCTGCTGGAGCGGCTGACCGACAACCCGATGGTCACCCTCAACCGCGCCGTCGCGGCCGGTATGGTGCACGGCCCCGACGCCGGCCTCCGCCTCCTCGACACCCTGGCCGACGACCCCCGGTTCACCCAGCACCACCGCCTGACCGCAGTCCGCGCCCATCTCCTGGAGTCCGCCGGCAACCCGACCGCCGCCGCAACCCACTACCGCCTGGCCGCCGACCAAACCCCAAGCCCCCTGGAACGGCGATACCTACTAACCCGCGCCAACCGCCTCACGTGACCCTTCAGACTGCGACTGGAAGGTCAGCCAGGCGCTTTGCGGTGGAATAGTGTAAGAGTGGCAGTTGAGGTCGACAAGATGGTCGTTCCGGTCGTCGACGACGGCTTGGGCAACTCGGCGTACCTGGTCGAGTTGGGTGACCGACGGGCCCTCGCGGTCGACGCGTCGCTCGACCTGCGGGCACTGCGTGCCGAGGCGGAACGGCGAGACCTCACGGTGGTGTTCGCCGCCGACACTCATCTCCACGCCGACTTCCTGTCCGGCGCCGTACAACTCGGCGAGACCGACGGCGCCCGCGTGCTGGCATCCGCGGCCGGGAGGCGGTTGTTCGACCACACCGGCTTGAGCGACGGCGACGAGGTCGACCTGGGCGGCTTGACGTTGCGGACCCTGGCGACGCCCGGTCACACCGGTGAGCACCTGGCCTTCGAGTTGCTCGACGGCTCGACCCTCCTCGGCGTCTTCACCGGCGGATCGCTGATCGTCGGCGGTGCTGCCCGCACCGACCTTGCCGGCAGCGACCAGACCGAAGCACTCAGCCGGGCGCAGTACCGATCGCTGCGGAGGCTTGCCGGACTACCCGACTCGACCCCGGTGTTTCCGACGCACGGCGCCGGATCCTTCTGCTCCGCGCCCGGGAACGCTGAACGGACCTCCACTATCGGACGCGAGAAGGCCACCAACCCGCTCATGGCCGCGCCCGACGAAGACGCGTTCGTCCGGCAGCTCCTCGGCGGACTGGGCAGCTTCCCGCCGTACTTCCTGCGCCTCCCCGAAGAGAATCGCCGGGGCTCGGGCCTGGCAGCCGACCCGGCAGTCCCCGGGCTGGACGCGTCGAAGGTCGCCAAACTCGCCCAGCTCGGCGCCGTCGTAATCGACGTACGACCGGTCCGGGAGTTCGCTGCTGGACACATCCCGGGCGCGCTGTCCATCCATCTCCGGGCGCAGTTCGTCTCCTGGCTCGGTTGGCTGCTCGACCCGGCGACGCCGTACGTGATCGTCCGCCGCCCGGACCAGGACCTGGCCGAGGTCGTCTGGCAGGCGGTCAAGATCGGATACGACGTCCCGCTCGGCGAGCTCGCCGGCGGCATGGCGGCCTGGGACGGGCCCACCCTCCAGACACCGCTGCTCACCGCGAGCGAGATCGGCGATCATCGCGTGCTCGACGTACGTCAGGACAGCGAGTTCCACAACGGCCACGTCCCCGGCGCCGTCCACGTCGAGCTCGGCGATCTGCCGGATCACGTCGCCGACCTTCCCACCGAGCCCATCGTGGTGATGTGCGGCCACGGGGAACGCGCGATGACGGCCGCGAGCATCCTGCGCCGGCACGGCCACGCCGCCGTCCGGGTTCTCGAAGGCGGCGTGGACGACTGGACGGCTGCCACCGGCAAATCACTGGCATGACCTTCTCTGCACTAAGGCAAACGAGCTGTTGCGCCTAGGTGAGCGGTGCAGCGATGGGGGGCTCGGTCAGTCGGTGCCTTCGACGATGCGGAAGTCGCGCTCGACGCCGTCGGCGAGGGCGACCAGCGCATCCTGGTAGGCCGCACTCTCGCGCGCCGCGACGGCCTGCTCGAAGCTGTCGAACTCGACCAGGACGGTGCGTTCGGCGATCCCGGCGTCGTGGGCGACGACCCGACCGCCACGGATGAGGGTCCGCCCGCCAAAGGCCTGGACGGCCGGACGGGTCAACTTGTTGTAAGCAGCCAGCTTCTCAGGGTCCGAAATGGTGCGGTAGACGCTGACCCAGTAGCCCTTGGGCATGGAACCTCCAGTGTTGGGATGAGTGCATCTGACTTACGGGTTGGTTTCGGACGAGCGTCGGCGGGCGAGAGCGAGGCTTGTCAGCGTCGTGATCGCCACCGCTGCCGATGACGACGACGTCGGCGGATCTTCTCACCGAGCGCCACCGGGTCTGCCGATGGCAACCATCCGCTCGACCGACCGCCGGGCACGTTCGGCCACGTCGAGAGGCACCTGGACCTCGTCGCGGCCCTCGCGGAGGCACCGCAGCAGCAGCTCGGGCGTGATCATCTTCATGAAGCGGCACGAGGCCTTCGGGTTCACCGGCCGGAAAGTCGTGTGCTGGTTGACCTTGCGCAACTGATGGAGCATGCCGATCTCCGTCGCGATCAGCGCCGTCTTCGCCGTCATGTCGCGGGCGGCGCCGAGCATCCCGGAGGTGGAGAGGATCCGGGTCCGGTCCGCGGGCAGGTCACCGACGCCGGCGAGCCAGATCGCCGAGGACGCGCAGCCGCACTCCGGATGCACCAGAACCTCCGCCGCCGGATCGGCCTCGACCTGAGCCCGCAGATCGGCCGCACTGATCCCGGCGTGGACGTGGCATTCACCCATCCAGACGTGGATGTTGTCGCGCCCGGTCTGCCGTCGCACGTGGTTGCCGAGGAACTGGTCGGGCAGGAACAGGATCGGCTGGTCCGGCGGGATCGACTCCACGACGGCCACAGCGTTCGACGACGTGCAGCACACGTCGGCTTCCGCCTTGACCGCGGCGCTGGTGTTGACATAGGCAACCACCGCGGCCCCGGGATGCTCGGCCTTCCAGCTCCGCAGCTGATCGGCGTCGATCGTGTCGGCCAGCGAACATCCGGCCTGGGCCGTGGGGATCAGCACGGTCTTGTCCGGACTGAGCAGCTTCGCGGTCTCGGCCATGAAGTGCACGCCGCAGAAGACGATCGTCGATGCATCGGTGGTGGCAGCGATCCGCGACAGTTCGAGCGAGTCGCCGACGTGATCGGCCACATCCTGGATCGCGGGGTCCTGATAGTTGTGGGCGAGGACGACCGCGTCCCGCTCGCGAGCCAGGCGTCGCACCTCTTCCGGCCAGGTCGTCGTACTGCTCTGGGCAACGGACATTGCCTGTTCCCTTCCTTCAGCCAGTTTTCGCCTGATAGGCGATAACTGGTGCGACGGTACCATCGACGACATGCCCGTGACCAAGAAAAGTGATCCGGTCAACATCCCCAGCTATCCGCACGAGGTGCTGGCCGTGGTGCTGTCCGTCCGTGACGGCAACCTGTGCGTTCTGCTGTGGCGGCGCGGACAGAGCCCGTTCCGGTATCGCTGGGCGTTGCCCGGGGGTGGCGTGCAGCCCACGGAACGGCTCCGGGTCGCGATCACCGGTCATCTCGCGGCGAAGGTCGATGTCCGTGAGGTCGCCCATCTGGAGCAGTTGGCCACCCACAGTGCGATCGATCGCGATCCGCGGACGCGGGTCCTCGCGACCGCGTACCTCGGGCTGGTTCCGTCCGACGTGCGGCCGAATCTGCCGGCCGACACGGCCTGGCACCGGGTGGACGAGTTGCCGCGTACGGCGTTCGACCACCACTACTTCATCGACGCCGCCGTTGGGCGGCTGCGGGCGAAGCTGTCCTACACGAACATCGGGTTCGCTCTGGCTCCGGCTGAGTTCACCATCGCCGAGCTGCGCGACCTGTTCAGCGCCGCCCTGGGCTATGAGCTCAGCGCGACCAATCTGACCCGGGTTCTGACCCGGCGACAGGTGATCGGCCCGACCGAGCGGACTGCCCGGCCCGGACAGTCCGGCGGGCGCCCCGCCACGGTCTACAAGTTCGTGGCCCGCGAGTTGACGGTGACCGACCCGTTCGCCGTGCTGCGCCCACCCCGATGATCCGGCTCACGGCCGCACAGCATTCTCCAGATGCTCGAACGGGCTGATCAGCAGGCTGGTGTCGAGCGCCGGCGCCGAGTGCGTCAGTGCGCCGACGGACACGGCATCGACGCCGCTGGCGGCGATGTCGGCGACCGTCTTGAGACTTATGGTGCCCGAGGCCTCGAGCCGGCAGCCAGACCCGGATGCGTCACGCTGCTCGACCACTGACCTCATGACGTCGTTGGACATGTTGTCCAGCATGATCCAGCAGCACCATGGCCTTAAGGTCGAGTCTGTGGTTGGTTCCGCCGCCGCACGTCACCGCATACTTGTCGACAGCCCGGAGACCTGGCGCTGTCTTGCGGGTATCGAGGAGTTTGACGTCGTGGTTGCCGATGGCGGTCACGAACGCGGAGGTCAGCGTGGCGACGGGACGCTCCATTGTGTGGTCACGTCGTCATCTGCGTGATCCTCGGACAGTGCGGTGCGGACGGCGGCCCGGATGGTGTCGATCGCCAGGTGCGGTCAACGCTCACCTGCAGAGCTCGCGGGTGTCGTATTTGGCTTGTCGGCGATCGTCTGTTTCTTGAGAGGATCACATCGAGAAAGGACAAGCCATGTCAGTGACCGTGAACGCGCTCGACATTGCGGTGACCGATCTGACCGTCGCGATCGAGTTCTACCGGCGGCTCGGGCTGGAGTTCGTCCGGGACGAGCATTGGCCGAACGACCACGCGGGGTGCGACCTGCCGAACGGTCTGCACCTGATGCTGGATTCCGACGACCTGCGCGGGAAGACCACCTCCGGCTGGACGCCACCGGCCACCGGCCGGATCTTCCTGACGTTCGAGCAGGAGTCCCCGGCCGCGGTCGACGCCAAGTACGCCGAACTCGTCGCCGCCGGCGTCACCGTGCTGCAGGAGCCGTACGACGCGCCGTGGGGAATGCGCTACGCGACCGTGGCCGACCCGTCCGGGAACGGCGTCGACCTGTTCGCAAGCCACCCCGCCGACTGACCCGCGACCGGCCAGACTGATCACAGGAGGTGGTGCAATGAAGTACGTGCTGATGTTCGTCGACACCCCGGAGTTCGCCCAGGAGCTCGAGGCGATGAGCCCGGCCGAGTCCGAGCAGGCGTATCAGAAGGTCTACCAGTGGCTCGCCGATCACGGGCCGAAGATCACCAACCGCGGCGCGAAGCTGCAGGGCGCGGAGTCGGCCACCACGGTCCGGCTCGACGGCGCCGAACCGGTGACCACGGACGGCCCGTTCATGGAGGGCAAGGAGGTCATCTCCGGCTTCCTCGAGCTCGACGTCGCCGACCTCGACGAGGCCCTGCGCATCGTGAAGACGTGGCCCGGCTGCCCGATCGTCGAGATCCGCCCAGTGGAGTCATGACGGTGCTGATCCGCCGGGAGACCCCGTGACCGAGGATCCCGCTGACGAGCTGGCCCGCGTCGTCCGTGAGCACGCGGGCCGGCTCGCCGCCTCGCTCATGTCGCTGCTCGGCGACTTCTCGGCCGCCGAGGACCTGGTCCAGGACGCGGTCGAGACCGCGCTGCGCCGTTGGCCGGAGGAGGGAATCCCGGACCGCCCGGACGCCTGGCTGTTCACGGTCGCCAGGCGGCGCGGGCTCGACGTACTCCGGCGTCAGGAGAACTACCGCACCAAGCTCAGCCACCTGCAGTGGCCGGTGCGTCCGGAACCCGACGACCGGCTCCGGCTCATCTTCACCTGCTGCCACCCGGCGCTGTCGCGGGAAGCGCAGATCGCACTCACCCTCCGCGTCGTCTGCGGCCTGACCACCGCCCAGATCGCCGCCGCGTTCCTCGTCGGTGAGACGACGGTCGCCCAGCGCATCACCCGCGCCAAACGCAAGATCGCCGACGCCGGGATCCCCTACCGCATCCCCCGCGACGACGAGTTGCCCGAGCGACTGGGCGAAGTACTCACTGTCATCTACCTGCTCTTCAACGAGGGGTACCTGTCCAGCACCGGCGACCGCGCACACTCCCGCGACCTGGTCGACGATGCCGAGTGGCTCACCGCGCTGCTGGCCGGCCTGCTCCCCGACGAACCCGAAGTCACCGGACTCCTGACGCTCATCCGGCTGCACCGCGCCCGTGTCGCCGCAAGGTTCACCGCCGACGGACAACTCGTCCTCCTCCAGGACCAGGACCGGGGCTTGTGGAACCACGCGGCCATCGCCGACGCAACGTCCTTGCTGACTCGTACGGCGCGCCGCCACCACTCCCCCGGTCCGTACCAACTCCAGGCCGCCATCGCCGCCTGCCACTGCGAAGCGCCGACCTGGGACGACACCGACTGGAAGCAGATCCTCGTCCTGTACGACGTCCTGCTCCGCTACCAGCCAACCCCTGTCACTCGCCTGCACCGCACCGTCGCGGTCAGGTACGTCCACGGCCCGCAGGCCGCCCTCACCGAACTGGACGACCTCGGCGCTGCACTCGGCAACTACCCGCTCTACCACGCGATCCGCGGCGAACTACTCCGCGCCGACGACAGAACCACGGAAGCCCACGAGGCCGACCGCCAGGCCCTCGAGCTCACCACGAACCCGGCCCAACTCCACCTGCTCCACTCCCGGCTGACCGACCTGTGAGGCTCGATCAGTCGGTGCGCTCGGTCTGGGCGTGGAAGGCTTCGACCGCGGTGGGGAGGGTGTAGAAGATGCGGTCCGGACCGAGGCGATCGATGAAGCCGGCAGCCTCCAGGTCGTTGCGGAGGTCCTGCTTGACTCGGGCCATCGCGAGGACGATGCCGCGCTCGGCGAGGTCCTCGCGGATCGAGTCGAGGGCGTCGATCGCGGTGATATCGATCTCGACGTTCGCCTCGGCGTTCAGCAGCAGCCAGCGGACCGGGGTCTCGGCGTCGTCGACGGCGGCCAGGGCACGGCGGCGGAAGTCGTCGGCGTTGGCGAAGAACAGCGGCGAGTCGTAGCGATAGACGACCAGCCCGGGGACGGGACGCGCGTCGGGATAGTCGTCGACGTCGTGCATGCCGGCGATCCCCGGCACGTAGCCCAGGATCCCGTCGTGCGGCCGCGCGACCCGGCGCAGCAGGTCGAGGACGGACAAGGCGACGGCGACGAGTACGCCGTACAGGACGTCCAGGGCGATCACGCCGACAGTCGTTGCCACGGCCAACAACAACTCGCTGTGCCGGAAGCCGGCGATCCGGCGGAACTCGGCGAGGTCGATCAGCCGCAGGGCGGCGAAGACCACGAGCGCGCCGAGCGCGGCGTTGGGGAACGTCGACAGCAGCGGGCCGGCGAACAGCAGGGTCGCGACGATCGCCGCCGCCGCGACCAGCGAGTACACCTGGCTCTTCGCGCCGGATGCCTGGGCAACCGCCGTACGGCTGCCGCTGCTGCTGATCGGGAACCCGCGGAACAGCCCGGCGGAGACGTTGGCGAGGCCGAGCACGAGGAACTCGCGATCAGGGTCGATGCGCTCATGCCCCTTGGCGGCGAAGGCTCGCCCGGTCAGCACAGTGTCGGTGTAGCCGACGAGCGCGATGCCCAACGCAGGCAACGCCAGCAGGGCGAGGTCGTGCGCGGTGACTCCAGGGAGGTCCGGTACCGGCAGCCCGCTCGGAATGTCACCGACCACCGACACTCCCTTGTCCTCCAGACCACCCGCCCAGGTGACCAGTGCGGCCAGCGCCACCACGAGGAGGGGACCAGGGAGCCGAGGGGCCCAGCGTGCCAGCGCCAGGAGCAGTGCCAATGCGGTCAGCGACAGCACCGTCGGCGCCAATTGCCACTCACTGAACAGGCGGATGGCCGACACCACCTTCGCGGCCGGCGAGTCACCACTCACCGGAGCGCCGGTCAGCCGTCCGAGCTGACTGGTGATCATGATCACTGCGATGCCGGTCATATACCCGACGAGGACCGGCTTCGACAGCAGGTCGGCAAGGAACCCCAACCGAGCCAGCCAGCCGATCACACAGATCGCACCGACAAGCAGAGCCAGTACGGCGGCCAGCGCCGCGTAGCGATCCGGATCACCTGCGGCCAACGGGGCAATCGCTGTGGCGGTCAGCAGCGCCGTCGTCGACTCTGGACCGAGCGACAACAGGCGCGAAGTGCCGAGCAGGAAGTACAACACCAGGGGTCCCAGCGCGACCCACAGCCCGGTCACCGCCGGCAGCCCGGCCAGCTGCGCGTACGCCATCACCTGAGGCACGAAGTACGCCGCCACCGTGACACCGGCGATGACATCGAACCGCAGCCACGCCAGCCGGTACTGCCGGAGCAACGTGACTCCGGGAGCACTCAACGACCACCGGCCCACCTCGCACCTCCCCGTCGTACGGTCGTCTGCTCATTGTGGCTGACCGAGTCCGGGACCTTCGGCCCTACTGGCGCAGCCGCTCCCGGTGGATGGTGGGTGGATGGACCGCACGGTCCATCCGCCCGGAGGAGACCATGACCACCCAACACCTGTTCGACCGCTCCCGCCTCGAGATCCTGAGTACGGCGGAGTGCCTGCGGCTGCTGCGGTCCGTGCCGCTCGGACGGCTGGTGTACACGGACGGCGGTCTCCCGGCGGTCCGCCTGGTCAACTTCGTCCTCGACGACGACACGATCGTGTTCAGCACCGGCCCCGGTGACAAGCTCCGGGCCGCCGAGCGCGGTGACGTGGTCGCCTTCGAGGCCGACGACGTCGACGCCGAACGTCATCTCGGCTGGACCGTCACCGCCGTCGGCCATCTCTCCGTGGTCACTCCGGACGAGATCGCAGCCGTGCGGCGGGCGCTGCCGCTGCACTCCTGGCTGCCGATGGACGACCCACACCTGGTCCGCCTGGGCATCGAGTCCGTCCACGGCCGCCGCCTGGTGCCGTGGGGTCAACGCCCGCGCAGCGGCGCGTAGCCCGGTCCCTCGGCCTGAGAGCAGTGGGAGGAGCCATCCGTTCAACCTGCGCTGTGCCGCCGAGTCGCTCGGCTACGGCACCTGGCTCGGACTCGCGCCGTACCCGGAGGAACCCGACCTGCTGGCCAGGATCGTCGTCAAGCCGACCGGCCAGCCCGACGACAGCCTGCGCGCTCTCGCCGAGCAGATCCCGAACCGGCACACAGACCGTCGCCCGTCCAACGCCGATCCCCTGTCGCAGCGTACCCGCGTGGCGCTCGTGAAGGCCGCGTACGCCGAAGGCGCAGACCTCGCCTGGCTCGACGAACCGGAGGTCCGCACGGTGCTCGACCTCGTCCGCGACACCGACCTGCGCGAGATCCACGACTGGCGGCGCCGCGCCGAACGCGCCCGCTGGGTCGGCGGCGACCGTACTGCCGACGGTGTCCCCAGCGAGGCGCTCGGACCACGCTCCACCTCGTACCCGGCCGCCGTTCGCGACCTGGGGACCCGGCCCACCGACCGGATGCGTCAGGAGACGACCTTCGAGAGTCATCCGGATCTCGCCGTACTGTCCACCGAGCAGGACGAACCGGCCGACCAGGTCGCCGCGGGACTCGCACTCGAACGCGTGCTGCTCACCGCGACCCGGGACGGCGTCAACGCCTCGTTCCTCAATCAACCGCTGGAGTACGACGACCTGCGCCGCGAGGTGCAACGCCTCACCGGGCAAACCGGGCACGCGCACATGATCATCCGCTTCGGTCGCGGAAGGACCGCCAAGGGCACCGCACGCCGCCCCGTCACCGACTTCCTCCGGATGAGAGAGCAGTCGTGAGCAGAACGCCCTCATCCGGATAGGGATCGACGTACAAGAGCCCGTCTCCCCTCGTCTCGAGCGCGGCGGCGTACTCGCGGTCGACCTTGTCCAACTGCACGAAGACGACCCCGGAGTCCGGATGAGGACCGACTGACGCCACATGCGTCGGCAGGCCAAGGTCGTACTGCCTGCGCATCAGCCCGAGAACCCACTGCAGCGTCCACTCGCTCTCGGTCTCCGTCGGCCTCCACCGCCTGAACCGAAGCCGCTCCGGAAACCTCACCAGCGACGGAATCTCCGTCCGCGCCCGGACCATCTCGTCGTACTCCGGGACGCTGACGACCAGCACGACTTCACCACCACCGTGCTCGACCGTCTCGGACAATCGCGCCCCGGCCTGCGGATTCCGCTCGACCCATTCCCTGACGACCTGCAGATCCGGCGACGCCGTCGCCGGCAGTTCACGATGCACCATGGCGGCCACTCCCCTCCCCTCCAGGCAAGCACACTGACGCGCGGCGGCTTGCCACGGGGCGGGTACGACGGCACACTCTCAGGAATTGGATCGAGCCGGGGGGGCATGATCCGCGGATGGGGGGCGGGGTAATGGTGCATGCGTGGAGTCGGTTCGGCAGGCCGGTGGGGGTCCTGCTGGCGGCAGCGATGGCGGTGTTCGGTCTGGTCGCGATGCCGAGCCCAGCTGAGGCGGCGACGCCCGCTCACGTCCAGAGTCGGGCCAAGCAGGTCAACGGCGCGCTCAACAGCCTGGCGTTCTCGAGCGCCAACACCGGCGGCAATCTGGTCGTCGTCTACCTGGTGTGGAACAACACGTCGACCGCGACCGTGACCGACTCCCGGGGCAACGTCTACGCGCCCGCAGCGCCGGTCCAGCGCTGGAACGGGAACACGCTCAGTTCCCAGGTGTTCTACGCCAAGAACGTCGCCGCTGGCACGAACACCGTCAGCGCGAGGTTGAGCAGCTCGACCTGGTCGGGCCTGTACATCCATGAGTACACGGGAATGGACAAGACGAGTCCGCTGGACGTCAGCTCGGCGGCGGTCGGGACCGGTAGCGCGATGAACAGCGGGACCGCGACGACCACCAACGCCCACGACCTGATCTTCGGAGCCGGCGCGTCCGCCGACACCGTCACAGCCGTGGGTACGGGATTCACCAACAGGCGAAGCGAGTTCGGCAACCGCACCGAAGACAAGCTTGTGACCACGACAGGTGCACACCAGGCCACCGCCACCCAGAACGGGTCGTCGTGGGTGATGCACATGGTCGCCTTCAAGGCTGACGTGGGCGCCATCGACACCACTCCGCCGACGGTCGCCGTGACCGCGCCGGCGAACAACGCGAGCGTCAGCGACATCGTCGCGGTCTCCGCCAACGCGTCCGACAACACCGGCGTCACCGGTGTCCAGTTCTTCGTCGACGGCGCGGCCAAGGGTCCCGAGGACACGACAGCGCCGTACGCGTTGAGCTGGGACAGTCGCACGGTCGGCAACGGCGCGCACACCTTGTCGGCACGCGCCCGCGACGAGGCCGGAAACACTACGACGTCGACAGTGATCAACGTCAACGTCGCGAACACGAACCACTTCCAGAACGAGATCCTGGCGACCGGGTTCGACCTGCCGACCACCTTCGAGTTCCTGCCGGACGGCCGGATGCTGGTCGGTGAGCTGCAGGGCAAGATCAAGGTGCTGCCGCCGCCGTACACCCAACCGAGCTCGACGCTGTTCCTGCAGATCGCGAACATCGGCTCGGCCGGCGTGCAGCAAGGCCTGTACGACATCGCGCTGGACCCGGGATTCGCGACGAACCGCTACTACTACGTCTTCTACACCCTCGGTACGCCGAACCACGACCGCGTCTCCCGGTTCACCGCGAACGCAACCCTCACCGGCACCGTGCCGGGCAGTGAGTTCGTGCTCTACGAGGACCCGCAGGACGCCGACGCCGAGCACCACGGCGGCGCGCTGAACTTCGCCAACGACGGGAAGCTGCTCTTCACGACCGGCGAGCACTTCATCCCCGAACTGGCGCAACTGCTGACGAACCCGCGCGGCAAGGTGCACCGAATCAACACCGACGGTACGGCGCCGACCGACAACCCGTTCTACGACGGGTCCGGCCCGAACATCGACACCATCTGGGCGCGCGGCCTGCGCAACCCGTTCCGGGCCTACTACGACCCGCCGACCGACCGCCTGTTCATCGGTGATGTCGGCGGCAACGATCCGGCGACGGCCGAGGAAGAAGTCAACCTGGCGACCCGCGGCGCGGACTTCGGCTGGCCCAACAGCGAGGGGCCGTGCTCGGCGCCGTGCACGAGCCCGCTGATCTACTGGCCGCACGCGGGCCGCGACGCCTCCGTGACCGGCGGCTTCGTCTACCGCGGGACCGCCTTCCCGGCGGCGTACCGCGGCGCGTACTTCTACGCCGACTACGCCCAGAACTGGATCCGCGGCGTCACGCTGGACGACAACGGAGCCGTCACGGGCAGCTTCAACTTCGAGCCCGCGGACGGCTCGGTCGACGGCCCGTACGGCGACATCGTCTATCTGGCCCAAGGACCGGACGGCGCCCTGTACTACGCCGACCTGGGCTACTCCGACGACAGTGGAACCTTCGGCGTCAGCAAGATCCGCCGCATCAAGTACGTCGAGTCCAACCAGGCGCCGGTCGTGAACGCCGTCGCGACGCCGGCCGCCGGCCCGACCCCGCTCGAGGTCACGTTCTCGAGCGCCGGCTCGTCCGATCCCGAGGGCCAGCCGCTCAGCTACGCCTGGACCTTCGGCGACGGCTCCACGTCCACCGAACCGAACCCGGTCCACACCTACACCACGGCCGGTGCGTACCAGGCCCGGCTGACGGTCTCCGACGGCGTGAACAGCACCATCTCCACGCCGATCGCGATCAACGTCGGCAGCCTCCCGGTGGCGACGATCCTGGCGCCCACCAACGGCGCCCAGTTCCAGGCCGGCGACGTCATCACCTACTCCGGTGACGGCACCGATCCCGACGACGGCTCGCTACCGGCCAGTGCATTCACCTGGAACATCGACTTCCTGCACGACGGTCACGTCCATCCCGGCACGCCGATCACCGGGGTCAAGAGCGGCAGCTTCACGATCCCCACCGAAGGCCACGACTACACCGGCAACACGCGCTACCGGATCACGCTGACGGTCCGCGACTCGACCGGCCTGAGCTCGACCAAGTCCGTCACGATCCTTCCGCAGAAGGTGAACCTGACCTTCGACAGCGTGCCGACCGGCCGGACCCTGTACTTCGACGGTATCGCGAAGACGACGCCGTTCGTCGCCGATACCCTGGTCGGTTTCCACCACACGATCGAGGCTCGCAACCAGGTCGCGGGCAACACGTCGTACACCTTCGCGTCATGGTCCGACGGTGGCGGGCAACAGCACACCATCACGGTGCCGGCGACGCCGCAGAGCTACACAGCGACGTTCACCTCGACGCCCCTGCCCAGCGGCCTGGTCGGCGCTTGGGGCTTCAACGAAGGCACCGGGACGAACGTGGGCGACTCGTCCGGCAGCGGGAACCACGGCACGCTGTCCGGCGCCACCTGGTCAGCAGCCGGCAAGTACGGCGCCGCCCTGTCGTTCAACGGATCGACGGGCAACGTGACCGTGCCGCACTCGGCCTCGCTCAACCTCAACTCCAGCTTCACCTTCGAAGCCTGGGTCAACCCGACCGCGCTGACCGCCTACCAGACCGTCCTGATCAAGGAGCTGACCGGCGGCTGCGGTTACTGGTTGCAGACCACCGGCACCACGATCGCCAGTGGCTTCAACAACAACGGCTGTCGCGAGCACGCGAGCAGCGCTCCGCCGATCCCGCTCAACCAGTGGTCGCACCTGGCCGCCGTCTTCGACGACGCCGCGAACACGTACACCCTCTACCTCAACGGTACGGCGGTCCTGACCGAGAGCGAGACCACGGCACCGGTGCCGAACACGCAAGCGCTCGTGTTCGGCCAGTCCGCCTGCACGAGCTGCGCCAACGAACGCTGGCGAGGCCTGCTCGACGACATCCGCATCTACAACCGGCCGCTCACTCCCGCCGAGATCCAGACGGACATGACTACAGGCATCTCGTAGGACCGCGGCTCGCTCCCGTTGCGCCGGGTGGCGCAGCGGGAGCGTGTTGCAGCCTCGGACTACGGCTTCTTGGCGACAGCGCCGTACGCGGAGATCGGTTGCGCGTCGGCCAGCTCGCGGTCGTCTTCGTGGGCCCACCACTGGGTGATCGACACGAAGCCGGGCTCGATCATCTCCAGGCCGTCGAACACCGCGCGGATCTCGTCCTGCGGCCGCGGCACGTAGGGCACGCCGCCGGTCTTGGCGTAGTTCTCGCACAACGTCACGTACGCCTGGCTGTCGGTCGTGCCGTCCCACATCGTGAGGTAGCTGCCCGACGGGACGGCGTCCATCACCGTGGAGATGATGCGGCGCAGGTCGTCGTACGTCTTGGCGTGGCCGAGCACGCCCATGAACATGACGCCGATCGGCTGGTTGAAGTTCAGCACGTTCTTGGCGTCGGCGATGATCTGCTCGGGCTCGTGGTAGTCGCACTCGACGTACGTGGTCACGCCCTCGGGCGTGGTGTTGGTCAGCAACGCGCGGGCGTGCGCGAGCACCATCGGGTCGTTGTCGACGTAGACGATCTTCGCGTCGCCGGACACGCTCTGGGCGACCTCGTGCGTGTTCTGCATCGTCGGCAGGCCCGTTCCGATGTCGAGGAACTGCCGGATACCGGCCTCGGAGGCCAGGTGGCGCACGGAACGCACCAGGAACTGCCGCGACTGCACAGCCATGGTGGTGATCTCCGGATCGACCTCCGCTCCGGCGTCGCCCGCGAGGCGGTCCACCTCGAAGTGGTCCTTGCCCCCCATCCAGTAGTTCCAGATCCGCGCCGAGTGCGGAATGTCCGTCCTGATCAGGGGACTGATGGCGTCAGGCATAGGCGAGAACTCCTCGGTCATGAAAGGCTGCGGAAGCCGGTACGCATCACACAAAGTGCCTGCAAAGTTCGCAGACTGTGACACTACAAGATTCTCGGCATGCTGTGTCGGAAATGCCAGTGACGAGGAGGCGACGGACGATGTCATCCAGCGCGGGCGAGCTGGTCACCGAGACGTTCGAGTACGACGGCGGCCGGCAGGTCACGGCGTACGTCCCATCCGGAACGCCCGAGGCGGTCGTGTTCGCCGGCGACGGGCAGCTGATCTCGCAGTGGGGCGAGTTCCTCAACGAGGCGGACGAGGTACCGCCGACGATGCTCGTGGCTGCGCACCGCCTGGACGACGAGCTGCAGCGGATCCACGAGTACTCACCGGGCTTCGACGCGGAGCGGTTCGCGGCGCACGAGAAGTTCTTCGTCGAGGACGTCCGCGAGTGGACGCGGACGCGCTTCGACGTCGCGCTGCCGCCTGAGCGCACTGCGGTGTTCGGTGTCTCCGCGAGTGGCGAACTGGCCCTCGCCACCGGCCTTCGCCACCCGGACATCTACGGCGCGATCTTCTGCGCCTCCCCCGGCGGCGGCTATCAGCCGCCCGGCGACATGCAGACCACGCTGCCGCGCACCTACCTCGTCGGAGGCACCGAGGAGCCTTGGTTCTACGAGAACGCAGCCCGCTGGGCCGAAGCCCTCCAGGCCGCCGACGCCGACGTCGTCATCACCGAACGCCCCGGCGACCACGGCGACCCCTTCTGGCGAGAAGAACTCCCCCTGATGGCGGCCTGGGCTTTCAACAGCTGACGATGGAATGTGACCGGCGTCACACTTTCTCCTGGGGCGGCTTGTGTAGTGTCCGGCGGCTCTCGATCGACGCAGTGACGTCTGCACACCAACCGAAGCAAGGAGCATGACATGCGCACCCTGATCGCCACTGCCTTCGTCTCGCTGGACGGCGTCGTCGACTCGCCCGGTGAAGACACCGGCTACCGCAACTCGGGCTGGACGTTCAAGGACATCGCCTTCGACGAGTCCGCCTACGAACTCAAGGGCCGCGAGCAGGACCAGGCCGCCGCCATGATGATGGGCCGGGTCAGCTACGAGGCGTTCTCGCCGGTCTGGCCGAACATGACCGAGGACTTCCCCCGCTACATCACGATGCCGAAGTACGTCGTGTCCACCACCCTGCAGGACGCCGACCTGGTGACCAACTGGGGTGACATCACCATCCTGCGGTCACTCGACGACGTCGCGGCGCTCAAGGAGACCGACGGCGGGCCGATCATCGTCCACGGCAGCGCGACCCTGAACCGCAACCTGTCCGACGCCGGCCTGATCGACCGCTACCACCTGCTCGTCTTCCCGGTCCTGCTCGGTGCCGGCAAGCGCTTGTTCAGCGACACCGACAAGGACAAGCAGAACCTGACGCTCGTCGAAAGCCAGTCGTACCCCAACGGCATCCAGAAACTGGTCTACGACACCACCACCACCTCCTGATCTCGCCTCGTACACGGACCCCGGGCCGATCCGGTTCACCGTCGGCCCGGGTTCGTCTTTTAGGTGCTTTAGGCAACTTCCAGGAAATTCCCCTGAACCGGTTGGCGACGGTGCCCGTGTAGCCCCCAACAGCGCGGCACGTCGATCCGAGGCAGCCGCGACAAATGGGAGGGGCCCGATCATGAGCAGCACGACAAGACGACTCCGCCGAGGTCTGAGCGCGGCAGCCGTCGCCGCCGGCATCGCAGTGAGCTTCGCCGGTACGGCGTCCGCCGCGCCGACGGGCGGCGTCGTCATCGACACCGGACAACTGATCGTCACCGGCACGAACAACGCCGACAACCTCACGCTACGCGTGCCGGCCACCAACACGTCGGTCCTCGAGGTCGACTTCGGCAACGGTACGACGCGCACCGTCAACCGCAGCGACTTCGTCCAGATCCAGGTCAACAGCCGCGCCGGCAACGACGTCGTACGGATCGACTACGGCGCCGAGGTGCAGCCGTTCACGATCGTGGACACCGGCAACGGCAACGACTCCGCGTTCGGTGGCAGCGGCAACGAACTCTTCCGGACCGGCAACGGCAACGACACCGTCGACGGCAACCGCGGCACCGACACGGCGTTCCTCGGCAACGGCACCGACACGTTCATCTGGGACCCGGGCGACGGCAGCGACGTCATCCAGGGCGGTCGCGGTCCCGACACCATGCTCTTCAACGGCGCAGGCGGCGCCGAGCGCTTCGCCGCCATCGCGAACGGTCCCCGCCTCCGCTTCACCCGCGACCTCGGCAACATCGTGATGGACACCGACAACGTCGAACGGGTCAAGCTGAACGCCCTGGGCGGCGCAGACACCGTCACCGTCAACGACCTCCGCGGTACCGACGTCCAGAAGGTCGACATCGACCTCGGCGCCCAGGTCAACACCGAGGGCGGCGACGCAGCAGTCGACGCAGTCACCGTCACCGGCACCCCCGGCCGAGACCACATCCGCGTCTCCGGCTCCAACGGAAACGTCCGCATCTCAGGCCTCAAAGCCGAGGTCGCCCTGTCGGACGCCGAACCAGCCGACCAACTGACCATCGACACCCTCACCGGCAACGACCGAGTCTCCACCGACAGACTCGCCCCAGGCACCATCACCCTCAACACCCTCTGACCGCCAACCGGTCAGGTGCTGGATGCGTCCGCTCGACCAACCCGAGCGGACGCACCAGCCGCCGGCGCGTCCGGGGTCTTCAGTCAGGACGCCGGCTGGGGGTTGGTTGGGCGGACGACGGCGATGGGGCAGGTTGCGTGGTGTAGGAGGGTCTGGCTGACGGAGCCGAGGAGGAGGCCGGCTACGCCGCCGCGGCCGCGGGAGCCGACTACGAGGATCGAACTGTCGCTGCTGCGCTCTGCCAAGACGGCGGCAGGCTTCCCGGCGACGACCTCGGCCCGGACTCGCACGCTTGGGAACTTGTCCCGGTACGGCGCCAGGCTCTCGGCCAGCCAGTTCCGCAGCAGCTCCTCCGCGTCGTCGATCGCCGCCTCCTGGCGAGCCAGCGGCTGCCAGCAGTAGACGACCTCGAGCGGGTTGCCGGACCGAGCCGCCTCCTGGAAACCGAAGAGCACAGCGGCTTCGGAATCGGCAGAGCCGTCGGTGCCGACCAGCACCGGACCGGTCGCGGGGGCTCCCCGCACCACGACCACCGGGCACGGCGCCTTCGCCGTGACAGCTGTCGCAGTCGACCCCAGCAAGGCAGCTCCGAGCTTGCTGTGTGGTCGCGAGCCGAGCACGACGAGCTCCGCCTCGGACGCCTCCTTCAGAATCGCGTTCGCCGCCTTGTCTCCGGCCAGCCAGCCGGATCCGTTCTCGTACCCCAGGCGATCGCGGACGAAATGGACCGCGGCGTCGAGCTCGGACTGGTACAGGTCCACCTGCACTTCGGGAACGTAGCCCTCGGCGCCGGTCGCGGGCCACTCGACGGCCTGGTCCAAGTAGGCGTACACCACCCGCACGGGCCGGCTCCGCGCAGCCGCAGCGTCGACCGCCCAGCGCAACGCGACCTGACTCGCGGGGCCGGCGTCGACCCCGACGAGGATGAACTTCCCTGCACTCTCCATGATCCGCCCTTCAGCTCGCTGCTCGGCGTACTACCAGCCAGGTAAAAGCAGTCGCGGCGGCTGCCGTTGCTGCTAGCAACAGGTAGCCGACGGTGTAGTCGCCGGTCGCGCTGCGCACCACGCCCATGACCAGTGGCGGGAAGAATCCGCCCAGGCCGCCGGCGGCGCCGACGATGCCGGTGGTCGCGCCGACCTGTTCTGGCGGAACGACCTTGGCGACCAGCGCGAAACAGGCCCCGGCGGCCGCGCCCAGCGCGGCAGCCAGACCGAGGAACGCGATCGTACCCACCGGCATGAGTGGCGCCTCGATTGCGGCCACGGCGGCCAGCACCGTGGTCGCCGCGAAGGCGGCGATCAGGATCGGAACCGGGTGCAGCCGGTCGGACAGCCACCCGCCCACCGGGCGCATCACCACCGCGACCACCACGAACCCCGCGGTCCGGAACGCGGCGTCCGACTGGGTCAGGTCGAAAGCGCTCCGCAGGTAGGAGGGCAGATAGACGCTGAAGGCAACGAATCCGCCGAACCCGACGGCGTACAGGAAGGCCAGCTGCATGGTCACCGGCCTGCGAGCCGTGCGCCAGGCACGACCTACGAAGCCATGGGGCGATCCAGCCGACCACCCCGGGGCCGGGAGCAGCAACCACGCTGAGACGACGGCGAGCACCACGAGCAGCCCCGCGACCAACAGAAACGGCGCCTCCTCACCCCAGGCGTCCGTGATCGGCACAGTGGTGAACGCCGACAGCGCCGTACCACCGGTCCCGGCGCCGAAGATGCCGATCGCGGTGCCGCGGCGGGACGGCTCGAACCACGAGTTCACATGCGGTACGCCGACCGCGAACGACGTGCCGCCGAGGCCGAGGAAGAAGCCGCCCAGCAGCAATGTGGCCAGGCTGTCCGCGACCAGTCCGATGAACAGGACCGGCAGCACGGTCAGCGCCGCGATCGCGGGCATCATCCGGCGGGCGCCGAGCGCGTCCGTGAGCGCCCCGACCGGGATCCGGCCGAGTGAGCCGACCAGTACAGGGGTGGCGACGACCAACGCCTGCTCGAAGGAGCTCAAGTCGAGCCGGTCGGCGTACCTGGCGCCCAGCGGGCTGATGAGTGCCCAGGCCCAGAAGGTCAACAGGAATCCGGTCGTCGCCACCGCAAGCTGAACCACCGGTCGCGCCGCTACACGGCGCGCCGGCACTTCGACTTCCGGCTGATCAGGCATCGAGGTCACCACTATGCCTCCTCACATCGTGCCGAGCCACCCGTCGGGCTCCCGTCGAGCCTAGGGAGCACGGGCCACCCGCAGTCAGGGGCAGAAGTCCCGTGATGCAAGGGCACAAGGACGCGGCCCACCCGCCAACAGGCCCGACACGATGAGGGGCCATTGACTAAACCGCGCACCCTGCAGTTCGGTGGACAGGTCAGCGGCTTCGACCCGAAGGGGATGGGGATGGGCACGGAACCAGGCAGGGCATCAGCTGGTCTGGACGGTGCGGCGGCCGAGGCGCTGCTACGCACCGGGCGGTTCTTCAGCCGGGCCGAGACGTCCGACGACCTGCGGACGATCCACAAACGCGGCGGCCGCAGTGGCGACGTCTTCTACCGGGACCGGTGGAGCTACGACAAGGTCGTCCGCTCCACCCACGGGGTGAACTGCACCGGCTCGTGCTCGTGGAAGGTGTACGTCAAGGACGGCATCATCACCTGGGAGGCGCAGCAGACCGACTATCCGTCGGTCGGAGCGGACCGCCCCGAGTACGAGCCGCGCGGATGCCCACGCGGCGCCGCCTTCTCCTGGTACACCTACTCCCCCACCCGGGTTCGCTACCCCTACGCCCGTGGCGTCCTGGTCGAGATGTACCGGGAGGCCAAGGAGCGCCTGCAGGATCCCGTCGCCGCCTGGGCCGACGTCGTCGGTGACCCGGTCCGCCGGACCCGGTACCACCAGGCTCGCGGCAAGGGCGGCCTGGTGCGGATCGGCTGGTCCGAGGCGGCCGAGCTGATCGCCGCCGCCCATGTGCACACGATCAAGGCGCACGGCCCGGACCGGGTCGCCGGCTTCTCCCCGATCCCCGCGATGTCGATGGTGTCGCACGCGATCGGTGCCCGGTTCATCGAGCTCATCGGCGGCTGCATGACGTCGTTCTACGACTGGTACGCCGACCTGCCCGTCGCCTCACCACAGGTGTTCGGCGACCAGACCGACGTACCGGAGTCCGGTGACTGGTGGGACGCGTCGTACCTGCTGATGTGGGGTTCGAACGTGCCGGTGACCCGGACGCCGGACGCGCACTGGATGGCCGAGGTGCGCTACCGCGGGACCAAGGTGGTCGCGGTGTCGCCGGACTACGCCGACAACACGAAGTTCGCCGACGAGTGGTTGCCGGCCCAGCCCGGCACCGACGGCGCCCTGGCGATGGCGATGGGCCACGTGATCCTGACCGAGTCCTTCGTGAAGCGGCGCGTGCCGTTCTTCGTCGACTACGTCCGGCAGTACACCGACCTTCCGTTCCTGGTCACGCTGCAGGACAAGGACGGTGCGAAGGTTCCCGGCAAGTTCCTCACTGCGGCCGACCTCGGCGACGAGTCCGAAGGCGCGGCCTGGAAGACGGTCCTGCTCGACGGCCGGACCCACGAGCCGGTCGTCCCGAACGGCTCGATGGGCTTCCGCTACACCGACTCCGGCGTAGGGCACTGGAACCTCGACCTCGGCGACGTCTCCCCGCAACTGACAGTCCAGGACCTGACCGGCACGACAGGCGTCGAGGTCCTGCTGCCGCGCTTCGACGAGCCGGCCGGCGCCGGTACTCTCCGCCGCGGTGTTCCCGCCGTCGAGGTGGCTGGGCGACTGGTGACGACCGTCTTCGACCTCATGCTCGCCCAGTACGGCGTACGTCGCGCAGACCTGCCCGGAGACTGGCCGAGCGGGTACGACGACGCGGCTACGCCGTACACACCGGCGTGGCAGGAGCAGATCACTTCGGTGCCGGCCGCGACGGCCACCCGGATCGCCCGGGAGTTCGCCGCCAACGCCGAGGAGTCCGGCGGCCGGTCGATGATCATCATGGGCGCCGGGATCTGCCAGTGGTTCCACGGCGATGCGACGTACCGGGCGATCCTGAGCCTGCTGATGCTGACCGGCTGCATGGGCCGCAACGGCGGCGGGTGGGCGCACTACGTCGGACAGGAGAAGTGCAGGCCAATCACCGGCTGGGCGACCCTGGCGATGGGGCTGGACTGGGTCCGGCCGCCCCGGCAGATGATCGGCACCGCGTTCTGGTACACGCACACCGACCAGTGGCGGTACGACGGCTACCAGGCCGACGCACTCGCCTCCCCGCTCGCCACCGGCGCCCTGACCGGGATGCACACTGCCGATGTCGTCGCGCAGTCGGCGCGGCTCGGCTGGATGCCGTCGCACCCACAGTTCGACCGGAACCCGCTCGACCTGGTCGACGAAGCGGATGCCGCGGGCAACGACCCGGCGCAGCACGTCGTCAGCGGCCTGCGCGACGGCACCCTCGGGTTCGCGTGCGAGGATCCGGACGCGCCGGCGAACTGGCCCCGCGTGCTGACGGTCTGGCGGGCCAACCTGCTGGGCTCGTCGAGCAAAGGAAACGAGTACTTCCTGCGCCACCTGCTCGGCACCGACGCGAACCTGCGCGCCACCGAGACCCCGCCGGACAAGCGCCCGCGCGACGTGACCTGGCACGACGAGGCGCCGGAGGGCAAGCTCGATCTCCTCGTCTCGATGGACTTCCGGATGACGTCGACCACGCTCCTGTCCGACATCGTGCTGCCCGCCGCGACGTGGTACGAGAAGCACGACCTGTCGAGCACCGACATGCACCCCTTCGTGCACGCGTTCAACCCGGCTGTGGATCCACCGTGGGAGACCCGAACCGACTTCGACGCCTTCCACGCCATCGCCGGCCGGTTCAGTGAGCTGGCCGCCGAGCACCTCGGCGTACGGCGGGATCTGGTCGCGACGGCGCTGCAGCACGACACACCAGGCGAGACCGCCCAGCCGGGCGGTGTCGTCCGGGACTGGCGGCACGAGGACACCGACCCGGTTCCCGGCAAGACCATGTGGGGCCTCACCGTTGTCGAGCGCGACTACGCGGCGGTGGCCCAGCAGCTCGCCGCACTCGGGCCGCTCGTCGACCGGCTCGGCGTGACGACGAAAGCGGTCACCGTCATACCCGACCGTGAGGTCGACGATCTCGCGCACCGCAACGGCGTCATGTCGGCCGGGGTCGCGGCGGGCCGGCCGGCGTTGGACACCGACAAGAAGTTCGCGGAGGCGATCCTCGCCCTGTCGGGTACGACGAACGGCCGCCTCGCGGTGGAGGGCTTCCGGGCACTCGAGCGGCGGACGGGCACCCCGCTGGTCGCGCTCGCCGAAGGCAGCGAGGAGAAGCGGATCGTCTTCGCCGACACCCAGGCGCGGCCGGTGCCGGTGATCACCAGCCCGGAGTGGTCGGGCAGCGAGACCGGCGGCCGCCGGTACGCGCCCTTCACGGTCAACGTCGAACACCTCAAGCCGTGGCACACCCTGACCGGCCGAATGCACTTCTTCCTCGACCATGACTGGATGGCCGAGTTCGGCGAGCAGCTACCGGTCTTCCGGCCGCCGCTGGACCTGAACCTGCTGTTCGGCGAGCCCCAGGTCGGGCCGGACGGGCAGCGGCAGGTGACGGTTCGCTACCTGACGCCGCACTCGAAGTGGTCGATCCACTCCGAGTACCAGGACAACCTCCTCATGTTGTCGCTGTCCCGCGGCGGGCCGACGATGTGGATGAGCCCCGCCGACGCCGAGGCAATAGGCGCCAAGGACAACGACTGGGTAGAGGCGGTCAACCGGAACGGCGTACTCGTCTGTCGGGCGATCGTCTCCCACCGGATGCCCACCGGCACCGTGTTCGTGCACCACGCCCAGGAGCGGACCATCGACGTACCGCTGACCGAAACGACCGGGAAGCGCGGCGGCATCCACAACTCACTGACCCGGCTGCTGGTGAAACCGACACACCTGATCGGCGGCTACGCGCAGCTGTCCTTCGCGTTCAACTATCTCGGCCCGACCGGGAACCAGCGCGACGAGATCACTGTGGTCCGTCGCCGGTCTCAGGAGGTGACGTACTGATGAAGGTGATGGCGCAACTGGCGATGGTGATGAACCTCGACAAGTGCATCGGCTGTCACACCTGCTCGGTCACCTGCAAGCAGGCGTGGACGAACCGGACCGGGATGGAGTACGTCTGGTTCAACAACGTCGAGACCCGACCAGGCCAGGGCTACCCGCGCACCTACCAGGACCAGGCGAAGTGGCGCGGCGGCTGGGAGCTGAACAAGCGCGGCCGGCTGAAGCTGAAAGGCGGCGGCCGGCTTCGCAAGCTGCTGACCATCTTCGCCAACCCGAAGCTGCCGTCGATCCGGGACTACTACGAGCCCTGGACCTACGACTACGAGAAGCTCACCAGCGCACCGCTCGGCGACCAGATGCCGGTGGCCCAGCCGCGCAGCCTGATCAGCGGCGAGCCGATGAAGATCGAGTGGTCGGCGAACTGGGACGACAACCTGGCCGGCGGACCGGAGCTCGCCGTCCAGGACCCGGTGCTGGCCAAGCTCTCCCGCGACGTCAAGCTGCAGTTCGAGCAGACCTTCATGTTCTACCTGCCGCGGATCTGCGAGCACTGCCTGAACCCGTCCTGCGTCGCGTCCTGCCCGTCCGGCGCGATGTACAAGCGGGCCGAGGACGGCATCGTCCTGGTCGACCAGGACGCCTGCCGCGGCTGGCGGATGTGTGTGTCGGGCTGCCCGTACAAGAAGGTGTACTTCAACCACAAGACCGGCAAGGCCGAGAAGTGCACGTTCTGCTACCCGCGCGTCGAGGTCGGCCTGCCCACGGTCTGCTCGGAGACCTGTGTCGGCCGGCTGCGCTACCTCGGCCTGCTCCTGTACGACGCCGACGCCGTACTCGCGGCCGCCTCGGTGCAGGACCCGAAGGACCTGTACGCCGCCCAGCTCGACGTCCTGCTCGATCCGCATGACCCGTCGGTGATCCGCGCCGCGGAACAGGAAGGGATCAGCGCGGAGTGGATCGAGGCGGCACAGCGGTCGCCGGTCTACAAGCTCGCCAAGGAGTACAAGGTCGCCCTGCCACTGCATCCGGAGTACCGCACCATGCCGATGGTCTGGTACATCCCGCCGCTGTCGCCGGTCGTGGACGCGCTCCGCGAGACCGGGCACGACGCCGAGGAGGCCGGCAACCTGTTCGGCGCCATCGAGTCGCTGCGGATCCCGATCGAGTACCTCGCCGAGTTGTTCACCGCCGGCGACACCGCCGTGGTGGACGGCGTACTGCGCCGGCTCGCCGCGATGCGCTCGTACCAGCGCGACCTGAACCTCGGCCGCCCGGCCCGGCCGGAGATCCCGGCCGGCGTCGGGATGACGGAGGCGAGCATCTCGGCGATGTACCGGCTGCTCGCGATCGCCAAGTACGACGACCGGTACGTGATCCCCACCGCGTACGAGGAGACCGGGCGGCAGCTGGAGGAGATCGGCTGCTCGCTGGACTACGACGGCGGGCCGGGGATGTACCTCACCGGATCGAAGCCGTTCGGCGAGGCATCCGGCCGTCCGGTGCCGGTGGCCGTCGAGACGTTCCACGCATTGCGGCATCGGCAGACCGACGACCAGGCAGCGAGTCCGGAGACGGTCTCACGGCGGGTCAACCTGCTCAACTGGGACGGACAGGGAACTCCGGCCGGTCTGTTCCCGCCCCGGCGGGAAGGCGATGAGCAATGAGCCGGCAGACCACCGCGGTCGCGCACAAGGCAGCCTCGCTGTTGCTCGCCTACCCCGATGAGGAGTTGTTCGATCGACTCCCGATGATCACCGATGCGCTCTCGACGCTGCCCGCCGATGTCGGCGCGCCGTTGCGCTCGTTCGCCGAGCACCTTGCGGCGTCCACGCCGGCCGCCGCCCAACGCGACTATGTGGCGACGTTCGATCTGCGGCCACGATGCTGCCTCTACCTGACCTGGTGGACCCACGGAGACACCCGTGAACGTGGCAAGGCACTTGTCGGTTTCAAGGATATCTATCGCGCGGCAGGCCTGACACCACCGGATGACGAGCTGCCGGATCACCTCAGCGTCGTACTCGAGTTCGCCGCGACCGGTGACGCCAAGGCTGGGGTGGCGTTGCTTACGCAGCACCGCGCTGCACTGGAGCTGCTGAAGGACGCGTTGCATCGGCATCGGTCGCCGTACGCGCAACTCGTCGAGACGGTGCTCGCGACCCTTCCCCCGTCGGGACCCGACGTGCTGCTCGCGGCGCGCCGGATCGCCGCCGAAGGACCGCCGCAGGAACGCGTCGGCCTCGAACCGTACCCGACTGGAGGACCGCGATGAGCACTGTGCTGTGGGTGATCCTGCCCTACGTGACCATCGCTGTGCTGGTGGTCGGGACGATCTGGCGGTACCGGTACGACAAGTTCGGCTGGACGACGCGGTCCAGCCAGCTCTACGAAAGCCGGCTGCTGCGAATCGCCAGCCCGCTGTTCCACTTCGGCATCCTGGTCGTCATCATCGGCCACCTGATCGGGCTGGTGATCCCGGAGTCCTGGACCTCCGCCGCCGGTCTCAGCGAGCACGGCTACCACATTCAGGCGCTGGTGCTCGGCGGCGTGGCGGGTGTCTGCACGCTCGTCGGCGTAGTCCTGCTGGTCTACCGCAGGCGCACCCAGGGGCCGGTCTTCATGGCCACGACCAAGAACGACAAGACCATGTACGTCGTCCTGGTGGCGGCGATCGTTGCCGGGCTCGCGACAACTCTGCTCGGCTCAGGCGCCGTCGGCGCGGAGCACAACTACCGGGAAACCGTCTCGCCGTGGTTCCGCTCGCTCTTCGTGCTGCAGCCGGACGTCGAGGCGATGGAACACGCCCCGTTCGCGTTCCAGCTGCACACGCTGATCGGCCTGCTCCTCTTCGCGATCTGGCCCTTCACCCGCCTCGTCCACGCCTTCAGTGCCCCCGTCGGCTACCTCTTCCGTCCCTACATCGTTTACCGCACCCGAGACACCCGCCCCCGCTCCCGCCCGTAGCGGCTAGCTCTCCCACAGGCTCGGGCGGAGGAACTCACGTTCGTCGGCGCGCAAGACGCGAATCCACCGCAGAGCCAGCCAACCGCTCACCACGAGCAGCACCGCCGACGGCCCGGCGTCGGGTCCGAGATCAAACGTCTCTCCCGTGACCAGGACCGCGACCATGCCTGCCCACAGTGCGGTGAACAGCGTGACGATCTTGATCAGCACCACCACCGCCAATGGGCCGGCGACGGCGCGACCGCGTAGCAGCATCAGGCCAACGGCAGCGATGCACGGCAGCACGACCACCAGGTCGAGCACGAAGACCGGGTACGGCGTACCTCCGACTCCCTCGGGCTCAGGAGCACTCCCGCCGGCGGCGTACGGCGCCAATGTCGAGAGCCACAGCAGCGCGAACAGGATCGCAACGACGACCAGCATCCACCCGGTCCCGCGCTCGAGGCGCCGCGATCCGACCCGCGACCACGCCGTACCGCGCAACCGCAACAGCCCGTCGAGGAGCGCGGCTCCGGCCAGCGACTCGATCACGACGTACACGAGGAACACGCGGTTCATCGGGACGCCGGTCAGATAGATCGCGTAGCTGTAGACGACGTACGCCAGGAGGCCGAGCCGGACGAGATGGACCCGCGGCGAGATGTAGCGGCGACGGACCAAGTAGACCAGCAGGCCGGCAACCACGATGCTGCAGACGTCCTGTGCCTTGGCGCCCAGCACGGTCGCTTCCGGGAGATCCCGATACGGCTCGGCAGCGAACAGGCCGTACGCCGACGCGAGCACGATGCCCAGAGCAAGTACGACGGTTGACCACAACATCAGGGCAGTCCGTCGCACCCCCGCGCCGCTCGCTTGAGTCGAACGGCTCTCTGTTCTGGTGGTCACGGCGTCTCACCTCCCTGCTACCGATGGACCTGAGGGAACGAGCGGCGGCGGCCGTAGGTGAAGTAGGCGATCGGCACCGCGCCGACCGAGTTGGTCAACGTGATCGCGACCGCCCAGCGCACCTTCGACCCCCGCACCTCGGCAGGCGACCGCCGTGCCAGATCGGCCAGCGCGGCGATCTTCAACACACTGTCAAACGCACCCGCGGCGATGACGACGCGGCGCATCCTGGGACTCAGCTCGTCCCATCTCTTCCCAGCCACGTCTTCACAGTGCCCCCAACAAGCGCCGCCGCAATAGGGCACATCGGCCCTACATACCCGACCCCTGCAGCCCTCATCATGGGGACCGATCAGACGAGGGCGAAGCCGCCGGTCCCGGAGATCTTCTCGCCGGCGTCTTGCGGGGCTTCTTGGTCGGGGCGCGCTGCTGCGTTCGGTAGGCCAAGCCGATGCCGCCGAAGCAGATGATGGGTGTCAGCACCCCGATCACGGCCAGCATCACCAGGTCGATCGCACTCATCGCGTGCTCCTCTGCTGCGCCGCTTCGCGTCCCGCCAGGTAGCCGAAGACCAGCCCGAGCGAGATGGTGCCTCCAGCTCCGCCGTAGAACCCCTTCGTGGGTGCGCCTCCTGCGTTGCCGGCGGCGTACAGGCCCGGAATGGCCTCGCCCTCGGTGTTCAGCGCGCGCCCGAGCGCGTCGGTCTTCGGACCACCCACGGTGCCGAGCGCACTGGCTTCGACCTTGAGCGCGTAGTACGGGGCGGTGTCGACCGGTCCCAGCACGCTCGACTTCGGACTCTTCAGTACGCGCCGGATGATCTTCGCCAGCGGCCCGACCACGAGGGAACGCACGCGTTCAGGGTCGTTGTTCTTCGCCACCCGTCCCGCGAGCTTGCTGACAACCGGCCCGATGAGTGCCGCGATGGCCAGCCGGGCCTTTGCGGTGGCAGCGGGGAACCGTGCGTCCGGCGAGTTCTTGCCCAGCCGGGGATAGAAGGCGCCGAAGTAACGGTCGAACAGCGTGCCACCGCGGTTGAACTGCGGGTCGCGAGCGCGTGCGGCCTGCGGGTTGAACTGGTCGACGGTGCGGAGCAGCCCCACCTCATCGACCCCGATCTCGGTTGCCAACTCGGACAGCGTGTCGGCGCGATGGAGGTAGTCGGGCACGTCTCCGCCCGGGGTGATGCCGAAGATCCCGAACTTCGTCCAGTAGTTCTGGTCGAAGATCAGCCAGGCCGTGGCGTTCGGCATGGCGCCCGTCTCCGGGTCGACCGCTCGCATGATCTTCCCGAGCTGGTCGTACGGAAGGGCCTCGTTGGCGAAGCGGTCGCCCTTGCGGTTCACCATGATGCTGTGCGGCAGCGCCCGCTCCCCCAGGAACACCCGACTGAGTGGGCGGCCCTCCAGTTCTTCGCCGGGCAACTGCACCCCGGGCATCCACCAGGCGTCCTCCACCCCGGTCAGATCAGCGCCGACCTCCTCAGCCAACTGCATCGCAATGCCGTCATGACCCTTTGGCGAGACCTGAACGCCGAAAGGCGCGCCGAGGTAGGTTCCGGTGACCTCGGGCGAGCTCTCGAACCCGCCGCTGGCCAGCACGACCCCCTTGGTGGCACGCACCGTGTGCTCGACGCTATCGGCTCGGACCACCACGCCCCGCACCCCCGATTCGTCTGTGACGAGCCGCACCACAGGAGCCTCCACGCGTACGTCGACACCGTTGCGCAGGCCTGCCTCGAGCAGGGCTCCGACCAACGCCGGCCCGGCGAGCCAGACGTCCTCGCTGCCGATCCCACCCAGCAACCAGAACGGGAGCGGATTCTTGGCCATGCCCGTCGTCAGGGCCGGCCGCACGAACTTCGCAGCCTCACCCAGACCTTCGGGCGAGTAGGGGCCGGGAAAGAGGGCCCGGCCGACCGACGCGCCGTCGATGTCGGAGCGGTAGTCCGGCCAGATCGCCGGGATCCACCCGAAGGAGGTGTGCTCTTCGATGAACCGGGCGACCTGCGGCCCTGTCTGCAGGAACTGCTCCACCAGGTCGTGGTCGAGAACGTTGTCCCGGCCCTCGCCGTAGAGATAACGCCGAGCCTGGTCGAGGTCGTCGTCGACCTGCAGGTCGCCGGTCGAGAAGCCGTGGTTGGGGATCCACGCCGCGCCCGCAGAGATCCCGGTGGCGCCACCGACGATCTCCCGTGACTCCACGACGAGAACCCGCGCTCCCTCCTTCGCGGCGGCCAGCGCCGCCATCAACCCGGCTCCGCCGGAACCGACGACTGCCACGTCGACCTCGTCCGGGATGCCACGCTCCGGCACGCTCCCGATGGAGCCGCGGAGGTTACTGCCGATCATGATGTTCCTCCTCTTGCACGAAAGATTTACGCTACAGATGATGTAGCGTAAATGGATGCGGATCTATTCCCGGCAGACTGGGCCCCATGCCTCACAGCAGCTCCAACCGCGGCCGGCCCCGGCTCGAGTCGACCGACCAGCGCATCATCGAAGCGGCAATGGAGCTGCTGAAGGAGAAGGGGCCGGCCGCGGTCAACATCGACGCCACAGCGGCTCGATCCGGTGTCGCCCGTACGACGATCTACCGCCGGTACCGCAGCCGGGACGAGCTGATGACCACCGTCCTCGAACACCTCATCGACCCGGCTCCCCTGGCGCCCGACCTCCCGGTCGCCGAGAAACTGCGCTGGGTTCTGGACCGGATCAGCGACATCCTGGAGAACCGGCTCGGTCCGGGTGGCGCCGCAGCCGTCATCGCCGACAGCGATCCGGTGTTCACCGCCGCCGTACGCGCACGTCTGGCGACCCGGATGGGCGCACTCGCCGACCTGATGAACCTCGACATCAGCACAGGCAGGCTCCGCGAGACCGTCGATCCCGACACGGTGCTCGGCATGTTGGTCGGCAGCTATCTCGCGGAGGTCCTCAGATTCGGGTCGCCGCGCGCCGGGTGGACCGACCGTGCCGTCGAGTTCCTGACTCCGGCAGTGGCACCGGTAGGGATGGACTGATACTTGACGGGGTGAATTAACCCGCCGTACGGTACCGGGCACGCCCCGCTACGGAAGGTGCCCCGTCATGATCACCGTTCGTCTCGTCCGCCGTGTGCTTGCGCTGGTGACCGCCGTACCACTGGCTCTGACTGCCGGGGTGGTGCCGGCGCAGGCCAAGAGTGACTTCAGTGTGAAGCCGTTCATGGGGTGGAGCAGCTGGAGTGTGCAGTCGTCGACTCATCCCGACTACGGCACGAAGTGGCTGACCGAGGAGCACATCAAGGCGACCGCCGACTCGATGGCGGCGAACCTGAAGCGAGCCGGGTACACCAACGTGAACCTCGACGCGGGTTGGAACGCCAACTGGGAGTGGCAGTTCCGCACGGACGCCAACGGCATCCCCGAGGCCGACCCCGAGCGGTTCCCGAACGGCATCGCCAGCCTGGCCCGGTACGTCCACGGCAAGGGCCTCAAGCTCGGTCTGTACGGCGGCGCCGGCCTGCAGAAGGCGATCTACGACAAGAACGCCCCGATCGTCGGTACCGACTGCACGACCCAGGACATCACCGTGATGCCGCTGACGCCGACCAACATGTGGGGCGGCGACTGGAAGATCGACTTCACCAAACCGTGCGCGCAGGCGTACTTCGACTCGATCGCGGACCGGTTCGCGTCCTGGGGTGTCGACTTCGTCAAGGTCGACGGCGTCACCACCGACAACATCCCCGACATCGAGGCCTGGTCGAAGGCGATCGACCAGAGCGGCCGCAAGATGTGGCTGACCGCGAGCGCCTGGCCGATTCCGCGCGAGGCGGGCGAGGGCCTGCGGCCGTGGGCGAACAGCGTCCGCGTCGACACCGACGTCGAGTGCTACTGCAACACCGTGTCGACCTGGACGAGCTCGGTCGACAACCGGTGGGAGGACCTGCCGAAGTGGCTCGACGTGGTCGAGCCGAACTACTGGCCGGACCTCGACTCGATGCCGATCAACAACAACACCGGCGCCGGGATCCAGGACGGCATCACCGACGTGGAACGGCAGAGCGTGATGACGTTCTGGTCGATGGCCTCCTCACCCCTGTACGTCGGCGGCGACCTCTCGAACATCGACGACAAGGCCGTCTCGATCCTCACCAACCGCGAAGTGATCGCCGTCGACCAGGCCGGCGTGATCCCCACCCAGGTCACCGCCGGAACCCTGCAGGTCTGGAAGAAGCGCCTGCCCGACGGCCGCCTTGCCGTCGCCGTCTACAACCTCGGAGACCAGCCCGCCGACATCACGGTCTCCTGGCAGCAACTCGCCGTACACGGCAGCAAGAAGGTCCGCGACCTGGTCGACCACCGCGATCTGGGCAGGCACAACAAGTCCTGGACCGCCAAGTCAGTCCCAGCCCACGGCTCCCGCCTGATCACCCTGTCCTGACCTCGTTGGGATCGAGGCCCGCAGAATTGACCGGATAACGGGCAACACAGCGTCCGGGGAGCCAGTCAGCCGAACACGGCTTCCCGGGCGCGGGAGTGGATCCGTAGCCTGCTGGGGTGACTTGGGTGCGGGCTTTGCAGGATGCCAGGGCCAGACGAGAACTGGCCGCGCTGCGCGACCGGATCATGCCGGAACTGAACCCCTTCGCGCCGGCGCTTCAAGCCGCCATCGACCAGCATGCGGCCGCGATCCGCGACATCCTCGGACTCACCGCGGGCCGCTCCGGCCCGGTCGAGTTGGCTGCGTACGCCAACGGCGTACACGACGTCGCGGTCGAGCGTGGCTGGACAGGCGGGACCACCCTGGACTGGGTGACGATCCGGCTGCTGGCCGCGGTGAGTATGGCGTCCGCGCCGCGCTGATCAGATTCCCCGCGATGTCGGCGGCGGGTTCGTGGACGGCCGGGGTCGTTCGCCTTCGAGTCCGACGCTCATCCCGGCCGACGGCTCACTCGGCTCACTCGGCTCGCGCGGGTACTGGCTGCGCTCGGCGTCCTCACGGCCGCGCTGGTAGGCCTCGTCGCGGGCGCGCGCGTTCGGGAAGTCCTGCTCGGCACGGTTCAGCCAGCGTTCCCACCGTTGCTGCATCGGGCGTACCAGCCCGCCCCCCATGCCGACGACGATGACGCCACCGACGGTGGCCAGGACCGCGATCAGGACCGGCGTCGTCACCGTGGTGGCCACACCGATCTGGTTGAGGGCCGCGATGATTCCCAGCGCGATGACGAAGATCTGAACCGCTTTCGCCACCAGTTGCCCGTAGCTCAGGGCCGACAGTGCGCTGCCGACGAGGTCGCGCAGCGCGTTGGCGACCGCGGCGGCGACCACGACGATCACGATCGCGACGACCGCCCGCGGCAGCCATCCGACGATCGCTGCGAGCAGGTCGCTGACCGGGTTCGGACCGAAGACGCCGAAGGCGAACTGCAGAGCGATCAGCAGGACCGCGTAGTAGACCAGCGCCGCGATCAGGCCACTGGCGTCGTACTTCGACTGCGCTAGCGCCCGGCCCACGCCGCCACGTTCGACCGCTCGGTCGAAGCCGACCCGGGTGAGCACCACCTCGACGACCTTGCGCAGCGCCTTGGCAATTAGCCATCCGATCAGCAGGATGACCAGGAACAGGGCGAACTTCGGCAAGAAGTTGATCACTGCGCCGACCGCGTCGTTCCACGACTGGGTGAGATCCATCGTTCCGCTTCCCTTCGATCAGCCCGGCGGATCTCCCCAGCGGATCACGGGCGGCGATGTGCGTCGTTCTACGCCGCTGATTTGCCCATGCGGTACCCGCCCCCACACCCAACAAACGACAGCCCCCGCGAATACCCCCGCAGCGCACAGGTGTTGCCGATAGGCGGTGGATCGGGGCGCGGTTGTTCCTGGCGTTCGCCGATATTGGTGAGCGCAGTTACCAGGACGGCCGAGGTGGCGGACCCAGCAGGGCGATGCCGTGCCGAGCAGCCGTCTTCGCGAGTACGGCGAAGTCCGGCCGCTGCACGGGCTCGGGCGGCAGCGTGAGCGCCGGAGCGGGCCGGCCGACCTCAGCGGCGAATTGCTCGAACCCGGCGGGCGTGTGCAGGGACAGGAACCGTGCCGTCGTCGAGGTGACGACGTACGCGTGGCTCACGCGTCTCGGCAGCACAGCGGCGGTGCCAGGACCTGCCGTGTGCTCGGAATCGCCGACGAGGACCCGCAGCTCACCATCGAGCACGAGGAACATCTCGTCGTCACGTTCGTGGACATGGACCGGGCTGGCGTCCCCGCGCCGGGCCAGGTTGTCGGTCAGCGAGAAGGCTCCGCCGGTCTGTTCGCCGCTCACGCGCACCTGGGACAGCACGCCCAGGAACCAGATCGCCGTCTGGGCCTCCGGATCGGCGATCAGCCTGCGGGTGTCTGATGTCATGGGTTCCAGCCAACCGGGATCCATCGATGATGTCCAAGGCCTATTGGTTCGTGATTGATAACGTGGCTGCATGGATGTGGATGCCCGCTTGTGGCGGTCGTTCGCCACAGTGGCGGACGAACTCCACTACGGCCGCGCCGCAGAGCGCCTGCGCGTCACCCAGCCGGCGCTGTCCCGGCAGATCCGCGACCTCGAACGGATCCTCGGGGTCCGGCTGTTCGACCGCACCAGTCGGCGGGTCGCGCTCAGCCGGGCCGGTCAAGCAGTGCTCGAGCAGGCTCGCCGGGCGCTGACCGAGTCCGATCGCGCCGTACGGCTGGCCCGGCTCGCTGCCGAAGGCGACTGGGGCGAGCTGACCGTCGCGATCCTTCCGTCGGTCGCACCGGCACTGCTGCCCGCGATCATCCGGGCACACCGGAACGCGCACCCCGAGATCGGCTTCCGGATCAGCGAGAGCTTCGACGACGAGCAACTGGCGGCGCTCACCGCCGGGCGCATAGATGCCGGGTTCGTACGTGCCTCCGCGGCACCGCCAGGCATACATCTCGAGACACTGCTCACCGAGCCGCTACTGGCCGGCGTACCGCTGGATCACCGACTGGCCGACCGTGACCGGATCGCCCTGTCCGAGCTCGCCGGCGAGCCGTTCGTGTTCTTCCCGCGGCACCGGTCCGTCTTCGCGTACGACGAGTTCATCGCGGCCTGCCGCGCAGCCGGGTTCAGCCCGGACATCGTCCAAGAGGCCAGCGGAATCTCCGCACTCGGCCTCGTCGCGGCGGGCCTCGGCGTCACCGCCGTCGCCTCCTCCTACGCAGCGGTGTCAATGGCCGGCGTCCGCTTCGTCCCCATCACCGGCCACGAGCTCACCCTGCAACTCGCCTGGTCCGCGGACAACACCAATCCCGCCCTGCCCGCCTTCCACGAGACCGCCCGCCGTCAGTGCAAGGCAACCGACAGCAAGAGGACGGACGGCTCCAGGGCTTCGATGTCGTGACGTTGCGGAGGTACGGCGACCAGGCCACCCGGACCGAGTTCGACCTCCGCCTCGCCGGCGTGGACCAGGACGCGACCCTGCAGGCAGAGCAGCGAAGCGTCCCCGGGACTCTTGTGCTCGCCCATCATCCGGCCCGCGGCCAGCGCCATGAGCGTTTGCCGGAGCCGCGCGCCGGACCTGCTGTAGACAGTCACCGAACTGCGCCCGCTGTCGGCAGACCCTGCCTTCACCAGCAGGTCGGCAGCCAATTGGTTGATCACCGCAACGTCCATCGTTCGATGATGGCACGACACCGCGCTGTCCTTCAGCGGCTCGTCACGGCAGGCAGGCCGGAGCGCTTGCCAAGGCCGCGTCGGCCCGCGCGAACGCGTTGAGGTTTCTCGCCGCGTTCTCCCAGGCCGTGACCCACATTTCCTGAGCATGTTCGGCGCCGAAGTCGCCGTCCGCGTGGGCTCTCATCATCTCGAGATGAGCGGCCCAGTCGCCGGCCGCAGCTCGCCCGCTGGCCGCGGCTGCCTGGAGCGTGGTCAGCCGCTGGGCGCAGGCGACCGCCTCCGGGCTGGTCAGTCCCTCGCACCCCCGGACGACCTTGTCGTACGTGGCCGTGACCGTGGCAAGTTGAGCGACATCAGCCGGTCCGGCAAGCCGAGTCCGCTTCCAGATCGCTTTGGTCGTCTCTTCGGTGTTCTTCCCGGCCATGAGATCCGTACGGGCCTGGACATGCTCCCGCCAGTGCCCGGCCGCAATTCGCGCGGATTTCACCACCGCTTCAGCAGCGGCAACCTGGGTCGCACAGGCACCGGCCGGACCGGTCTCATCGGACGCCGGAAGCGTCCCGGAAGCCGACGACACGGTTCCCGGCAGGAAGGTCGAAGGCGGCGGACCAGTTCCTGGTTCACCACCAGCCTGAAGCTGTGCGCCCACGACCACGACCACGACGGCGGCTCCGACAAATCCCGCCGCGAGCAAAAGCCCGCCGCTCCAGCCGTTCCCGTGCGGTAACGCTCGTCTGGCCCGTGACATCGTGGCAAGCTCCCCGGTTGCTCGGTCGGCCCTGCGAAGGGAATGCTGCCAGGAATGCACGGACAAGCGCGAGTTATTCACTTTACGGAGCGGTAATCGTACGGACGGTCGAATGACGCTGCTTGTAGCAACCACCCCGGCGGCGAGCGCGCCGGGGTGGTTGCCACTGGCAGCCTGAAGGAGCTCAGCAGCCCAGCCAGAGCACCGGACGGGCGCGTGGGCCGTCGATGAGCCAGCCGGCCGCAACACCACTGTCGCTGAGTGTGACCACCGCGCCGCGATCAGGCCCGTCGACGCCGGGCAGCGGGACGATCCGGCCGCCATGGTGGGCGATGGCGGCCGGGAGCTCGGCTCCGGACACCGCCAGGTCACCGTGCCGGTTGACCGCCCGCGCGCGACCTACGACGCCGAGCACGTTGGCCGCTCGTCCACGGGACCGCCAGGCGGCCGGGATCTCGCCGTCAGCGCCGATCAGGCCGCCGGCGATCCATCCGCCGCGAATCTTCCAGGTGTACACGTGCGGCTCGTCGGCCGGCCCGTGAAGCACCCGGGCAGCGCCCCCGCGCGGCCAGATGTAGCCCACCGTCATCGGGGAGTACGAGCCCCCGACCACGGTCCCGTCGTCGTCGATGTCCACGGCGTACAGGTGATCGGAGCTCGCACCGGGCGGCGGGGTCAGCTCCCGCGGCCTGTCCGGCTGCCCAGCCGGCCAAACCAAGACATGGGCCTCGAAGGTGGCGGGATCATGCGAGATCCCCAGGATGTCGCCACGGGCGTTGATCGCCACCGCGTCGGTCACGTAACCGGGACGCAGGCTCGCCAGGGTGGTGAACCGTCCATCCTGGTATCGCCAAGCACCGCGCGACCCGGCCCCGACCAACACACCCGACGCGTTCACGTCCTTGATCAGCGCCCGCTCGTACGGCGTCCGCAGCTCACGCAGCCGCCGGTCGATCCACAGCAGCGGGGTCCCCTCCTCGGGCGTGGTCCATCGCGCGCCGATCAGGTACCGGCCAGACGGATCGCCGCCCGTCACGACACTGTCCCCGGGCAGCGCCGGCTGCGGGAGACGATGGACCCGGCATCCACCGGCGGCGGCCTCGCTCGCCGCAGCCCCGCTTGCGGCGGTCCCGGCGAAGCTCGGCACACCGACCGCGCCCACCGGGACGGCGGCGACGGCCAGGACGGCGAGCGCGGTTCGGATCGGTCTGCGGAACGTCTTCATGATGTTCCCCCCTTCGGATATACCCACCTAGATGCCTTCCAGGGCGTCGCGGTTATAGATCCTCGGTGATCATTTCCAGTGCCCGGTCCAGCACGCGGCGCGACCGGAAATTGCTTTCCTGATCGCACCGTCGCATTTGCAGAAGGGCAACGCACAATCGGGCAACTATTTCAGCGCGCGGCTCATCGTGCGTGATAAGAGGCGCGACCCGGCGCCTCAGCAGGGGGGAATTGCCATGTTCAGCAGACGTTTGATCACCACGTCGGTCCTGATGACCGTCCTCGTCGCAGGTTGCAGCGAATCTCAGCCCACAGGTACGCCGCCCACCATTGCGGGCAAGGCCGGACCATCGACCTCCGCGACTCCGTCGAAGCCGGCCACGAGACTCGACGCTCTGACGGCCGATCAGCTAGCCGAAAAGGCGGAGTCCGCGGCCGAAGCGGCCGTCGGCGTACGGGTCCGAGCCACGATGACGACTGACGACGGCAGGCCGTTGACGTTCGATCTCGGACTCACCAGGACCGCCGCTTCCGGCACTCTCACCATCAACGGCGCACGGCTCAAGATTCGCATCATCGGCAGAACCGTCTACCTGCAGGCCAGCGACGCCTACTGGCGGCAGAACACCAAGCCGAAGAAAGAGGCCGACATGGTCATCGAGATGATGCGCGGCAAATGGCTCAAGGTCGCGCTGACCGACGAGAAATTCGGCCAACTGACGACCTTCGTCCGCAAGTCCGCCCTGTTTTTCGACCTGTTCGACCACGCCGTCGGGTCACGGAAGGCCGGGACGAAGACCGTTGGAGGCATCCCGTGCATCGGCCTCGTGGACGCCCAGGGAAACACACTGTGGGTCGATGCCACCAATGCCCGCCCCATCCGCCTGGACCAGCCTGGCAAGTCTCGTTCCGAGCGCATGACCTTCACCTTCAGCGAGTACAACCAGATCAAGGAACCCAAGGCACCGCCGGCCGCGCAGATCACCGACGGCAAGAGCCTCGGCATCTGAGAGTCCACCGACATCCCCGGTCCGGACCGCCACGGTCCACTGCATCACCTGACGTCAGTGCAGGGAGTCCAGCTTCTGGCGGGCGGCGGTGAGGCGGCCGGCGGCCTGGTCGAGGTGGTCGGAGGCGGCGATCAGGTCGGCGTCGGCCTCCGTGAGGACGCCGGCGGTCGTCGGCCGCTGGGGGCGGATGAGCCGGGCGTAGCGGGACAGGCTGAACGACGTCATCAACAAGGCCATCGTCGACATCAGCGCTCGCAGCTCGTGGAACTCGGCCACGAGCCCCTTCGCCGCGACCTCGTCGGCCGGACGGTGCCGCAGTACGTCGACCGCGCGCCGCAACGCCGCGCTGCAGGGAGTCTTCCGCGCTCTCTGACACTCTGGTCCTCTCCGGTCCGAGCCACCCGAGGGAGCAAGCGTCGCCAAACCACCTGCCGGCAGACAAGCGGTTCGGCCGAGCCGTGGACGAATCGTGACTATGCCAGCTCGCGCAGTCGCGCCTTGGCGCCCCTTTCCACGAACAGCGGCACGAAGTCCCGGATCGGGACCTCTTCGAACTCGGGGCGGGACTGGTTCACGGCCTGCGCAACTTCCGCTGCGGGCACCCCCGGAAACTGCTTGGCCAGGCGATCGACCACTTCTCCGATCGCACGCTCCTCATCTGACCTGTCCATGTCATCCATGGTCCGGACCGCAGTCCCGCACACAAGACCTGTCCGACATTCGATCAATTCTGTGCGAGTGTGGCAGTGGGTACTCAGGTGTCCGAGGGAGGGGATCGTCGTGAACGCGACGGGAGCGGGAGCACCTCGCCGTACTCCGCTGGAGGCACTCGGACGAGCGACCGAGTGGATCAACTCGCCCCCGCTCACCGCGGCCGGGCTGCGCGGCCGCGTCGTACTGGTCGACTTCTGGACCTACACCTGCATCAACTGGTTGCGGACGCTCCCCTATCTCCGGGCCTGGATCGAGAGGTACGGCGGCCACGGGCTGGTCGTCGTCGGCGTTCACACCCCCGAGTTCGGCTTCGAGCAGGACCTCCGCAACGTCCGGCCGGCGATCGACGAGCTTCGGGTCGACTACCCGGTCGTGGTGGACAACGACTACGCCATCTGGACGGCCTTCGAGAACCACTACTGGCCGGCCGCGTACGTCGCCGACGCCGACGGGACGATTCGCCACCACCAGTTCGGCGAAGGCGGCTACGAGGAGATGGAGGCGGTCATCCAGCGCCTGCTCGCCGAGACCGGCGCCGGCGGATTCGGCCCGGACCCCGTCGAGGCCCAAGGCACCGGCGTCGAAGTCCAAGCGGACTGGCAGAACCTCTGGTCACCGGAGAACTACCTGGGCTTCGCGCGCACCGAGAACTTCGCGTCGAAGGACGGCGCCGTACTCGGCCGCCAGCACACCTACGCCGCGCCCGAGCGCCTGCAGCTCAACCAGTGGGCGTTGTCAGGTGACTGGACGATGACCAGAGAGTCCGTGGTGCTCAACGAGCCTCAGGGCCGTCTCTCCTGCCGATTCCACGCCCGCGATCTCCACTTGGTGCTGGAGTCGAGCGACCCGATTGGCTTCCAGGTGCGAATCGACGGACAGCCTCCGGTCGCCGCTCACGGCACAGATGTCGACGCCCATGGCGATGGCACCCTCGACCGGCCGCGGCTGTACCAACTCCTCCGCCAGCCGGACGTGGTCGCCGATCGCAACTTCGAGATCACCTTCGCCAGGCCGGGCGTCCGCGCTTATGCCTTCACCTTCGGCTGATTCAACCTAGGAGACCATCGCATGAGAAGGATCCGCTACACGCGCGCCGGCGATCCGTCCGTACTGGAGCTGGTCGAGGCGCCGATCCCAGAGCCCGGGTACGGCGAGGTCCGCGTACGCGTGATGGTCTCCGGCGTGAACCCGACGGACTGGAAGTCGCGAAGTGGCGGTGACGTGGCGGAGGCAACGGTCCCCAATCACGACGGCGCCGGAGTGGTCGACCAACTCGGCGCCGGTGTCGACGGCCTGAGCGTCGGCGACCACGTCTGGGTCACCCTGGCCGGCGACGGTCGTCCGGCCAGCGGCACAGCGCAGGAGTTCACGGCCCTGCCGGCCGACCGGGTCTTCCCACTACCTCCGGGCGCGTCCTTCGATCTCGGGGCCAGCACGGGCATCCCCGCTCTCACAGCCCATCGCGCACTGACGGTCGGCGAAGATGGTCCAGCCCGGCTGGCGCCCGGGGCGCTGACAGGCCGGACAGTACTTGTCGCCGGCGGAGCCGGTGCTGTGGGCAACGCAGCGATCCAGCTCGCCCGCTGGGCCGGTGCGAACGTGATCTCGACCGTCAGCCAGGAAGCCAAAGCGCGGCTCGCGACTGCCGCCGGAGCGCACCACGTCGTCAACTACCGCTCCCCCGACGCGACCGACGCGGTCAAGGCGGTCGCCCCGGACGGCGTCGACCTGGTGGTCGAGGTCGCTGCCGGCGCCAACTCCGAGCTGGACCTGGCAGTCCTGCGGACCCGTGGGACGATCGCGATCTACGCGAACGACGGCGGCCGGCCGTTCGATCTCGACGTACGGCGAAACATGGGACTGAACGTGCGCTACCAGTTCGTCCTGCTGTACACCGTCGGCTGGGGCTGGATCGCGAGCGCCGCCGCTGACATCAACCAGGCGATCACCGACGGCGCGTACCGGGTCGGCGAAGACGCCGGACTCCCCCTGCACCACTACCGCCTCGAAGACACGAGCGCCGCACACGCCGCTGTCGAGCAGAGCACGGTCGGCAAAGTCCTGATCACCGTCAACACCGACTGAGTTCCTGGCGGTCTATGCCAGTTCGAACTTCTTCCGGAGGACCTGCGTCTGACCTCGCATGCGTGCCCCTTGGGGAAGGGGCCATTTCGTCTGGGGGAAGTACACGTACGGCGGATCCGTCCGGCCGCTACATCCTTGGCGAGGCGAACCGCGAGGGTCGCATGCACGGCCAGGCCGTGCTCTGGGTGAACGGAGTACCGCGCTGGCTCGCCTCACAGGCGGAGGGCGAGTCGTTTGCCTACTCGGTGATCGAGGGTGGACTCGTCCTCGGCTCCACCAGCAGCTTCACGCGAACCGACCACTGGATCTACTCGGTCAAGACCAACTCGTACCGGATCCTCGCGCCCACGACACTGCAGATCAGTCAGCTGACCGGGATGAACAAGCACCAGGACATCCTCGGCACCACCTGGGACGAGGCGCTCGGCCAGCACGTCCCGTTCGTCTGGCAGGCGGGCGGTCAGCCGCAGCGGCTCGCCGTACCGAGCGACCAGACCTTGTACGCCATGGACGACATCTCCGACGAGGGCCTGATCGTCGGACGGCTCTACCTTCCCGACGGCCAGCACACGAGCTACCTGTGGAAGTCGTCGAGCGCCGAGCCCGCACGGCTGCCCGGCATCAACGACACCGGCGTTTGGGCACGTGACATCCAAGGCAGTTGGATCGCCGGCGGCGACACCGACATCGACGACGTCACCGGCCTGCTGTGGAACACCGGCAACACCAGCATCGTGCAGCTCGAGGACAGAGTGGTCGACCTCAACCGCTCCCGCGACGCTGTCACCGAAGGCCGCTTCGGCCCACTCGGCGACTACCCGTCGGTGATCATCAAGAGCGACGGCACGAAGATCACGTTCCCCCAGGGCACCCTTCTGGAGCACATCTTCGAGCGCAACACCCGGTGGACGGCCGCCGGGTACGACGTCAGCTCCGGCGAGCTCGTCCCCGTCGTCTACGCCTGCGGCTGACCGCCAACCAGAGCAGCCCGCTTGCCGGCCGGCAAGCGGGCTTTGCTCTGCCGCCTACCGGGGCAACGAGTCCGAAGGGTCCATGTGGCGACGCCGGCGCTTCAGGTCCCGGCGCTCGAGCTCAGACAGCCCGCCCCAGACCCCGGCGTCCTGCCCGGTCCGCAGCGCCCACTCCAGGCAGCTGTCGATCACCTCACACCGCCGGCACACCGTCTTCGCGGCCTCCACCTGCTGTACGGCGGGCCCGGTCGTCCCGATCGGAAAGAACAGCTCCGGATCTTCGCTCCGGCACGCTGCCCTGAACAGCCAATTCATGACGTCGGATCTCCTTCGATCTCTCGAAACCTAGACCGACCGATAGCTCGGTTTGTGACGCCACCGGGCGTCCAGGCGCGGAGATTGCTGAGATTCTTGGCTGAGGTGTCCTGATCGGGGACCAGCCGTTCGTCATCAGGTCGAGCGGGACCGTCCCGCCTGATCGAAGGAGTCCGGATGAATCAGTACCTGCTGTCGGTCTACGAGGTGGACGGGCAAGCCGCGCCGGCGCCGTCGTCGCCGGAGGAGATGCAGGCCTTCATGGGCCGGGTGATCGCGCTGGAGGAGGAGCTGGACAGCGCGGGCGCATTCGTGTTCGGCGGCGCACTGCACGGCCCCGACGCCGCCACGGTGGTGAGCGGCGGCACCGGCCTCGACAAGGTGACCACCGACGGGCCGTTCGTCGAGACCAAGGAGCACATCGGCGGCTTCTACATCATCAACGCCGAGGACCTCGACGCGGCTCTGGCCTGGGCAGAGAAGGTCGTCGAGGCCACGAATCGCTCGATCGAGGTCCGGCCGTTCCGGGCGACCGGCCGGGTGCAGGCCGGCCACTGACCGGCCCTGTCGATGGACGACGTCGAGCGCGCCTTCCGGGAGGCGCACGGCCAGGCCGTGGCCACGCTGACCCGACTCTTCGGTGACCTCTCGCTCGCCGAGGACGCGGTACAGGACGCGTTCGTGACCGCGATGGATCGGTGGCCGCACGACGGCGTACCGCGTAACCCCGCCGGCTGGATCGTCACCACCGCGCGCCACCGGGCCCTCGACGTCGTACGGCGAAACCGCCGGGGCCGCGAGCTCGCCGAAGAGCTCGCGGCCGGCCTGCTCCGGGATCTCTCCGGCTCCGACACGGACCCACCGCGCGACGACCAGTTGCGCCTCATCTTCACCTGCTGCCACCCGGCCCTCCGGCCGGAGCACCAGGTGGCGCTCACCCTTCGTCTGATCGCGGGACTCACGGTCGCCGAGGTGGCTTCGGCGTTCCTGGTGAGCGAGGAGGCCATGGCGAAGCGGCTCGTTCGGGCGAAGTACAAGATCAAGGCGGCACGCATCCCGTACCGCGTGCCCGGCGCCACCGAGCTCCCGGGTCGGCTACGCGCCGTACTCTCGGTGCTTTACCTGATCTACAACGCCGGCGCCGACGACCCTGCGAGGTCCGACCTGCGCGCCGAGGCGATCCGGCTCACCCGGCTGATGGTGAAGCTGATGCCTGATGATCCCGAGGTGCTGGGCCTGCTGGCCCTGATGCTCTTGAACGAGGCGCGAGTGCCGGCGCGCGGCGGATCCGCAGAACTGATTCTCCTCAAGGACCAGGACCGGTCGCTGTGGGACAGTTCGATGATCGCGGAGGGTCAGGCGCTCGTGCTGTCGTGTATACGTCGCCGTCAGTTGGGTCCGTACCAGATCCAGGCCGCGATTCAGGCGCTGCACTGCGCGAGTCCCCGGTACGACGAGACCGACTGGGCGGCGATCGTCCGGTTCTACGACCGGCTGCTCGCGGTGACGCCAACACCCGTAGTTGCTCTGAACCGTGCCGTCGCCGTCGCCGAGCGGGACGGGCCTGCCGTCGGACTTTCCCTGCTCGACGAGCTTTGCGACGAGTTGGCCGGCTACCACCTCCTGCACGCCGCACGCGGCTCCATGCTGCACCGCCTCGGGCGACGATCGGAGGCCGCAGCGGCCTACGCCCGCGCGGCGACGCTCGCCAGGACCTCGTCGGAAGTCCAGTTCCTCAGCCGGCAGAGTCGGACCATCAGCCAGGAGGGCGACGCTCCCGGATGACGCAGCACTTCTACGAAGCGCGCTCGGCCAAGGCGGCAGCCGCTGCGGCGACCTCTGCTGGGAAGTCCTCCTGGAAGAAATGCTTGCCCGGGACCGTCTTGATGTCACCGAGGCGGGCGGCGAGACGGGCCTGGACGCCGTACGTGCGCAGTGGAAGCGCCGGGTCCTTGCTGCCCCATAGCACTCCCACCGGGTACGCGTCGGAGCCGACGACGCCTTCGTAACGCCGCCGCTTCTCCGGCGTCCGCTCGAACGAACCCATGATCCGGAGGAACGCACGGCCGGAGTCATCGCCGACGAGCAGCCGCAGGTACGCGTCGATGACCTCCGTCGGCACATCAGGACCGACTCCGATGTTCCTCATCAAGCTGCGGAACACCAGCGGCGCCTGCGCGGTCGTAAGCCATGCCCGGCCGAGGAGGTGATGAGCGAACGGCTCCATCACCCACGGCCGTCGGAAGGTGTCGACGGCAACGAGTGTGTTGAGCAGCAGCAACGAGCGAACGCGATCCGGTGCGGCGGCAGCGATCTCGAAGCCGACCGGTCCACCGATGTCATGGACGATCAGGTGGACCCTGTCCAGCCCGAGCTCGTCCAGGGCCGCGGCCGCCCAGCGCCCGAGCCCGGTCCAGGAGTAGTCGAAGTCGCGCGGCCGCTCAGCCAGGCCCAGTCCGGGCAGGTCGAACGCGATCCCCCGGAACCCGCGGCCGGCCAACTCGGGCAGCACCGACCGGTAGACAAACGACGATGCCGGTACGCCGTGCAGGCAGACAACTGCCTCCGAGTCAGCAGATCCGTGGTCGAGCACGAAGCTCCGCACCCCGGTGGCGCTGAACTCCCGCCCAGCGCCACGATGCGCCGCAAGCACCTCGTCCACGCCCACAACTCAACGGTACGCCGGAAGTCCTCACTCTCCAGGCTGTCCTTTCCGTGGGTCGCTATCCGGCAACGTTGAACCATGCTCGCAGGCCTGCGATCCGGCGGAGCAGGAGCTGGTCGAGCACGAGAACGGCCAGCAGCGTGATCCCGAACAGCGGCAGGAAGAGCGCCAGGGCAATGACGAGGACAGCCAGCGCGGGAGTTGCGCGGAGCGGAAGCCGGCCACGGGGCGCACCGAGCGACGTACCCTTCGGGCGCCGGCGCCACCACATCAACGGGCCACTGACACACATGAAGATCACGCCGAGGCAGAAGATCGCGGTCAACCAGAAGTTGAGGGTGCCCAGCCGCCTGCCTTCGTGCAGGGCGATCCCCTGCGAGACCACCTTGGCCAGGGCCGGGTAGTCGCTGTAGCCGTACGTCGACACCACGCGGCCGCCGTACTGGTCGACATGGAGCGTGCGTTCCTTGCCGGGGTCGTTGAAGGCGTAGCCGATCGCCGAGAACACACCCTCGTCGTCGGCGGGCAGTGCGATCGTCATCGGACGCAGCAACCCGTTGCGCCGGCCGACCTCGATCGCGGTGTCGATCGTGGCCACCGACTCGGTCCGGTCCGACGGATTCGAGCGCGGCACCTCGGTCTTGCCCAGGCCCCAGGGCACCGAGTGGCTGTGCGGCAGGGACTCGTCCAGGGTCGAGGTCGGGTTCGACAGCGCACCGGGATCCTCGCCCCAGAACGACGTACCTTGGCTGGACGCGATCTCTTGGGTCTTCGCGCCCCAGAACCCGGTCCACGGCAGCCCCGACACGATCAGAAACAACAAGCCGATCCCGAGGACTGCCCCGGTCCGGCCGTGGCGTGATCGAAGTACCGCGCCTGCTGCTCCGGCGGCTCTGCGACGTGCTCGCGCCACCCGTCCGCGGACGAACAGGTAGTAGCCGGTCAGCGCCATCACGATGGCCCAGCAGGCGGCGATCTCGATCACGTAGTCGCCCCAGCGGCCCGCCATCAACTCGCCGTGCAGCAGGATCGCGCCGCCGGACAGCGTCGCGTCGTGGTTCAGCGACCCGAGCACCTTGCCTTCGTACGGGTCGACGAACACATCCCTTGGCCCGGCCGCGGTGTCGACGGAGAACACCGTCGAGCGGTCCGGCCCGGACGGTTCGGTCATCGAGACCACGGTCGCGTCCGGAAGGGCGCTGCGCACCGCGTCGAGCTGGGCCGAGTACGGCTGAGCGACCAGCCCGGCGGGCTGCTCGACCTTCATCACGTCGGCATGCAGCATCGGCTCGAGTTGGAACCGGAACAGGTAGATCAGTCCGGTCGCCGCCAGAATCAGCAGGACCGGGATCACCAGGAACGCGGCGTAGAAGTGCCACCGCCAGAACGCGCGGAACAACCCGGCTCCGCGGCCGCGCGCACCGCCGTCGGGCCGAGCCTCCACCTCGACAACCGTTGCGCCCTCAGCGCCTTCTACTCTGCTCACGCCCACTCCTTCTGCACGATCCAGAGCAGGAGTCGGTCGGGGACGGCAATCAGTTCCAGCCCGGTAGATGTGAGGTGGACCACAGAGCTGATGGAGCCTGTTCAGTGCGGCACAGGTGGCGGATGCGACCATGGTTCGGCCATGCAGCAGAGCTGGGGATTTCGAGTCGCACGAGCCGGGATGTTCGCGGCTACGTCTGTGCTGCTCGCGGCGCTCGGTCACGTGCTCATGTCCGGTGCGGCGATTCCGTGGTGGGCGCTGGCCATGTGCTTCGGATGGATCGGGCTCACTGCCTGGATCGTGGCCGACCGCGAGCGCGGCGTACCGTTCGTCGTTCTCGGAACTCTCGTGATCCAGGCCGCGCTGCACACGGTGTTCTCCATGACGCAGTCACTCGTCCGTCCGGAGCCCGCCGGACTGCCTTCGGACCTGCACCCGATGGCACATGACGCGATGCCGATGGCGGCAGCGACCGATCCGGCTGCCCATCACCTGACCGGCGCTGGCTCGATCGGCATGCTGGTCGCTCACCTGCTCGCCGCACTCCTGTGCGGCTTGTGGCTGGCCTACGGAGAGCGGGCCGCGTTCGCCATCCTGCGGTTCGTCGCCGGCCAACTCCGGCTGTCGCTGCGGCTGCCCGCCCGTCCACGGCTGACGGAGCACCTGCCACGCATCCGGCACAGCTACTCCCCCACCCCCTTGCGCAACTGGCTGCTCGCTCACGCCATCGTCTCCAGGGGTCCACCCCGCGGAACCGCTGTTTCCTGACAGCACGAATCACCCGGGCGCGACCGGCTTCGGCTCCTCGCCCGGGTCGAGCCATGCCATTCGGCAGGTTCTCTCCGCTCACCGGCAGTGCGCTCTGTCATGCGCTGCCGGATCTTTGGATCCCAGAAGGAATCGAACTATGGCTTCTGACCTGTTCCCACCGGGTGACGCGCATCCGGACGAAACCCCGACCCAGCTGGCGATCGCGGCGCGCACGGGCGATCTCGACGCCCTCGACCGCTTCGTCCGCGCCCTGCACCGCGACGTACGTCGCTACGTCACCCACCTCAGCGCGGATCCACAATCGGCCGACGACCTCACCCAGGAGACCTTCCTGCGGGCGTTGGGCAGCCTGCACCGCTTCGAGGCCCGCTCGTCGGCACGCACGTGGTTGCTGTCCATCGCCCGCCGTACCGTCGCCGACGACCTCCGCACCAAGGCATCCCGCCCGAGAATCTCCGAGCACGACTGGCAGCTCGCGGCCGAACGAGCCCAACCACGAAACCTGCCAGGCTTCGAGGACGGGATCGCGCTGGCCGAACTGCTCGCCAGGATTCCCGGCGACCGGCGTGAGGTCTTCGTCCTCACCCAACTGGCCGGCGTTCCGTACGCGCAGGCCGCCGAACACCTCGGCTGCCCGATCGGCACCGTCCGCTCACGCGTAGCCCGCGCGCGGACGACCCTCGCCGAGCTACTCGCCGCCTGACCGGCGGGGCTCGCCTCCCGGGTAGGCCGGGAGGCGAGCCCCGCCGTCGTCGCCAGCAAGCAAGTGCCCGAACAGGCGAGCGCCTAGCTCCTCGGCCTCGTGGTGGCTGATGAGCTGGCCTGGTACGCCGGGGTGGGCGGCCATCCACCGATCCCCGGCCGACCGGTCGGCGAAGAAGTTCAGGTAGTCGCAGCAGCAGTCAGCCGACGGTCCACCGCCTGCGTCGGCGCCGACGAACACCACGGCCGTGTCCGGTGACCAGGTACTGCGACCATCGCGTGTGACGACCGTGATCGGCCGGCCCGTGGTCACGTCCACCGAGGAGATGACGGTGTCCTCACCGACCATCGGGGCGATGCCGAGCGCGTCGACCGCACACATCGCGTAGACGTCGACGCGGTCGCCGATCCGTACTCGGTGCCTGGTCGGCGTCGCGGAGAACGGGTACGCCACCGCGATCTCGCCGTACGACGTCAGCCGGATCGCATCGGCGTCGTGCAAGGCTCGCAGTACGGCGGGGTCCTGCGCCGACGGACGTTCGGCGGCGAAGGCACGCAGAATCGCCTGATGCGCGGCTCGCTCCTTCGCATTCAACGGCACCGCGCGAGTACGCCACGCGCTCAGGATCTCGGTCGGCGGCGCAACTTCAGCGAGCGCGGCGCGCAGTTGATCCGCTGACGGAGCAGACACGATTCGGCCGTCGTCGTCGCGATACAGACGACAGGCCAGACCACACCCGCAGTCCCCGTCCGCCGCGAACGGATCTTTGCCGTCGACCAGCAACGTCGGGGAACCCGCCATACCGAGCCTCGCGGCGTCCGCCTCGGTCTCGACCACTCGCGTCACCACGGGCAGGTCCGTCACCTCCGCTAGGCGTTCGAGCAGCGGCAGCAGATTCGGACAGTCCGGGACATGCAACACCTCGAGCCTCACTTGATCGCCTCCAGCAACGCGCACCGACGATCCGCGCGCGGCAGATCGCACGTCTCTACCAACCCCGATAGCGAATCGTGCATCCGCTGTAGATCGGCGATCCGGGCGGCCAGATCGTCGCGCCGACGTTCGGCCAGCGCCCGCGCGGCATCACAACTGTCCGGCCCACCACCGTCGAGGTGCAGCAACTCCTCCACCTCGTCCAGCGTGAACCCCAACTCCTGCGCCCGCTTCACAAATCGAAGCAGTCCCACGGCCGACGCCGGGTAGTCCCGATACCCACCCAACGTCCGAGGCGGTTCCTCCAACAGGCCCCGACGCTCGTAGTACCGCAACGTCTCGGCATTCACCCCAGCCCGACCAGCCAACTCACTCGTGCGCATACCTCATCGTGAACCCTGGACCTGACTACAGAGTCAAGCCGGACGCGATCGGCGGGCTTGGCGCGGGCGTGTTGGCGACAGACCATGAGTCATGGAACGGAGTTTGGTGCACGCGGAGTTGGAGCGGGCGCGCCGTGAGTTCCACGAGCTCATCGAACTTGCCGACGATGATGCCCTCCGTCGACCGTCGAACGGGACCCGGTGGAACAACCGGCAACTGCTGTTTCACATGCTGCTTGGCTACCTGATCATCCGGGCGTTGCTGAGGTTGGTTCGCGTCTTCGGGCGCCTGCCAGGCGGCTTCAGCCGAACGTTCGCACGCGTGCTGAACGCCGGGACGAAGCCGTTCGACTTCGTGAACTATCTCGGGTCGTACGCCGGCGGCAGCACCTTGAGCCCGGACCGTATGGCGACGATGTTCGACCACGTCATCGACAAACTCCACCGACGATTGGACGCCGAGAGCGACGCGGCACTGGAGCGCGGCATGCACTACCCGACGCGGTGGGATCCGTTCTTCCAGGACTACATGACGCTGGCCGACGTCTACCACTTCCCGACGCAGCACTTCGACTTCCACCGACAGCAGCTCACCCTCGACGACTGAGTGTTGTCGGGTACGGCGGGGCGCGCGCCGGGTGTCGATCGTGGGTACCGGCGACACCATGGCGATCAACGCAGTACTGGCAGTGATCCCGGTCGCGGAGATCGAGGACGCGTGCGCCTGGTACACCTCCTTCTTCGGACGACCTCCGGACCAGCGCCCGATGGACTCCCTGGCCGAATGGCACCTCGCCGACGGCGGCGTCGTCCAGATCTTCCAAGACCCCGCCAAGTCCGGCCGCACGACGGTCAACTTCTCCATCAACGACCTGGACGACCGAGTCACCGCCCTAACCGCCCACGGAATCACCACAACCGACCCCGTCATCGTGTCCAGCGGCCGCCAACGCCTAATCACCTGCCCCGACCCCGACGGCAACCAACTAGGCCTACTCGAACCCGCCACCTAACACCCCCACTCCCCCTCGCCCCACCGCCCAACCCACGCCCCGCCAACCAACCCGCCCCGACCCACCACCCGCCAACCGACCCAACACGAACCACAGCTCCACAAACGGACCGACCCGAACCACGGCTCCACAACTGGACCGCGCCCCGACCACCGGGTCGACACGAGCCGCGGCCAGACAACCGGACCGATTCGAGCCGCGGCTGGACAACTGGGCCTCAACGTCCGTGCAACTCGGGCTTGGTGCCGGTCACCTCCCGGCCGACCGGCGCCCTCCCGCTCTGCGCCCAGCCGCTCGTCCCTGAAGGTGTCCCGCCGGTGTCGGCGACGCGGCGGGCACAGCGGCACGCATTCCCAGACCCACATGGTCCCGCTCTCGCACACTGCGCCCATGGCGAGCGCGATCGGCCTAGAGTTCAGCGTTGATCGGACGAGGGCTCACCGTTGATCGGACTAGCGCTCACCGTCGGGCGTTGTCGTCGGCGTCGGGGCGACGCAATCTCCCGTACCACTTGTTCCCGGCGGAACCTCCCAGGACTGACCCGAGCAACGTGACGAGCAATATCGCAACGACTGCAGCCAACGCGGCCAACGGACGGTCGCCTTCCGCGATCGGCAAGGACGGCCAGTCGACTCTCGCCACAACGTCGTACTCGCGGTCCACCAAGTACCCCAGACCAACCATGAGCCCGACAGCCCCCCAGCCAAAGAGCCACACACCAAAGCCCTGGCGATCGCCACGCGACGGCACCATCCGCCCACCGACGTACCCGCCCGAGAACGCCGCAACCCCCATCAACAGAACCAAAACAATCCAAGCGCCAAAATAGAGCCGCCCGGTGCTCCCCTCGTCCCCCGCCCAGGCAGCAAGCCTGTCCCACCCGATCACCGTGCAGACACCACCAACCAGCACCATCAGAAGTACGCCGGTCCCACAAGCAACCAACCACCCAAAAAACGCCACCCCAACCGACGCCCCCGCCCCCCGAGCCTCGCCCTCCGAGTAGGCCTCGTCTCCCCGCCCCAGCACCCCGCCGCGGAACCGCTCGTCCTCCCAGTACGACTCCTCACCCCGGAACCGCTCCTCGCCCCGATACGACTCCTCGCCCTGGAACGGCTCCTCATCCCGGAACGGCTCGTCCTGCCGGTACGGCACCTCGCCCGGATACCGCTCCTCGCCCCGGAACCGCTCCTCCTCCCGGAACGGCACCTCGCCCCGATACGGCACCTTGTCCCGGTACGGCTCGTCCTGCCGGTACGACTCCTCACCCCGGAACCGCTCGTCCTCCCGGAACGGCACCTCACCCCGGAGTGACTCCTGACCCCGGTACGGCTCCTCATCCCGGTACGGCTCCTCATCCCGGTACGCCTCGTCCTGTCGGTACGGCACCTGTCCTCGGAACGGCTCGTCCTGCCGGTACGGCACCTCGCCCCGATACGGCTCGTTCCGGTACGGCTCCTCGTTCCGATAGAGCTTGTCGCGGTACGGCTTCTCGCCCCGATACGGCTCGTCCTGCTGGTACGGCTTCTCGCCCCGGTACGGATCGTCCTGCTGGTACGGCTCGTCGTCCCGGTAGAGCTCGTCCCGGTACGGCGCGTCCTCCCGATACGGCTCGTCCTGCCTGTACGGCAGGTCGCCCCGGTACGACTCCTCGCCCCGGAATCGCTCGCCCTCCCGGAACGGCTCCTCATCCCGGTACGGCACCCCACGCCGGTCCGGCTCCTCATCGCGGTGCGGCTCCTCCTGCTGGTACGACACCTGGCCCCGATGCGGCTCCTCGCTCCGATACGACTCCTCGGCCCGGAACCGCTCGTCCTGCCGGTCCGGCACCTCGCCCCCATACCGTTGCTCGCCCCGGAACCGCTCGTCCTCCCGATACGGCGCCTCGCCCCGATACGGCCCGTCTTGGTACGGCTTCTCGTCCCGGTACGGCGCGTCCTCCCGCTGCGGCGCGTCCTCACGGTACGGCTCCTCGTCCTGGTCGCGCTTGTCGCGGTGGGGCTCGTTGGCCGGGGCAGGGTTGGCTTGGGCGTCGGCGGTGGCACCTAGGAGCTCGTCCAGGGTTACTTCGATGGCCTTGGGCTTTCTGTTCCCGTGGGCCGCGTCGCGTCGACGCATCATGGTGACTCCCTGACCAGCCCGCCAGTCCCCGACGGTGGTCTGTCACCTGGCTCGTCGCGGTCACACGACCTGGATGAGCCGGCCCCTCGTCATCGTCGAACGACACTTCCGCTGCACCGCATCCAGTACCCCGATCCACCCCAGCAATGCGCCGACCAGGCCGAACCCGACCACGGCGCGACCGCCCGGCCAAGCCGAACCCGACCACGGCCCGGCCGTGGTGAACCGCGGTAGCCGCCGGCCAGGCCGAACCCGACGACGGCGCCTACGTCCGGTCACACGTCGACGACGGGTGCGGCCGCGGCCGAGCTGGTGAAGCGTGGGAGTGCGGCGGTGCCGATGGCGAGCAGGGCGATGATGGCGAGCTGGAGGGCTTCAACCGTGGCGAAGGCGTGTGGAGTGCTGTGCTCTGCGCGGGCGAGGTAGAGCTCAGATCTCGGTGACGTCAGTGGTAGCCCTCTCGTTGGGTGGCTTCGCCGGCGACGCGGACGCCGTAGTGGTAGGCGAGCTGGCCGCCCAGCCAGCCGGACGCACCGAGGAGCCCGACCGCGAACAGGCTCAGCACGAAGCCCGCCACGCTCACCTCGTCGTAGCCCGCACCGGCGCGGATCGCGAAGCTGATGACGAAGAGCGCCACAACGGTCAGGTTCAGCGTCATGTGCGTCAGGCCGGTCCGGAACACCTTGGTCCCACGCGGGATGGCCAGCAGATCCATCAACCCGAAGACGGCGGCGAGCAGGGCGCCGATGATGCCGATGCCGATCAACCAGTAGGCGCCCTTGGCGAAGACCGGCGCTTCGTCGGCATTGATCACGGCGACGAGGTCGAAGACAACGCTCGCCACCCAGGTGCCGATCGGTACGGCGACCAGCACCGGATGGAACGGATGACCGTACGGCCCGGCCAGCTTGGACTTCGGGCGTTTCGCCCGCTCGAGCTCATCCATCGTGGTTCTCCAGATCGCGCGGCGCGAGTACGTCGCCTCTATCGCCAGTACCCACTGTCGATAGAAACCACCCGACGTTGCAGCGGTGGGTACCGCGCTGGCATGACTGAGTTGCCGGAGAGGTTCGAGCGTCCCGAAGGCGTCGACGCCCAGACTGTCGAGGCTGTCGGGGCCTTGACGCTGGCGATGGAGACCGTGATCCGGGCGCGGGGCGCCCTGTACGAGTTCCACCAGTTGACCGGCAAGGCCGACAACGAGGTGATCAGAGCCGTCGGCATGTTGCGCAGCGCCGGGCATGACGACGTGGCCGACGAGGTCGAGCGGGAGATCAAAGGCCGCAACGTGAACGACCGGCGGTGGACGTTCCAGATCGTCGAGGACTACGAGCGGACGTACTACGAACCGTTCGTCGAGCGGCATCGCCAGGTCCGCGACCACCTCGTCGACGGCCGGCCCCACCAGCGTGAGGCCGAGATGAAGGAACGCCGTACGACGCCTGGCGAGCCCGGCCACGGCTTCTGATTCACGCACCGGCCCGCGGGAACCGGGGTGGCCGGCAACCCAAGGAGGCGACGATGAGTGTCGACCGTCCCGAACCGGACGACAAGCAGGTCACAGACACCGAACCGAACGAGCCGCCGGAGGACGACGCCGTACGACGTCGGCCGCAAGCGCAGGACGTGACGAGCGGCGAGCAAGGCGACCCGGTGGAACCGCCGGACTGAGCCGGTGCGGACCAGGTGTGGCACGGGGTACAGGGCGATTCACGCAACCACGAAAGGGGCAGGGGTATGACGGCGGACGTAGTCGACCTGATCATGCAGGACCACCGCGAGGTCGAGCGGCTGTTCGACGAGCTCAAGGAGAGTCCGGAGAAGCGGCCCAACTTGCTTCCGGTGCTGACCACGCTGCTGACCGCGCACAGCCGCGCCGAAGAGGCCGAGGTCTACCCGGTCGCCGCCAGCGAGGCAGGCGAGAAGGAAGAGGTCTCGCACAGCCAGCAGGAACACATCGAGGCCGACCAATTGCTCGCGAAGCTCGCGGAGACCGATCCCTCCTCCCCCGAGTTCGAAACCGTGCTGCAGAACCTCGTCGACGCGGTCTCGCACCACGTCGAGGAAGAGGAGACCAAGGTCCTGCCCGGCATGCGCTCCAACCTCTCCGACGAACGCCGCGCCCAACTCGGCGAGGCCTTCGTTGCCAGCCGCAAACAACACCTCGGCGAACAGCCCGGCGACATGACCCGCGACCAACTCGCCCAACAGGCCAGGAACGCCGACATCTCCGGGACCTCCGGCCTCTCCAAGGACAAGCTCCAGGAAAAGCTGCAGAGCGAGTCCAGCGAGTAGTCGACCTGAGAGCGCTTCCCGATCGATGATGACTGAGATGGGTACTGGTAGGTAGACCCGGATCGCGTCGAGGGTAGGTGGTCTTGATGTACGACGTCGTCCTGCTGGTTGAGGAAGAGCTGAGTGTGCCGGATGCGCAGCGCTTGGTCGAGCTCTACGCGAGTGCGCCGGACCCGCTCAGGTTCCATGTGATCATCCCCTGCGAAGATGCACAGGGCAGAATCGAGGCCTCGCTGGCGAGCCTCGCCGGGACGGAGTACTACGGCATCACGACCGCCCGGCTCTCGATCGAGTCGGACGAGGAGGCGCGCAAGGCCCAGGAGAACGCGCAACGCGACATCGACGCCCACGCCACGGCCGCGGTGGACCGCAGCCTCGACCGGCTGCGGTCACTCGGCCAGGCCGCGGAAGGTTCGATCACCCACCGGCACCCGGTGGACGAACTCGTCGAGCAGATCAAGCGCGTCGACGGCCAAGAGGTCGTCGTACTGACCCGCCCTCACGTCGTGGCCGAGCTGCTTCACATCGACTGGTCTGCCAAGGCTCGTCGACACCTCGGCGTACCGGTGCTCCATCTGCTCGAACAGCATCAGGACAGCCCGCTGGAGCCCGATCGCTGACCTCATTTGGCTTGGGCGTCGGTCAGCTCGCCGGCGGCTACGGCCGTTGTCAGAGTGTTGCCTGCGGGGGCGAGCGGGCAGCTCCAGAGTGAGTTGTACGCGCAGGACGGGTTGTAGGCGAAGTTCAGGTCGACGACGAGCCGGCCCTCGCGGAGGTCGCCGCCCAGATCCGCTCCCTTGACCGTGTCCAGGAGGTAGCGGCCGCCGCCGTACGTGCGGCTGCCGGCAAGGGCGTCCTTGATGGGCACGAACACGCCGCCGCCGTACGACTCGAGCCACCACACGTCAAGGTCCCCGACCTGCGGGAGATGCAGCACGCCGGCGCGGGTGAACGGAATCACGCCATCAGTTGCCGAAGGCACCTCCCACCGACGCGGCTCCACCTCCGTGTCGACCTCAACGTCGAAGCGCAGCTGCGGCTGGTAGTCGCCGATCTCGACCTGCAAGTCCTCGCGTTCGTCGACGGGCACCGGCGATGCTGGATGCGTCGCGAGCAACTCCGCCCGTCCTGCTTGCCAGATCGCGTGTCCCTCGACGGGATCGGCAGTCGCCCGTACGTCGCCGTACAAGGCGAACACCTTGCGACGCCAGTCCGCGGTGTCCAACGCCGATCCGCCAGCCTGCTGATTCACACTGTGCCCTTTGCTCTCCGGTGATCCGGCTCGTCGTCAGCGAACGCGGATGCGGTGTTGCGCCCAAGCTTCGAGCGTGCCGTCCTTCACCGGCTTCCCCTCGTCCGCACTGCCCAACTCCATCCAGCCGCCGTACGACGCCAGCATGGCAGGCACGTCGTCGAGACAACGCGCCGACGTCGGCGCTGCACTCGCGCGGGTGTTGGGTGCGCTCCCTCTGCCTCGACCAGGCCGGATTCCTTCAGCAGACGCAGATGATGCGACTCCGCCGCCCCGGCTTGGCCCACCACCCCTCAACGTAATCCGTCGATTTCGGTCACCATCCCGTTACGGAGTGTCAATAGGATGGACCAAGCGGTCGTCGCCGGTCCTTTGTGCGCCGTCGCCGCGCTCGTTGGCCGGCGCCTGCTCCCCGCTCGTCGCGGGATCCCCGGTCTCGACCACGCTGCCCGGCACCGGGGCCTGTGCGAACATCGCGTTGGCCGATCTGGACAGCTTCCGCCGCAACAACCGATACCCCACCGCTCCGGCACCTACGGCGCCGGCGACGGCCCATCGCTTTGCCACACCACCCGTACGCCGCTTCTTCGTGGAGATCATCTGAGGCCCTCCTCCGCTCGGTCGCCTCGGTAACCGTCGAACGACGACCGAAACCAGCCAGTCCGTCCTTGGAGACGCAGGCATACACGGCCCGGCGGATGGGAACCGGGAGCAACCGGATCGTGTATTGCCACGACGGGTTGAAGGATCAGCCCCTGGGAGTGGCTCGGTGCGCGGCGTGAGGTGAGGCTGTGATGAAGAGGGCCGTCTGCGTCGACGAGGCCGTCAGCGTCCTGATGGAATGCTTCGGCATCGACGCCGCGGAAGCGGAATCAATCCTGCGCGCGTGGTCGGCGGACCATCACAGCTCGGTGGTGACCGTCGCCCACGTCCTCGTCCATCAGGTATGGCGGGGTGACGAGCCGCCGAGCGATCGTCGACTGGCACGCGCCGTAGAGGAGCAACTCCGACGCCTCCCCGGCCCAGCCAGCCAAACCTAGTCAAGATCACGCTGGTCGACGAGGGCGCCGACGCCACCGGCGGTTCCTACGAACGACTCCTGCACAGGTACGTCGTCGTGCTCCGCGAACAACGCCTCCCGCGGCAGCATCACGTGCTCGGGCTCGAGCTCCCGAGGCTCCGGCAGTACGACGCTCGCCGGCGACGACAACGTGGTCCGAGCGAGGTCCGCCAATGCCGACACAAGCCGGTCCGCCCGCTCCCGGCCGTCGCCGAAGATGAACTGCGCGAGGACCCGGCGGTGGTCCGACAGTCCCACGTTGATCGCACGTTCCGACCGGACCAGGTTGATCGCACGTTCCCCCGGAACACCTCGGCGACGCGCTCCCGTCGTACCCCGTCGTCCACTCCCTGGCCTGCTTGTGACCGGGCGGCGAGACGTTCGCGTAGTCGGGCGCGTAGTGCTTGGCCGGCGCCTCCGGCCGCGGGGTCTCGTCGTGAGCCGTTCCGGGCAGTACCCGGAGCGACCATCCGCGCTCACCGCGCGACCTTGGCGCGGACCTGGGTCCGCTCAACACCGAGACGGTTTGTGCGGGGGCACCGGTGCACTTGTGAAGATCGGTGTGCTGGATATTGGGTCGAACTCGGCTCAGCTGCAAGTGGTCGAAGCCTCCCCCGGGGCGCCCCCACTACCGACGCACGCGGTCAAACACGCGACGCGGCTGAGTGAGGAGATTCAGCCCGACGGCTCGATCACCTCCGACGGCGTCGAAAGGGTGATCGAGGCTGTCGAGAGCGCGGTCAGAGCGGCTCGCTCGTTGCAGGTCGACAAGCTCTTCGCGTTCGCCACCTCCGCCGTACGCGACGCCAGCAACTGCGCCGAGATCGCCGACCGCCTCGCTCGCGAGGCCGGCATCCAACCGCGGTTCCTGACGGGTGAGGAGGAGGCGCGGCTGACCTACCTGGCCGTGAGGCGCTGGTACGGCTGGTCGGCCGGGCGACTGCTGGTCCTGGACATCGGTGGCGGGTCGACGGAGATCGCGCTCGGCCGGGACGCGCGACCCGACTTCGCGGTCTCCCTCCCCTTGGGCGCGGGACGGTTGACCAGGGCGTTCCTGCGCGACGATCCACCGAAGCGCGACGAGCTCCGCGAGCTGCGCCGGCATGCGCGGGCGACGCTGCGCGAGGTCTCCGACCGGCTGCGCTGGGAGGGCGACCCGAAGCGGGTGATCGCCAGTTCCAAGACGTTCAAGCAGCTCGCGAGAATGTGCGGCGCGCCGCCCCAACGCACAGGTCCCTTCGTACGACGGACGTTGTTCCGAGACGATCTCGCCACCGCGGTCCATCGCCTGTCTCGCATGCCCGCCCGGGAACGAGCGCAGCTGCGCGGTGTGTCCGAGTGCCGCGCCAAACAGCTCGTAGCCGGCGCGCTCATCGCCAAGGCAACGATGGACGCGCTCGACATCAAGCGACTCGACATCTCACCGTGGGCGCTCCGCGAGGGCGTCATCCTGCACTACCTCGAAACGGTAATGAATCAAGAACCTCCACTCGCTCTCGACGCCCTCCAACCCGCCCAGGTCTTCGAACCAGCTGCCGCCCCGCCCAGCAACGTCACCGTGATGCCCACCTCCTAACCCGGGTACGTCGATGACACAGGACGAACTCGCAGTGGTCACCGGCGCGTCCAGCGGGATCGGGCTCGAGCTCGCACGGCAGTTCGCTCAGCACGGCTTCGACCTCGTCATCGCCGCCGAGGACGACGCGATCCAGACGGTGGCACCTCAACTACGAGTCGCCAGGGCCAAGACCGTTCAGGTCGAGGCCGTCCAGGTCGACCTGGCGACGCCCGAGGGCGTGCAACGGCTCTCCACCGCTCTCGGCGACCGGCCGATCGCGGCCGCCGCACTCAACGCCGGCATCGGCTCGGGCGGCCAGTTCATCGACACCGACCTCGGCACCGAGGTCCGCATGATCGATCTCAACGTGAAGTCGACCGTTATCCTGGCCAAGTCCCTGGTGCGCGACATGGTGGCTCGAGACCAAGGCCGGCTGCTGATCACGTCCTCGATCGCGGCCACGATGCCGGGTTCGTACCATGCCGTCTACAACGCCACCAAGTCCTTCCTGCAGTCCTTCGCCGAGGCGCTGCAGGACGAGCTCCGGCACTCCGCAGTCACCGTCACCTCGCTGATGCCGGGGCCGACGGAGACCAACATCTTTCACCGCGCCGGCATGGACGACACCCGGGTCGGGCAGTCGAGCAAGGACGATCCGGCCGAGGTCGCGAGGCAAGGCTTCGAGGCGATGATGGCCGGCAAGAACCGAGTCGTCGCCGAGTCACTCATGAGCAGGGCGCAGGAACTGGCCGGCAAGGTCATCCCGGACACCCTCAAGGCAGCCGCCCACCGCAAGATGGCCGAACCCAAGCAAGACTAAAACCAAGAGCTGACCGGACAGCCAACCGGCTCAACTGCCAGCCGCACTGATCAGTGCGGCAGGCGCCGGGTGTCGATCAACTCCTGCGCGACATCGCGCAACTTGCGGTTGTACTGCTGGGAGTAGCGCTTCAGCACCTCGAACGCCCGGTCGCCGTCCAGGCCGTAACGCTCCATCAGAATCCCCATCGCCTGCCCGATCAACTTGCGGGCGTCGATCGCCTCGGCCAGCGACTCCTCCTCGCGCGCGTTCGCGATCGCCACCGACGCGTGCCGGGCCAGGATGTGCGCGATCGCGAGGTCGTCGTCGTCGAACGCGTTCGGCGCTTTGTCGTACAGACTCAGCACCGCCTCTGCGCGGCCGTGGGCCAGCAGCGGCAGATGGACGATGGTGCGGATCTCCGCGGCACGAACCTGGGTGATCCACGCCCTCGACCACCGCGTCTCTGCCTCCACATCGGCGACCAGAACCACCCGCTCCTCCTGGATCGCAGTGATCATCGGTCCGTCGCCCGCCTCGATCTGCAGCTCGTACAGCGTGGCGACCAGCGGATCGGTCAGCGCCAGCACCTCGGGGCGCCGGCCACGGGCGACCAGCACCACCCCTGCGTAGGTGCAGCCAAGCGCGTGCAACGCGAACTGCACGACCGCCTCAACGGTCTCCTCCACCCCGTCGACGTCGTGCAGCTCCATCGCCAACCGGCCGAACGCGTCAGCACTCGCACCACCGCCCGAACCACCATCCGCTGCGGCAGCAAATCCATTCGGAACCTCCGAATGAGGCATACCGCCATCATCCACCCCCAACCCACCATCCGGTATATCCAGCACGACGTACGCCGAACGCCGCGAAGACGCCGGCGTGTACAGCCCAGAACCTGGCGGCGGGTCGGGCGGGGATCCACTGGGAAGCCGCTTATGACCGGTGCGCTGAGGCCGACAAAGGTCGGTCCCATCGAGATGCTGGCCACCATCGTCGCCAGGCTTCTCAAAGGCGCACCCGCGACGGTGACGGCCGAGGCGGTCAAGGACCCGGTGACGGCCTAGGCGGTCAAGGACCCGGTGACGGCCGAGGCGTCAAGGACGCGGTGACGGCGGCGGTCATTGGCGGCATAGATCCGCAGCAGGCGATCATCGCCGCGCGGCGGCGCGCTGCCGGCGAACTCGCAGGGGGTGCACTGGAACGGCGGTGACATCGTTGCGATCGGCAACCTGCTGACAGTCTTCCGGTCGAATGCGGCCCGCTGAAGCTCACGGCTCGCTGCAGATGACACGCCTCTAGAACACGGCCGACGACCCCGGTGTCAGAGCAACGCTGCAGTTCAACCCGACCCGCGAAACCGTGCACCAGACAGTGGCTGAAGGCGATCGAGGAGCTGGAAGCCGGCGGCGGGGAGACTCCTATCGCGCCAACGCCTTGTTCGACGAAGTAGCCCAGGACCGCAACCACTCGAGCTGGCAACTGTCCGACCGCACCGACGGGCCCACAAACCGCTGGACCGAGGGCGACGATCCGCTGGAGTACCTGACCGACCCTGGCCCCCTCGGCGACCCAGCCTCCTCCCCGGCACCGACCCGGCCCTGTTCGGCACCCACTCAACCGCCCAGGACCTGAGGGACCGTGAAGTCCAAGGCCCAATCCGCCACCCGAAAGCCCATAAAGAAGGCAACCAAGCAGTCGAGCACCCTTGCACGGAGACGGTACGACGCCGGGACGTCGTACCTCTCGCCCAACTACCAGCGGAAGACGCTGGGAGATCCTGCGGGCGCAAATCCTCGCGTAGCGCTGGGAGTAGGCGTTGTCCGAACCTGCCTTGTTGGGCTCAGAGACGCGCGTGGCCAGGATGATCCGCCCTGCGGCCCGCCGCGACCAGGTGCGCCGAGCCGGCGCAGCGTTGTCCCGGGACCAGGACTGCCGTCGCTGATGCGGCAGATCCGGGCGTTGGGCAGCGGATGTGCCACCACCTCCGGGTCACAATTGCCGCATGGACTTGTCTCCGCGGCTCCGTCGGCGCATCGCGCGGGACTTCCCTGAGCCCGGCAGCGCCGAGGGTATCGCGGATCTGGTGGCCAGTGCCGTGGAGTCGCTGCCGTTGGCTGACTGGCCGCCTACTGCCATTGAGCGGATCCAAGCGGCAATCGTGATCGGCGGAAGCGGCGATCTTGCTCGAGTACGCCACATGAGGGATCTGGCTCTCCAAGACTGGCGTGACCTGCTCCTGGCAGCCGATCTGGGCAACCAGGACTGGGCCCGACGCCTGGACGCCGAGCTTGGACTGCCGTAGTACTTGTCCGGGCCGCTGGGCTGATCAACTCTGGGGGCGGGCGGGTCAGCCCGTCAGGGCCGCGACCACGGTTCCGAGAACCACCGCGCCGACGGCGAAGCCGAGGGCGCAGAGGAGTGCGAACGCGACCGGGTGCCGTCCGGCCCAGCCAACGGTGCCGGCCCGCTCGCGGGCCAGCTGCGCCGTCGTGACCGGCCCGGACGGCCCGCCGGTGGGCAATCCGAGGTGGTCGACCAGCCGGTCGAGATCGGCGGGCGCGTAGAGGGCGCCGTTGATACTCAGCAGGGCGTGTCCGCCGGTGCCGAGGACGACGATGGTCTCAGAGACAGCCCCAGGCTGGATCACCTTGGCCCGGATCACCGAGGCTGCGAGCGCGCGGTCGCGACGGCGGTGGAAGGTCAGGCCGCGCGCCGAGATCTCGGCCGGGGTGACGACGATGCGGGAGCGCGACAGATAGACGGCAATGGTGGCGGCCAGCAGCAGGACGAGGCTGATGCAGGTGATCAGGGCGGGCCGGCCTCCGGCCATGACGCCGGCGACAACGAGGACGACGGCGATGACGGCGGCGATCGTGAGGACCTGGCGGCGCGGGCCCGCAGCCGGCCGCAGGACGAGCGAGTCGGTTTCAGACACGGCCCGAACCCTACGGCACCGCGCACGGCACCCGATCGCGACTCGCGCGGCCCGGCCTGCCGGCGGGTCGGGCGACCGACTGGTTGCTCTGCACCCAGGACCTGTCATGCCGGTCTCCTGTCCAGCTCTGTCATCGGGCCGTGGCAGCTGAACGTCATGGGTACCCGTGTGGCTTCCGCGGTTCGGCTGCTAAACCCGATGCCCTCGACCAGTACGAGGTGCGCAGCTCCAGGGAGCCCGTTTCCGGCGTCAGAACATCGTTGCATCTAACAACATTGATGCATCGTGGCTGGAGGCAACTACCGGCATCAACTCGGCAACTGCAACTCTGCTCGTATCCGGACGTCGACGCGGCGAAGAAGTTCGTCAAGTGGCTGTGGATCGAAGCGGAGGCCGTGCCGGGACTGGCCGCCTGGGTCAAGGGTCCAGAGCCGCGCCCGCTCCCCCGCCGTACCACAGCCGCCAAGCTGGAGTCGCCGCTGCGGCAAGAGCACGGCCTCACCCTGTTCGAGTACCTCGTACTCAGCCACCTCTCCGAGGCCCCGCAGCGCAAGTTGCGGATGGGAGAGCTCGCCTTCCTCGCCGAACTCGCCGACGTCGGCTTCGACCTCGTACAGCTGGCAGCGCCCACACACGTGCGCGCCGTACGCCGTATCGTGCTCGACTCGCTCAACACGCCCGACCAGAAGGCCCTCGTCCGGATCGCACAGAAACTCCGCATCATCCCTGACGACTTCGGCTGACAGCGGTCCCAGCAAACGAACTCGGGCCTGATCAGTCAGAGAATCGGTGCGGAGTGATGAGTGGGACGTCGGCGAGCACCGCGTAGTGGTCGGACGGTGGGTGGTCGCCGTTTTCGGCGAGGCCTGCCAGCCATGAGCGAGGCGCGAGCGGTTCGCTCGGCGGGGGCGTCGTACTCAGGATGTAGTCGATGCGCTGGTCCTCGAGCCACTCCCCTGTGCCCAGGTGGGGATTCCGTGAGCTGTAGGTGTGCCCCGCGCAGGGATCAGGCTCCGGCCGGCAGTCACTCAGTACGGCGAGCAGCCGCTTGATCTCGGGTCGGTCGGGTGGGGCGTTGAGATCGCCTGCCACGACGACGGGATCACCGGAGGCCGACAGACTCGACGCGAGCGCGGCCAGCCTGTCCGCCTGCTCCAACCGTTCGCGGTCCTCCTCCCAGTCGAAGCAGGTGGTCAAAAAGTGCAGACTGCGATCACCGAGCCGAATCTCCGCCCGCAACGCCACCGTCTCGTCCGACAACGCATGCTGCTCGGCCCGCAGCAGCGGATACCGGCTCAGGATCGCCACGCCCAACTCGACCTCGGGATCCGGATCACGCGGCATCCGGGTCACCGCGAACGCCGACGACATCCTCAGTTCAGCACCCAGTACGTCGGCCTGCCTCAGCTTCCCCACCGCCCAGCTCTCCTGAAGAGCCACCAACGTGGGTCCCTGCGCTTTGATCGTTTCCGCGATCGTCCTGTGCCGGCGCTGCCACCTCGTCCCGAACCGCCCCCAGACGTTCCACGTCATGACCCTCATGCCGACCCCGGTACCCACCATCAGCGGCCTTCGTCTGTCATGCCGAGGAAGTGCGTCAGGCTTCGGGTCAGCTCGTCGGGTGCCTGCTCCGCGATGTGATGGGTCGACTTGATGCCATGCCCTGTGACGTCGCGGCACCAAGGTCGCCAGACGTCGACCGGGTCGCCGTAGAGCTGTTCCATGTCGTCGTCGGTCGACCACAGGACCAGCGTCGGGCACTCGATCCGGCGGCCGGCTGCCCGGTCCGCGGCGTCGTTCCTACGATCGACTCCGAGGCCGGCGCGATAGTCCTCCAGCATCGCGTGAACCGTTGCCGGATCACGGATCGCAGCCAGGAAGTCAGCGTGGTTCTCGGGCCCGAGCGCCTGCGGTGTGTTCGTCGTCCAAGCGCCGTACCAGCTCTCCGGATCGGAGCAGATCACCTGCTCGGCCGGCTTCTCGGACTGCGCGAAGAACCACCAGTGCCACCACGCGGCGGCGAACTCGGCCCCACACCGCTCCAACGCCTCGACTATGGGCACACTGTCCAGCACGGCCAGCCGGGCCACCCGCTCAGGATGATCCAGCGCGGAACGATAGGCGACGTACGAGCCGCGATCGTGCCCCACGACGGCGAACCGCTGATGCCCCAGGAGATCCATCAGGCCAACGACGTCACCAGCCATCGCTCTCTTCGAGTACGGCGTGTGGTCCGCATCCGTCACCGGTTTCGCCGACCGGCCGTACCCACGCAGGTCCGGACACACCACGGTGAAACCGGCATCCACCAGCCGAGGCGCGACGGCGTACCACGTCGTGTGCGTCCGTGGATGACCATGCAGCAACACCACCGCCGGACCCGAACCACCGTGCCGCACCCGCAGCCGGATCCCCGCGACATCAACCTCATCCAGAGCGAACCGGTCAAACATGTCCCCCGCTGTACCCACATCTCAGGAGCGCTCGCGGAGGCCGAGTCGGGCGGGCACGACCAGGAGGGTGCTGGCGACGACGAGCATGGTGAGGGCGACGGAGAGGTTGCTGAGTTCCGCGAGTACGCCGATGGCCGGCGGGCCGGTGAACGAGCCAAGGTAGCCGATCGTCGTGACTGCAGCGATCGCGACGCCCGGCGGGACCCCGGCGACGCTCGGCGCGGCGCCGAGGACGGTTGGCGCCAGCGCGGCGAGTCCCAACCCGAACAGCGCCCAGCCGGCCAACGCCGTACCGGCTGTCGGCGCGACGATCGCGAGGAGACTGCCCGCCGCCGCGACAGCGCCACAGCCCTGCACAACCCGCACCCGACCGAACCGCGCCACCAGCCGATCACCGAACAGTCGCCCCAGAGCGAGCGTCAGCGAAAACATCGTGAACGCGGCCGCGGCCAGACCGGCGGAGGCATCACGCGCACTCTCCAGATGTACGGCGCTCCAGTTGTACGCAGCCCCGTCGAGCAGGAACGCGCAGAACGCAATCATCCCCAACAACGACAGGTCGGGGCGCAGTTGGTACGCCGTACTCAACGCGGAGTCCACGCGACCGAGGCCGGACGGCTCCTCGCCGACCACGCCGAGGCGATCCTCGGCCGGCTCTCACTCGCCGAGGCACAAGTCGCGGACCTGGCCGGCCTGCGATGCGGGCATGTCCGTCTCGGCTCGTTCTTCACCGCGCTCGTCTACCTCTCAGCGGAGGTCGCCGCAGTCCTCGAGGAACGGCATCCCGACCTGTACCGGCTCCAGTACGACGTCATCGAAGACCAGCTGGTCGACCGAGCGACCGCCTTCCGGCGACTCGCCTCCAACGAGCTGGACGTCGCGATCGTCTTCGAGCACGCGTTCCAGCCGAGTCCGGCGCCGTCGGACATCGAGCTCATCCCTCTGTTCGACGACCCGCCACGGGCGCTCATGCCGTCCGGCCACCCGCGGGCCCGGGCGAAGTCCGTCACGCCGGACGACCTCGCCGACGATCCCTGGATACGCGCCCACCAGGGGTCCGCCGCCGACCTCGTCGACCACGTACTCGCCCACGCGCAACTGCAACCGCCGATCCTGCACGCCGGCCATGGCGACGAACCAGTCGAAGCACAAGCCTTCATCGCCGCCGGCCGAGGCGTCACGGTCGCGCACCAACTCGACGTCATCCTCGACCCCGCCAAGATCGCCGCCGTACCCCTACTCGGCGCCCCGGCCCGCCACATCCAGGCAGCCATCATGCGCGAACAGCGCAGCCCAACCGCCCGGGCAGTCGTCGATGCGCTCCGCGAAGTAGGCAGCACGAGGACAACCTGATCAGCGGGCGGTCGCCCGGATGATCGCCACCTCCTCCTCGTCGACGTCGGAGGGGATCAGTCCCGCGGCCTGCTGCGCCCGCATCAGCGGGCCTAGCGGACCCCGGACCGAGGCTCGTACCTCAACGTCCACCAGTCCGGCGCGAACCAGGCGCTGCAAGGTCGTGTCGATTCCGATCAGGGACGACTGCACCAGCAGCAGCACCCCGCCGGGGCGCAGGTGGATGGGGGCGGCGTCGCACAGCGCGTCGAGGATGATCCGTCCGTCACGGCCCGCCTCCCAGGCCCGGCTCGCGCCATGACGAGGTACGTCGGACCTCGGCGAGGGCACGTACGGCGGGTTGCTCACGATCAGGTCGAAGCGCTCACCCACGACGGGCGCGAAGGTCCGGCCCCGAAGCGTCCGGACGCAGGCGCCGTACCGGATCGCGTTGAGCCGCACCGTGAGCAACGCTCGCCGGGAGACGTCGATCGCGGTCGTCGTCGCGCCGCGCGCCGCCGCGGTCAGGGCAAGGACGCCGCTTCCCGTGCAGACGTCCAGCGCCTGCGATCCGGAACCGATGGCCTCTTGACGGATCGCGTCGGCCAGCATCCAGGAGTCGGAAATCGGCGCGAACACGCCGGGCAGGGTCAGCAGTTTCATGCGGCGAAGACCTCCGCGAGCCAGGGGACGACGCGTTCGGGGCCGAGTGCTCGGAGGTGGTCCACCGGTGGGTGCTCCACCATCGCGCGTACGTCGTCCAGGTCGGCCGACGCGTAGGGCTCGGCAGAGTCGATCAGGTTGTGCAGCCGACGGCGAGTGGAGTGGGCCTCGCCGGTGCGGAGGTCGAGGAGCTCACCCCGAACGCCGTCGCGGAGCGCCGCCCAACGGTTCTCGGCGATCCTCCACGTCGGCGCCGGCGGTAGAAGCTCACCGAGATAGTGCAGGTCGGCCAGCCTGGCGGCGAGCGCATGCACGAGCCGCGCGAGCGCGCTGGCCTGTGACACCGTCGCCTGTACGTCGAGGACCCGCAACTCCAGCGTCCCGTACCGAACGTGAGGTCGGAGCTCCCACCACCACTCCGACGCGTCGACAGCGCCCCCGCGAACCATCCACGCGAGGTCCACGGCGTACTGGTCCCAGGACGGGATGACCGGAGGCACGCCCTGGCGGGGCAGCTCGGAGGCGATCACCGGACGCACCGAGCACAGACCGGTGTCCCGTCCGCCGGCGAACGGCGCAGCCCCGGCCAACGCGGCCAACTCCGGCAGCAAGTCCCGTAGCGCGTGGTAGACGCCCAGCGTGCAGTCGGCGTCACCAAAGCCCAGGTGGATCTGCAACGAGGAGACCAACTGTCGGTTGATGACCTCGCGGTAGCGCGCCCCAAGCTCTGCGGCTCGCTCGGTGCGCGCGAGTACGGTCGGCCCGTCGAGCACGGGATGAACGGGCGCGGCGACCGCGGCAACCTCCTGCCCGCAGGCAGCGGCGACCATGGCTCGGCATGAGCGCAGCTCCTCGACGGCGTCCGCCACATCCTCATGGACCGAGGTCGCGATCTCGAGCTGGCAGGCCGGCAGCTCCGGCTTCACCCGCGGATCGCCGACACCCGCCACCACGGCGGCGGCATCCACGGGCAGCCAACTCCCCCGCCGTACCACCAGGAGTTCCTCCTCGAACCCCACCGTCCCGGCCACGGTCCCGTCGAACACCGCTCGAAGCCGCGCAGCATCGAGATGCGCATCAGCCCAACCACCAGGCATACCCGCAAGAGAGACAGCCACGCGAGCCTCCTGCTCACACTGACACTTGAGGCTCACCCCTGAACCCGAGCACCCCCGGTTACCCCTCACACCAAAGTCAATCCTCGGCCTTGTAGGGCTGTGGGGCAGAATTGCGGTGTGAAGAAGCCCGAGGCGAACCCTGTGGTTGCGCGCAACCGGAAGGCTGCCCACGACTACCAGTTGGGCGAGTCCTGGGAGGCGGGGATCGTGCTGCAGGGTCCGGAGGTGAAGGCGCTCCGTGCCGGGCGGGCGTCGCTGGTCGGCGGCTTCGCCATGGTCGAGAACCGGGAGATCTGGCTGCACGCCGTACACATCCCGCAGTACTCCCAGGCCCGCTGGTTCAACGACGGCTCACGCCGCAAGCGCAAGCTGCTGCTGCATCGCGCCCAGATCGACAAGATCGAGCGCAAGGTCAACGAGAGCGGACTGACGATCGTCCCGGTGACCCTCTACTTCAAAGACGGTCGCGCGAAGGTGGAGATCGCCTTGGGCCGCGGCAAGAAGACCTGGGACAAACGCCACGCCCTCGCCGAACGCGAGGCAACGCGCGAGACCGAACGCGCCCTCAACCGCCGCCGCAAGGGCCACCCGAACTGATCACCGCTGCGCATCGAGGAGGAAGGTCCGCATCGGGCCCTTTCCCTTGACCTCGATGACGCCGCGTGGCCGTACGGCGAACTCCGGGCCGAGGGCCGCCGCCACCCGTTCGGTGACCTGAATCTCGCCGGGTCGCCCGTGCGACTCCATCCGGCTCGCGGTGTTCACGGTGTCGCCCCAGAGGTCATAGATGAACTTGCGACGGCCGATCACGCCGGCCACCACCGGTCCGCAGTCGATTCCGATCCGGACGGCGAGCCAGTCCTGCCCGGGCCGTGCCGCGATCCGGGCGACCTCGTCGCGCAGTGCGAGCGCCGTACGGGCGACCGCTGTGAGGTGGTCGGGCCGCGGGTTCGGCAGACCGCCCACCAGCATGTAGGCGTCCCCGATCGTCTTGATCTTCTCGACGCCCTCGGCGTCGGCGATCCGGTCGAACGCGGAGAACACCTGGTCCAGCAGCTTCACCACGTCCGCCGCCGCCATCACCGCCGATCGCGCCGTGAAGCCGACGATGTCGGCGAAGAGCACGCTCACCGCGTCGTAGTGTTCCGCGATCACTCCCGGCTCCGCCTTGAGGCGCTCGGCGATGGGCTCCGGCAGCACGTTGAGCAGGAGCCGCTCCGAACGCTCCCGCTCGGCCTGCAGGTCTCGATGGGCGCGCTCCCGCTGCTCCACGAAATAGCCGAGCATCACGTAGGCGCTCACGATGACTCCGCCGACGTTCAGCACCAGGAAGGTGACCACGAAGCCGGTGGGCAGCGCCGGCAGGGACGGTGCGAGCCGGGAGTCCACCAGGGCGAGCGCGACCAGTTCGGCGAAGAACGCCACCAGCCACGGCACGGAACGCCGGATACCGAGCAACGCCAGCGCCGCGAGTGGTGCGAGCATCGCCCAGAGAATCATCGCGCTCGAGGCGACGAAGCCGCCGAGCGACAACTGCAGCAGACCTGGCAGCACCAAGATCGCCAGCAGTTGCGTGGTGCGGAACGTCGCGAAACGACGTGTCCGAGCCAGGACGGCAAGCCCGATGATGGTGATCACCTGGTAGGACGCGGGGATCGCCGCCGAGACCGGATCGCCGTACGCGAGGTAAGTGATCACCCAGATCGTGGACATCGCCGTGACCAGCAGCGCAGAGAAGATGAGCGTGCCCTGCCGGAGCCGCTCGTCGTGGGTGTCCTCGGCCCGAGCGCCGAGATCTGCCAGTCGCACCAGCGGTGCGGATCGCGGCCTCATTCAACGGGCTTTTGTAAGCGGACGCGTTCGAAGTAGCCGGCCCACAGGCGCTGACGCTCGACCATCGTGAAGCCGGCCCGTTCGCCGAGCGTCGCCGGTCGTCCGTGTCGCCAGCGCTTCTCGAAGTGGTCAAGCAGCACCAGCGATCCACCCGGCCGAACCACGCGATAGGCCTCAGCCAGGGCCGCCGCACGGTCTTCCATGTCACAGATGGCCAAGGTGCAGACCACGGTGTCGAACGAGTCGTGATCGAACGGGAGCTGCTGACCGTCGGCGACAGCTACGCGAACCGCCTCACCCTGCTCACGGACGCGCTCCTCCGCGACCTCGATACGCTCGCGGTCGACATCCACGACGACCAGGTCGACGTCGCCCGGGTACCACCGGAGGTTGAGCCCCGTGCCGGCCCCCAGCTCCAGGGTTCGCCCGCTGGCCCGGCGACACACCCACTCACGGCTGTTCCGGATCGTCAGCCACTCGCAGCCGTACCCCGAGCTACGGTCTAGCCGGCGGCGTCGGTCACGGTCGGATCGGTTTCTGCGCAGCATGTGGAACTCCTAGACGCGAGCGTACGCCAGGACCCTCGCGCCGCATCCGGTGAAGCACTTGCGCATCTCGTCTATACCCCCCTAGGGTAACTCCATCGTCTTTTAGCGATACCCCCTACGGGTAAGGAGTATATGATGAGTGAGTCGGAGTCGTCGCGGCGCTGGTGGGCGCTCGGCTTGATCGCCGCGGCGCAGTTCATGGTGATCATGGACACCTCGATCATCGGCGTCGCGCTGCCGAAGATGCAGGCAGAGCTCGGATTCAGTCCGGGCAACCTGTCCTGGGTGTTCAACGCGTACGTCGTCGCGTTCGGCGGCCTGTTGCTGCTCGGCGGGCGGCTGTCGGACCTGCTCGGCGCCCGCCGAGTCTTCGCGGCCGGCTGGGCGGTGCTGCTGGCCGGTTCGTTGCTGGCCGGCTTCGCGACCGGTGTCGGCGCGGAGCTCACCGGCCGCGCCGTCCAGGGTGTTGGCGCTGCGCTGATTGCACCGGCAGCCTTGACCCTGTTGATGATGTTGTTCGGCAGCAATCCGAAGGAACTGACCAAGGCGATCGCCCTGTACGGCGCGGCCGCTCCGGCGGGAGGTACGGCGGGCGTCTTCCTCGGCGGCGTGATCACCGAGTACCTGTCCTGGCCGTGGGTCTTCTTCCTCAACGTGCCGATCGCTCTGATCGCCCTCATCGCAACCCCGGCATTGATGCCGAATTCCGCTGTACGTCGTGGCTCGGTGGACCTGCTGGGGGCGCTGACTGTGACTGCGGGTCTCGGTGCCGGTGTCTACGCGATCGTCCGCGCGCCCGAGGTCGGTTGGTCGGCGGGGTCGACGCTCCTGGTCGGCGCGTCGGCCGTCGTACTGCTGGGAGTGTTCGTCGCGGTACAGGCCAAGCGGCGGGAGCCGTTGATGCGGCTCGGGATCTTCGCGGCGCCGAACCTGGCTGCCGCGAACGTGGCCCAACTGCTGCTGGGCGCCGCGTGGGTGCCGATGTGGTTCTTCCTCAACCTGTACCTGCAGCAGGTCCTCGGGCTGAGCGCATTCCCGAGCGGCTCCGCTCTGTTGCCGATGACAACATTCATCATGCTCGGGATGATCCTGGTCGCGCCCAAGCTGATCGCGACCGCCGGCCCGAAGAAGACGCTGGTCGGCGGCATGGCGATCCTCACCGTCGGCCTGGCCGGGCTGTCGCTGATCCGCTCGGACGGCTCCTTCTGGGTCGACGTACTGCCCGCCTCGCTCATCGCGGCCGCCGGGATGTCGCTGGCGTTCATCCCCAGTCTCGGGATCGCGCTGTCGTCAGCTCGTCCCGAGGAGGGCGGTCTGGCGTCCGGGATCGTGAACACCAGCTACCAGATCGGCTCCGCGCTCGGCCTGGCCGCGATGACCGCGGTGGCCGCCGCGAACGGCGCCGACCTGCTCGGTGACGCCGGCGCCCTGACGGACGGCTACTCGGCGGCCTTCATCGGCGCCGCGGTCATCGCTGCCGTCGGCGCAGTCCTGGCCGCGGTCACCTTGCGGATCCCAGCTGCTGCCCCGCAGTCGGACCCCCAAGTCGTGGACGTCTCGACGACCCGGTGAGCTGTTGCTTCCGTCAAGGAACCTGACGAGACTCCCCCTATGCGCACCGAGCTGAGCATCGCCGGCGTACGGCGGCTGCGGATAGCGCTCGTCGTCATCGGGAGCGTCTTCGTCGTCGCGGTGTACCCGCTCATGCTGCTCTGGCCTGCCGGCTTCGCCTGGCAGCCGGAGCAGCACGAGTACGAACAGATGATCGCGGTCCTTTACGTCGTACTCGGCGTGTTCCTGATCCGCGCCTCGCGGGCACCACTGGACCACCTGTCCCTGATCTGGTTCACCGTGTGGTCGAGCCTGGCGCATGCCGCCGTGATGACCGTCCACGTCGCGATGAGTCCGACCGAGTGGGTCCACCTGATCGGCGACATCCCCGCCCTCCTGATCGCCGCCGGCGTCCTCACCGCACTCACCCCCCGCCAGCAGGCAGGACGGGCCCCCTAGAGTGTCGGGGTGACCGGGAGCGGACGACATCGACTAGCGGCCGGTCGTCGCACGTCCTCGGGTCGCGGCCGGTCTGTCACGATCGCGACGACGACGGTCGGGGTCGGCCTCCTGACTCTGGCCGTCACGGCAACGCACAACTCGGGGCCGGACGGTGGTCGAGCGGCTTCCTTCGGCAGGTCGCCCAGTACGACGGTCTCCGCGCCGGCGACCGTGGCCGGAACGGCACGACCGCCCGCGTCCGCTGTTCCGTCCAGGGCGTCCCGCGGTGGCGAGCGGACGCCGTACGTTGGCGTGCCGTCCGCCGGGAGCGGACGGCTGCGGATCGTGCCGGGCGAGGAGCAGGCAACCAGCCCCGGTCGGCGACTGACCTACCGCGTCGAGATCGAGCAAGGAATGCCGTTCGATCCCGCCCAGGTAGCCGCGACCATCCACCGGATGCTGACCGACAGCCGCGGCTGGCAGCCGATTCGCCAGGTCGCGTTCCAGCGCATCGACCAGACGGCCGAGCTGCGGATCATCGTCGCCTCCCCCGCGACCACCGATCAGCTCTGCCGACCGCTCGACACCGGCGGGCAGGTCTCGTGCCGAGTGCGCGATCGCGTCGTACTGAACGCGAAACGCTGGGCCGAAGGAACTCCCGGCTACCGCGGCCAGCTGGACGCCTACCGCGCGTACCTGGCGAACCACGAGGTCGGCCACGCCCTCGGCTACCAGCACGCAACCTGCCAGACCCCAGGCGCTCCGGCCCCAATCATGATGCAGCAAACCAAGGGCCTCGCCTCCTGCCTGCCGAACCCCTGGCCGAGCGTCCGCATCAAGTGAGACCAACCCCCGTCCGGCCCGGGTGTCGAGGCCGCCGGACGCTCAGCGGCGGAGCGCGGCGCCGAGTCGCCGGAGGATGTCGGCTTCGGCGGGATTGTCGTAGGCCGGGGCGTGTTCGGTGATCGCCGCGCCGACGACGTTGTCCAGTCGTGAGATCAGCTCGACCAGGTCGGATGACCGGACGCCGGCTGGTTCGGGATAGCAGACCGAACCGAATTCGGTGGGCTCGAGCACGTCCAGATCGACATGGACGTACGTCGGACCGGACAGCCCGTCGAACGCGCTCTCCAGCTGGTCGACGCCGTACACACGAAGGCCGGTTCTGCGGACATACTCGTGTTCGCTGTCACCTCCGGCCCTGACGCCGGCGAGAATCACCTGCTCCGGCGCCAAGGTATGTGCCGGTGTCAGCAGCGCAGGCCCGTCACCCAGCAGCGTACGCACGACCATGCCGTGGAACGCCCCGGACGGGAGCTCGCCCGGCCCGTAGACGTCCGGATGTGCGTCGATCCACAGCACGGCTAACTCGTCGCCGTACTGGCGGCGAGCTGCGGCAATCGGCGCGAGGTCGACGCCGCAGTCACCGCCCACGGTGATCACAAAGTCATCGATCTCGGCGAGCGCCTCGCCGATCAGCTTCAGGTTCTCGACCAGGACCGCGCGGGCGCGAACCCCGTCCGTGATGTCGTCGCCGCCGTCGCCAACCGGCACCGACACCACGGCGTCCGCGTGCAGCAGGTCAGCGGTCCGATGCGCCCCCTCAGCCAGCAGCGGCGCCCTGTCCGAGGCTGATCCCTGCCATTGCGGCACACAAAGCACTGTCGTCATGACTGTTTCTCCGAGCAGGTAGATGTTTTCCGGGACTGGGTCAGTACGACGTCAGGTCGGTCCATCCCGCTCGGTTCTGCCGGAGCAAGCGCCACAGCTCGAGCGTGTGCACGGGCACGTCAACCCGACAGCTGAGCACATCACTCAACCGCGAGGAGCCGCGCGTACACATCACAGCGCCGACTGTACAAGGTGCTTCTGCGTGCGCTGTGGCTGCTGTAACTAGGCCGGGGCGTGCTCCTTCAGGATTGTCATGAAGGCGCGCATCCAGGTCGGGTGGTCCGGCCAGGCGCGGCCGGAGACCACGTTGCCGTCGACGACCGCGTCGCCGTCGACCCACTCCGCTCCCCCGGCCGTGATGTCGAGGGCCAGCGCCGGGTAGGCCGAGGTCTTGCGCCCGTTCAGTACGCCGGCCGCCGCGGCGACAAGCGGTCCGTGACAGAGCTGGGCCACGGGTTTCGACTCGCCGTAGAAGTGCTGAACGATTCGCTGACAGTCAGCATCGTTGCGGATGTACTCCGGAGCCCGCCCACCCGGAATCACCAGCGCAACGTAGTCGGACGGGTCCACATCGGCGAACGCCACGTCTGCCTGCCAGGTGTGCCCCGGCTTCTCCGTGTACGTGTCGAAGCCGTCCACGAAGTCGTGCACCACGAACTGCAACTTCTTCACCGCCGGCGCCGCGATGTCGACGTCGTACCCCTCCTCGAGGAGTCTCTGGTACGGGTAGAACACCTCCAGATCCTCCGCCGCGTCCCCGGTAAGAATCAGCACCTTCGCCATGTTCGCCATCCCCTTCACACACCCGCCGTCTTACCCGCCAGCCTCCGCCGCCGACAGAACCGGGTCAAGCTCGTACTAGCGGGCGTGGCACGATCGCAGCAGCTCATCCGCTCCAGGCCCCGCCAGGCTTCGCCTTCCTCTCCTCGTTCACCTGCGTCCTCCAGAAACGCTTGTTCCTGGTCCAAATCCCACCATCCGGACCCCCTGCTCCCGGCCGCGTAGCCGAACGTATACCGAGTGTAGTTGGCATCTGAACGTGCCTCGGTCCTCGACGAGTCTGCTTGCCAGAGGCAAGCACCAGCCGATTCCCGAAGACTGCGACGCGAGCTATGGACAAGGTGTACGGCGGGCCGCTGTACTCAGGCTCGTTCGTCTGGAGGAGGTGCTGATGACCGCAATCAAGCTGGACTCGGTGTCCAAGGTGTACGGCGGCCGGTACCTTGCCGTCGACAACGTGACGCTGGACATCGCGGCCGGCGAGGTCATGGTGCTGCTCGGGCCCTCCGGCTGCGGCAAGACCACCTTGCTCCGGATGATCGCCGGCCTGGAGGAACTCACCGCGGGCAAGGTCTGGCTAGGACGCACCCACGCAACGGACCTCCCGCCCAAGGATCGCGGCGTCGCGCTGGTCTTCCAGAACGGCGCCCTGTACCCGAATCGCACCGCCCGCCAGAACATCATGTTCCCGTTGCGGATCGCCGGTGAGGACGCCGAGGAGGCCAGCTCGAAGGCCGCCGGCCTGGCCAGGATTCTCGGCATCGACGCAGCACTCGATCGGCTGCCACGAACGCTGTCCGGCGGCCAGCGGCAGCGCGTCGCCATCGGCCGGGCGATCGTCAGACAGCCGCGGATCTTCCTGATGGACGAGCCGTTGTCGAACCTGGACGCGACCATGCGCACCGAGTTGCGGCAGGAGATCGGCGCCATGGTCCGCGACATCAACGTGACAACGGTCTACGTGACCCACGACCAGGTCGAGGCTCTCACCCTGGCCGACCGGATCGCCATCATGCGCGACGGCCGGATCGAAGACGTGGGGACTCCCGAACAGGTCTTCAACAACCCCGCCACAGCCTTCGCTGCCGGCTTCCTCGGAACGCCACGCATCAACCTCATGTCCGCCACCGTCCGAGTCACCGCTCATCATCGCGTGAGCCTGGACTTCGGCGGCCAATCCCTCCACCTGCCACCGACCGACCGCCGATCGATGATCCTCAGCCAGCACGACGGCATCCAGGTCATCGTCGGCGCCCGCTCGGATGCGTTCACGCTGGCCGCCGGCGGCGGTCAGAACAACCAGCTCTCTGGATCACTGCGCGCACTCGAGTTCCACGGCAACCAGTGGATCGCCTTCGTCCAGTGCGGCATCGAGATGCTCAACCCCGACGTCGTCCGATCGCATGCCCCGCACCCAAAGTCGAAGCCTTCCGACGGCCACTCGCACCACCGCCACGCAGCCCCACGCATGTCGACCCTGACAACCATGGCCCGCTCGGTACTCCGCAAGTCCGCCCCACCACCCGCCCCCGAGCCGGCCGCCTCCCCCACCCACCGCCGAGCCGACCTGGTCCTCGAGATCGACCCCGGCAGCGGCCTCCAGTCCGGATCAAACGTCCACCTGACCGTCGACCCCGCCCACCTCCACCTCTTCGACAACCACGGCCAACGCATAGACCGCGTCGTACGCTGATCCTTCGGGCACGCCTAGCTCGCGGTAGCCGGGCGGGCGTCAGACGAGTGAGGCAAACCCAGCAGGGCACCGATGAAGAAGCACAGTGCGCCGAGTGAGGTGCACCAGTTCGAGGCGGCCAGGTTGAGTATCGAGCCAGTGGCCGGCACGACGAACGAGGCGACGGCCGAGATGCCGAACAGCACGCATCCGAGCAGATTCACAGCAGCCATCGTGGCCGCCCTGTCCATCCGCGCCGGGCGGATGCTCCGCCCAGCCGCGACCCAGTAGGCCAGCACACCGGATGCGAGAAAGCACGCCGAGCCGAACATATCCGGCGCCCAAATCAGCCGATTCTCCTGCTGCGTCGACAGACTCTCCTGCATCGCGGCAAACGTACTGAGGTTGAACAGCAGAGTCCCAGCGAACTGAACCGCAGCACTCCACCACGACAGATCACGCCCCCACCGCTGCCCGCGCCGAACAGTCCCCTCCCGCAACTCCATAGCGGCAGCAATCGTGAAGAACACGGACCCAACAAAAAACACCACCCCGTCCACCGCCGCCCCCACCACCTGCACAAACCCAGGAAACGGCCCCACAAAGAAGCACACCGACCCCACCGCAAACCCCACGCCAATAGCCCGATCCCACCCCACCCGATCCACCGGCCGCGGCAAAGAAACCAGCGCATGCCCAATCACCCACACCACCCCCAACCCGCCGACCGTACGGCACCCCCGCCACCCCCTCCTCCCCCAACCCGGATGACCTCAGCACACCCTCCCTGGAGCGCTCCCCACGCCCTGGTGAGCTCCCCCGCCCCAAAGCACCCGCCGCGCCCCGGTGACGCCGCGCGCATAACAGGCGCAAATCGAACGACAGGACTGCGACTCAGTCCCGCGTGACGCCGGCCGGCCAGATGACCGTCACCGGCAGGTCCCGGTCGCGTGCTGCTTGGACGACGTCGGCGGTTCCGCCGGGGCCGCGGGCGGGTTGGCCGTCCCAGATGGCGATCAGCTCGTCGGCGCGGTCGAGCATGCGGAGGCTGGCGTCCATGTGGGCATCCGCGTCGGAGACTTCTCGATCGAGGGCGACTGCTTCCGAAGCCTTGGACAGCAAAGTGTCGTAGGTCTGGTGGTGCGACACCGGGAGGCCGTCGCGGTAGGTGGTCGCTGGGATGACCGCGATAAGCCGGCCGCCTAGGTCGAGGACTGTTTGGGCGAACAGCGCATCGGCACCATCAGCCAGACACGAGATCCCGACAAGCTCGGTCACCCCTTTGGACTCGATCGCGTGCCGTAGCTCAGCCGCGGTCCAAGCCTTCACCTCTTCAGACAGGCCACGATGACCCGAGACTGCGAGATACACGACTACCCCTCCCCCTCCACGCGCGACCAACTATTTGTAGCGGTGCCAGAGTTCGTTGGCGCCGGATCTGAGGGTGGATAGGCGGTGGGCGTGGACCTTGGCGATGCCGGGGCGATTGCGGAGGTCGGTGATGACGCTGGTGACCAGGACCAGTTCTCGGATGCGGCTGAGAGTCGGCCAGGAGGACAAGGCGGTGACGTCTAGGCCATAGGTGGCGGCTAGCGCTTCGTGGTCCTGGGTAGCGCCGAAGCGGCGGGCGCTGACGGCAGCGACCACCAGGTCGTAGGCGAGAGGGCCGATGCTCGTGCCGTCGAAGTCGCAGAGGACGAAGCGGCCGGAGCGTTCTCGCAAAAGGTTGCCGATGTAGGCGTCGCCGTGCAGTAAGCCCATCTTGAGATCGGGCGTGAGGGCTCGGTAGTCGGCCTCGATCTTGGCCCCTGTGTGAGCCAGGCGTGATCATCCGGTGTGATGCCGTCGGCCATCGCTAGGCGACTGCGGGCATTGCTGAAGGGGTCCCAGGGCTTCAGGGCGGCCATCGGTTCGAGTTTGTGCCAGCCGAGCAATGGGGCTGCCAGCTCGGCACCGGTCCACTCGGGATTTCCGCCCTCCAGGAGCTGCCAGATGGTCGCCGAGTAGTTCTCGAACAGGACCGGCTGATCGAGCGCCGGAGCGAGCCGTACGGCGGGAGCGTCGTGTTCGCCCAGCCAAGTGGCAATACGCGCGACGTGGTCGGCACGCTGGCTGGCTAAGTCGCCGGCACCGAACCTGACGACAACGCCTTGGCCTGGAAGTCGGAAAACGGCGTTGTTCGTGTACTTGATGAGCTCGGCTTCGTCCGGGAGGAGCCCGGCTTCTTGGCAGATGCCCTTGAGAGCGTGCTTGAGCCTCTGGTCGAGCTCTGCGGACAGGTTGGTCATGCGGTGAGTGCCTTCGGCGCGGTCGTGCGGACGGACTCGAGCTGATGCAGCAGGTCCACGGCGTCGGAGTTGTCGGAGTGTTGTGACGCCGCGGTGCCGATCTCCGCGAGGCGGCCAAGCCCGCGACCGCTTCGGAGGTGTTGAGCTTCGTTGATCACATCACGAGCCACGTCGATGCCGAGGTCCAATTCATTCGTACGCAACAGGTTCGTCGACAGGATTATCCGATCGAACGTCCGGCTTCGACGCGACCTGTCAGGCCCGGACTCGTTGATCGCCTGCTGTGCGAATGCGACAGCGCGTACGGCGTACTCCCGGGCCTGTGCAACGTCTTTTGCGTAGCCCGACAACGAGTTGTAGACGAGCGCCTGGTGGCCGGTGTAGTCGCCCGGCGTGAAATACAGCGTCGTCCACGGTGAGACCCGGCGCTTATCGGCACGGCCCATCTCGTGTTCGGCCCGAGCCAGCGCGTCGAGGACGTGATCGTGCTTACCGAGCATCGCGTAGGCGAGAGCTTCGTTGGCGTGCAGTCGTGCCACCTCGGCGGGATCGCCCGCGTCCTGTGCAGCGAGTTGGCCGAGTTGCAGCATCTTCAGCGCCTCAACCGGTTGGGCTTCTTGCATGCTGACCCGGCCGAGCCGGTACAGGATCGAGGCAGCGAGCGAGGGCTCATCGGCATCCTTTGCGAGAACGAGAGCGTTCATCAGGAAGCGTCGGGCCGCTGCTTGGTCGCCGATGTCATGGAACGACCAGCCGAGCATGCTGCTGAAGTCCGCAAGCGACACCTTGAGGTCGCGGTGCGTGCGGTGGTCGGCGGTGGAGTGGATCATCCGCCGCGCGTATCCGTAGAAACCGCGGGCCGCGTCGACCGCTGCTCCCCCGCCGTACTGCTGATCGAGCTTCCGGAACTCGGCGGTCATCGACGCCACTTGTTCCACATCAGATCCGGTGATCACCGACGGTACTGCGGCAACGCTGGTGGGCAGCTCGGGCAACCACTTCCGAGCCTGGTCATTCACCGAACCGAACGCCACGCTCGCCACCGCGCCGGCGAAGTTGCGGCGATCGTCGCTGGTCAGCTCATGCGAGCCGTCGCTCTGTCCATCGCCGGTTGAGGCGTATGCGAGCCCCATCTGTCCGCGCGGGATCTCGAACGCGTCGGCGATGCGTTCAAGGACGTCGTACGCCTTGACCTGGCGCCCGTTGAGGATCTCCGAGACTTCGCCCTGCGACGGGTAGGTGCGGGCGCCAATCTGCGTCTGGCTCCAGCCATGCCGCTGCAACCAGCGGAAGATACCTGCCACGTCACGTGACGCGAGCACCGGTCGCAGCTCCGCGCGATCCCACCAGGACGAGTCGAGCAGCGGCTGCGGTGGTGTCATCGTCACTCCTTGTCCCTAGGCGGCTCTGCGAAGTTAGTCGGAGCGCATCCGGCGTGTCTATCGGCACCGCCGATAGGTCGCCTCGATGAGCACAGCCTGTAGTGAGAAGACTCCTCCCAGCGCCATGGTGTGAATACAGAGTGTTACGACACCGAACGAAGGACGCCCACCATGACGACGCCACTGTTGATCGCGTTCTGCCTGGCTGCGGGCCTGACACTCGCAATGGTCACCGATCTGTTCCGAGATCTGTCCGGCCGCAACGAATGACATGGCGGCAAGACAGATGATCAGCAAACTTGCCGGTGCAGATCACCACGAGCGGGGCAACGCCATGCGGGCTTACGGCTACATCCGGAAGCACTTCCTCATGAGCGAGAACGAGCTGGCGAGCGCTCGAAAGCTCGTCGTCGAAGCCGCTCACAGTCGTGGGACTCACCTGGTGGCGATTCATGTCGAGGAGATCGAGACAGCGCCTGAGGCGTTCCACGACTTGCTCGCGGTCGTGATGCAGGAAGCAGAGCGAATGATCATCACGCCCGGCATCCAGCACCTCGGGGTTGCCGGCGACCCATCGTCGGTAAGGCAGCGCCTCGAGTCGAACGGCATCACGATCGTGGTCAGCGGCTAGGCACGGCGGACGTAGGAGCGGCACAGATGTCCGTCACCCCAGCCCTCGGGTTCATCTCGATGCATTTCGTAGGGAACACAGGCCAGCTGCTCGCTGTCCAACGACAGTTGCAGGCGTTCGCGAGCGCACACGGACTTCAGCTGACCAAGGTGTACGTCGAGGAGCCCGGACCACCCAGCGCGGCCCTCGACCTCCTCGAATCACTCCTGCGATCCGACGGACAACCTCTCGTCGTACCGACTTTGCACCACCTCGCCGTACTCGGGCACCCAGCCAAGATCAGACACCACCTCCGCCACTGCACCCACGAGGTTCTGATCGCCACCAAGCCGGCGGAGCGGACGTGCTGAGGGGACATCCCTCGTTCTCCTCAAGTCCCCTGCACCCCACGTCCGTTCCGCCGCTCCACCATCGGGAGGACTTGTCAGCCAGCGCACTCCGCGACCGCGCGCGTGACTGCTCACTGACTCCGGTTGGCCGCGACCACGGGGCGGTCGAGGGCGGGCGGCAGCCCGCAACCGCCGGCGGCGGCCAGCAGGAATGCCGGCGGCAAGCCGGAGGGTGGGTGGGAGTGGGCGTAGCAGGTGCGTCGAGGAGCGTAGCGACGATGAGCGCCCGCGTAGCGCGCGTGGGAAGAACTACCTGATGGCTAGCGCCCGTAGTCAGGCGTTGAGGGTCTCAGACGAGTTGTTGGCCGCCGTCGATGTCGAGGGTGGCGCCGGTGATGGCTGTGTTGGTCATCAGGTGGAGGGCCAGCGTGGCGATGTCGTCGGGTCCGACAACGCGGCCGATCGGGAGCGTCGTACGGAGTTCCTCGCGGCGGGCCTCCAGTTGGTCGCCCAGCAGTCTGGCTGAGAGGGGTGTGTCGACGAAGCCGGCGGCAATCAGATTCGCCCGGATCGGCGCGAGCTCGACCGCAAGGTTTCGCGTCATCGCCGGCATCGCTGCCGTGAGCGCGCCGATCAGGACCAGGCCAGGAGCCGTACGCCGACCGCCGGTGCCACCGATGAAGGTCAGCGACCCGCCCGGGCGGATCCTGCCGATCGCGAGCCGGGCAAGGTGCAGCGGCAGAAAGAGATGTGACTCGATATCGCGGCGTGCCTCGTCGAAGTCGAAATCCTGCAGCGGCGCGTAGTACGGCCCCGGTCCGGTGACCAGGACGTGATCGATCGGCGTCGGCAGCGACTCGAAGAACATCCAGAGCATGTCGAAGTCGGTCGCGTCGAACGCCGCCGTGTCGGCACCGAGCTCCTTGCCCACCCGCTGCAGGCGTTCCTCGTTTCGCGCCGTGATGATCACGGATGCACCCTCCGCCCGCGCGAGGCGAGCCGTAGCGAGGCCGATCCCCTGGCTCCCGCCGATCACAACCACTGTCTGCCCGCTCAGCCCACGGCCGTCCGCTGACGTCATCATGCCTCCACTCCTCGTGCCGACTCGCGGTGTCACCATCCACATTCACCCTCAGTCGACCGTCTCGCACCAGGGAGATTCACCAGTGCCCGTGACCAGCGGCGGGCGACGGGACCGTGGGGGGACCAAGGAGGCAATCGATGAAGCTCTTTCGCGGGTGGCAGTCGCCCGCAACGAGGTCCTCCGCAAGACCTTCTCCAACTCGGCATCACCTCTCGCCGCCGGCTCCGCAGCGCCCTGGCCCGCTCCGCGTGACGACACCAGGCGAGCCGGCCGGAGCGTGAATGCTCCGGCCGGATCGGCCTCGACGATGACTGATGATCACCCCTGCACTCGGGTCGTGGGGGTGTTGCGCGCTTCGATGGCCCGGACGGACGCGTCGAAGGCCTTGCCCAGGACCTGCTTGCCGAAGAGTGCGAAGACACCTCCGATCAGGTGACCCTTGAAGTTCTTGCCTTCGCGCACGATGACGACGTCGATCTCCGTCGCACGGTCGGCCCGTCGCTTGAACGTGTACGTGTGGCCGGACCTTCCGCCCCAGACGTTGGAGTCGGTCGTCGTGAGGACGACGTGGTCGGAGTCGGACCAGTCGTACCGCAGGCGCTCCCAGACGCCGGGCGAGCCCTCGGTGACATCGGCCCAGCCCGCCCCCTGGTCGTGCACCTCGAGGTAGTCGTCATGGCTGTTCCCGAAGATCTTCGAGCGCCCCGGCCCGAAGTCCGTGAGCCCGGCGATGAACTGCTCGGGCGTCGAGGTGGTCACCTCGGTGAGGTGAATCGTGGTCATGGGTCTTCCAATCCTTGGAGGGTTTCCGCTGTCTCCACTGTTGGTCAGTGGCAGACGCGTCACCCCAGGGAAAGTCCCTGGTCCATCACCTGGTGGTCATTGCAGGGAGTCGAGCTTCTGGCGGGCGGCTCTCAGGCGATCGGCAGCCTGGTCGAGGTGGTCGGCACGGCCGGAATCCTCGCCCTGGTACGGGTTCTCGCGAATCGACGCACGCCGACGTGGCACCTCCGCAAGGTCTTCACCAAGCTGGGCATGCCCTCCCGGCAACAACTCCCAACCGTCATCCACGAGGCAGGCAACGCAGCCGCTTCAGGTCGCTCCACAGACTCAGATGACGAAGGCGACGCCGCTCGGTCGTGACGCCGGTCCGCTTCTGCCCTTCACGACACGCCCGGTACGACGCAGAAGTCGAGAACGGGGCCTCCGGCAACCTCGAGAAAGCGCACCCGGGCGCCGCCACATCATCCGCGACCGCAAGTCCTTTCAGCCGGACCGCACCTGCATGCACCTGGTCCGGATTGCTACCGCACCCGGAGACGGTTGTTGCGGGGGTTGTGCTCCAGTTCGACGAGACCGAGGTGCTCCAGGAGCGGGGGCACGTACATGGCGAAGCGGCCGCGGTAGCCCTTGCGGAGGCCGTACCACCCGCCGACCGGGTTCTCATCCGCACGAGCCCACGCCTCCAGCGTCCCGTCCTTCGCCGGCTTGCCCTCGTCCGCGCTGCCCAACTCCATCCAGTCCCCGTGCGCCTTCAGCATCGCGGGTACGTCGTCGAGACAGCGCGCCAGGTACCGCAGCTTCGTCGAGCCGACCTGGCAGACGATCTCGGCCGGGTCGGCGGTGTCGTCGCGGTACATGGAGTACTCGGACGTACCAGGTGGCGTCTTGAGAACCCAGGGGTCCTCTTTCGTTCCAGAGTCGCTCATCAGTCTCCTCCTTCGGTTGTCGCGGAAACGAAGTACCGGAGCAGCCCGCGCCAGCCGTCGGCGCTCGCATCCCGCCAGCGCTCGGCATCGGCACCCAGTCGCTCCCAACCGCTGTGGACGATGTCCAACTTGCTTCGGCCTCCCGGTACGGCGACGAAGCGAACGTCAACGTCCGTGGCCTCGTCAGCCGGCCGGCGGATGTGCCACCGGTAGCTCAGTCGGTGCGGGGGATCCCACGCCGTGATCTCGCCCCAGTCGATCTGCTTGCCATCGCGGGTCAGTTCGTAGATGCGCCCGCCGACCTTGGGCTCCAACGTCACCGCGGCCGGGTCGCCGCTGACCGAGTGCCCCCGAGGCCACCACGACGAGAACCGCTCCGTCTACGTCGCAAACGCGTGCTCGACCGAGCAGTCCAGCTCGACCTCGACGCGCAGCGGCTCGATCATTCCGCTCCCCCGGACGGCCGCGTGTTCTCGGCCAGCAACTTGAGCCGCCCGACCGCCTCGCCCCACACCTGCAGCAGGTACGCCTGCACGATCTCAGCGCCGGACTCGTGCAGGTGATAGATCCGTCTGGTGCCCTCGGGCACCTCCTCGACCAGCCCGGCTTCCTTGAGCAGCCGCAGATGCCGCGACACCGCCGGCCGGCTGACCGGCAACTCCCCGGCCAACTCCCCGACCGACCGCGGCTCGTCAGCCAGCAACTCGAGAATCCGCCGCCGCGTCGGATCCCCCAACGCCGCAAACGGATCCCGCTCGGCCTCAGCCATCACTCCGCAAGCGTAACCCATCAGTTACGGTAACCATCGTGTTACAGACGGCTCATCGAACCCTGAACGTGCCCTGATCCTGGCCTGACCGGCGCGTCGACACCTTGACCCTGGACTTGGGTACGGCCTGCACGCTGCAGGTCAGCTAGCGATGTCTGGAGGCGTGTGATGGGCACTGTGGATGCTTCGGCAGGGCATGGCGTTACGGCAGGTGCCGGCGGATCTTGTAGTCAGATCGGGCCGTGGGGAGTTGCGGCGCGACTGTTGCTCGGCGGGTACTTGTTGTGGGCGGTCCTGGGACCGCCGTACCCGATCGATTTCGGCGGCTCGGAGGTGCTCGGCCTGGTCGGGTTCCCGGCGCTGTTGCTGGCGTGGCAACGGTGGTGGACGCGACGCCATCCGGCACCGGTACACGCGACCGGCCCGGTGGCGAGCGTGGTGAACCTGGCGGTGGTCGCCGCCTTGTACCTGACGCCGTGGTACCTGCCGGCGTTGTCGGCCACGAGCGACGCAGCGATGATCTTTTACGGGGCGTCGATGCTGATTGCCGCGGCCCGCCGCTACGCCAGCTGTGAGGTGTTGGCCGTCTCGAACCTGGTGCTCGGTCGCGACGACCAGATCGGTTGCCTGGTGTTCGCCCCCGTCGACGCCCTGGAACGCAGGCACCACCACCGCAAGACAGGATCGAGGACCCCGTCATGACTGCTGTACCGGAGGGGTCGCTGTGCTGGTGCTGCGACTCGGAGTACGACGAACAGAATCTGGTGCGCCTCAGGTCACGGCCTGAGGTCGGCATCTGTCTTGGCTGTGCACGCGACCTGCAAGTGCGAGCCGCCGAACGACACGACCTACTCAACCCCTCCTGGGCAGGCCGACTGAGATCCGGCATCCGGCAGACCCGCGAAGCCGTGATTGGCCGCGGCTGGCACGACCGGCCCGTCGTCGGCCGCCTCCTACGCGCCATCGACCGCTTCCTGCCCTAAGGACGCTCAGTTAGGCGCCGCGATCTCCGCGCCTGGCGGGACGAGAATTGGACGTGATGGTGCAGTGGCGCCTCCGGAGGGCGCTACGAGGTCACTCTGGCCTCCGCCATGGCCGCCCCGAGGACCGCGAAGTTCCTGACCGGACCAGGTGATGCCACGACCCTGGCGCAAGGCAGCCGTACCTATCACATGACCAGATGCTGCGGCGGCAGTCATCCCCAGCCGACGTTGAGCACTTGTTGGTGTGTTCAGGGGTAGTGGGTTCGGGCCTGGGTACAGGTCGGCCAGTTCAGCGGCGGTACGACAGTGTGCCGCCGAGCTTCCTTGATGCGCGGTAAGGATCCCGCGCCTCCATCACTCAACGACTGTCGCCGGCGCCGTCGGCGGATCAGTCGCGCGCGTTTGCCCAAACACCCATTCATGCTTCTGGAAGGAGCAGTCACATGACGCCCACGACAAACCACCGGCTGGATGTCTCCAGTCCACCCGCGGAAGGTGTGGCGGGTACAGCCCGGGACGAGGCCGGGCAACTGAAGGAAACCTCGACCGAGGCGGCTCGCCAGGTTGCCGGGACCGTCAAGGACAAGGCATCGGAGGTGAAGTCGGGTCTCGGCCACGAGGCCCGGCGGATGGCCGGTCAGACACGCGACGAGCTCGTCCAGCAGACGAGTCAGCAGAAGGAACGGGCCACGCAGAGCCTGCGCTCGATCGGTGACGAGCTGCGCGGGATGGCCGAGCACGGCCAGTCCGGCCTGGGTGCTCAACTGGCGCAGCGCGGCGCCGAGTTCACGGATCAGGCGGCGGAATTCCTGCAGAATCACGAGCCCGGCGACCTGCTCGAGCAGGTCCGCGGATATGCACGGCGCAAGCCGGGCACGTTCCTGCTGGCCGCCGCAGCAGCCGGTATCGTCGCCGGCCGGCTGACCCGCGCCCTCGCGGCGGGCGGCAGTACGGCGTCCACGCCGGACTCGATGGCTACCGGCAACGGGGCAATCAACTCCGTCGGTGACGACTATCCCGTCCCACCCGCATCGACGACCTTCCCTCCAGTGGCTCCTACCTCGGCGCCGCCGCCCGCGCCCACACCGGTGGCACCCGACCCGGATCCCGGGGCGCCGGTGACACCCAGGTTCAGCCCCGGATCGGGCCAGTGAAATGACTGTCGGCGGATCACCACCCGACAGCGGTCCGAACCGGCTGTCGATGGACGACTCGGTCGGTCAGCTCGTGTCCCAGCTGACCACCGACCTGGGGCAGCTGACCCGCCAGGAGCTGGCGCTGGCGAAGTCCGAGCTCCAGGTGGAAGCGAAGAAGGCCGGCAAGGGAGCGGGCATGCTCGGGGGCGCGGCTTTCGCCGGCTGGATGGTCGGGCTGTTCGTCTCCCTGGGCGTGATGTGGGCGCTGGGCGAGGTCATACACCTTGTCTGGTCGGCGCTGATCGTCGCGGCGGTCTGGGCGATCGTCGCCGCCGTACTGGCGTCGACGGGACGCAAGGAACTGCAGGAGGTCAACCCGAAACCCGACCAGACGGTCGAATCACTCAAGGAGGACGCGAAATGGCTGAAGACCCGGAACAGCTGAAGCGAGACATCGAGGAGACGCGGCGTAACGTCGGCCGCGACGTCGACGCCTTGACCGAGAAGGTCAGCCCCGGCCGGGTCGTCGGACGGCGGGTGGACCGGGCTCGCTCCGGCGTACATCGACTGAAGGAGCAGGTGATGGGGTCGGTGGACTCCGTCGGCGACACGGCCGGTTCGGTGACATCGACGGTACGGGATGCCGGCGCCAAGATCGGCGACGCGGTTGGTTCGGCACCGGACATCGGCCGGGCACGAACACGGGGTACGCCGTTGGCCGCCGGAGTCATCGCCTTCGCGGCCGGCTGGGTCGTGGCCGCCGCACTGCCGGCGTCCACCAAGGAACGTGAGTTCGCGCAGGAGGCCAAGGACAAGGCGATGGACGCGGCCGGCCCGGTGAAGGAACAGGCAGCTCAAGTGGCGCAGGAGGTCAAGGACCATCTGCAGGAGCCCGCCCAAGAAGCGGTCGAGCAGGTCAAGCAGTCCGCCTCCCAGGCGGCCGGCGAGCTAGCGGACGAGAGCAAGTCGGCCGCCCAGCACGTAGCCGGAGACGCGAAGCAGTCGGCGAACCACGTCCGGCAAGCCGGTTCGCCCGGCTGATAGGTCGAGACGGCCGGGTTCCCGGAACCCGGCCGTCCCAGACGCCATCTACGCACGGAAACTGCAAGAAGCACGCGGCACCGGCGCAGGCTGGTCACGGCCACGGGCATGGTCACGGACATGGCCACGGAGATGGTCATGGGCACGACCACCACGACGGTCTTCTGGGCAAGCTCAAGGAGATCTTCGTCCCGCACTCGCACGACAGCGCCGACAAGGTGGACTCTGCGCTGGAGGCCAGCCGGGAAGGGATGCGCTGCCTGAAGATCAGCTTCGCCGGCCTCATCGTCACCGCGCTCATCCAGACCGTGGTCGTCTACTTCACCAACTCCGTCGCGCTGCTCGGCGACACCCTGCACAACTACGCCGACGCGCTCACCGCGATCCCGTTGGCGATCGCCTTCATCGTCGGCCGCCGGCTCGCGACCCGTAGCTACACCTACGGGTACGGGCGGGCCGAGGACCTCGCCGGAATCGTCGTGGTGGTGCTGATCGCCGCCTCCGCCGCGTACGCCGGCTACGAGGCGGTCATGCGGTTCATCAATCCCGGCGAGGTCAAGCACCTCGGCGTCCTCGCGGTCGCCGGCGTGGTCGGGTTCCTCGGCAACGAGATCGTCGCGCAGTACCGGATCCGCACCGGCCGCAAGATCGGCTCGGCCGCCCTGGTCGCCGACGGTCTGCACGCCCGCACCGACGGCTTCACCAGCCTCGCCGTCGTCCTCAGCGCCGCCGGCGCCTGGCTCGGCTTCTCCCTCGCGGACCCGATCATCGGCCTGCTGATCACGATCGCGATCCTGTTCGTCCTCCGCGACGCCGCCCGCGAGGTCTACCGCCGCTTGATGGACGCAGTCGATCCCGCACTGGTGGACCAGACGGAGCAGGTCATCCGCTCCACCCCCGGGGTCATCGACGTCAACGACATCCGGCTGCGCTGGCTCGGCCACAGCCTCCGCGCCGAGGCCCGCATCGCGGTCGACTCCGGCACCTCACTCGTCGAAGCCCATCACCTCAGCCACCAGGTCGAGCAAGAGCTGGTTCACGGCGTACGGCGCCTTACGTCCGCCACCATCCACGCCGAGCCCCTCGCCCCCGACTCCACCCCCGCCCACGACCTCGTCTCACACCACCGCTGAACACCGCGGGCGGCTGGGCCTCGGCTCAGCCGCCCGCGCCCACGGCTCCGGCGGTCACGGCCGGTTGGCTCGGACGAAGCGGAGGAACGGGCGTCGGTCGCCTGTTTCGGCGACGTCGAAGCCGGCTGAGGTGATCAGGGCGGGAAGTTCGTCGATCGGGTTGTGTTGCATGGCGTGCCCGCTCAGGGCGCCGATCAGATGGTTCAGCACCCGGCCGCGCGGCGGGCGGAAATCCGCGACGAGCAGCCGCCCGCCCGGCTTCAGCACGCGGAACATCTCGGCGAAGGCCGACCCCCGATCCGCAGGCGGGATGTGGTGGATCGCCAGGCTCGTGACCACCACGTCGAAGGTCGCCTCCCCGAGCGGCAGCCGCTCCGCGCCGGCCAGCTGGAACGACGTGTTCGTGGGCGCATGCTCGTTGGCATAGGCAACGACATCGGGTGACGGATCGATGCCGACGACTCGGCCCGACGGTCCGGCAGCCATGGCAGCCCGGCGGGTCAGGTATCCGGTTCCACAACCGATGTCGAGGACCTGGTCGCCGGCCCGGACATCGGCGAGCCGGACCAGTCCGTCGTACACCCGGGCGCGCTGACCGGCGAAGCCGATCGCGGCGGCGAGCTCGTAGCGGCGCGCGTGCTCGATGTGTCCCCCACTGCCGTCATCGCCGTGGCCGTGGCGGCTGCCGAGGAATCGCTGTCCGAGTCCCATGTGTTCTTCTCCTCGATCGTGGGTGTCACAGATAGGCGAGGGCCTCCCGGACCGTGATCCGGGACGAGCGGGTCGCGGCCGCCTCAGTGGCCAGGACGGAACCGAGCACGGCCAGCGCGGTCCACAGTGCGACTGCCGGCAGCGACACCCGGAACGGCAACGGAGCCGACATGAACAGGTTCCCCAACCCGTTCCCGAGTACGGCGACGAGTGCGAGCGCCGGCCCGATCGCGATCACACAGCTGGCGAGGGCGAGCAGGACAGACTCGGTCTGGACGATCCGCCGGACCGACCGCGGCCGCGCCCCGATCGCCTGCAGGACGCCGAACTCGCGAGTGCGGTCGAGCACGTTCGCAGACGTCGTACTGGCGAGGCCGATCATCCCGATGATGCCCAGCGGCAGCGCCACCCCGACGAGCACCAGCACGATGGGATCTGTGTGCCCGGCGCTGATGGCTTCGCTGCGGCTGACGGACGCGGACGAGGCGACCTGGATACCCGCGGCCGTCAGTGTCTTACCGATCGCGTCCGCGGTCGCCGTACGCGACGCTTCGTCGTGTGCGTCGGTGACGACGCGCAACTCGTTCGCCTCGACCGGACGCCCGTTGGCCGCCGCGAATCCCTCGCTCGTCGCGTACACCGCGCCATCTCCTCGTTCCTCGACGATCCCGACGACCCGCCAGGTGGATGTCCTGGTCTCGGTCACCAGGTCCAGCGAGTCGCCGACCGCAAGATCCGGGACCGTGTTCTTCAGGGTGACTTGGCTCAGCACCACCGCGCCCTTCTCCCCCGGCTGAAGCCACCGGCCAGCCAGCAGCTTCCGCGCGGCCCCGCCGCCACCAGGGACGGTGACCAGCCGGATGCTGCCGTGACCCTGGTCGGGATACGTGCGCGTCACCGGAAGGCGACCTGGACGCGCGACCGCGGTCTGTACGACGTCCGCTCCCGTGACGCCAGCGACACCGGGCAACGAACGCATCAGCTCGGTCAGCCGATCGGTCGCGACCGGCTGGACAAGCCGCACATCGACATCCCAATCGCGCTGCGCGACCTGCTCTTGCGTAGCCGCCTCGGTCCCTGCCGTCAACGACATGCCGCTGACGAAGACCGCGCCCGCAGAGGCCAAGAGGCCCGCCGACAGCCAGAACCTCGCCGGGCGTCGCACGGTGTTCCGCAACGCCAGCAGCAGCGCTCGGTTGATCCTCCGGCTCCGGCTCAATGTCGCCACGATCCCCGAAGCCCGCCCCGCTCCACGACCGGTGCCACGGTGGTCGATCGCGGCACGGACCGTGGTCCTGCTCGCCTTCACCAGCGGAACCGACGCAACCAGCGGAGGCAGCGCGACGCCGACAGCCACCGCGACCACGATCGCCCAGGCGGGCGCGGCGAGACTGACCGGTACGACGCCCAGCATGTCCAGCAGCATCCGCAGGAAGGATCGCCCGATCAACACCGCCGGCCCGAAGGCGAGCAGTGTGGCGACCGACGAGACGGCGACCGTCAACGCCAAGTAGCCCCGGCCGATGACCCCCGCTCGGGCACCGACGGCCTTCAGGATGCCGATCTGCGGGATCTGCTGGGTGAACAGGTTGTTCAGCATTGTGGCGACCAGCATCGTGCTCAGCAGTAAGGCGGCCCCGGCGCCGACCAGGAGCGTGAGCAGCAGTACGTCGGCCTGCCACTGATGCGGATGCGCATACGGCTCGGGAACCTGGATCTCGGCCACCCGTACGCCGTACCGCTGCTGCAGCGCCTCACCGACCTCGTTGGCAACGGCAACGATCCGGTCGCGATCGTCGCTCGCGACCGTGCCGCCCGGATCCGCCACCTGCAACTTGAGCTGGTCGAAGCGCACCGGTCCGACAGCGCCGGACGACACATATCCGCGACCGCGTTGCTCTTGCGGCGACGGCGCCAGGCTGGGGTCGTACACCGTTCCACCCACCCGCAGGCTCACGGTGCGCCCAGTCGGCAAGCGCAGCCGGATCGAGTCGCCGACAGCGACGCCGACCAGCTCGAGCGAGTCACCTCCGAGCCGGATCTCGCCGTCCGCAGGAGGCAAGGCCGGTCCGGTCAGGTCGAACTTCGCCAGCCGCATCGGATCGTCCGGGCCGGCCACGAAGACCTGCAACGGGTAGGGCCGGGAGGCTCCCGCGACGTCCACCTCGGTGTCGAACTGGGTCCGCCCGGTCGCCGCGATCACTCCCGGCAGGCCGCGCGCGGTCGCCACGGCGGCCGCCATCGCTCGCTCGTCGAGCCCCTCCGCGAACACGATCGTCGCCGACGCGGGCTCGGTCCTCAGGTACGCACCGCTGGTCTCGCGGCCGATCGAGCTCCACGCGAACAGCATGCCGCTGAACACCGTCAGGCTCACCACGAGAGCGACGACCATCAGCGCGAACCGAGACCAATTCGTGCGGACGTCCCGCCGCAGTTTGCGGCGCAGCAGGCCACTCATCGCACGACCCCGGCCGCATCGAGGTCGCTGCGGATCAGGCCGTCCTGGATCGTGATCTCACGACTCACCAGCGAGCGGATGTCGGTCTCGTGCGTCACCACGACGATGGTCCGGCCCTCGGCGTTCAGGCCGGCGAACAGCTCGAGGACTGCGTCGGCAGTGGCCGAGTCGAGGTTGCCGGTCGGCTCGTCGGCCAACAGCAGCGGCGGGTCGTTCGCCAGCGCGCGGGCGATCGCCGCGCGTTGCTGCTGACCGCCGGACAGCGCCATCGGCAACTTGTCCGCCTGATCGCCGATCCCGATCCGGTCCAGCAGGTCGCGGGCACGTCCGTACCGGTCCCCCGGTGCGACCTGATTCGCGAAGTCCATGGGCAGCAGCACGTTCTCGATGACGGTCAGCGTCGGCAACAGCTGGAAGAACTGGAAGACCAAGCCCACTGTCCGCCCGCGCCAGGCCGCCAGATCGGACTCCGATAGCCCACCCAGGTCGGTCCCGGCGACCTCCACAGTCCCCGACGTGGCCCTGTCGATGCCGGCGAGCAGATTCAGCAGCGTCGTCTTCCCGCTCCCGGACCGGCCGACCACCGCGACGAACTCCCCGCTGCGGATGTGAAGATCGATGCCCCGTAAGGCGGTGAAGTCGCCGGCAGCCGTCCGGTAGGTCTTGCCGACAGCCTGCAGCGCGATCGTGTCCGGGCCACTCATCGCGTCAACCCGTCGAGCAGAGCCACCGTCGCACCACTCTGCGCCTCGCTCCCGTGCCGCGAGGGTCCGTGCCCGCCGGTTCCGCGGGCCAGCATCATCACCACGCTGAGCAGCAGCAGCACCAGTACTGCGACCGCCGCGATCGTCAGCCACCGGCGCAGGCGCTCTGCGCCGGCCCGTTCCGACCAAGGTCCCATCTCTGTTCCTTTCGAGCTCCGTTCATCGGCTCCAGCCTCGCCCGGCACCGGCACCCCGCGAATCTCCCGCCAGGGCGATCTCCGACGTCCCCGCGGAGTCCACGAAGATCACCCTGCTGGGTGACGTAGTCCCGGTACGGTGGCCGATACGCTCGGCAGACCATGTCCGGCCACACGGCGCACCCCAGGTCGCCCGCGAATCCTGCGGTTCCGCGGGCGCTCGACGTCGCCGTGACCCTGCTCGCATCGGCCGCCGCCCTCGTCCAGCTCTGGCACAGCATCGGCTCACAGCCCGAGCCGACGCCGGACGTGACAGCCGTGCAGGTCGCGCTGACACTCGGCTCGTGCCTGCCTCTGGTTGCCTGGCGGCGCTCGCCAGTGGCGGTGCTCGTTCTGACCGCCGTCTTCAACACACTGCTCGCCGCGGCGGGCCAGACGATCGAGCTCAACCCCGGACCAGCCGTCGCGCTCTACCTGGTCGCCACGACCCGGACGCGCGCCGCTCCGTGGACCGGCCGGACCACCTCGCTCACAGTGGCACTTCTGATCAGCTACTTGATCGCGGCCTGGATCTCGCAACAGCGACCACCAGTCACCGAGCTGCTCCATGCCGGTCTCCTCTGGGGCGCGGCCTGGTTCGCGGGCGACCGCCACCGGCTCCGGCGCGAACAGCTCGACGAGCTCCGCGCCCGGGCCGACCGGATCGAGCGGGACGCCACCCGGGAACGCCTGCTCGCGGTGGCCGAGGAGCGCGCCCGGATCGCGCGTGACCTGCACGACTCGGCCGGGCACGCGATCACCCTGATCGCGGTCCGCGCCGGCGCGGCCCGGTTACGGCATCACGCCGATCCCGATCGCTCCCTCGCCGCACTCCAGGCCATCGAGGACCTCGCCCGCCAGACTGCCGCCGAGATCGACGACACGGTTCGAACCCTCCGGACGCCGGGGGCCACCGACACCGAGCCGGCCGGCGGCCTGGCGACACTCGAACTGCTCGTCTCCCGGCACGCCCGATCCGGCCGGCCGGTGACCCTGCGCCGTACCGGTGAGCCCAGGCCGTTGCCTGCGGCCACAGACCGGGCGGCGTACCGGATCGTCCAGGAAGCACTCACGAACGCGGCGAAGTACGGCGCAGGCCGGGCCGACGTGCTGGTGACGTACGACGGCGACGTCGTGGAACTGCTCGTCACGAACCCGATCGGCCCGGAGCCCGGAACGTCCGGCGCCACCGGCGGGCACGGTCTCGTCGGAATGCAGGAGCGGGCCGCCCTGGCCGGAGGGAGCGTCGTCACTCGCCGTACGACGGAAGCGTTCGAGCTCCGCGCGAGGCTGCCGGCCGGATGACACGCGTACTCATCGTCGACGACGAGGACCTGATGCGCGCCGGCCTGGCCGAACTGCTGACCGCGGACCCGGCCATCGAGATCGCCGGGCAAGCCGGCACCGGGCAGCAGGCCATCGACCAGGCCGCCGCGGTAGCGCCGGACGTGGTGCTGATGGACGTCCGGATGCCCGACCTGGACGGCATCGCCGCGACCCGCGAGGTGCTGCGCGTGGCGCCCTCGGCGAAGGTCCTCATCCTGACCACGTTCGAGCACGACGAGTACGTGTTCGGCGCGCTGCGTGCCGGCGCCTCCGGCTTCCTGGTCAAGCGAACGCGCCCGGAAGACCTCATCGCCGCCGTGCACGCCGTTCACGCCGGCGACGCACTGCTGTCCCCCTCGGTCACCAGGTTGCTGATCGAACACGTCGCCCGGGAACAGCAACCACCCGTCGTGGATCGGACGGCTCTCGAGCAGCTCGAGGTGCTCACCCCGCGCGAACGCGACGTCCTCACCCAGGTCGCCCGCGGACTCTCCAACCGCGAGATCGCCGCCGAGCTCGTCGTCGAGGAGTCCACCGTCCGCACCCACGTCAAGCGGCTGCTGATGAAACTCGGCCTCCGCGACCGGATCCAGGTCGTCATCCTCGCCTACGAAACCGGCCTGATCCGGCCCGGTCAGCGACCGGACGCCGACTCCTGGAGGCGCTGAAGCTTCGCGTTGTAGGCCGCCAGCGCGGCGTCGCCGTCGCGATCTGCCTGACGATCCAGCCGGGCGGCCTCCCGCCGGTCGGCGCGCAGCCACTGGGCGAAGACGACAAGCGTGACGAGCACGATCGGCGCCTCGCCGAAGCCCCAGGCCACGCCGCCCGCTGTCGACTGGTCGGACAGCGGATCCACGCCGAGCCGGCGGGCTGACTCGGCCAGCGTCGCACTGAGCGGAGCCGCTGCCTGCATGACGATGACGCCGAAGAACGCATGGAAGGGCACGGCCAGCAGCATCTCGACCAGCCGGAGGCCAGGCGCCGTACGGCGGGGCCACGGGTCGACGCGCAGGATCGGGCCGAAGAACAGCAGCCCGACCAGAAGGAAGTGGATCAGCATCAACTGGTGGCCGCGATGGCTGGACATCGCCAGGTCGAACAGGCCGGTGAAGTACAGGCCGAAGAGGCTGACCACGAACGCCGGCACTGTCACCCCTGGGTGCGACATCGGCCGGGCCGGCCGGGAGTGCAGCACGACCAGCAGCCCTCGCCGTACCGGACTGTTCCACGCCGACGAGGCGATGGGTCCACCACCTGTACGCAGGCCACGTAGCTGTGACGGAGCAGGAATTTGCCCATAGCAACGTTGATGACCAGTCGGGGTTTCAGGGCCTGGAGGCGGTCGCTGAAATCGACGCCGTCGGTGAGGTCAGTCGGTGCGGAGGACTGCTGGGTTGTCGACCTCGGCGGCGAGGACCGCGGCGGCGTCGCCCGCCGCTCGATCGCCACTGCGGCTGCGATGCAGGTAGGCGCGGGCCACGAGTTCACGCATCCCGGTCCGCGTCGCGAGAGCCTCGAGGTCAGCAGCCCACTGCGTCGCGTCGCCTCGGCCGCGTTCGATCGCGAGCGCACACAGGGCGTCGAGGCAGTAGCCTTCGACCCAGAGCCAGGCGTCTGGCAGCCGGATACAGCGCATGCGCGCCTCGGTAACCCAGCGCATCGCCGACTCCGTGTCTCCGCGGCGGTCCGCGACGAGGCCCTTCCCGCGTGCTGCGAGTCCTTCCCAGCACGGGTCGCCGAGCTGGAGCGACAGCGCGTAGGCATGGTCGTACGCCGAGGCCGCGGCATCCGTGTTTCCCTCGGCCAGGTCGACGTCCGCGAGTAGCGACTCGGGCAGCGGGACGAACGCCGTCCAACGCAGTTGTCGCGCCACTGCCAAGGCGGCCTCGAGTGCCTTGCGTGCGGGTACGAGCTCGCGGCGCAGCAGACGGCTGCGGCCGATGAAGGTCAACGCCCAGGCCTCCACCGAGCCGACGTCGGCAGCCCGGGCCAGCCGCAACGCCTCCTCCAACTCGTGCAAGGCGTCGGTGTGCCGGCCGACATCGGTCAGGGCCACTCCTTGGATGGCATGGGCCCATGCCTGTTCGGCCGGGTCGTCGCCGGCGAGCGAAACCGCTTCGTGAAGCCAGCGCTGAGCCCGGTCATAGCGGCCGCGAAGAAGCTCGACATAGCCGAGTTCGCGGTATGCCTGCGCGGCCGATGTGTCGTCGTCGACGCGGTGCGCGACCTCGATGGCTTCCAGCAGTACGCCGGCTCCTTCGCCATCGCGACCGCGGACGCCGTGCACGAGCGCCGAGCCGAGGGCGACGAGCGCCTTCGTTTGAAGGCCTGGGTCGTCGATCTCGTGCACCTGCGCAACTGCCTGGCGTAGGGCGGCCACGCCGGCGTCAACCGCACCGGCGTCCATCGCGGCGATCCCGGTCTCCAGTCCTGCGGTCACGCCGGCGACAGACGGCGGTTGCTCGCGCGCTTCGGGCGACGGGCTCGGGTCGGCGGCGTCGAGGATCGCCTGCCCGGGATCCGTGCCGAGCTCGCGGCGGAACAACGCGACGCACGAATCCCTTTGACGTCGCGCTGCAGCCCGGTCGCCCGCGGCGGCGTACGCGCGGATGAGCAGTTCTTGGGCTTCCTCGTCGAGCGGGCTGGCGGCGACAACTCGAATGGCCAGCCGCACAGCCCGCTCCGCGTCGCCAACTGCCAGTTTGGCCCGTGCCGCCTCGCGCAGCGCGTTCTCCGCGGCCGCCGAGAACCGGCGCCGCTCAGCAAGCAGCCACGCCTCGAACGCCGGACTCGACGGGAACGCCATACCTTCCAGGAGTTCGCGGCCCAGCCCAGGAACGCGGAGGGCCTGGACCCAGGTCCCCGTCGTCAGGGCGCGTACGTCGACGAAGGTGCCAGGCGGCAACCGAAGTTCCACCGGGCCGCCGATGATGGTGGACTCCGGCCCCAGAAGCCGGCGCACCTGGCTGAGGTTCCAGCTCAACGCGTTCAGCGGGTCGTCGGCGTCCGAGAAGAGCAACTCGGCGAGCCACTCGCGGCTGGGCGCCGAGGCGGTCGTGAGCAGATAGGCGAGCAGCGCCCATCCCTTGCGTCCGCGCGGTGCAGGGTGCGGTTCCCCGCCGCTGGTCACGTGCGGCTCGCCAAGCAGGTGAATCGCGAGTGTTGCCGACACGTTTCCCAGTATCCGCCGCCGGCCGTCCGATCGCAGGGTGGTCACAGCCAACGTCACATCCGCGAGGTGCACGATTCCCACAACACCCGGCTCAGGAAACTCGCACCGAAGGAGAACCACCATGACCACCACGGCGAACGAGTCGACCCGCAACGGCGTCGACACCGCCGCTCTCTTCGCCACTCTCGACGCGGTCCAGGCTGCACCCGCGGCGGCGAAGTTCCAGTTCCGCGCGAGCAACGAGTGGATCAGCGGAACCCACAGCCGCAGCACCATCCGCGGCTTCCACGGCGTCGGCGAGGAGCGCGCCCACGAGCACACCTTTCACTTCGACGCCGACCACCCCGCCGTACTGGTGGGACGCGACAACGGTCCGACCCCGGTCGAGTACGTGCTCCACGCTCTGGCCGCCTGCCTGACCGCAGGTCTGGCCAACATCGCCGCCGCTCGTGGCGTCACGCTCACCGAGGTCTCCTCGACGGTCGAAGGTGACATCGACTTGCTGGGGATCCTCGGACTGTCCGACGAGGTCCGCAACGGCTACCAGCAGATCAAGGTCAGCTTCGTCCTCAGGGGTGACGACCCGGAGAAGCTCCGCAAGGTCCTCGAGCAATCGCGCCGGCGTTCCGCCGTACTCGACATCATCTCCAACGGCGTGCCCGTCTCCATCGACGTCGACGCCGCACGAGACTGACCTTCCAGGAGAGAACACATGCTCGCCTATGACGTCGTGGTAGTTGGCGCTCGTGCTGCCGGCGCGGCGACCGCCCATCTGCTCGCCCGGCACGGCCTGCGCGTCCTGCTCGTCGATCGCGGCCGGTACGGCGCCGACACTCTGTCCACGCACGCCCTCATGCGCAGCGGCGTGCTGCAACTCTCCCGGTGGGGGCTGCTCGACCGGGTCATCGCCGCGGGCACGCCGCCGGTACGTACCGCCACCTTCCGGTACGGCGCGGAGGTGGTTCCGATCAGCATCAAGTCCTCCTACGGAGTCGACGCCCTCTACGCACCGAGACGCACCGTGCTCGACCCGATCCTCGCCGACGCGGCCGGCCACGCTGGGGCCGACGTGCGGTTCGGAGTCGCTGTGATCGGCGTCGACCGCGACACTCGCGGCCGCGTCACAGGTGTGACCGTCCGAGCCGGCAACGGACAGGTCCTGCGCGTCGGTGCCCGCATCGTCGTCGGCGCCGACGGCATCCGCTCCACGATCGCCGAGGCGGTCGGCGCGCCGTACGAACGCCTCGGCCGATCGGCCGCCGCCACGACGTACGGGTACTGGACCGGGCTCGAGACCGACGGCTACGAGTGGAACTTTCGTCCGGACGCCGCGTCCGGCGTGATCCCGACCAACCACGGCCAGGCATGCGTCTTCGCCAATGCCTCGCCCCGGCGGATCGGCCGAGGCGGCCTGGACCCACTCATCCGGATCGTCGCGCAGACCTCCGGCGACCTTGCCGAGCGGCTGGCCGTCGCGACGCCGCCGGCCGCCCTGCGGACGTTCACCGGCCATCCCGGGTATATCCGTCGCTCCTGGGGTCGTGGCTGGGCGCTGGTCGGCGACGCCGGCTACTTCAAGGATCCCATCACCTCACACGGCCTGACCGACGCGATGCGCGACGCCGAGTTGCTCGCGCGCGCGATCGTCGCCGTGATCCGCGACGGTACGGACGAGCGCGATGCCCTCGCCGGGTACCAGGCGACCCGCGACGCGCTGTCCCTCGCGCTGTTCAACGTGACGGAGGTGATCGCAGGCCACCAGTGGACCGATTCGGAGATCCCCGGCCTGCTGCTCGACCTCAACTCCGCCATGGGTGACGAGCTCGAAGAACTCGCCGCGGTGCCCGCTCCGCCCGGCTCCGGCGAGGCTCCTCAGAGAGCCCGGCCCGAGCTACTGTCCAGCCGGTGGCGTCGGGCACGGTTGGAGCGGGTTCTGCGCAGCATGTGGAACAGCGCTCACCTCTCCACCGGTAGGCCTGCGATGGACCATTCGGGGAAGCCGTCTTCGAGCCGATAAGCTGTCCGGCCGTTCTTGGCGAGGAGCCGCACCGCGTCGTCGGCATAGACGCAGTACGGTCCACGGCAGTACGCCACTACCTGCGCTCCGCTGCGCACCTCCCCCAAGCGCTCCTCGAGTTCGTTGACCGGCAGCGAGATCGCGCCGGGCAGATGGCCGGACGCATACTCCGGTGCCGGCCGCACATCCAGTACGACGACGTCGCCCGACCGAAGGCGCTTCGTCAACTCGTCGCGGGTCATGGTCTCGAGCGAATCCCGGTCGCCGAGGTAGTCCTGGGCGAGTCGCTCGAGGCCGGTCACATGCTCCTCGGCGGCTGTCCGCATCGCGCTCCACAGCATCGCAACCGCCGGGCCGGCGAGCGCGTAGTAGACGTGCGTCCCGGACCGGCGAGTCCGGACCAGGCCGCAGCGCAGCAACCGCTGAAGGTGGTGAGAGGTGTTCGCGACGGACTGGTGGATCTCGGCCGCGAGTTCTTCGACCGGCCGCTCCCCCTGCGCCAGGACGTCGATCAACTCGGCACGCCGGCCGTTCCCCAGTGCCTTCGCCGCCTCCGCCAGCGCGTCGAACAGCCCCGCCTTCGCCGCGTGATCACCCATCCCAGCCTCCTGACCTGCCTATTCAAGTCTTCTCTTGACAATACAGCAGGCCCCGAGGTCTTATTCAAGTAATTCCTTGAACAAGGGCGGAGGGGGAGCGATGGCAGCGACGCCGGACACCACGGAGCTGGTGACGAAGGTCAAGCAGATGTATCGCCAGGTAGCGGAGAATCCGCGCGGCGACTTCCACTTCGAGCTGGGCGAGCAGCTCGCCCTCCGCGTCGGCTACGAGCCGGTCCGGCTGGCCGCTCTACCGGGTGCGGCGGTGGAGTCGTTCGCCGGCGTCGGCTACTTTTTCGACCTGGCCGACCTGCGGGCAGGTGAGGCCGTGCTCGACCTCGGCAGCGGCTCCGGCATGGACGCGTTCTACGCGGCCGGATTCGTCGGTCGCGCCGGAAGCGTGATCGGTGTCGACTTCACGCCCGAGCAGATCGACAAGGCCCGACGCCTGGCCGGCGAGGCCGGCCTCCTCCAGGTGGAGTTTCACGCTGCCCGGATCGAGAGCCTGCCGGTGCCCGACGAGGCCGTCGACTGCGTGATCTCCAACGGCGTGATCAACCTCTGCGCGAACAAGGCGGTCGTGTTCGCCGAGGCCGCGCGGGTGCTCAAACCCGGGGGCCGACTGGCGATCGCCGACATCGTCAGCGAGACGCAACTGAAGGACTCGATCGTGTGCAACGCCGACCTCTGGGCGTCCTGCATCGGCGGCGCCGCTCAGGAGCAGCAGTACGTCGCCACCATCGAGGCGGCCGGCTTCGCGATCCGGGAGGTTCGGGTCAACCCGTACGAGTTCATCTCCGAGCAGGCCCGCAACGCCGGCAAGACGTACGGCGTGAAGAGCGTGTCGGTGCTCGCCGTCAGGAACGGAACACGATGACCGTTGTACCCCTGGTCGACGAAGGACTCGGCAACTCGTCGTACCTCGTGGATCTGGGCGACGGACGGGCCTTGGTGGTCGACGTCAGCGTCGACCTGCGATCCGCAACGGCGGCACTTGAGCGGCGCGGGTTGACGGTGGCGTTCGCGGCCGACACGCATCTGCACGCCGACTTCCTCTCCGGCGCCCGCCTGCTCTCCGCACGCCAAGGAGCCCAGGTGCTCGCCTCGGCGGACGGCCGGCGCGAGTTCGGGCATCGCGGTCTGCGTGACGGCGCCGAGGTCGACCTCGGCGGGCTACGGCTCCGCGCTCTCGGCACGCCGGGCCACACGCACGAGCACCTGGCCTTCCTGCTCCTTGACGGCGATCGCCCGCTCGGCGTCTTCACCGGCGGCTCACTGATCGTCGGCGCCGCGGCTCGGACGGACCTCGTCTCCCCCGACCAGACCGAGTCGCTCGCCCGGGCGCAGTACGCATCTCTGCAACGGCTGATCGAGTTGCCCGACGATGTGGCCGTGTGGCCGACGCACGGTGCCGGCTCGTTCTGCTCGGCTCCCCCAGGTGCGGATCGGGTCAGCACGATCGGACATGAGAAGGCAACGAACTCGCTGCTCCGACTCGACAGCGAGGACGCGTTCGTGAAGGAACTGCTCGGGTCGCTCGGCAGCTTCCCGCCCTACTTCCGTAAGCTCGCCGAGGCCAACCGCCGCGGTTCGACCCTGGTCGACCCCTCGATACGACCGCTCCCGGTCCACACGGTCCGCGCGATGCTGGCGCAGGGTGCCGAACTGGTGGACGTACGCCCGATGCAGGACTACTCGGCCGGCCACGTCCCCGGCGCGTTGTCGATCCCGCTGCGGGCCGCGTTCGCATCCTGGCTCGGTTGGCTCGCACCGGACGACCGGCCACTGATCATCGTCCGGCGACCCGACCAAGACGCCTCAGAGATTGCATGGCAGGCAGCGAAGATCGGCTATCGACTGGCCGGGGAACTCGCGGGCGGCATGGATGCGTGGGACGGGGAGACCGCACGCACCCGGCTCGTCGGCCCCGAGGAGATCGACGGCGCGGTGCTGGACGTGCGGCAGGACTCCGAGTTCGAGGCCGGCCATCTCCCGCATGCCCAGCACATCGAGCTCGGTGCGCTCGCCGGCCGGACCGATGAGGTACGACGCGAGCCGTTGGCGGTGATGTGTGGCCACGGCGAGCGCGCCATGACTGCAGCGAGCCTGCTCGAACGCGCCGGCCACGGGGATCTCGCCGTACTCACAGGTGGCGTCGAGGACTGGGCCGCCGCGACCGGTCGCGACCTGGCGGCCACCTGATGCGGCTCGGGATCCGCGCCAACCTCGCCCAGTTCAGCCTGCTGGTAGCGGTCAATGCGCTGGTCGGGGGCATGCTCGGCCAGGAGCGGACCGTACTACCTCTGCTGGCCGAGGAGACCTTCCACCTGACCGGCTACACCTTCCTGCTCACCTATGTCCTCGCCTTCGGTGTCACCAAGGCGGCGGCCAACTACTTCGCCGGCACTTGGTCGGACCGCTTCGGCCGCAAGCCGGTGCTGCTGGCGGGCTGGCTGATCGCCGTCCCCGTGCCGCTGCTCCTCATCTGGGCGCCGTCGTGGGGTTGGGTGGTCGCCGCGAACGTCCTGCTCGGCATCAACCAGGGCCTGACCTGGTCGACCACGGTGATCATGAAGATCGACCTCGCCGGGCCGCATCGGCGGGGGCTGGCGATGGGCCTCAACGAGGCCGCCGGGTACCTGGCCGTGGCGGCCACCGCGCTCGCCACCGGCTACCTCGCCGCCCACTACGGACTGCGGCCCGCGCCGTTCCTGCTCGGATTGTCGTACGCCGCCCTCGGACTCGGCCTGACCGCCTTCGCCGTCCACGAGACCCGCGGGCACGCACACCTCGAGGCCGCGGGGCACAGGACTCCGGGTGAGCTCTCCGACCGGCAGGTCTTCGCCCGGACCAGCGTGCGCGAGCCAGCGCTGTCGTCGGCCAGCCAGGCCGGGATGGTCAACAACCTCAACGACGGCCTCGCCTGGGGACTGTTCCCGATCCTGTTCGCCACCGCCGGGCTGCCGGTGTCCCGGATCGGGATCCTGGCAGCCCTCTATCCGGCAGTTTGGGGCCTTGGGCAACTTGTCACGGGCCCTCTCTCGGACCGGTGGGGACGCAAGTGGCTGATCACCGCCGGCATGCTCGTCCAGGCGCTCGCGCTGGCCGGCGTCGCCCTCGCCGACGACTTCACGGGCTGGGCAGTCGCGGCCGTGCTGCTCGGGATCGGCACCGCGATGGTCTATCCGACGCTGCTCGCCAGCATCGGCGACGTGGCGCATCCGGCCTGGCGCGCGCGGGCTGTCGGGATCTACCGGCTGTGGCGCGACGGCGGCTTCGCCGTAGGCGCGATCCTGGCCGGAGTGGTCGCGGACGTCTGGGGACTGCGGGCAGCCGTCTGGGTCGTGGCCGCGGTCACGGCGCTGTCGGGTCTGGTCGTGGCGCTCCGCATGTATGAGACCCATCCCCGCCGTACCGGTGAGCTTCGGGCAGGTGCCCGATGATCTATCTCGACCACAACGCCACCACGCCGATCGACGCCGAGGTCACGGCCGCGATCCTGCCCTACCTCAGCCACGCCTTCGGCAATCCGTCCAGCGACCATCAGTACGGCGCCGCGCCACGAGCAGCTCTGGACGGCGCCCGCCGGGAGATCGCCACGCTGATCGGCGGACGCGACGGCCAGATCGTGTTCACCGGCTCGGGATCCGAGGCCGACAACCTCGCGATTCGCGGCACTGTGCTTGCCGCCGGCATCGATCGCCCGCACGTCGTCACCCAGGTCACGGAACACCCGGCTGTCCTGCAAACCTGCCGCGCCCTCGAGCGATGGCACGGCGTGGACGTCACCTATCTCCCGGTCGACAGCTCCGGACTCGTGGATCCGGCAGACCTCGAAGCGGCGCTGAGAACGCGAGCCGTCCTGGTGTCCATCATGGCGGCAAACAACGAGACCGGGGCCCTGCAACCGATCGCCGACCTCGCCCGCATCGCGCACGACCACGACGCGCTGTTTCATTGCGACGCCGCGCAGCAGCTGGGCAAACTGCCGTTCGATGCCGATGCCCTGGGCATCGATCTGGCGACGGTGGTCGGGCACAAGATGTACGCACCCAAGGGAATCGGCGCGCTGTACGTCCGGTCCGGCGTACGCCTGGAGCCGCTGGTTCACGGCGGCGGACAGGAGAACGGCCTGCGCGCCGGCACCGAGAACGTCGCCCTGGCCGTCGGGCTCGGCACCGCGGCCCGGCTGGCGTCGGAGCACCTCGGCGAACGGCCTCGGATCCAGAAACTCCGCGACGCGCTCCACGACCGGCTTGCCGAAGCGCTGCCCGGCCGCGTGCTGCTCAACGGTCCTGCCGGACTGCGGCTGCCTAACACGCTCAACATCAGCATCGCCGGAAGCATCGGCTCCGAGTTGCTACGCAACGCGCCGGACGTCGCAGCCTCCACCGGCTCCGCGTGCCACAGCGGCGATCCAGAGCCATCGCCCGTGCTGTCGGCGATGGGCATCGACCGTCCTCGTGCGCTGGCGGCGATCCGGCTGTCACTCGGTCGCTGGTCGACGCCCGACGACGTCGACACCGCCGCTGACCAGCTCGGCGGCGCCGCCCGGAACGGTGGCAGCTGATGTCCATCGACGACCGGGTCGCCGAAATCCAGGCTCACTTGCCTCGCCTCCACCCAGCTGAGGCGTTCGACGCCGTACGGCGAGGCGACGCGTACATCGTGGACACGCGACCGGAGTTCCAGCGACGGGCGAGCGGTGAGGTGCCAGGGGCCCGCCTCGAGTCTGGCCGCCCACGCATTACAGCAACTCGGACTGCACCGCAGTACGGACGTCATCGGCGGCTTCCAGGCCTGGCAGGCAGCTCGCCTCCCGGTCGACCACCCGAACACTCCGCATCCGCCTCGCACCACCCAGGCCGCGAACTGAGCCGGGCTCACCAGCGCACGGGCAACTCGACCAGCCCTCCGGTCAGCGTGTCGCGCCGCAGCTGCAGGTCGCCGATGTCGACCGCGAGATTCATACCCGGGAAACGTTCGACCAGCTGGGTGAGGACGGCCTGGAGCTCGATACGGGCCAGCGGTGCACCGATGCAGTATCGGGCGCCGTGCCCGAAGGTCAGGTGGGCGCCTGCCTTGCGGGTGACGTCGACCCGGTCCGGGTCGACGAACACGGCCGGATCGTGGTTGGCGGCGCCGTTGTCCAGCAACACCAGGTCACCGGCGCGGATCGCCGTACCCTCGATCTCGAAGTCGGTACGGGCGTAGCGGGGAATGCCGCCGCCGCCCTTCGCCGGTGCCCGCAGAACCTCCTCGACCGCCCCGGGGACCAGACCCGGGTCGCGGGTCAGCGCCTGCCATTGCTCCGGATTCGCAAGCAGGTGCAGCGCGCCGAGCCCGATCTGGACGACCGTGGTCTCGTGCCCGGCGAACAAGAGCGCCATCGACAGCCCCGCCGCCTCGGCGTCGGACACCCCCTCGGTCGCACACAGACCTGAGATCACATCGTCGCCGGGCTCGTGCCGCTTGCGCGCGACGAGTCCCAGGCCGTAGCCGAACAGTTCACCCAGCCCGCGCTCGGAGCGGGCCCGGTCCCGGACGTTCGCCGCATCGGCCGTCCAGGCCCGGAACTGGTCGCGATCCTCGTACGGAACGCCGAGAAGCTCACAGATCACCAGGATCGGCAGCGGCACCGCCAGCCTCGCGTGCAGGTCGGCCGGCGGTCCTTGCGCTGCCAAGTCGTCGACAAGTTGCTCGGTCAGCGTTTCGATCCGCGGCCGCAGCGCTCGCATGCGGCGCGGACTGAAATGAGGCTGCAGCAGCGATCGCATTCGGGCGTGGTCGGTCTGCTCGGTCTCGAAGTTGCCCAACGGACCGCCGAACAGCGCCGACTCCCCGGTCCGAGCCGCGGTCTGAGGCAGCGGGTGAGCGCGCCCGAGCCGCGGGTCGTCCAGCAGTTCCCGGACCTGCGCGTGGCTGGTGACGAGCCAGGCTTCGTCGCCGACGGCGGTCCGGATTCGGTGGATCACGCCGTTCGTCTGCAGCTCACGTAGTTGCGGAGCCGCGTCGAGCAGGTGCGGCTGCTCGAACGGAAGCTGGGCGAGCTCGGACATGGAAACCTCCGCTTGTAAAAGCTGACTTAAACAACCGTAGATGTATCATTGGGCCTTAACAAGTGGGAGGACGACCGTGGGCTCAGAGACCGATTCCCCGCCGCGCGTCCGGCGGCTGCCGCGGGCCGAGCGGCGAGAGCAGATTCTCGGTGCGGCCACCCGTGCGTTCGCGCGGGCCGGCTACGCCTCCACCGGGCTCGACGACGTCGCCGCGGAGGCCGGCATCACCCACGTGATCGTGTACCGGCACTTCGCCTCGAAGTCCGAGCTGTACCGCGCGGTGCTCGACCGCGCCTGTCAGCGGCTCGCCACCACTGTCGGCACCGGCGAGTACGGCGACGACGCCATACCGACGCTGCTGCACGCAGCCGCGGCCGACCCCGACGGCTTCCGGCTGCTGTTCCGGCATGCGGCCCGCGAACCGGAGTTCGCCGACGTGGTCGACCAGATCCGCACCGGCGCAACGCAGATCGCCGACCGCCACCTGAGCGCCGAGATCCCCGCCGGCCCCTGGCGCGACTGGGCGACCAGCCTGATACCGACCCTGGTCCTCGAGGCCGTCATCGCCTGGCTCGACGCCGGTCGGCCCGACCCCGACCAGGCCGCGCAACGCATCTCCAGCGCTATCGACGCCATCACCAACGCCGCCCGCCCGGCCTGACGCCTCAGCAGCTCGAGGCCGCGGCGACCCTCAGCCCAGCGGGCTACGGCGGGCGATGCGCGGGAGCATGCGCACGACATAGGCGGCGCGGGCAAGGCTGGCGGGGATTGCCACGGCCATCGGCCACACCGGTGACGGTGCGAGCGCGACGGTGGCGGCGATCAACCCGGCGTCCAGCAGGAGTGCGCCGGCGCCGCCGATCGCGGTGAGCCTGGTCCGCGCGCACCGGGTGGCCCTCAGCGCAACGGCCAGTACGACGACCGCCGCGAAGAGACCGAGGCCGAAAGCGATGGCAGCACCGACCGGCAGGTGCCACGTCCAAACCGTGGCGGTCAAGAAAGTGGCCGCCCAGGACAGCCCCACCAGCGGTCCAGTGAACAGGAGGACCCGGGCCGCGCGGTGACCCGGAGCGTTCGCGACGAACGCGTGCGAGATCTGCTCGATCGTGCCGAAGTCGTGCAGTGCCCCAGTCGCCGCGGCGTCTTGCTCCAAACCGGCTGCCAGGTTGTGCTCGTAGGTCTCGAGCAGGCCGTCGGCGAGCTCGTCCCACGCACTGCTCGGCACATGCGGACGCAGCTCGGCCAGGTAAGAGTCGATCAGGACGTGGCCGGCCATGGCCGGGGCTCCAGCATCGAGGTGACTGTGTCGGCGAACTCGCGCCAGTTCGCCCGCGCGCTCTCGAGTTTGCGGCGGCCCTTCGGCGTCAGCCGGTAACCGCGCCGGCGGCGTCCGTCGACGATCGACCAGGAGCCGTCGATCAGACCGGCGTCCTCCAGCCGGTGCAGGGCCGGGTAGATCGTCCCGGTCGGCAAGTCGAACCGGCCTCCGCTGCCGTCGCGCAGCGCCTCCTTGATCGCATACCCGTGCAGCGGCCCGTCGGCCATCGTCGACAGCAGCAGCACGTCGAGATGGCCCTTGAGGGCTTGCGCATCGGCCCGCATAGCTAGTTATCCTACACTTGATCCATAGGTAGTAATCCTAGCTATCCCGGAGTGGGTGATGGCATGGACCAGGCGATCCTGGCCGAGGGGCTGAGCAGACGCTTCGGCACGCTCCTGGCGCTCGACGGAGCGGACTTGCACGTCGCGCCAGGCGAGGTGCTTGCGCTGCTCGGGCCGAACGGCGCAGGCAAGACCACCCTGGTGCGGATCCTCACCACTCTTCTCCCTCCTGACGGCGGTAGAGCCTTCGTCTGCGGGTACGACGTCACTCGTGAGGCCGCCGCGGTCCGGCGGAAGATCGGACTCTCCGGGCAGAACGCGGCCGTCGACGGCTACCTCACCGCGATCGAGAACCTGCGGATGATCGCCAAGCTGTCCGGACTGACCACGGCCGCCGCGCGGCGCCGTACCGGCGAACTGATCGAGCTCTTCGACCTGAGCGCCGCTGCGGACCGACTGGTTCGCACCTACTCCGGCGGCATGCGGCGACGGCTCGACGTGGCAGCCGGGTTGATCGCGCGCCCCGCCGTACTGTTCCTGGACGAGCCGACGACTGGGCTCGATCCGCGCGGTCGCGCCGCCGTCTGGGAGGTGCTGGAAGGACTGACCGCCGCCGGAACAGCGTTGCTCCTGACGACGCAGTACATGGACGAAGCCGATCGCCTCGCCGACCGGATCGCGCTCATCGATGCCGGCCGGGTCACTGCGACCGGTACCGCCGAGCAGCTCAAAGCACAGGTCGGTGCGGAGCTCGAGCGCCGGCCGAGTTTGGACGAGGTCTTCCTTGCCCTCACCGCCGGGAGGTCGACATGAGCGAGATGGTCCGGATGAGCGGGCCGGGCTGGCTGGTCGCCAACACCGTCACGATCACCGGGCGGAATCTGCACCGCCTCGTCCGGGTGCCGACGCTGATGGTCTTCGCGACCGCCCAGCCGGTGATGTTCGTGCTGCTGTTCACTTACACCTTCGGCGGCGCGATCCGGCCACCCGGAGTCGAGCAGTACGTCGACTACATCCTGCCTGGGATCTGCGTGCTGTCCATCGCGTTCGGCGCCTCCCAGACCGGCGTCGCCGTCGCCGACGACCTGGCCGGCGGGATGATCGACCGCTTCCGCGCGCTGCCGATGACCCGAACCGCCGTACTGGCCGGACGCACCATCGCCGACGCAGTCCGCAACGTCTTCGTCCTCGGCCTGATGACCGGTGTCGCCGCCGCGATCGGCTTCCGCTTCCACGCCGGGCCGGTCAAAGCCGTCGGCGCACTCGGGCTCGCACTCGCCGTCGGAGTCGTCTTCTCCTGGCTCAACGCACTCATCGGCCTGCTGGTCCGCGACGCCGAGTCCGCCGGTCTCGTCGGTCTGCTCCCCGTCATCCTGCTCGTCTTCACCAGCTCCACCTTCGTCCCGATCGAGACGATGCCCGACTGGCTGGAAACCTTCGCCGCCGTCAACCCGATCACTGTGATCGTTGACGCGATCCGCGCTCTCACCCTCGGCGGACCCGCGTCCGCCGACGTCCTGCATTCCGTCGCCTGGATCACCGGTCTGCTCGTCACCCTCGTCCCCGCCGCAGTCCTCCGCTACCGCCGTACGACGAACGCCTGAGCACCCCTGTGAATCCCTGAGGCCTGTAGAGCACACTGAGGCTGTGACGGCAAGCGGGGTGCTCGACCTGGCGCGGGAGTCTTTCGCCCGGCGCTTGTGGGCGGGCGCGTACCGCGATTTCGCCGCCGCGGACGCTGCAACCCCGCTCGAGCCCGCCGATCTGGAGAGTCTCGCGCTGGCGGCGTACCTGTCCGGTCATGACGAGGAGTCGACGCGAGTCTGGACGCGCGCACACCACGAGGCGCTCCGTCGCGACGAACCGATGCGCGCCGCCGAGTACGCCGTACACATCGGAGCAGGACTGCTGTTCCGCGGGGAGGCGGCGCCCGCGATGGGCTGGTTCGCCCGTGGCGAGCGTGCATTGGAAGGTTGCGGCGACTGCCCGGAGCGTGCATGGCTGCGCACCTGGAACGCCTTCGTCTGGATGTGGGCCGGAGAGTTCGAGAAGGCTCACCCGGCCTTCGCGGACAGCGCGGCGGCCGGACGGCGGTACGGCGACCTCGATCTGCTGACGATGGCCCGCCTGGGCGACGGGATGACCCTGGTCCTCCAAGGCGACGCCAAGGCCGGGATGCCGCTGCTGGACGAGGTCATGGCCGGCGTCACCTCCGGCGAGGTCTCACCGATGTACGCCGGCATCGTCTACTGCACGGTCATCGCCGGATGCTCGGGCGTGTTCGATCTCCGGCGCGCGAGGGAGTGGACCGAAGCGCTGACCCGCTGGTGCGATGCCCAACCCGAGCTCGTTCCGTTCCGGGGCAACTGCCTGGTTCACCGCTGCGAACTGATGCAGCTGGACGGCTCCTGGCGGGAGGCTGTCGCGGCTGCGCAGCAGGCGTGCGATCACCTGTCCGGCTCGGTCAAGTGGGACACCCTCGGTTCGGCGTACTACCAGCTCGGTGAGCTGCAGCGACTGCGTGGCGACTATCCCGAGGCGGAGGAGAGCTTCCGCAAGGCCAACGAGGCCGGCCGCTCACCCGAACCCGGTCTCGCGTTGCTGCGGCTGGCTCAAGGACGTGCCGACATCGCGGTCGGCGTACTCGCGCGCGCCGTGAGCGAAACCCTCGAACCAACCGCGCGATCACGGATCCTGCCGGCGTACGTCGAGACGCTCCTGGTCTCCGGAGACGTCGAGTCGGCACGGGGATACGCCGACGAGCTCAAAGAGATCGCCGAGCTCATCGACGCGCCGTACCTGCACGCGATGGCCGACGCCGCGCTCGGCGCCGTTCTGCTCGCCGAGGGAGAGGCCGGCTCGGCGCTTCGGATCCTCCGCGTCGCCGCCACGACGTGGCGCACGCTGAACGCGCCGTACGAAACGGCGCGCGTCCGAGTGCTGATCGGTGCCGCCTGCAACGATCTCGGCGATCCGGAGACGGCGACCCTGGAGATCGAAGCGGCCCGCAAGGTCTTCGACGAACTCGGCGCCAAGCCGGACCTCGACCGGCTGACGGGCCCGGGCCCGGGCAGCCTGACCGCGCGGGAGGCCGAGGTGCTGAGCCTGCTTGCGGCCGGGAAGACGAATCGGATGATCGCGCGAGATCTTGGCCTGGCGGAGAAGACGGTCGCTCGGCACGTCAGCAACATCTTCACCAAGACCGGTGTGCCGTCCCGAGCGGCGGCCACGGCGTATGCCTACGAGCACCACCTGATCCAGGTGCGATGAACTACCCACCGCTTCCCAGGAGTCCGTGGGTCGTTTGACCGATGCCGCCGCGGGACCCGCCGCCTAGCGTCGATCTCATCCTCGAAAGGAGACGATGATGACCGACCTACAGACCAGCCCGGTGGAGGCATGGGACGCGATCGCAGCCCAGTACGACGAACACGTCGCGTCCGGCGAGTCCGACCTTGCTACGGCGGCCCTCCGGATCGCCGGGCTACGGCCCGGTGACACCTTCCTCGACGTCGCCGCGGGCACCGGTGGCCTGAGCCTTCCGGCCGCACGCCTCGGCGCGAAGGTGCTCGCGACCGACTGGTCAGCACAGATGATCGACCGCTTCACCGCCCGCGTCGCCGCCGAAGGTCTGGACGCCGAGGGTCGCGTGATGGACTGCCATGCACTCGACCTCCCCGACGACAGCTTCGACCTCTGCGGTTCGCAGTTCGGCGTCATGCTCGTCCCGGACCAGGCGCGGGCGCTCCGCGAGATGGTGCGGGTCACGAAACCCGGCGGCCGCGTCCTGATCACGGCCTACGGCAACCCCGGCGAGTTCGAGGCCCTGCACTTCTTCGTCAGCGCCGCCCGGGCCGTCGTACCCGGCTTCGAAGGACCACCGGAGGACGAGCCCCTGCTCGAGTTCCAGGTCGCGGACCCCGACGTACTGCGGCGGCGGCTGCTCGACGCGGGCCTGCACAACGTCGCCGTCGACACCGCTCACCAGGAGCGCATCACCCCGGAGAACGGCCGCCAGCTCTGGGACTGGACCCTGGGCAGCAACCCCATCCCCAACCAACTCGTCGCCGACCTCACCCAACGCCAACGCGAAGACATCATCCACGTCCTCGACGCCATGCTCCGCGAACGCGGCCCTCACCCCCTCACCGCCCCCCTCAACATCGCCACCGGCACCAAGTAGCAACCGCCGCCCCCAGGTTCGTACCGGCGACGCCCCGATGCCTGGAGGCGCATGATGGGCCACGTGGGCACATCGGCAGAACGCACGGGCCTCCCCGACACCGAGGGCATCTCTGCACTGCCCGCGGATGTGCCGGCGTGGCGGGTGCTGTTGTCGTACGTACGGCCGCATCGAGGTGCTCTGCTGGCCGGTGGAGTGCTGAGCCTGGCGACAGCGGCAAGTGGCTTGGTGTTGCCACTGGTTGTGCGGGAGCTGATCGACAACCTTGGCAGTGACGGTCCGGTAGCTGAGCTGGTCGCCGCGATGGCCGCACTGGTGCTGATCAACGCGGCGATCGGGGCGCTAGGCAGCTATGTCTTGCACCGCACCGCGGAATCAGTGGTGCTGGAGGCACGACACCATCTGATCGGCCGCTTGCTGCGGTTGCGGTTGTCCGCGGTGGAACGGCACGAGCCGGGCGATCTCATGTCGCGAGTCACAGCCGACACCACGCTGCTGCGCGTGGTCACCACCGACTCCCTGGTCGGGGGTGTCACGAGCGTGCTCGCGCTGGCCGCAACCGTGGTGATGATGGGGCTGATGGATCTCACGCTGCTTGGCGTGACGCTGCTCGCGCTGGCGGTTGCCGTCGTAGTGATCGGGTTGGTCGTGCCACGGATCCATCGCGCGGCACGGCACGCGCAGGAGTCGGTCGGGGTGATGGGCGCGGCTCTGGAACGCATGTTCGGCGCTTTCCGGACGGTCAAGGCCTCTGGCGCGGAGGACCGCGAAGGCGACCGCCTGCGGGGCGCGGCGAGCGAGGCTTGGCGGGCGAGCGTACGGGCCGGCAAGTGGGAGGCAGTCGCCGGCAACACCGGCGGCCTCGCCGTGCAGGCCGCGTTCATCGCAGTGCTCAGCGTCGGCGGCGCCAGGGTGGCGAGTGGCGCGATCGAGGTCGGGACCCTGGTTGCGTTCCTGCTGTACGTCTATTACCTGATGCCACCGGTCAATCAACTGGCGAGCGCGGTGACCCAGTACCAGGTAGGCGCAGCCGCTGTCGCCCGGATCCAGGAAGCCGAAGCACTCCCCATCGAGCAACTCGGCCCGCTGCCGCGAGCAACAGACCAGCCGATACCCTCTCCCCCGCCCCGGCTACAACCGACGGGGACGACATCAGCCCCGGCCGCGGTCACCTTCGATCGGGTGTCGTTTCGGTACGACCCCGAACTACCGGTCGTCCACGACGAGGTCAGTTTCGCCATCCCGCCCGGTGGCATGACCGCGTTCGTCGGCCCGTCGGGGGCCGGAAAGACCACGGTGTTCTCGCTGATCGAAAGGTTCTACGAACCCGACACGGGCCACGTGCTGCTCGACGGCATCGACGTACAAGCCTGGTCGCTGACCGAACTCAGGGCCGCCATCGGGTACGTCGAGCAGGACGCGCCCGTACTGTCCGGGACACTGCGCGAGAACCTGGTCTTCGGTGCTCCGGGCGCCACAGCTGAGGAGGTCGAGCGCGCGCTGCGCACCACCAGGCTGTCCGCGATGATCAATGCACTCCCGGATGGCCTGGACACAACCGTCGGACATCGCGGCATGAAACTGTCCGGCGGAGAGCGACAGCGCGTCGCCATCGCGCGTGCCCTGCTGAGACGACCACGACTACTTCTGCTCGACGAAGCGACCTCACAACTCGACGCGGTCAACGAGGCCGCGCTCCGCGACACGATCGCCGAAGCCGCCCGCACAACCACCGTGCTGGTCGTCGCCCACCGGCTCTCCACCGTGACGCTGGCCCACCGCATCATCCTCATGGACGCCGGCCAGGTCCGCGCCATCGGCACCCACCGCGAACTCGTCACCAACAGCCCGCTGTATGCCGAACTCGCCGCCACCCAGTTCCTCGCCACCGCCGGCTGACCGAGACCGCCACCACGCTACGTCGCGTCGCTCCTCTGTGCTCGAGTCGTCGCCACGATGTCAGACGCCAGCACCACGCACTCACTGCAAATCCGAACACCAGGTCCGTTCACCATCACCCGGTCCGCGTCGCCGCACCCGCAAAACGAACACGCCTGTCCGTCGCGATCGGGCTTCCCCGTACGACGACCGCGCCGACCGGACCGCGGAGCCGGTGGCATGAAGTCGGCCAACTCCTTCTTGACGCGGGCCGGCTCGACACCGAGGTGATCGAGCACTCGTCGCGCGGAAGAACCCGGATCCAACGCAATGACCATCAACAGATGCTCGGTGCGCGTCTCGCGCTGTCCACGGCTCGCTGCGAAACGCCGCGCCGCCTTCGCCGCCGCCTCACCGTCGCCAACGGTCCGCTCGCCATCCTCGTCGCGCGCGGTCAGGAGCAGAGCGCTCGTCTCCCTCACCGCGTCACGAGAGACCCCCAAACGATCAAGGACGTTCGCCGCCACACCGACATGTAGCAACCCGAGCAGCAAGTGCTGCGTCCCCGCGACACAGCCTTCCGTCTCCGCCGCCGTACGAGCGACCTCCAAACATGCCTCCAACCGCGGCGCCAGCCCAGGCAACTGCTCTTCCACCGTCAGCAACCCGGCATCGGTCTGCAACCGAGCAGCGAACCGCTGGCGAGCAGCCTGCTTCGACACCCCCAACTGCTCACCGATGACGGTCCAAGACAAACCCGCTGCCCGAGCAGCGCCGACGTAGTGATCAACCATCCCATCGGCCATCTCACCAACCCGCCCGGCCACACTCACCGCGGTCTCGAGCAACACCAACGGATCCTGACTGCCCGCCTCGCCACCCACAGCCTCGACAAGCTCCCGAGTACTAACCCGCAAACCCTCCATCCGACAACGCTAAGTTGTCACAACCCAATCCGACAAGAACAAGTTGTCAACTCTCCAGCCCGGCCGCCTCCGCCGCTGGCGGAGCCGCCGAACTCTCCAGTCGACGTCCGGGGCCAACAACATCGGACGCATCAATGCACTGCTCGCGGAGGTCGATCGACTGCGGCGCCAGGCCGTCGAACTTCAGCACGCCGACGCCGTGCTTCGTGAGGCTTTGTCTGAGGCGCAGATGCGATTGGTCTCGTCTCGTACCAGGTATCGCAAGTGGGACCTGATCGATGGGTCCCGCGGGCATTATGTGGTCAGGACTTGAGGGATGCGTAGGCGTCGCGGAGTTCTGTGGCTTCAGGGAGGCCGCAGGCGTCGACGGCTTTGATGACTTCTTTGGCGCGCCAGAAGTTGGAGGGGACGAGGCGGCCGGAGGTCAGCGCTTCCATGGTCACACCGCTCGCTTCATCGGGCTTGCTGCTCGCGATGAGGGCCAGGGAAAGGTCGAGACGGGCGGTGGCTGCGCGGCGGGGTCGTGCACTTCCGGATGACAGGTTCTCCAGCTGGGTGAGGACCTGGCGGGCGATCGACTCCGCACGAGGGTCGCCCAGCCAGGAGAGAGTTGTGGCTACATAGGCGTTCGACTTCTCGGGGTCGTAGCGGTAGTGATGCTCGGGTCGATCGGGCACCTCGAGTGGTGCGACGAGCTGCTCCACACGGCCGAGAGCGTTCAGAGTTTCGCGGCTGTGGCCGAGTCTGGCGTGGGCGCGACCCTCTTGTGCTGTGGCTTGGATGTACGCCGAACTGTCGTGCGGAGCGATTGCTTGGGCACCTTGGCTGAGCCTCAGAGCGCGTCGGTAATCGCCATCGGTGACCGCTTGCCATGCCTCCGTCTCGAGGCACCACGTAGACAACTCGGCGTGTTCGCCTTGCTCCGCCAGTTGCGTCGCCGTACGCAGTCTGGCCGCTGCCGCTGGACGGTTCGCGAGGTCGATGGAGCAGGTTGCAGCCAGGAGGGAGAGCCAGCTGCCGACCACAACAAGGCGGCGGTGTGCCGGTCCCCGCACCCGCGCACGGCCTGCCTTCCACCTCATCCGTTGAGCCCCCGCACCTGAACGGTTCAGCGCAAGGCGTGGCTTGCGATGGCGTATGTGAAGGATCAGTGGACTCGACCGGTGAAGCAGGCTGATGGATTGACGTCCAGTCGCGAGTCCAGCTCACCAACAGCCTGCACGCCGCAGACATCGGCTCCGAGCCCTAACGGTCGGGAGCCTCCAACCTCATCCCACAACTCGCGTCTTCATGCCTGAGATCCGGCCGTACTGCTAGGAGTAGGCGTTACTGGAATCTGTGGTTGTTCCAGTTCCCCGGTGATGCTAGTCGGTACAACAGGCTGCATGACCTGGCGCTCAAAGGCGTGGCGTCTATCTCAGCCAGTAGCCCAACACGATGCCGAGCAGACCGGCCCCTGTTGATTGTTGGGTTTCGTCGCCGAACACGAGGATGAGGGCCACGACCGTGACCACGATAGAGAGCCCGAGCTGCATCAGTGCCCTAGAGCGGTTCGGAGCCGACACTTCCGGGTCCTCCCGCTGCTGCCGCCCCCGTTCGGCGTTGCGTAGCTTCTCGGCTTTGCATTGCTGCTTGCGAAGCTCGCGCACCAGAGCCTTGCGCTCAGACTCTGACCCCCGTTGGCGGCCGTCATCCTGGCCATACTTCAACGCGAGCGGATCAGGCCGCTGGCCCGAGAGTCCCAGATCGTGCAAGAACCGACGGACGGTAGTTCCTAGGGCCCCAGCGGCGTTCATGAACCCAGCGTTCCACGGAATCGGGTCGCTCATGCTGGCCGCCCGGCCTGTCTGACGCGCTAGGCGAACGGCACGTCCTCCGGCTGCGGGTCGGGACGTAAGCGCACGTACCGCATGCCGTAGCGGACCTGACCGGCCTGGGTCGCGGCGTCGGCGGTGACCTCGGCGACGACGGTCGGCTGGACCTTGGTGAGCGGCTTCTTCGCGTCCTGGCCGCCCCAGCGATAGGAGCTGATCTCGTCCGGCCAGGGATGCTCGGGTCCGGCTGGCGTCAGCGGCGCGCCGAGCTGGGCTGATTGCGCTGGTTTGAGAGGAACGGTGCGGCCGATCACAACCAGCTCGCCGTCGGCGTTGTAGAGGCCGGCGAGGATCACGTCGGGCCGCCTGATGGTGCCGAGGACACCGCCGACGATCACCTCGCGGGTTTCGCGGTGTTTCACCTTTCGTCGGGTTTCGGAGACTGTCGCGCGCTGTCGCACGGAGGCCGCGCGCCACTGGGTGCGCGACACCCGATGGCGTGCCGCCGTGGAAAGCGATCCCGACGTCGGCTCGGGTTCTATTTGAGGTGGAAGACGTGGACCAGGTGTGGTGTGTCGGCGAGGGTATGGGGCGCGAGTGCGTGATAGGCCCAGACGTGGACCCAGGCGTTGCCGGTTCGCACCGTGAGGACGGTCTTGAACATTCCCGGCGTAAAGTACGTCAAGAGCAGGAAGGCGACTGACAGGGCGGCGTTGCCCGGTGAGTTGAAGATCGCCCAGGCGTCCCAGACGTGCAGCGCGGTGTAGGTGAGGCCGCCCAGGATCACCGTGGTTGCGGTCGACCCGGTGAGGCGGAGGAAGCGTGGCACCAAGATTGCGTAGACGAAGATCATCGCGGGCAGGACGGCGCCGGCCAGATACAGCGCGAAGGTCAGGGGAACCCCAAGCGCGAGTTGAGGTGCGGTCAGTTCGAAGATCTGCGGGTTGAGCGCGGCGAGCTGAACGAGTGATTCGATCAACAGGATCACGCCCACCAGCACGGTGTCGGCGCGGCGGTTGCTCGAGCGGAGATTGAGCGCCGCGGCCGAGTAACGGCGCCGAAAGACCAGGAGCGGGACTACCGCGTAGACGACGAGGTTATAGGCGGCCCAGGCGATTGACTCCGCGCGGCTGACATGTTCATGCGTTCCGTAGATCGACCCGGCGAGGTGCAGGCCGAAAGGATGCCAACCGGCGAGTCGGGCCAGGATGAAACCGAGGCCCAGTCCGGCTGCCCCGTAGAGCAGCAGGAGCAGCGTTTCGCGGGCGGCCACGGACCGCTCGGGGGCGCGGTCGGCCAGGTTGGGCACGGTCCGCTTGCGGGTCAGCCGCCAGACCAGCGCGGTGAGTAGGAGAACCTCAACAAGGGCAAGGTTGGCGTCCACCAGGTGGCCGACCGGAGTCCGCGCCGCAGCGGTCGGCCAGTCGAACGGCAGGCGGTCCCCCGCAACGGCAAAGACCAATGCGTTGGCAGCGATCCAGCCCAGCACGGCGAGGCGGACACTGCGTTGACGAACCAGCGCGGCGAGGTGGCGGCGGGTCGGTCTTGGATGCGCCTCAGGGTCTTGGACGAGGGTCATCGGATCTCCGAGCGTTTCGTAGTACGACTGTGCTATCACGATGAGACTAGCACGACTGTGCTATAAAAGGTCAATGCCGAAGGTTGTGGATCCTGTGGAGCGCCGCCAGGACGTTGTCGAGGCGGTACTTCGGCTGGTACGCCGCGACGGTCTGGAGCAGGCCTCGGTCCGCAACGTCGCCCGCGAGGCCGGGCTGTCGATGGGCTCGCTGCGCCACTACTTCGCGAGTCAGTCCGAGCTCATGATGTTCGCGTTCCGGACCGTGATCGACCGGATCGAGGCCCGCCTTGCCAGCTTGGAGCCTGAGCCCGACCCGAGGCGAAGAGCAGAGCGTGTACTGCTCGAACTGCTACCGCTCGATGACGAACGGCGCGCCGAGAACGAGGTCTGGTTGGCCTTCACATCCCGCGCCATGGTGGACCCGGCGCTCCGGGCCCTGCGCGACGAGGGGTACGACGCGCTCCGGGCGGGCTGCCGTGCGATCCTCACCGAACTGTCGGCAGCCGGCCTCGCCCCGACCGACATACCGGCAGAGACCGAGCGGCTGCACGCCCTGCTCGACGGCCTCGCCGTGCACGCGACCATGCGGGCCGACATCCACACCGCCGAATCGTTGAGAGCCGCGATCGGCCGTCACCTCGACGGCCTCGCGATCGAAACCTGATCGTCACGCAGGGCACCAACGAGCGCTCGGCGTATGTCAGTCACTGGCTGCATTGGCCTGCCCGGAGGCGGCGATGTCTGCGGCTTAGTCGTGCCCGACAGGTGTTGCGCACGCATCGCCGGCTGCACCCAGCGCCGATTGCCGCCCAATCGGCGGGTCAGTCGCAGGACCGAACACCTGCCCACACCTACAGAATTCACCTTCACCCAGGGCGAGTTTGGTGTCGTGCATTGTCTGGCTGGAGTGGTTGATCGGCGGGTGCACGACCTCGCCTCCGAGCTGGTCCACCCCGCGACCGGTAACGCCCGTCGTCCCGGCGCCCCGGGATGGTGAATAACAAACCCCGTGGATCGCGGCATCTAGGTGATCAAGGGGACGCAAAAGGGCGGACGTCAGCCGGCACAGTGCTCGACCGACCACAGCCGATATCGCGGCCGAAAGAGAAGCGATTCTGGGGCTCTCGCGACGCTGATTGGAAGGGCCTTGAGATGTTGCATTTTTCATTGGCGCTGGCGCCGCTGTGCGGTACGCCGGTGCCGCGGCCACGACCGCGGACTGCGTTCACACCGGGCGGGGTCCTCCGGCGAGTGGTGGCGTTGCTGCGTAATAGAGCTCTCGGTTCAGGAACGCCGACTTCCGTGTCTGGTGGGCCGAGTATCGCATCACCAAGCACTGCCGCCCCGCCGTCGTCGGTGATCTCACCCTCGACTGCGACCTCTGGAACAGCCCGACGGCTCGCGAAGAGGCCCCCGGAGGGCTCTCCCTGGGCCGGCCGAACGCTGGCCTGCTCACGTCCGGGCCGGTCCACACCGCGACCGGTAACGCCCATCGTCCCAACGTCCTGGTTTGGTGAATAACAAACCCTGTGGATCGCGGCATCTAGCTGAGCAAGGGGGGAACGCAATAAAGGCGAACGTCGGCCGCAGCAGTGCTCGACCAACCACAGCTGATATCGCGGCCCAAGACAAGCGAGTTCTGGGGCTCTCGCGACGCTGATTGGAAGGGCTTTGAGATGTTGCATGTTTCATTCGCGCTGGCGCCGCTACGCGGTACGCCGGTACCGGAGTCACGACCGCCGACTGCGTTCACCGCGGGCCGGGTACTCCGGCGGGTGGTGTCGATACTCCTGACAGCGCCACTGGTGGGGCTGTTGCTTGGAGCGATCCCGTCCGCTCAGGCGGCACCGGATCCGAGACTGACCATCACCGACGTCACCCTGGACAAGACCGCGGTCGCGGTCTCCGGCCTCAACACAGTGGCCGTGCAGGTTCGGGTCAAGGGCGGCTACGACTCCGCCGAACCCAACGACGCGAACATGCCGCTGGTGGCCCATCTCCAGCGGACCGGCGGCACCGGCAGCCCGACCTACCTGATCTCGACCGATCTGCCGCGGGTGTCCGGCACGACGCAGGACGGCGAATGGGCCGGGCCGGTGTATGTTCCGTCCACGGCCGACGGGAAATTCACCGTGATCGGCGTGACCACCGGGCCATTGATCGTCTACGAGCTGGGACCCATGCCGGCCGATCCGACGCTGGTGGCTGGGCCGACCCTTACGGTGACCGGCTATCACCTGCCGAAGATCACCGCGAAGGTGACCCCGCCGATCGTGCCCTTCGGATCCGGTTTCAGCATCACCTGGTCGGTGATCGACTCGGCGACCGGAAAGCCCTACGCGACCCGGTTCCGGGTACTGGTCGGCATCGACAGCCAGTGCGACCAGGACGTGGGCGGCGACTTCCCGCTCACCAGCCCGAGCGGGACCGTCACGAAGGCGTATCCGGCGTCGGCCGCGAACGCCCTCCACTGCCTCCGGATCCCCGCCCGCCCGGGCGACAGGGGGGACATCGCCGGTCTGAAGTTCTTCGTCGCCCGGCCCGGGATCGTCTCGGCCATGCCGTCGAAGACCAGCGCCCCGGTCGGCACGATCGTCCCGGTCAACGGCTCGGTCGCCGGCGCCCCACAAAGCTGCAAGGTCTGGCTGCAGCGGCTCTACGGAGCGACCCAGTGGCGTTCGGTCAGCTCCGGGCTGGTCCGAGCGAGCGGACGATTCACCCTCAACGCCCAGCCGGCGTACAAGGGCCTGATCCCGTACCGGGTCTACTTCCCGACGTGCTACCACTACCAGTCGGGCCTCAGCAAGGTCTTCTACATCCGCGGCCTCTGATCCAGCTGTACGACGACCGCCCCGCGACCAGCACCAGAGTCGCGGGCGGTCGCCGTTGCCGGACCGTCCGCACACACACGCGCCGGTCAGCCGGCAGAAACACAAACAGGCGAACCGGGACTAAGTGGGCGAGAGGATCGCAGAACCATCATCTAGGTCCAGGCCAGCATCGCCGGATCCTGCAGTCGGCCGGGGCGTCCCACCGAGGCCGCACCAGCCACTCATTGACGGCTGGTGACACGTTTCTACCAACACACCCACTCGTGCGCGACACCTGTCGCGCACCATCGCCCAGCAACGACCCGCGGCCTGACCTCGCAAGATTCGGTCAGGGTGCGAGAACCGAACACCGCCTCCCCCAACAGAATTGACCTTCAGCCAGGCGTCTCTGCGGCCGGGCGTGTAGCGGGTGGCGGCGCCTTTGACGACGAGCCCTTCGGCGCGCCCATCGCGGCCGGCAGGACCTCGAACCAGTCCGTTGCCTCGTCGAGATCGCTGGTGACCGGGGTCAGTTGCAACTGGCGGCGCCCAGGTCGCCGCCAGCCGCCGATGGCCAGCAGGTCGAACGCCGCGTAGGCGGCGGGCAGCTCGGCGGCGGCGACGACATCGGGGAACCGGTCGCTGATGTCGTTGCGGTGCGCGTCCACAGCCGGGCCTGGCTGCCTCGACGGACCACCGCGACCCGGCTAGTTGACTGAACTCGTTTGGAGCGCTGCCTAGCGCTCGGAACCTCATGTGCCGCAGCGCAAGCACGGTCGGCGACCCGGATCATGCGGTGAGGTTGGAGACGACCAGAGCTTGCGAGGTACATGTGCTCCGACCCTTGGGTGTTATCGGGCCCTATGCCGGAGATCGTGGCATCGAATGGCTATCTTGGAGATCGCACCTATTGCTGCCTGTGGCCGCAACATGGATCGCCGTTGGGTCGGCGCTAAGTCACACTGACCGACCGGAAGCTGCAGGACACGCATGGAGCTAGGCGACGTCGCTGGCCAGATGGGCTACGGCCACGGCGGCTGGTACACCCCGGCAGTAGGTCAACCTACCGGCCAACCGCGGTGGTGTTCGGGCGAAGGACTCGGTTCCCCTCGAGCGCTGACCAGTTGTTTCCCGAATACCAGCACGTGGCCGTCGGAGGCATCATCTGCGGCGGGCACAACTACGCCTCATACGTTCGCGCCCAACATGTGGATCCACGCACGCCCTGGTACGGACTCGGGCTAACTGCCCGCCGCCGGATGTTGCTATCCCTCCGGCGGTACGGGCGCCCGTACCACGGTGGCGGTGCCGTCGGGGTCCGTGACCGTGCAGCTGACCGCGTTCGAGGCAAGGCCAGTCTTCTTGCCAAACGCCTTGGCGACGATTTCTACGCCCCCAGTAGGCGTAAAGGTGATCAGTAGCAGGACCATGTGCTGGTCGTCGATCCACCGGCTCGCCGAGTCGCCGGGCGTGCCGACGACCGTGATCGCGCCTTCGGCGCAGGCGACGGTGAACGTCTCCAGACCATGTCCGGGCGGGGCGTCGGCGCCGGCCGGCAGCGCGGGCAACGCGACCGCGGCGGCCGTTGACGCGCCAAGTGCGAGAAGTCGCTTCATGTGTTCCCCCCGGTGAGGTGGCTTAGGCATCCACTATCCCGCAGCCAGCGTGCTCCAGTCTCGTGTTTGAGCGATCGCGTCTTACTTCCACCGCTAGTCGGAGGATCGCTGGCGGGTCGCCGACCCCGAAGGCAACGAGATGGTGATCGTCAGTCGGACATGAGCTCGCGTTGCTCCGATCGATCGAGTCCGGCCTGCCACCGATTCTTGGCAACGATCTGGGCACGCTCCGACGTAGATCGTCCCAATGAACACCGACCTCGCACCCCCTGCCCACGCTCCTCACGCAGGACCGCAACTGACCACTGCACTCAAGCAGGTACCCAGAACATATGTTCCCTTAAGTCTTCGTAACGATGTCTTCCATGTAGCCCACGAAGGCTCCTTGAGCAGGCCTTGTGCTCCAGCTGTAGACCGTGATCGCGCTGGTCGGGCCCGGCAGCAGACGTGTGCGGCCAGGTAGGTCACACTCCGAATGACGCGAGCGCTTCGGTATCAGAAGTGTTAGCGGGCGTCTTCGGAACCGGCGTCGAGCAGCTTGGTCGGGTCGTCGCCCACTACGCCGGAATCGCCGAACGCACCAAGAGCGCGCGTCGGGTCACCGAGCTAGCTGGGGTTCTGACGGGACTGCTGCCGGACGGACGGGGCATGTCCAGTCCAGTGAACATCTTTCCGTCTGTGGTCCGGGCGTCGTATGCTGCGCTGTAAGCCAAGTCCGCTACCGTGCGGGGGGAAACCTGGAGGAGTTCGGTGTCGTCCAGCATCAAGATCGCCATCGCCACGCCGCTCGAGCCCGGCCTGCGGCCTCTGCTGACCGAGGTCGACCCGCGGGTGGACCTGCTGGTCGACGACGCCCTGTTGCCCGCGCAACGGTTCCCCGGCGACCACGAGGGCGACCCGGGGTTCCGGCGGACGCGCCGCCAGCAGGCCGAGTTCGACCGGCTGCTGGCCGAGGCGGACGTCTTCTACGGGATCCCGGACAACAAGCCGGCCGCGCTGGCGTCGGCCGTTCGGTCGAACCCCCGCCTCCGCTGGGTTCAGACGATGGCCGCCGGCGGCGGTGCGCAGGTGAAGGCGGCCGAGCTGACGGCCGCCGAGCTGAGACGGGTGCAATTCACCACGTCAGCCGGAGTGCACGGCCGCACTCTCGCCGAGTTCGCTCTCTTCGGGGTGTTGGCGGGAGCGAAGGATCTGGCCCGGTTGCAGGCCCAGCAGGCGACCCGGCAGTGGACGGATCGGTGGGCGATGAAGCAGGTCCACGAGCAGACGGTGGTGGTCGTCGGCCTCGGCGGGATAGGCAAGGAGACGGCCCGGCTGGTCAAGGCGCTCGGCGCCACTGTGCTCGGCACGAAACGTCAGCCTGAGCCGGTCGAGTACGTTGACGAGGTGCACCCGATCGAGGCCGTGTCCGAGTTGGTCGGCCGTGCGGACGCCATCGTCTTCACCTTGCCCGAGACCACCGCCACCCGGGGTCTGTACGGCGCCGAACTGATCGCCGCGACGAAACCCGGAGCGACCATCGTGAACGTCGGGCGCGGTACCGTGATCGACGAGCCGAGCCTGGTCGACGGGCTGCGATCGGGCCGGCTGGGTGCGGCCTTCCTGGACGTGGTCGCCGTGGAGCCACTGCCCGCAGACTCACCGCTGTGGGCGATGCCGCAGGTCGTGATCGCACCACACACAGCAGCGTTGAGCCCGCATGAGGACCGCCGTATCGCGGAGCTCTTCGCGACCAACCTGCACAGGTTGCTCAACCGGAAGGAACTGCTGAATGTCGTCGACATCACGCACTTCTACTGAGGAACCCGGGCACGAGCCGCCGGCCGCGGTGCGCCGTTTCCGGTCCGACGGCGAAGGCAGTCCGGCACCTGCGGTGACGAGGGCCGCAGCGATCCTCGACGCACTGGAGGTCGCCGGAGGTGAGCCCCTGGGAGTCAGCGACCTGGCCAGATCCCTGGGCATCGCCAAGTCCTCCACGTCGCACCTGTGCCAGGCCCTCGAGGACGCCCGCATCATCCAACGGCGCGAGAACGGCTACGTCCTGGGCCGGCGCACGGTCGAACTGGCGGGCGCCTACCTTGCGGGATTCGACGAGGTCCGCAGCTTCTACGAGCTCTGCTCCCGCACGGTGTCCCTCCGGGACCACGTCGTCCAGATCGCATTGCTGGACGGCACGGACGTGCTCTACCTCGCGCGGTACGAGGGGCGGTCACGGTTCCGGTTGGCGGCCAACATCGGCGAGCGGTTCCCGGCCGCCCTGACGGCGACCGGCCAGGCCCTGTTGGCGGTCCTGCCACCGGCCGAGGTCACCCGCCGTTTCCGCGGCGTGGAGATCCCGCATATGACCGACGCTTCCTTGTCCGGCGTTGCGGCCCTGCAGGCGCGGCTCGCCAAGGCGCGTGCGGACGGCTACGCGTTCGACGACGAGGGCGTGCATCCCGGCGTCATCGGTATGGCCGTGCGACTGACCCCGCGTCAGGCCGGCGGCCCCATGCTGTCCCTCGGCGTGACCGTCTTGAAGAACCTCGCCACCGAGTCCATGCGCGAGAAGTTGCTCGGCGAACTGAAGTCGGTGGCGGCCGCCCTGAGCAACCCGCTCATCTTCGGCTGACCCGAAACACTCGCTGCGGGTCCACCCAGCGCGACGCGACGACTCTGCCCGTTGTACGGCGCAGAGCAGCTTGCCATGCCCGCATTCGCTCCTCCCGAAATTCATCCGGTACCACCTATTGAACGCTGTTCCGTAGGTGGTTATGGTGTGCGTCACGCAGTGCCCACTTCGCGAAGCTCTGGGACTCCAGTTGGGCGCTCCCCGTTCACGACATCCGCCCCATGGCCCCACAGGTCTAGGAGGACGCATGACACAACAAGCCCAGGACTCGGCAGTGGACCACCGCGCACAGGTGCCCCCCGAGCAGTTGCGCAAGGCGACCCTGGCCGCCTCAGTGGGCAGCGCGCTGGAGTACTACGACTTCGCGCTGTACGGCACCGCATCGGCGTTGATCTTCGGCAAGCTGTTCTTTCCTGCCTTCGGCGTGAACCAGGCGCTGATCCTCAGCTTCGCGACGTACGCGATCGGATTCCTGGCGCGGCCCCTCGGTGGCCTGTTCTTCGGCATGATGGGCGACCGGCTGGGACGCAAATGGGTGCTCACCTTCACGATCGCGATCATGGGCCTGTCCTCCACCTTCGTGGGGCTGCTGCCCACGGCCGCCACGATCGGCATCTGGGCACCGACGATCCTGGTCGTGCTGCGACTGCTGCAAGGATTCGGGGCCGGCGCCGAACAGGCCGGAGCGACCGTGCTGATGGCCGAGTACTCCCCCACGAAGAATAGAGGATTCCTCTCCGCGCTGCCCTTCGTGGGCATCCAGGCAGGAACTCTGCTGGCGGCCGCCGTGTGGGCCCTGCTGGGCCTGGCCCCCGACGAGGTACTCTACGGCTGGCTGTGGCGGGTACCGTTCCTCGCCTCGATCGTCCTGATCGCGTTGGCGTTGTTCATCCGCCTTCGGCTGCGGGAGTCCCCGACGTTCGTCGAGCTCGAGAAACAGGAGCAGATCGCCGAGCATCCGCTGCCCGAACTGTTCCGTACCGCGCGCAGGCAGGTCTGGCGCGGCATCGGACTGCGGATGGGCGAGAACGGCGGCTCCTACCTCTTCAGTACCTTGTCGATCACCTTCGTCACCTCGAGCGCCGTCGGTCTCGGCAAGTCAATCGGACCACTCGCCGTCGCTGTCGCCTCGGGTATCGGCATACTGACTGTCCCCCTGGCCGGAGCGTTGTCGGACCGCTTCGGAAGAATCCCGGTCTACCGCACCGGAGCCGCCTTCCTGACCTTGCTCGCCTGGCCGGCCTGGTACCTGCTCTCGCTCGGCAATCCTGCCCTGGTCGTCCTGGTCGTCGTACTCGGCGTGAGCCTCGGCGTGAACACGATGCTCGGCGCGCAGTGCGCGATGTTGCCGGAACTCTTCGGGAACCGGCACCGCTACATCGGCGTCGCGGTGTCCCGCGAGTTCTCGGCCGTCATCGCCGGCGGCGCGGCGCCGCTGCTCGGTGTCTGGTTCCTCTCCATGACCGACTACTCGTGGTGGCCACTGGGCCTCTACACCTTCGTGCTGGGTCTCATCACCGTCGTCACCACCTTCATCACCCCCGAGACCCGGGCACGCACGCTGACCCGGATCGAGGACGTTCCCCTCGCCGGCACACAGAATCAGCGGGGAGCCGCATGACGCACCCACTGTTCGACATCACCGGGCGCAAAGCCCTGGTCACCGGATCCTCCCGCGGAATCGGCCGCGCGCTGGCCCACGGTCTCGCCGAGGCGGGCGCAGAGGTGATCCTCAACGCTCGTTCGGCCTCCGCGCTCGCCGTGGCGGCCGGCGAGATCAAGCGGGATACCGGTGGCACGGCCCATGCGATGCCGTTCGACGTCACCGATCCGGCCGCGGTCGCCGCGGGTATCGCCGAGATCGAGGAGACCATCGGTCCGCTCGACATCGTTGTGAACAACGCCGGGATGCAGCGACGGGCGCCGTTCACCGACTTCACCGTCGAGGACTGGAACGCCCTGCTGGCCACCAACGTGACCAGCGCCTTCCTCGTCGGTCGCGAGGTCGCCGCTCGCATGAAGCCACGCGGCCACGGCAAGATCATCAACATCGCGTCGCTGCAGTCGGAGGTCAGCCGGCCGGGCATCGCGCCGTACGCCGCGACCAAGGGCGCGATCAAGATGCTGACCCGCGGCATGTGCGGCGACCTGGCCGGGTCGGGGATCTGCGTCAACGCCATCGGTCCGGGCTACTTCGAGACCGAGCTGACCAGCGCCCTGGTCGCCGACGAGGCCTTCTCAGCCTGGGTGCGCAGCCGCACACCTGCCGGTCGCTGGGGCAAGGTGGATGACCTGGTCGGCACGCTGATCTACCTGGCGTCCGACGCCTCCGCATTCGTCAACGGCCAGATCGTGTACGTCGACGGCGGAATGCTCTCCGTGCTGTGAGCGCCAGGCAACAACCGTCGGGTCCCGGCGCAACGCCGCGACCCGACGGCTCTGGCTCCGCACCTCGATCGAAGGGATAGACATGTTGGCGCTGGTGGTCCATGGGCCGGGGGATCTGAAGTTCGACGACTTTCCCCAGCCGTCGCCGGATCTGGGTCAGGTCCTGGTGCGCAACACGCACGGCGGCATCTGCGGCTCGGATCTTCACTACTACCGGCACGGCGCAGTGGGGGCGTTCGCACTGCGCCAGCCGCTCGTCCTCGGCCATGAAGTCGTCGGACGTGTCGAGAGCGATCCGTCCGGCACGCTGCCCGGGGCACTCCGGTGGCTGTCCATCCCGCGTCACCCTGCGGCGACTGCCCCGAGTGTGCAGCCGGGATCCGCAACGTCTGCCGCAACGCGCGGTATCTCGGGTCGGCGGCAAGCTTCCCGCACACGCAAGGGGGCTTCTCCGAGTACATGATCGTTCGGCAAGACCAGTTGCGGGTGTTGCCGCCCACTCTTCCGTTGTCGCGGGCTGTTCTTGCCGAACCGTTGGCCGTCGGCCTGCACGCGCTGAACCGGGCCGGTGGCGTGGCCGGGGCGAAGGTCCTGGTCAGCGGATCCTGACCGATCGGAATCCTGGCCGCGGGTGCGGCGAAGGCCGCGGGCGCCGACGAGGTGTGGACCACCGACTTGCTCGACCTGCCCTTGAAGATCGCACTCGACGCCGGCGTGGATCGCACCGTGCGCATCGGCACCGACGAGCTGCCGGACCAGTACTTCGATGTGGCTCTCGAGGCGTCGGGAGCCACGGTGGCGGTCGGCCCGGCGCTGGCCGCCGTACGCCGTAGGGGCGTGCTGGTGCAGCTGGGCATGTTTCCGCCCGGCCCTCGCCCGGCCGAGCTTTCCGGCCTGGTGGCCAAGGAGATCGATGTTCGGGGCGCGTTCCGCTTCGACACCGAGCTCGACGAATCCATTGGCCTGCTTGCCGGTACCGGCGTCCTGGACCCCGTGATCACCCACACGTTCGACCTGTCCGACGCGGTCGCGGCGATGGATGTGGCCGCCGACCCCGCGTCGTCGGGAAAGGTCGTCCTTCGGTTGTCCGACTCCTGAAGGTCGCCGGAGCAGTACCGAACCGCTTTCGAAATGACGACAAAAGGAACTCTCATGACCGCCAGCAATCAGATCGATGCTTCGACCGCCCGGCAGGGGAACACCGTAGGCCGCGTGGGGGTGGTCGGACTCGGAGTGATGGGTCACGCCATCGCCACCCGCCTGCAACGAGAGCTCGGCGGGCTCGCTGTCACCGACCTTCGACGAGACGCCGCGGACGAGCTCGTCGCCCAGGGGGCGACCTTCTACGGCACCGCCGCGACGATCGCCGCGCACTGCGACATCGTCGTACTGTCCCTGAACACCGCCGAGATCGTCGAGCAGGTCGTGTTCGGCGAACGAGGCGTCCTGGCTGGGTGGACCTCCGACCGGGACGGGTTGATCATCGACATGTCGTCGATCGCGCCGGACCGCACCCGCGACTTCGCCGAACGGGTCGTCGAGCAGCGCGTCCACTGGGTCGACTCCCCGTTGTCCGGCGGCGCCCCCGGGGCGCTGGCAGGCCGGCTCAGCCTCATGGTCGGCGGCGACGACGCCTCGGTCGGCCGGGCCACCGCAGTCCTGGACCACCTCGCGGCCAGAGTGACCCACGTGGGCCCGAGCGGCGCGGGCCAGTTCGTCAAGCTCATCAACCAGATACTCGTCGGGATCGGGTTCAGCGCATTGGCCGAGATCTCGGCGCTGACCCGGGCTGCCGGACTGGATCCGAAGGCAGTGCTCTCCTCCTTGACAGGCGGCCGCGCCGATTCCGCGCTCTTCCAGGAGTTCTTCCTCAAGTTCGCCGCAGCCGATCTCACGCCCACCGGAAATATCGCCAACATGGTCAAGGACCTCGGCACGGCCGCCGCCGCAGCCCACTCCGAGGACCTCGTGCTGCCCCTCACCGAACTCGTGCTCGCTCAGAACCAGGAACTGGTCGACCAGGGACTCGGTCGGGGTGACAACGCCAACCTGATGCGGCTCTACGGGCAGGTCGAGTGACGGCGACAAGCTCTCCCCCGCGGCACCCGGTGCTCGTGATCATGGGTGTCTCCGGGGCCGGAAAGACCACGGTCGCAGGCATTCTCGCCGCGCAGCTGGGGTGGGACAACGCCGAGGGAGACGACCTTCATCCGCTCGCGAACGTCGTGAAGATGTCCGCCGGCGTGCCGCTGACCGACCAGGACCGCCGGCCCTGGCTGGACCAGGTAGCGGCTTGGATCAGAAGCCACGCCGAGGCCGGCGTTCCCGGCATCATCACCTGCTCGGCCCTCAAGCGCAGCTACCGGGACCAGTTGGCCGGCGACAACGTGGTCTTCGTGCACCTCTCCGGCTCCGCGGACCTGATCGGCCGGCGGCTCACCGAGCGAACGGACCACTATATGCCTGCCACGCTGCTCGCATCCCAGATCGCCGTACTGGAACCGCCGCAGACGGACGAGAACACCCTGTCGGTCCTGGCCGAGCGGCCACCCGCCGAGATCGCGGCCGAGATCATCCGTCGCCTCGAGCTCACCCCTGAACCGGCCACCAGAAGCCGTCGTACTCATCCCCAGCCTGAGGAGAATCACGTGTCGTACGTCCCTACCGCCAAGGCCGACATCGGCGTCACCGGACTGGCGGTGATGGGGTCGAACCTGGCCCGCAACCTTGCCCGGAACGGATTCGTCACCGCCGTGCACAACCGGTCGTACGCCAAGACCAAGGCCCTGATCGACGAGCACGGCGCCGACGGCACCTTCGTCCCCTCCGAATCCATCGAGGACTTCGTCGCCTCGCTGGCCGTCCCCCGCAAGATCCTCGTCATGGTCAAAGCAGGTGACCCGACCGACGTAGTGATCGACGAACTCGCCACGCTGGTGGAACCGGGCGACATCATCATCGATGCCGGCAACGCCAAGTTCGCCGACACCCGGCGCCGACAGGCCGGCCTGCAGGAGAAGGGAATCCACTTCGTCGGCTGCGGTGTGTCCGGCGGTAAGGAAGGTGCCCTGAACGGCCCGTCGATCATGCCCGGCGGTTCGGCGGAGTCGTACGAGTCGCTCGGCCCGATTCTGGAGAAGATCTCGGCTCACGTGAACGGGGCTCCGTGTTGCACGCACATCGGCACCGACGGCGCCGGGCACTTCGTCAAGATGGTGCACAACGGCATCGAGTACGCCGACATGCAGCTCATCGCCGAGGCCTACGACCTGCTCCGCCGCGGAGCCGGACTCGCCCCGGCCGAGATCGGCGAAGTCTTCGCCGCCTGGAACAAGGGCGAACTCGGCTCGTTCCTGATCGAGATCACCGCTGAGGTGCTCGGTCACGTCGACGCCGAGACCGGGCGACCGTTCGTGGACATCGTCTTGGACGCAGCAGGCATGAAGGGCACCGGCACCTGGACCGTGCAGACCGCGCTCGAGCTGGGCGTCCCCGTGTCGGGCATCGCGGAGGCAGTCTTCGCCCGTGGTCTCTCCTCGACGACGGGCCTGCGTGCAGCCGCTGCTGGCAGGCTGCCGGGGCCGACCGGCGCGTGCGCGGTCTCTGACAAGGACACGTTCGTCGAGGATGTCAGGGGCGCGCTCTACGCCTCCAAGATCGTCGCCTACGCCCAAGGCCTGGACGAGATCTCCGCGGGCGCGGCGGCGTACGGCTGGTCGATCGATGTCGGTGCGGTGGCGCGGATCTGGCGCGGCGGGTGCATCATCCGGGCGAAGTTCCTGGACCGGATCACCGAGGCCTATGACGTCGCCGCCGGCACCGAGCTTCCCGAATCGTTGCTGTTGGCACCGTACTTCACCGACGCCATCACAGCCGCGCAGGACTCCTGGCGCGACGTCGTCGCGGGAGCCGCGAGAGCAGGTATCCCAACGCCCGGCATCGCGGCAGCGTTGTCCTACTACGACGGTCTGCGATCGGAACGGCTGCCCACCGCCCTGACCCAGGGCCAGCGCGACTTCTTCGGGGCGCACACCTACCAGCGTGTGGACAAAACCGGGACCTTCCACACCCTGTGGGCCGGCGACCGCACAGAGAGGCACTCCGCATGATCCGGCCGGAACGCGAACTCGCCGCCATCAACCTCGCGATCGGGGACGCCGAAGCGTCCGCGGATCGAGCCTTCTTCGAACGTCTCCTCGCACCGGCCTTCAGCATGGGCCGCCCGGATGGCCTGCGCTTCGACGACCGGGCGACCTTCCTCGACTCCTTGACCGTCAGCTCGCCACGGCAGACGCGCATCGAGTCCACGACGATGTTCGACAACCGGGCGGTCGTGGTCTGCGCGGTCTCCAAGGCCACTCCGGCCGGGGCGCAGCATTTTCGCAACATCAGGGTCTTCACCCGGCAAGCCGACGGTGCCGGCTGGCAACTGGTGTCGTGGGTCAACGAGCCGCTCGCCCCGCTCGGCATCGCCGGCGACGCTGGCGTCGCAGAAAGCGCGACGCCGGTCGGTGGTGCCTGATGCTGGTCGCCAGGATCCAGGTCACGGCCGGACCCCACCAGGGCGCACGAACGTACGCCGACGTTCAACTGGACGCCGACGACACCGCGAGCTATCACCCGATCGCCGATCCCTTCGCCTCCGACGCGGCAGGGACGATCAGCACGACCTCCTCGATACCGGCCGAGCACGCAACCCTGCTGGCGCCGTGCCACCCCCGGGTCATCGTCGGCATGGCGCACAACACCGGGCAGGCCGACCAAGCGCTACCACCGCAGGCGTTCCACAAGTCTCCACACTCGGTCATCGCCCCAGGAGAAGCCATCGAACTGGAGGCGAGCCGGCACCACCGCATCGACGCCGAAGCGGAACTCGCCGTCGTCATCGGCACACCCGCCCGCAACCTGACCCGTGACAACGCCCTCACCGCCGTATTCGGCTACACCTGCGCCAACGACGTCACCGACCGAACCGCCCAGGCAGCGGACAGCCTGTCGACCACCGCCAAGAGCAGAGACACCTATACACCGCTCGGACCGTGGATCCGCACGGATCTCGATCCGAGCGACGTCGCGGTCCAACTCGGCGACGACACCGGTCTCGGCCCGCAGGCGAGCACGGCCGGACTGGCCCGAGGAGTCGCCGACGTACTGGTGTATCTCTCCGTCGTGATGACGTTGCATCCCGGCGACGTCGTCCTCTGCGGCGCCGCCGGTCCCAGCAGGCGGCTGCGCCCAGGCGGCGTCAGCCGGGTCATCGTGCCCGCCATCGGAACGCTGACCAATCCCGTCGTCACGCTCGGCTCAGCGACCTCGCCCCACCGGTACCAGCCGCGGGTCACCCGTGACCTACTGACGACGGCCTCGCCGGAACGTGGTCCCCAGGCTGTTGGAACAGGGCGCGGGCCCGTGGAGTCGTCGGCGCGGACCGACCAACCCTGCCGGCCATCCACGCCACCGAGGTACGCGCCGAGCGCCGAAAGGCGTTGGCGCGGAACCCTAGCTGTCACCTATTCGTGCAGCAGACCCAACCAGGCTGCACACCCTTTGCGCACCTGAATCAGCGTGCAGCATTGCGCAGGCACGCGAGTCGACGCACACTCCGACTTCGAGAAACCGCAGGTCACCGGCAACATTTGCGGGCCAGCGGCAACCTTCGATCAGTCTCCGTTGGAATTCAGCGGTTACGGGGTTCGAGGCGCGCCCCTATCTGCGACCCCGACGCATGCGATAAAGGCAAAGTCGACCAAGGGGTCGACCATCAATCGACAGTCCTCTCGACGTCGTCACAGCTCTGCGTGAGTCGCCCAGACGTTGAACCTGAGGTTCGGCAGTGCGTGAGGGTGTGAGGGCGATGGCGTATGCGAAGGATCTCTGGACTCATCCGGTGATGCAGGCCGATGGGACGGTTCGGCGGGAGCAGAGTAGGAGGTGGGGGCGGGGGAAGCGGTGGATGGCGGGGTGGCTGGATCCGGAGGGAAACGAGCGGACGAAGGTGTTCAGCACCAAGGTGGCCGCCGAGCGGCATGCGGCTGCCATGGAGACCGACAGGGCACGTGGTGAGTACATCGATCCGAACGCCGGCAAGGTTCGGTTCGAGGTGGTGGCCGAGCGATGGCTGAAGTCGCGGGTCGTGGACCCGGCGAGCGTGATCAGGTACGAGTCTTCGCTGCGGCTGCATGTTGCGCCGGTCTTTGGGAAGCGGCAGTTGAGGAGCATCAAGCCGTCTGAGATCGCCGGTTGGCTCGCGGACCTGGATGCGCGATTCGGATCGTCGACCGCGCGCACGGCGTTCATCGTGCTGCACGGGACCCTGGAGGTCGCCGTCGACGACGAGTCGATCAAACGGAATCCGGCCAAGGCGCGGATTGTGACGGTCCCTGCGGAGAAGAGCGGCAGAGTCGTCGCGTGGAGCGACGAGACCGTGTTCCGGGTCGTCGAATGTCATCCGCCGCTGTACCGGCCGATCGCGTCCGTCGGCGCAGCATCTGGACTACGCCAAGGCGAGCTCTTCGGGCTCGCTGAGGAGGATGTCGACTTCGACGAGATGGTGATCAACGTGCGGCGGCAGGTGAAGAAGCTGGGCAGCGACTTCGTGTTCGCCCTGCCCAAGAACGACACCGAGCGGACGGTGCCGATGTCGGAGGGGACGGCCCTGACACTCAAACAGCACATCGAGGCGACGACACCGCGGCCATACACCCTGCCGTGGGAGAAGCTCGATGGGAAGCCGCTTACAGTCCAGCTCCTGTTCCGGTGGACGGACGACAAGCACATCCGCGCTCGCACGTACGACGAGCTGGTCTGGAAGGCGGCGCTCGCCCAGGCGGGCGTGATCCCGATGCCAGGGAAAGACGTCCGCGGCCGGAGGCAGTACAAGACGAGTCGCGACACCGGCATGCACGCGCTGCGGCACTACTACGCGAGCATCACTCTGGCCGACGGTGTCAACATCAAGGAGCTTGCGGAGTACCTCGGTCACGGAGACCCGGGCTTCACCCTCCGCTTGTACACCCACATGCTTCCGTCCTCGCATGAGCGGGCGAGGAAGGCAGTGGACGCCCGCCTGGCTCGCCTCTTCTCCACCTTCTCTCACGGAACTGTGACGGAACAGGCCGCCGGCGACTCCCCTACTACCTACTGGGAGCCAGACGGCGGCCCACACCCTGAAGGTCCTGCAATCGACCTCTGACCTGCGGAAACGTCAGCGGATGCGCATCCCGGAGATGGCTCGGGCGATCACCAGGCGCTGGATTTCGGAGGTGCCTTCGAAGATGGTGTAGATCTTGGCGTCTCGGTGCATGCGTTCTACGGGGTACTCGCGGGTGTAGCCGTTGCCGCCGAGGATTTGGATGGCTTCTTCGGTGACGCGGACGGCGACCTCGCCGGCCTTCAGTTTGGCCATTGAGCCTTCGCCGTGGCGGTAGTCGGGGGTTTCGCCGCGCATCAGGGCGGCGGACATGTTGGCGGCGCGCCAGACGAGCAGCCGGGCGGCGTCGATCTCCATGGCCATGTCGGCGAGTTTGAAGGCGATGCCCTGGTTGTCGATGATCGGGCGCCCGAACTGTTCGCGGCTCTTGGCGTACTCCAGCGCCACTTCGTACGCCGCCCGGGCGATGCCGATGGCCTGGGCGCCGACGATGTGGCGGGTCATCTCGAAGGTGGCCATCGAGGCGTTGCGGCCGCCGGACGAGGCGGAGCGGGCGCGGGCGAGGCGCTCGTCGAGCTTCTCCTTGCCGCCGAGCACGTTGCCGGCCGGGATCCGGACGTTGTCGAAGAAGACGTCCGCGGTGTGCGACGCCCGCAGACCGTGCTTGCGCAGCTTGGTGCCCATCTGCAGACCGCGCACCTCGGACTTGGGTACGACGAAAGCCGCCTGCCCCTTCGTCCCGAGCGCCGGATCGACCGTCGCGACCACCACGTGGATGTCCGCGATCCCGCCGTTCGTCGCCCACGCCTTCTGCCCGTTGATCACCCACTCGTCAGAAGCGGCGTCGTACGTCGCCCGCGTACGGATCGCGGACACGTCCGACCCGGCCCCCGGCTCGGAGGAGCAGAAGGCGGCCACGCGTACGTCGTCCGGCGTGCCGTAGCACCGCCCCATCCACTGGCTCCACTGCTCGGGCGTGCCGTTGGAGAAGATCGCGGACGACGCCAGCCCGGTGCCCTTCAGCGACATCGCGATGCCGGCGTCACCCCAGAACAGCTCCTCGTGGACCAGCGGCATCAGCAGCCCGGACGGGTCCACGAACAGGTTCACGTTGGCGTCCAGGCCGTACAGCCCGATCTTGGCGGCTTCCTGAATGACCGGCCACGGGGTCTCCTCGCGCTCGTCCCACTCCGCGGCGGCCGGGCGGATCACGTCGGCGGCGAAGGTGTGGGCCCAGTCGCGGATCTCCCGCTGCTCCTGGTTCAGGGCGAGCGAGAAGGTGTTCCAGTCCGGCTTGGAGCGCTCGGCGCCGAGCTCACCGGCCAGCGTCATCACGTCCGACGAAACCGCGGACGGGGTCTTCGGGTCAGTCATCAACATCCTCACAGGGCAGGGACAGCGGCCAGATGTTACCCACGAGTGTAACTGTCGTTTGCACCAGGGGGTACCACTGTGGCTAAGATCGATCCATGAGCTCCGCGCTGCTCGCGATCGGACGCCGCCGGACCACGGCGGAGCGTCGCCGCGACCGGGAGCGGGACATCATCCGCGCCACCCGCGAGCTGTTCGACGAGCGCGGCACGATCGACGCCCAGATCGACGATATCGCCAAGCGGGTCGGCATCAACAAGGCGTTGATCTACCGGCACTTCGCCGGCAAGGAAGAGTTGTTCGCGCTCACCCTCGTGGACTACCTCGGCGAGCTCGACGAGCGCCTGAAGACCACCGACAGTCCCCGGAAAGCGCCACTCAACCGGCTCAGAAGTCTCAGCGAGGTCTTCGTCGACTTCTGCCTCGAGTACCCGGCGTTCACCGACTGCGCGATGAGCCTGCTGCGAAGGACCGGCGACCAGCTCTTCGGCGAGATCACCGAGCCGGTCATGACCAAGCTCGGTACGGCGATGGCCGCCGCGCTGGAGCGGATCGCGAAGATCCTCGCGGCCGGCCAGCGGTCCGGAGTCTTCGACGAGGTCGACACCGACTACCTGGCCAACCACCTCTACACCCAGACGCTCGGGTCGTTGCACATGGCAAGGGTCGGCCTGATCGTGTCGAGCGGGCAGCCCGGCCACCCTGTTGTGCATCATGCCGATGTCGCCACCGTCCGGGCGACCGCGATCACCGCCACGCTCGCAACCGCAGTAGGTCGTAAGGCACTACCCAAGCGCTCCAGCAGAGCAGGAGAGAAATCGTGACCGAGACCCGCAAGGTGGCCGTCGTCGCCGGGAACAGGATCCCGTTCGCCCGGCAGGACAAGACGTACCGGCACGCCTCCAACTCCGACATGCTCACCGCGGCGGTCAACGGCCTGGTCGACCGGGCCGGGCTGGGCGGCCAGGAGCTCGGTGAGGTGGTCGCCGGCGCCGTGCTGAAGCACGCCCGCGACTGGAACATGGTCCGCGAGGTCGTCCTCGGCTCCAAGCTGGCGCCGACCACCCCGACGTACGACATCCAGCAGGCCTGCGGGACCGGCCTCGAGGCCGCGATCCTGGTCGGCAACAAGATCGCGCTCGGCCAGATCGACGCCGGCATCGCGGGCGGCGTGGACACCGCGTCCGACGCGCCGGTCGCGGTCAACGACCGACTCCGCAACATCCTGCTCGACCTGAACCGGGCCAAGACCTTCCAAGACCGCCTCAAGGTGCTCGCGCGGGTCCGCCCGAAGGACGTCGTACCGGAGATCCCGCGCAACGCCGAGCCGCGGACGCGGAAGTCGATGGGTGACCACGCGGCGCTGACCGCGCTGGAGTGGGGTATCACCCGCGAGGCGCAGGACGAGCTCGCCTACCGCTCCCACATGAACCTCGCCGCCAGCTACGACCGCGGCTTCCAGCAGGACCTGATCACGCCGTACCTGGGCCTGGAGAAGGACCAGAACCTGAGGCCTGACACCACGCTGGAGAAGCTGGCGAAGCTCAAGACCGTCTACGGCAAGGGCGAGACCGCGACCATGACGGCCGGCAACTCGACCCCGCTGACCGACGGCGCGTCCGCCGTACTGCTGTCCACCGACGAGTGGGCCGAGCAGCACGGGCTGCGGCCGCTCGCCTATCTGACGCACGCGCAGACGGCCGCAGTCGACTACGTGAAGGGTGCCGAGGGGCTGCTGATGGCTCCCGCGTACGCCGTACCGCGCATGCTCCACCGCGCCGGGCTGAGCCTCCAGGACTTCGACTACTACGAGATCCACGAGGCGTTCGCCTCCCAGGTGCTGGCCACCCTGAAGGCGTGGGAGGATCCGATCTTCTGCAAGGAGCGGCTCGGCCTGGACGCGCCGCTGGGCGAGATCGACCGCGCCAAGCTGAACGTGAACGGCAGCTCGCTGGCCGCGGGCCACCCGTTCGCGGCGACCGGCGGCCGGATCGTCGCCGCGCTGGCCAAGCAGCTGGACGAGAACGGCGGCGGCCGGGGCCTGATCTCGATCTGCGCCGCCGGCGGCCAGGGCGTCGTCGCCATCCTCGAGAAGTGAAGTGGGAGAGCTGACAGATGACGGACCGCTACCAGACCTTCACCCGGACGCCGCTCGGCCAGACCCTGGTGAAGAACCTGGGTCTGCCCGACCCGACTCCGCTGCCCCGCTGGCGCGAGGGCTCGCCGGTGATCGACGGACCGGTGGTGTTCGGCGCGATCTCCGAGTCCGACACCGGCAAGGCGATCCAGGCCCTGCTCCGGGACATCGGCGCCTCCTTCAGTACGGCGACCGAGGGGGTCGCATCGAGTGAGATCAGGCCGAAGGCGCTGGTCTTCGACGCGACCGGCGCAACCTCGACCACCGAGCTGACCAGCCTGCAGCGCTTCTTCTCCCCCGTCATCCGCCAGCTGGCCCCGGCCGGCCGGGTGATCGTGATCGGCCGGACGCCGGAGCTCGCGCAGTCGGCGGAGCAGCAGATCGCGCAGCGTGCGCTCGAGGGCTTCACCCGCAGCCTCGGCAAGGAGGTGAAGCGCGGCGCGACAGTCAATCTGGTGTACGTCGCTCCGGACGCCCACGAGCAGCTGGACTCGACCCTCCGCTTCTTCCTCTCCCCCAAGTCGGCGTACGTCGACGGACAGGTCGCGCGGATCGGGACCGGCCCGCTGGTCAGCAACGACCCCGACCACCCGCTGAGCGGCAGGATCGCTCTGGTGACCGGCGCGGCCCGCGGGATCGGCGCGGCGATCGCCGACACGCTGGCTCGGGACGGCGCCACTGTGATCGGCGTCGACGTACCGCAGAACGCGGATGCCTTGCGCAAGGTGATCTCCCGGATCGGCGGGAGTGAGCTGCTGCTCGACGTGACCGCGGTCGACGCCCCGCAGCGGATCGCAGCGCACGCCCAGGAGCAGTACGGCGGTCTCGACATCGTCGTCCACAACGCGGGCATCACCCGGGACAAGCGGCTGGCGAACATGCGCACCGACGCGTGGGACGCCGTACTCGACGTGAACCTGCGGGCGCCGGAGCGGATTACGGCCCATCTCCTCGAGTCCGGCACGCTCCGGGACGGCGGCTCGATCATCGGAGTCGCATCGATCGCCGGAATCGCGGGGAACAACGGCCAGACGAACTACGCGACCTCCAAGGCCGGCGTGATCGGCCTGGTCCAGGCGCTCGCGCCGAAGCTCACCGACCGCAACATCCGCATCAACGCGGTCGCACCCGGTTTCATCGAGACCGAGATGACCGCGAAGGTCCCGTTCACGATCCGCGAGGTCGGCCGCCGGATCAACTCGCTGCAGCAGGGCGGGCTGCCGATCGACGTGGCCGAGACGATCGCCTGGTTCGCCGATCCAGCCTCAGCCGGCGTGACCGGCAACGTTGTCCGGGTCTGCGGCCAGAGCATGCTGGGTGCGTGAGATGACAACTCGCAAGTACGACGACACGCCCGGCTTCGGCGCGCTCTACGCCAGGACCGTGCGGGCCACGCTGCGACGCGCGGACTACGAGCCCGACGCCGACGGCCTCACGCTCGAGCTGCCCCGGTCCGCCATCGACCAGGACCACCTGACGGCGTACCGGGAGGTCACCGGCTTCACCGCCGGCCCGGCGCTGCCGGTGACGTACCCGCACGTGCTCGCGTTCCCGCTGCATCTCGACCTGATGTCCGACCCCTCGTTCCCCTACAAGCCGATGGGGATCGTGCACCTGTCGAACACGATCAGCCAGCTGCAGCCGATCCCGATCCACGCCGAGCCGTCCATCCGGGTGCACAGCACGGCGGAACGCCCGCACCCGAAGGGCACGATGTTCGACATCGTCAGCGAGGTCAGCGTCGACGGCGAGGTGGTGTGGACCGACCTGACCACGCTCCTCAGCCGCTCCCCCGGGACCGAGCACGCGCACGTCGACCTGCTGCCGGACCCGTCGGTCGACCCCACGGCCTGGTGGGACCTGCGCGGCAACCTCGGCCGCCGGTACGCCGCCGCGTCCGGCGACCGGAACCCGATCCACCTGTTCAAGCTGACCGCTCAGGCGTTCGGGTTCCCGCGGCAGATCGCGCACGGCATGTGGGCCAAGGCGGCGTCGCTCGCCTCGATCCAGCGCAGTACCAAGCTTCCGGACGCCTTCACGGTCCGCGTCGACTTCCGCAAGCCGCTGCTGCTCCCGTCCCGGGTCGAGTTCGGGTACAAGACATCCGGCAAGACCACCGACTTCGCCGTGTACGACGAACGCCGCGAGCTCACCCACCTCATCGGCCAGCTCCAAGCCCACTGACCGCCACCTCCTCGACGCAACCGAGGAAGTGGAGGACACTCCGAACCAGGAGGGGTGGACATGATAGGAGCACTGCTACTCGGTTTGGTCTGTGGAATTCTGGCCCGGATGCTCGTCCCCGGTGACGCCTTCCGGCACATGAGCGGACCGAAGTCCTGGCTGGTCTCAGTCGGACTCGGCCTGCTCGGTGCGCTGGTCGGCTACCTGATCTTCACGCTGGGGCTCGGCATCGGCGACACCGACATCTTCGACTGGGGCGGGATCCTGAGCGCCCTGATCGGGACGCTCATCGTGGTGCCGCTCGCGACCTGGATCCTGCGCCGGCGCTCACATCACGCAACCTGAACCGCCAGGCCATCACAATCCGCCGTCCCGGCCGGTCGGCACGCTCAGCTCGCTGCGGAGGCATCGATTGCGATGGCCTGGCGGTCCGCCAACACGTCCACCTCCGCCCGGATCGAATCCAGCACCGCGCCGATCGGTGCCGCTTCGCGCTGCCGGCCGTCGCGCTCGCGGATCGCGAGCTCGCCGGCCGCGGCTTCGCGGGCGCCGATGATCGCCTGGTACGGCGCCAGCCGGTTCTCCCGGATCCGCGCACCCAGACTGCCCTCGTCCGCATGCGCGACCTCGACCCGCAGGCCGCGGTCCGACGCCCGCCGGGCCACCTCGATCGCGAGCTTCTCCTCGGCGTCCGAGATCGGGAGTACGACGAGCTGCACCGGCGCCAGCCAGGCCGGGAAGGCCCCGCCGTGCACCTCGATCAACTGCGCCATCGCCCGCTCGATACTGCCGACGATCGCCCGATGGACCATCACCGGACGATGCTTGTTGCCGTCGGCACCGACGTACTCGAGGCCGAACTGCTTCGGCATGTGGAAGTCGATCTGGACGGTCGACAGGCTGAACTCGCGGCCGGCCGAGTCCGCCAGCTGAATGTCGATCTTGGGGCCGTAGAACGCAGCGTCCCCCGGCGATTCTTCGTACTCCACTCCGGCGTTGTCCAGCACGTCACGCAGCAGCCCGGCGGCACGCGCCCAGCTGGCCGGGTCACCGACGTACTTGCTCTCCGCTGAGCCGATGGCGGCGTCCTCGGACGGCAGGGCCAGGACGTAGCGCGCGGCGCTGATCCCCATGTCCTGGTACGCCTGGTTGATCAGGGCAAGGGCGTTGCCGGCCTCCTCCGCGACCTGGTCGAGCCGGCAGAAGATGTGCGCGTCGTTGAGTTGCATCGCCCGGACCCGGCTCAGGCCTCCGATGGCGCCGGACAACTCGGCGCGGTACTGCCCGCCGAGCTCCGAGAGGCGCACCGGAAGCTCGCGGTAGCTGTGGGACCGGGACCGGTACATCAGCGCGTGGTGTGGACAGATGCTCGGCCGCAGCACGAGTTGCTCGGCGCCCATGTCCATCGGCGGGTACATGTCGTCGCTGTACTTGGCCCAGTGGCCGGAGATCTCGTACAGCTCGCGCTTGGCGAGCACCGGTGAGTAGACCCGTTGATACCCGGCTCTTCGCTCCACCTCGGCGATGTAGCTCTCCAAGGCGTGCCGAACCGCGGCACCGGCAGGCAACCAGTAGGGCAGACCCGCGCCGATCAGCGGGTCCGAGTCGAACAGGCCGAGCTCGCGGCCGATCTTGCGGTGGTCGTACATCGTTCGCTCCTTGCGACGGGGGGCGAGGAGCCGTCGGAGCACGAGAAAGCCCCGGGGCACTCGCCCCGGGGCATCGATAAATGATGTCAGCGTCGGACAGTCAGGTGTCAGCGCGCCGGGACGGACTCCGGCGTCGTCGTGACTACAGCGCGCTGCAACATGTCTCCACGGTATCAGAGGAACCGGGACAGGAACGCCCGAGTTCTCTCGTGCTGTGGATTGTCGATCACCTGCTCCGGCGTGCCCTGCTCGACCACCTGCCCGTCGTCCATGAACACCACCCGGTCCGCAGCCTCACGGGCGAAGCTGATCTCGTGCGTGACCACGACCATCGTCAGGCCGGCCGACGCGAGCTTCTTCATCGTCACCAGCACCTCGCCGACCAGCTCCGGGTCGAGCGCCGACGTCGGCTCGTCGAACAGCATCAGCTTCGGCCGCATCGCCAGCGCCCGGGCGATCGCAACTCGCTGCTGCTGACCACCGGACAGCTGCCGCGGGTACGCCTTCTCCCGGCCGGCCAGCCCGACCTCGTCGAGCAGCTGTACTGCGCGCGCCGTCGCCTCGCGACGACCCTCACCCAGTACGGCCATCGGCGCCTCGATGATGTTCTCCAGCGCGGTCATGTGCGGGAACAGGTTGAACTGCTGGAACACCATTCCGATGTCCCGGCGCCGCCGCGCGATCTCGTTCGGCCGCAGCTCGTGCAGCCGGTCGTTGCGTACGTCGTACCCGACGTCGCGACCGTCGACCGTGATCCGGCCGGCGTCGAGCGACTCGAGCAGGTTGACGCAGCGCAGGAACGTCGACTTGCCGGAGCCCGACGGGCCGAGGACGACGACCGTCTCACCCGAGGCGACGTCCAGGTCGATGCCGGACAGCACCTCGGTGTGGCCGAAGCTCTTGCGGACCCCGCGGGCCTGCAGTACCGCCGTACTCATGCCGCACTCCCCTTCGGACGGATTCTCAGGAAGTCCCAGAAGCTGGCTGCCTGGTGCCGGGCGCCCCGGTTGTAGTGCCGTTCGATGAACGACTGGACGACGTACAGGACCGAGGTGACCGCGAGGTACCACAGGCAGACCACGATCAGCATCGGGATCGTCTCGAACGTCCGGTTGTAGATCGACTGCGCGGTGTAGAGCAGGTCGGACAGCGCGATCACACTGACCAGCGCGGTCGCCTTGACCATGCTGATCACCTGGTTGCCGGTCGGCGGCACGATGAACCGCATCGCCTGCGGCAGGATGATCCGCTTCATGATCCGGGTGTTGGTCATGCCGAGCGCCTGGCCGGCCTCCTTCTGGCCCGGGTCGACCGAGAGCAGGCCGCCGCGGACGATCTCCGCCATGTACGCGCCCTCGTTCAGGCCGAGGCCGAGGATCGCCGCCAGCAACGGCGTGATCAGGGTGTTGGTGTCGAAGCTGGCGAACACCGGCCCGAACGGGATGCCGATGTTCAGCTGCGGCAGCAGCGCGGACAGGTTGTAGAAGAAGATCAGCTGGACCAGCGTCGGGGTTCCGCGGAAGAACCAGATGTACAGGCCGGCCGCGCCGCGCAGCAGCGGGTTGGCCGAGATCCGGCAGACCGCGAGCAGGACCCCGAGGACGACGCCGATCAGCATCGCCACCACGGTCAGCATCAGCGTGATGCCGAGGCCGCGGACGATCGACTCGGCCCGCAGCCAGCTCCAGACCACGTCCCAGCCGAAGTTCTCGTTGGTGACCAGCATCTTGGCCAGTTGCGCGGCGAACACCAGGACGACGAACGCCGACAACCAGCGCCACGGATGCTTGCGCCGGGCCGCGTCGCGGACGTCGAGGCCCGCGCCGGCCGGTGGGGCGTCTTGCACGGTTGTCGTCATGATCAGCTCTTCCCGAGGTTCAGGCCTGGCTTGGCCAGCTTGTTCTGCTCCAGGCCCCACTTGGCCATGATCGCGTCATAGGTGCCGTTGGCATGCAGTTTGTCGAGGGCAGCCAGCAGTACGTCGGCCAGCGGCGAGCCGATCGGTACCAGTGCCCCCTGGAACAGGTCCTCGAAACCGTTGCCCTTGCCGACACCGGCCAGCTCCAGCTTGCCGCCGGACTGCGAGACGAAGTACGTCAGCGGCGCCTGGGAGGAGAAGAACGCGTCGGCCCGGTCGGACTGGACGGCGAGGATCGACGACGGCTGGTCCTTGTACGACTGGACCTCGATCGCCGGCTTCCCGGCCGTGACGCACTTGGCCGACTGCGCCTTGATCACCTTCTCCGCGGATCCGGCCGCCATCACGCCGACCCGCTTGCCGCAGGCGGTGTCGAGGTCCTCGATCCCCTTCGGGTTCCCCTTCCGGACGGCGAAGACGACGTACTCCTGGACGTAGTCGATGAAGGTCGCCTGCTGCTGCCGCTCGACGAAGTCACCGGTCGGGCCCATGTCCAGGTCGTACCGCTTGGCCTGCATCCCGGACAGCACGCTGGCCAGGCCGTCGACGGTGGTGTGCTCGATCTGTACGCCGAGCAGCTGGCCGACCGCCTGGGACAGGTCGGCGGTGGCCCCCTCCACCGGCGCGCCCTTGTCGGTGCCGACGATCACGTACGGCGGGAACGATCCGTTGTTGACGGCAACGATCTTGCCGGACGCCTTGATCTTCGCCGGCAGCTGGTCGTGCAGGGTCTTGTCGACCTGCTGCTGCGGGATCGCGGCGGCCGGGGCCTTGGCGTTGCCGCCGGCGCCGGTGGTTTCGACCGGATCGGCGGTACAGGCGGTGACGCCGAGCAGGCTGGCGGCCAGTACGGCGACGGCGGTTCTGCGTGACATGACTACTCCTACAGCGTCAGCTGGTGGGGACAGCTTCGACTGGTCGAGGGGTGGGGCTGACGGTGAAACGCCGGTTGATCAGGACCGGCAGGCGGTGGCGGGCGTCGGTCAGACGCTGCGCGGAGACGACGGCCGAGATGGTGGCCGGCTCTTCCCCCGCCTGGGCGAGCGGGACCCCGAGCGGGTCCACGATCAGGCTCTGGCCGATGTTGCGCTGGCCGCACTCGCCACTCGCGACGACGTACACGGTGTTCTCCAGCGCGCGGGCGGTGACCAGGGTCTGCCAGTGGTGCTCCTTGAGCGGGCCCTTGACCCAGGCGGCCGGGAGCACGAGGACGTCGGCGCCCTGCAGGGTGAGCAGGCGGGCGAGCTCCGGGAAACGGACGTCGTAGCAGGTCATCAGGCCGACCTTGAAACCGTTGACGTCGATCAGCTCAGGTACGACGTCGGCCGGGGTGACGTTGTCGGACTCCAGCTGACTGAATGCGTCGTACAGGTGGAGTTTGCGGTAGAGGCCGGTGATCGCGCCGTCCTTGAGGACGACGAGGGTGTTGTACGGCTTCTCGTTGCCGGACTTCTCGTGGATGCCGACGACGACCGTGACGTCGAGGCCCGCGGTGGCCTGCCGGAGTCCTTCGACGAACGGGCCGTCGAGGGGCTGGGCGTGCTCGCGGATGCGTTCGCGTTCCTCGATGAAGCGGGCGAGCACGCCTTCGGGCAGGACCAGGAGGTCGACGCCGTCGGCGTCGGCCTGCTTGATCAGGCCGCGCGCGGTCTCGAGGTTCTCCTCCCAGTCGATGCTCGCGACGAACTGCGCGGCCGCAACTTTGAGCCTCATGCGGTCCTCTCCAGGGGATCGATCTGGTACGGGAAGAGGTCTTCCTCCGGTACGGGGTGGGCGAGCAGCTCCTGGGCGACGAGCTGCTCCTGGAAGGCGGCGACCATGCGGCGGTCGGGCGAGACGCCGTACGGCATCCAGTCCGTGCCGAAGACGCGGGTGGTGATGCCGACCTCCTCGTTGTGCCAGGGGGTGACGTCCATCAGCTTGTTCCGGCGCCGGAAGCTGAGTTGCTTGGCCTGCTCGAACAGGTCGATGAGCTGCTGGGCGATCTCGGGCCGGAGCACCTCTTTGCGCAGGGCAAGCAGGTGGATGCCGGGGATGAAGCCGTGGCGGGCGTAGTAGGCCCGCTCCTCGGCGCGGTTGTCGCGGAAGAGCGTGCGGAACGGCGAGTCCTCGTCGTGGAAGCCCGGTGGCATGAACGGGGTCATCACCGCGTCCAGTACCCCATCGCGGAGCAGGTCGACCAGGCGGGCGCCGTCGGTGGTGTGCCGGACGTTGTTGCCGACAGCAACGCCGCCGATGCGGTCGACGACCGGATGCGCGGCGGTGAGCGGGCCGACCTGCCACTCGGCGTCCTGGATGCCGATCCCGGCCTCGGCGAGGATCGCGCGGGTCCAGGTGTTGCCGCTGTCCGGCCAGCCGGTCAGGCCGATCCGGGCGCCTTTGAGGTCGGCGGCGGTCTCGGCGTCCGAGTCGCGCCGGACGATGATGCAGCGGTGCCGGAAGCCGCGCATCAGGAACACCGGCAGCGCGACCACGCGGTCGTCACCGGCGGCGCGGGCCCTGACGTAGCGGCTGAACGACGTCTCGCCGCCGTCGTACTCCGGGGACGTCCACAGGTCGGGGGTCGCCTCCAGGCGGGTGACGACCGGACCTGGGACGTCGCCGAGGGCCAGTGGGATCACATGGTCCCAGTGGCGTACGCCGAGCTCGAGCTTCACGCGGTGTGATTCCTTTGCTGCCGGGACGCTCTCGTGGGGTCCGGGTCGGTGTCGCGACCGCACTGTCGCGAGGGGGAATGTTCGGTAGCCTATGTTCAGCACGTTGGTCGAACAATGGTCTGAAATGTTACTGATCAAAAAGCACGACAGGCACGGGGAGGTTTGTGGTGGCTGAGGATGTTCCGCCGCAGGATGGGCCGGCGGTTTCTTCTGCGTGGTTGGCTGAGCAGATCACCGAGGCCAGTGCGGCCGGGATCGCGGCGGCGATCGCGCGGCTGGTGCGGCATGGTGAGCTCGCGCCGCAGACCAGGTTGCCTACCGTCCGCGCGCTCGCACCACGCCTGGACGTGAGCCCGGCGACTGTGTCCGCTGCCTGGGCGACCCTGCGCAAGCAACGCGTGGTAGCCGGCGGCGGACGGCAAGGCACCTGGGTGCTCGGCGGCCTCGCGGTCCCCCGGCCGGCCCGCTACGAGAACATCTCCCGCCTCTGGCCGAACCAGACCCTCAACCTCTCCCGCGCCGTCCCCGACCCGGCCCTGCTCCCGAGCATGTCGCCGGCCTTCGTCCACGCCCTCCGCGACCCCGACGTGCACTCGTACGACGTCGTGTCGATCAGCGAACCGCTCCGCGCCGCCGCCGGACACACCTGGCCGTTCGAGACCGACAACTGGATGTGCGTGAACGGCGGCTACGAAGGCCTTCTGCTGCTGATGCGTACGACGGTCGTGCCGGGCGAGCACGTGGCGATCGAGGACCCGGCGACGCCCCGGCTGCTCGACATCCTCGACAACGTGGGCGCTCGCGCCGTGCCTGTCGCGACTGATGCCGAAGGACCGAGTCCCTCGTCGCTGCGAGATGCGCTCCGGCTCGATCCGGTCGCGTTCGTGTACGAGCCGCGGAGCAGTTCGTATCTCGGCGCGTCGGTGACGCCTGCACGGCGGGATGAGCTGGCGTCGCTGCTCGCCGGGACGGACACATTGGTGGTCGAGGACGACGGGCTGGGTGAGCTGAGCGCGTTCGACTACCACGGGGTCGCGGAGTTGCTGCCGGATCAGAGCGTGCTTGTGCGCAGCTTCTCGAAGTCGCACTCCCCTGATCTGCGGCTGGGCGTGATGGGCGGTGCGGCCGAGCCGATCGAGCGCGTCCGGGTCTATCGGCAATTCGGCTCGGGGTGGACGAGTCGCTTGTTGCAGAACGCGCTGGCTTGGCTGCTCGAGGACGAGAAGTCACGGGCGGCGGTGACCGATGCGCGGGCGACGTACCAGAGGCGGCGGGAGCAGCTTGCCGGGCTGCTTGCCGAGCGTGGGGTGCAGTCCGCTGGCGTGGACGGTCTTGCGATCTGGGTTCCGGTGCGGAGTGAGCATGAGGCTCTGCTGGTGCTCGCCTCGCACGGGATCGCCGTCGCAGGCGCCAGCGCTAGCTGGACGAAGCCGGCCCCGCCGTGCATCCGCATCGCCACCGGCCTCCCGATCCCCGAAGCGGACCGGGTGGCCGACGCCATCGCACTCGCCGTCCAGGCACGCTGACCAGGGCTCCCCGCCCCCGGCGCGCCCACCCGAGCGCGCTGACCTCAGTCGAGGTCGAGGCCTACGGGGCGGATGAGGCCTTCCTGGGCTACGGAGGCGACCAGGTTGCCGTCTTCGGTGAACAGGCGGCCGGTGGCGAACCCTCGGGCACCGGAGGCCGACGGCGAGGCCTGGTCGTAGAGCAGCCACTCGTCGGCACGGAACGGCCGGTGGAACCACAGCGCATGGTCGAGCGAGGCCGGCTGGATCCGGCGGTCGCCGATCACGATGTTGTGCGGAAGCAAACTTGCCCCCAGCAACGTCAGGTCACTCGCGTACGCCAGAACGCAAGCATGCAAGGCCGGATCGTCCGGAAGCTTGCCAGCGGCCCGTATCCAGAACTGCCGCCCGGTCACCCCGGCCAGCCGTACGTCGAGCGCCGCCCACTCCCGGTCCCAGTCGGCAGCCTTACGACCCGACCGGGCCTCCAGCACGGCCGCCAACGTGGGCGCCTCATCGGGCGCGACCAAGTCGTCCGGCACCGGGTCCTGGTGATCCAGCCCGGCCTCCGGCCGCTGGAAGGACGCCGACATGTAGAAGATCGGCTTGCCGTTCTGCGAGGCGACCACACGCCGACTGCTGAACGAACCACCGTCCCGGGTCGGCTCCGGCCGGTAGATGATCGGCACCGAGGTGTCGCCGCCGCGCAGGAAGTACCCGTGCAGCGAGTGCACGATCCGCTCCGGCTCGACGGTCGCGCTCGCCGCGGCCAGCGCCTGCCCGAGCACCTGCCCGCCGAAGACGCGCTGCATCGAGGTCTGCGGCTGCCGCCCCCGGAACAGGTCGACATCGATCTTCTCGAGGTCGAGCAGCTCGACCAGATCCTCCAGCGACTCAGGCATGCCTTATCCTGACAGGTCCCGCGGGCACGGCGACGCACGGCCGGCGACTGCGGATGCCGTGCCAGCTGTGGTTCCGGTCACTCGGGTTCTTTCGGTGACCTTCCGGTAGCCATGTGTAGGTGCCGAGCTGTGGGCGGCGGCCGGGCGCGGGGTCTAGGTTCGGTGCTGTCGGCTCTTTCGCGGGAGGACATCACATGGCTGGTCGGATCGTCGTCGGCATCGATGGATCAGAGCCGAGCGGTAACGCGCTCGAATGGGCGGTGACGCGGGCACGCCTCGGGAGTGCGGAGCTCGAGCTGCTCAACGCCTACACCCTTGTTCCCGACATCAACTTCTACGGCTACCACGGCGTACCGAGCCAGCCCGTGGACTGGTACGCCGAGTTCTCCGGACAGGTGGTCCAGGCCGCGGCGAAGCGAGTACGCGAGCTCGCCCCCGACCTGACCTGCACGCTGACCTCGGCGATGGGCCACCCCGCCCACCTGCTCGCGGATGCTTCGGCGGGAGCGGACGTCGTCGTCGTCGGCCGGCGCGGTCTGGGCAGCGTTGCGAGCGCACTGCTGGGTTCGGTGAGCAACCGGTTGACGATCCAGGCGAACTGCCCGGTGGTGGTCGTCGGGGACGACGAGGTTCCGACGACCGGCCCGATCGTGGTGGGGCTGGACGGATCGGAGTTCGGCGCTTACGCGCTCCGCTACGCGATCACCGAGGCCGCTCTGCGCGGAACCTCGGTACGAGCGGTCGCCGCTTACGAGCTTCTGCACCCCGTGCTCCGGGACGACCCGGAGTCCGTCGCACGGATGCAGGCGGACGTCGAGGCGGAGACGGAAGGAGCCATCACCCGAGCGCTCAACGAGGTGGATCCTTCGTCGGTGAGCGTGGAGCCCGTCGCGGTGGAGGGTCCCGCCGCAGAAGCGATCCTGGCCCGGGCAGCGGACGCGCAGCTGATCGTGGTCGGCACCCACGGCAAGGGGCTGGTTCGACGGATCCTGCTCGGATCCGTGAGCCGGCGAGTCCTGAGCGACGCCGACCGTCCTGTCGCCGTCGTCGACCTTCCGGACAACTGACCGCTACCGGATGATCAGGCCATGACTGCGATCGTGCGCGGGATTGCGTGGCTCGGGGTGTTCGTCGGGATCTGCCTCGCGCCCTTGGTGTTCGCACTCATGAGCACGAGTCAACCGGGTCAAGGTTTCTGGACCGACTTCTCCGTTGCTCTCGGCTTCGTCGGCTTGTCCCTGATGGGGATCGAGTTCGCGCTGGTGGCGCGGGTCAAGACCGTGGCGGAGCCTTTCGGCACCGACGCGGTGATCGATTTCCACCGGCAGATCGGATACACGGGCCTGATCTTCGTGGTGATCCACGTAGCGATCTCCGCCGACTGGAGCCAGGCCAATCCGTTCACGCCGAGCGATACTCCCGCGCGGGTCTGGTTCGGCGGAATCGCGGCGGCCGCATTGGTGGTCCTGGTGGCGAGCTCGGTATGGCGGTCCCGGCTACGACTGTCGTACGAGGTGTGGCAGGGCCTGCACGCCGTACTCGCGGTGATCGCCGTCGTCGCGGCCTTGGTTCATGTGCTGCTGGTGAACTACTACGTCGACAGCCTGTGGAAGCAGGTGCTGTGGTCGATCATGACCGCAGCATTCCTCTGGCTGCTCGTATGGGTGCGCCTGCTTCGTCCACTGCGCATGCGGCGCCGGCCGTGGACGGTCGAACGAGTCGCACCGGAACGCGACAGTACGACGGTCCTCACCCTGCGACCCGACGGTCACGACGGCATGCGCTTCGACCCCGGCCAATTCGCCTGGATCACGGTCGGCAGATCGCCGTTCTCGGTCACGTCCCACCCGTTCTCGTTCTGCTCTAGCGCCGAGCAGAACGGCAGCGTCGAGGTCGCGATCAAGGCGGTCGGTGACTTCAGCTCCAGCGTCGCAACCGTCGAGCCGGGCACCGCGGTCTACGTGGACGGACCGCACGGGGTGTTCTCGATCGACCAGTACGAAGGCGCCGGGTTCTGCCTGATCGCCGGTGGAGTCGGGATCGCACCCGCCCTGAGCATGCTCGAGACCCTCGCCGACCGTGGTGATGTCCGGCCCGTTGTCCTGTTCGCGGGCAGCCGGGCCTGGGACACCGTCATCTTGCGCGATCGCGTCGCCGCGCTGATTGCCCGGCTGAACCTCACGGTGGTCCACGTCCTCGAGCAACCGCCGCCGGAGTGGACCGGGGAGACCGGGTACATCGACGGTGACATTCTCGCGCGCCACCTGCCGGCGAGCTTCCCGCGATTCCAGTACTTCGCCTGTGGGCCCGTTCCGATGCTTGCAGCCGTGGAGACAGCGCTTGTCGAGCTCGGCACACCGGCCGACCGCATCCACACCGAACGCTTCGACTGGGTCTGAGCGAGACAAGGAGATCCCGTGCGCCACGTCTATCTGACCCGCATCGCAGTGGTCACCAGCGCGCTGCTGCTCATCGCCTGCCTGGCCTTCGCCGCCATCCAGAACTGACGTCCGGCCCTTTCGGTGAGCTTTCGGTGGCGGTCGGTAGGGTATGATTGAACGCTCAATCAATAAGCACTTGCTTGAAGGAGCCTCTGTGAGCCTGTCCCGCACCGCCGCCGCCCGTGATCTCGTCCTGCTGCTCGCGAGGGTCGGGCTCGGGGTCGTCTTCGTCGCACACGGCTGGCAGAAGTTCAACACCAACGGCCTGGACGCAACCGCCGCGATGTTCGACAAGATGGGCGTCCCGGCGCCGACGCTGTCCGCGTACTACGCGACCGGGATCGAGCTGTTGGGCGGCATCGCGCTGATCGTCGGGGTGCTGACGCCGGTGGTCGGCGTCCTGCTGGCGCTGGACATGGTCGGCGCGCTCGCGTTCGTGCACCTGTCGAACGGTGTCTTCGTCGCGAACGGCGGCTGGGAGCTGGTCGCCGTACTCGGGCTGCTGTCGCTGACCCTCGCCGTCGTGGGCGCCGGCCGGGTCAGCCTGGACAGCATCTTCAACCGCTCCTCCGGCCGGGCGAGAGTCGCCGCCTGAGTTGACAGACGGAACGGCCGGGGCGGATGCCCCGGCCGTTCGTCGTTGTGGCTACTTGTCGTCCTCGCGGTTGAGCTCGGCCAGGAACTGCTCGACCTCCGCGCCGAGCTCGTCGGCCGACGGAGTGGAGCCGGCCAGGAGGCTGCCGCGGCTGACCGAGCCGGCGGCTGCGTCGTACTGCGTCTCCAGCGCCTTGACCACCGCGCTCGCGTCCTCCGAAGCGTCGACCTGCTCGTCGACCAGCCGGCCGGTCACGGCGGCCTCGTCGAGCAGGGCCTTGCTAGGGAGGAGCAGGCCGGTCGCCGCCGAGATTGCGTGCACCAGCGCCAGCGCGGCGCCCGGGAAGCGGTTCTCGGCCAGGTAGTGCGGGACGTGGACCGCGAAGCCCATCGCGTCCTTGCCGGCCTCGCCGAGCCGGACCTGCAGCATCGTGCCGGCGCTCGCGGGCAGCCGCATCTCGCCGTCCCAGATGTTCGACCGGGTGACCAGCTCGGGCCGGGTCGCGTGCGCGGTGAGGCCGAGCGGGCGGGTGTGCGGCACGCCCATCGGGATGCCGTGGACGCCGATCGTGAGCGTCACGTTGTACCGCTCGATCAGCTGCCGGACCGCGCCGGCGAACCGGTTCCAGTGGTTGTCCGGCTCGACGCCTTCGAGCAGCAGGAACTCGACGCCCGCGTCGTCCTTCAGCAGGTGCAGGTTCAGGTGCGGCGGGGTGTAGTCGATGAACTTGTCCTCGGCGAACGTCACCTCGGGCCGCCGGGCCCGGTAGTCGTGCAGGAGGTCGACGTCGAACCGCGCGAGCAGCCGGCTGTCCAGCACCTCGAGCAGGTGGTCGGCCGTCACCCGGCCCGCCTGACCCGCGTCCATGAATCCGTCCAGCGAATGCACCAGCACCTTCGGCGTCGCCGCCGGGCCGGTCGCCACCGACTCGTCGACGATCTCGTAGAGGTCGTCCGGTCGCAGCATCGTCGTTCTCCTTCACAGTGGCCGACAGGGCGGGTAGGCCCCTCTATCCTGCCCTCACCGGTGTCAACGCCGGGCGTCCGGGGCTTAATTCCGCGGCCGGAATCTTTAAGGTTCTTTTCACTATCCGGCACGGGGGCAGACAGTATTGGAAAGCGCTTGCTAGGTTGGTCGGCGTGAGCAGCGAACCAGACTCCGCCCTGACCGTCATGCTGGCGATGAACGACGCCAGCCGGGCCCGCGTCCTCGTCCCGCGCGTACGCGAGCGGCTGGACGCGATCGCCACCGTGCTACCGGTCGGCCCGGGTCGGACGTTCCTCGACGACCCGGAGATCCTGGCCGCGCTGCCGGACGTCGACGTGCTGCTCACCGGCTGGGGCTGCCCGCGGATCAGTCCGGAGGTTCTGGAGGCGGCGCCCAAGCTGCAGGCGATCCTGCATGCAGCGGGCTCGGTGAAGGCAATCGTCGCGCCGGAGGCGTTCGACCGCGGCATCCAGGTGTCGTCGGCGGCGCACGCCAACGCGCTGCCGGTCGCCGAGTTCACGGTCGCCGCGGTGGTGCTGGCCGGGAAGCGGGCGTTCCGGCTCGCGGCGCAGTACCGGACCGAGCGGAAGAAGACGGACCCGCACGGGATGCCGGGCAGCTACGGTACGACGGTCGGCCTGCTCGGCGCGTCACGGATCGGGCGGATGGTCGCCGAGCGGCTGCAGGCCTTCGATCTGCACGTGCTGATCAGCGACCCGTACCTCACCGAGGCCGACGCGGCCGCGCTCGGCGCCGAACTGGTGAGCAACGACGAGCTGTTCAGCCGCAGCGACATCCTCAGCGTGCACGCGCCACTGCTTCCGGAGACCGTCGGTCTCGTGGACGCGCGCCTGCTGGGGCTGTTGCGGGACGGCTCGGTGCTGATCAACACCGCCCGCGGCAAGATCATCGACGCCGCCGCGCTCGAGCGTGAGTGCGTGGCCGGGCGGATCGACGCCGTACTGGATGTCACCGACCCGGAGCCGCTGCCGCCGGACTCGCCGCTGCTCGACCTGCCGAACGTCTTCGTCACCCCGCACGTGGCCGGCGCCGTCGGCAGCGAGATCGCCCGCCTCGGCGAGCTCGCCGTCAGCGAGCTCGAACGCCTCACCGCCGGCCAACCCCTCCAACACGCCATCACCCCCACCGAACTCGGGAGAATCGCTTGACGTCCTCCCCGACCTGACGGACGGGGATTCCAACTACTACGCGGAGGTAGCGTGTTGAGGTTCACGCTTCGGCGAGACCCGTACGGGCGTCTCTCGGCGTGCGCTGACGGCCCGTCCGGCCGCGATGTTGACTGCCGCGTTCACGTCCGCGTGCGCCTGATACCCGCAGGCTACGCATCGGAACACCGATTGGCTCTCTCGGTTCTCCGGTGCGCGATGCCCGCAGGCGCTGCAGGTCTGCGACGTGTACGCAGGATTGATCTTCTCGACCCGTCCCGGCGCTTTCTGCTCCAGACGCTGCACGAGCAGTCCCCAGCCGTTGGCCAGGATGCCCCGGTTCAGGCCGGCCTTGGCCCGGCGACGGTTCGGCACGTATGCGCCTGGTCGTTCGGGGTCGGGCTTCGGCTTGGGGCGGCGGCTCATCTGGGCGATGCGCAGATCTTCCACACGGATCAGGTCGAAGCGGCGGGCGAGCTCGGTGCTGGTCTTCTCGATCCAGTCCTTGCGTCGGTCGCGAGCACGGGAGTAGAGCTTCGTGATCGCAGCCTTCAGTCGCCGGCCCCGGCCGGAGCCGCGCCGGCACCGCGACAGGCGGCGCTGCAGGTCCTTCAAGCGGGTGTATTCGGTGCCGGACAGACCGGGACAGGTCGGGAGTTCGCCGGTGGACAGGGCGGCAGACACGATGACGCCGCGGTCCACGCCGACAATCGCACCCGTCCCCGGTCCGGGGATCGGTTCCGGGACGACGGCGAACGCGAGGTGCCAGCGACCTGCTTGGTCGCGGGTGATGCGGTACGACTTGGCGTCGGGTACTGCGCGGGACAGCCGCAACCGCACCCAGCCGATCTTGGGCACGAGCACTCGCGCCCACGTGCGGTTCAGTCGCTCGACCCGACCCGCCTGCTGACCAACAATTCGGAAGCCGTCGCGCACGCCGGCCTTGCGCCAGGTGGGGCGCCGGTGGCTGCCGACGAAGAAGCTCTTGACGGCCTGATCAAGGTCCCGAAGCGCCTGCTGCTGGACGGTCTGCGATCCGGCGCGCAACCACTCACACGCGGCGTGCTGCGTGGGAGTCGGATACAGCCGGAATCTCGACATGCCACATACCAAACCATTTGGGACCGACAGTCCCCTACATCTGAGAGGAGGCAGTCGCGGTGCGCCTCCACTCCAAAGGACGAGGTGTCGCCGCGACCTAGCCCATGACGCGCCTTGTTCTGCCCGACACCGATCGTGTGTTGTCTCGTCAGACTGGGTGGAGTCGGGCGCACTGGGAGGCGCTGGCTGATCACCTACTCGAGTCGCTGGTGCCCTACTTCTCGCCTGGGGCGTCGCTGATCGCGCTGCCTGGCCGGCCGAGTCGGTCCGGTACGGCGTCGGACGCGTTGGAAGGCTTCGCGCGGTCGTTCATGCTGGCCGCGTTCCGGATCGCCGGCGTGCAGGGCAAGGGCTGCGAGCAGCTCATCGAGCGGTACGCGCGGGGCGTGGCCAACGGGGCGAATCCGGACCACCCCGAGGCGTGGCTGCGCCTGACTCCGCGGTCGCAGCAGATGGTCGAGGCCGCCGCGATCGCGGTCGCGCTGCACGAGACCCGCGAGTGGATCTGGGACCGGCTCGACACCCGGGCGCAGGAGCACGTGGCGGAGTGGCTCGGCGGGTTCAACGGGTCGACGACGCACGACAACAACTGGCGGCTGTTCCAGGTCGTGAGCGAGCAGTTCCTGGCGTCGGTCGGAGCGCCGTACCGGCAGGAGGACATCGACGGCGGGCTGGACCGAATCGAGGACTGGTACGTCGGCGACGGCTGGTACTCGGACGGCGACGGGCAGAACTTCGACAACTACATCGGCTGGGCCATGCACCTCTACCCGGGGCTGTGGACGCGGATGGCGGCGGCCACGCCCGGAGCGGGGTACGAGGACCGGCTGAAGCTCTACCGCGAGCGGCTGCGGCTGTTCCTCGAGGATGCGGTGCATCTGGTCGGCAACGACGGCGCACCGGTGTACCAGGGGCGGTCGCTGACCTACCGGATGGCTGCGGCGACGCCGTACTGGATGGGCGCGTTGCTGGACGCCACTCCCCTGTCGCCGGGGCAGACGCGGCGGCTGTGCTCTGGGATCGCGCGGCACTTCGTGCAGCATGACGTACCGGATGAGCGTGGGCTGCTGACGCTGGGGTGGTACGACACGTTCCTGCCGACCACACAGCAGTACTCCGGGCCTGGCTCGCCTTACTGGGCTTCGAAGGGGTTCATCGGGCTGGTCCTGCCGCCGGAGCACCCGGTGTGGACCGATCCGGAGGGCTCGGTGCCGCTGGACGACGCAGACCAGGTGCGGGCGATGCCAGCGCCGGGGTGGATCGTGCACGCGAGCCGCCACGACCAGGTGGTGCAATTGGTGAACCACGGGGCCGACCATGCGCCGGTTGCTGAGCCTGACGGTGTGGAGCCGGAGGGCGATGCGCACTACAACCGGTTGGCGTACGCGAATCACGCAGGTCCGGAGCTGTCCGACCACGCGCCGCGCATCGACAACCTGATCTCACTGGTCGACGCCGACGGGCAGTCGAGCTCGCGCGGGCGGATCCGGCGGATCTCGGTCAGCGGGCGTACGGCGTCGTCCTGGCACAAGGCGTGGTTGGGGTCGAGCGGGCCGTGGCGGATCGAGACGGCGTCGGTCGTGCACGGCGGCTGGGAGATCCGGTGCGCGTTGGTCGAGGGACCGGCCGGCGCGATGGTTCGCAGTGGCGGGTTCGCGGTCGCCGGGGAGTCCTTGCCTGAGGCAACCGGCGGCTACCGGGCCGCGTCCGCGCGGAACGACGACGGGCTGCTGTCGGCGGTGGTCGGACTGCATGGGTACGACGAGGCCGGGGTGCATCGCGGACTGGGCGCGAACGCGTTCGGTGTGCACTCGGCGACGCCGTACCTGACGGCTCCGCACGACGGCGATCCGCTCGTGCTGGTGAGCGCCGTACTGCTCACCCGCGATGCGCTGCGGCCGGAAGCGCTTGCCGAAGGCATCAATGTCTCGGTGGCCGGGACGACGGTCCGGATCACCCTGCCCGGCGGTGCCGAAGAGGTGGTCGAACTGGGATCGAATCGAGTCGGTTAGGGCAGGCTCGCCAACGGTGAGAAATCCGGTGGAGACCATTACATTGGCCGCATGAGCACGTACGAGAAACTTCTGCAAGAACAGATCCGCAACGAGTTCACGGCGTCGCAGCAGTACCTGGCATTGGCTGTCTGGTACGACGCCCAGGATCTCCCGCGGCTGGCCGCGCACTTCTACAAGCAGTCCCTGGAAGAGCGCAACCACGCGATGATGATGGTGCAGTACATGCTCGACAAGGATGTCCAGCCGCACATCCCGAGCGTCGGCGAGGTCGAGTCCGACTTCAGGTCCGCGCTGGAGCCGCTGGAGCTCGCGTTGCAGCAGGAGATCACCGTCACCAAGCAGATCGAGACGCTGGCCCGGACGGCGCGGGACGAGAGCGACTACATCGGCGAGCAGTTCATGCAGTGGTTCCTCAAGGAGCAGGTCGAGGAGGTCGCGGCGATGAGCACCCTCGTCAATGTGGCGAAGCGGGCCGGTGACAACCTGTTCCACCTCGAGGACTTCCTGGCCCGCGAAGGCGCCGGCGACGGCGGAGCCGCCGACCCCACCGCCCCGGCAATCGCCGGCGGCAAGGTCTGAGGTTCCTACCAGGAGCCGCCGCCTCCGCCTCCTCCGCCGCCGCCGGAGGAGCCGCCGCTGAAGCCGGAGGAGCTGCCGCCGCCCGAAGAGCTGGAGGGGGTGGGCGGCGGATCGAACGTGCTGGCGACGGTGCTGCTGAGGGCGCCGGCGGTCCAGCCTGAGCTGTAGTACGACGGGCCGACGTACCAGTACGGGTCCGGGGTGATCCGCCCAGCTGCCACCAGCTGGGCGCAGACCTGCTGCCACCGATCGGCCAGGCCGAACGCGATCGCCCAGGGCAGATACTTGCTGAAGATATCCTCGCCCTCCTCGAACCGCAGCTGCTGCGCCTCAGCCGTGGCTAGGTACTTCCGGAACCCGATCAACTGGTCCGCGACCGCCCGCCCGGCCGGGTTCCGCTGCCCACGCGCCCGCTTGCCGATCCAGATGCCAATGGCAACGATCACCGCGACCACCGGCAGCCCGATCACCACCGCCCGGCCCAGTCCCCCGGTCGCCGCCCCGACGATGGTCCCCATCAGCCCGGCGCCGAACACCCAGATCCCGATCATCGCCATACACGCACAGCCGAAGCCGCTCTTGAAGACCGAGCCACCACCCTGGCGCGGCATCCGCAGGTACCACCCGCGCAGCTTCACCTGCTCCCGCAGCGCCCTGATCATCCCGTCGTGCGCTCGCCGCATGGTGTGGTCGCCGACCGCGCCACGCCGCAGCACCACCGACTCCCCCGGCTGCAGCGACGGGAACAGCCCCGACAGCAACATCTGCTCGTGCGGCGCCGTCGCAGCCGCCGGATTCACCAGTACGGCGCTCTGCGAGTTGCCACTGTTCTCGATCCGTACGCCGCCCCGCACCGCCAACTCGATCAGCGTCGCTGCGGTCTCCGTCGTGTTCGCCTTGGCGTCGATCAGCAGACCACCTTCCGCGACCGGAATCCGCGGCGGTGCGAACGCAACCGGGATCTGGTCCTCGGACAGCTCGTCCTTCACCGGCTGCGCAGCCATCCCGTCCGGCGGGAACGTCCCGGGCGGCAGACCGGCGAACCGCTGGTCCGGGCTGCCCTTCTTCGCGTAGACCACCGCGCCTGCGATCGCGACCACCGTCGCCGCGAGGGAGGTGATCAGCGCGGGCACGGTGATGCCCTCGCGCTCCATCCAGCTCGGCGGTTCGACCAGGATCGGAGTGTCGTTGCTGACGACGCCGGGCTTGATCCCGGCGACGATGGTCAACTGCTCGCCCCGCGGCAGGTCGCTCGCGCCGAAGACGCCCTTCCCGCCGCTGACCGTCTTCTGCGGGCAGTCCTGCGTCGATCCCGCCGTACCGGTGAAGCACTCGACCTGGGTGACTCCCTCGGGCACGGTGACGTTGACCGTGACCTCGTTGAGGACGGCCTCCCAGCTGGAGCCGGTCGCGTCCCAGTAGAGCTCGCTGTGGTCGTCGAAGTGCCGGAGCGCGCCGCGGACGTCGTACGTGATCACGTAGGTCGCGTCGTACCCGGAGATGGTCTCGTCCTCGGAGCCGATCTTGATCCGCAGCGTCTGGAAGCGGTCGTGGTTCGACTTGGTCGTCTCGGTGGTGAAGTCGGCCCGCGCGTCCGGGCTCTGCACCGCGATGTTCGAGACCTGGTACTCCTGGTCCTTGGAGTCGTCGTCCCGGTACGGCTCACGGATCACCAGGTCGCGGTAAATGCCGTGCCGGCCGGTGCTGCCGAAGTTGTAGGCGATCGTCTCCTGCACCTGGAGGACGCCGTCCGGGGTGACGGTGTAGTCGATCCGGAAGCTCTTCACCTCGTCACCGGGGGCCGCGGACGCGGGGGTCGCGAAACCGGCCAGCGCCAGTGCGGTGAGGAGCAGCGTGATCGCGGTGAAGAGGGCCCTTCGCATGGCGCGACAGTACCGAGCGTGAGGGTCCGCCGGGGGAACGCCGCTGACGTGTCAGCGGAAAACGCAAGCTGAAGACTCTTGTGCTGAGTGGCCGTTGGGGGAATCGTGGGTGGACCAGGAGGAACGTCATGGCAGACAAGACGAACACTTCCCAGGGCACCGGAGCCGCCCCCGCTGTGGACAGCCCGGCCGCCATCCGCAACGTGGTACTCGTCGGCCCGTCCGGGGCCGGCAAGACCACCCTCGTCGAGGCCCTGCTGGTGGCCTCCGGCGTCCTGTCCAGACCCGGCACCGTCCTCGACGGCACCACGGTCTGCGACTTCGACGACGCCGAGATCCGCCAGCAGCGGTCGGTCGGGCTCGCACTGGCCTCATTGCCGCACGACGGAGTCAAGGTCAACCTCATCGACACCCCCGGGTACGCCGATTTCGTCGGCGAACTGCGGGCCGGACTCCGGGCCGCCGACTGCGCCCTGTTCGTCATCTCGGCGAGCGAAGGCGTCGACGAGCCGACCAGGACGCTGTGGCACGAGTGCGACCAGGTCGGCATGCCGCGGGCCGTCGTGATCACCAAACTCGACCACGCCCGGGCGAACTATCAGAACGCGCTGGCCGCGGCGCAGGCCGCGTTCGGCGACAAGGTGCTGCCGCTCTACCTGCCCGCTGGTGACGGGCTGATCGGGCTGCTGTCCCAGAAGTACTACGAGTACGCCGACGGCAAGCGCTCGACCGCGGAGCCGGACGGCTCGTACGAGGACCAGATCGAGGAGCTCCGCGGCACCCTGATCGAGGGCATCATCGAGGAGTCCGAGGACGAGTCGCTGATGGACCGCTACCTCGGCGGCGAGGAGATCGACCAGAAGGTGCTGATCGAGGACCTCGAGCGCGCGGTCGCCCGCGGTTCGTTCTTCCCGGTCGTCCCGGTCTGCAGCGGCACCGGCGTCGGCACCCAGGAGCTGCTCGAGGTGATGACGAGCGGGTTCCCGTCACCGCCCGAGCACACGCTGCCGGAGGTGTTCACGTCGCACGGTGTGCCGCGCAAGGGCCTGAGCTGCGACCCGAGCGGAGCGCTGCTCGCCGAGGTGGTGAAAACGACGTCGGACCCGTACGTCGGGAGGGTCAGCCTGGTGCGGGTGTTCTCCGGCACCATCAGGCCCGACACGACGGTTCACGTGTCGGGCCATTTCACGTCGTTCTTCGGTGAGAGCTCGCACGCCGACCACGACGAGGACGAGAAGATCGGCACCTTGTCATTCCCCATCGGCAAGGTCCAGCGGCCGGCAACCACGGTGGTCGCCGGGGATCTGTGCGCGATCGGCCGGCTGACCCGGGCAGAGACCGGGGACACGCTGTCGGACAAGGCGGACCCGCTGCTGCTGAAGCCGTGGGAGATGCCCGAGCCGCTGTTGCCGATCGCCGTCCAGGCGCATGCCAAGACCGACGAGGACAAGCTCGGGATCGGGTTGCAGCGGCTGGCCGCCGAGGACCCGACGCTGCGGATCGAGCAGAACCCGGAGACCCACCAGATCGTGCTCTGGTGCATGGGCGAGGCGCACTCGGACGTCGTACTGGACGCCTTGTCGAGCCGGTACGGCGTGACCGTCGACACCGTGGAGTTGCGGGTGCCGCTACGGGAGACGTTCGGCGGCAAGGCGAAGGGGCACGGCCGGCACGTGAAGCAGTCCGGCGGCCACGGCCAGTACGCCGTCTGCGACATCGAGGTGGAACCGCTGCCGGAGGGGTCCGACTTCGAATTCGTCGACAAGGTGGTCGGCGGGGCGGTGCCGCGGCAGTTCATCCCGAGTGTGGAGAAGGGCGTCCGGGCGCAGATGGAGAAGGGCGTCTCGGCCGGCTACCCGATGGTCAACATCCGGGTCACGCTGCTGGACGGGAAGGCGCACAGCGTCGACTCGTCGGACATGGCGTTCCAGATGGCCGGCGGTCTCGCCCTGCGCGAGGCGGCGGCCGCGACGAAGGTGAACCTGCTGGAGCCGGTGGACCTGGTCTCGGTGATGGTGCCGGACGAGCTGGTCGGCGCGGTGATGAGCGACCTGTCCGGACGGCGCGGGCGACTGCTCGGGACGGACAAGGTCGGCGACGACCGCACGCTGGTGAAGGCCGAGGTGCCGCAGGTGGAGATCACCCGGTACGCCATCGACCTGCGGTCCCTGTCCCACGGCGCCGCGTCGTTCACGCGGTCGTTCGCGCGCTACGACCCGATGCCGGAGTCGGCGGCGTCCAAGGTGAAGTCTCGTTAGGCGTTAGCTGAGGCGGCGGCGAACGTCGCGGGTACGCAGGTACGCCGCGACGTCGTCGTACCGCTCGCTCTGGTTGGCGAACTCGATGTACGAGCGGACCCGGTGCAGCCAGTCGAGCGTCGAGGGCTTGACCGTGGGCAGCGCCTCGGTCAGGTGACGCATGGCCAGCGGCGGCTCGCCACCGCTGCTGAGCGCCTCGTCGATCACCCGGTCGACACCGCGCTCGATCAGCGCGCGCAGGTCCGCGCCGCTGAACATCGGCGTCTGCCCGGCGAGCGCCTTCAGGTCGAGCCCGTCGGCCGGGACATCCTTCACCAGCACATTCAGGATGTCGACCCGTGCGGGCTCGTCCGGTGGTGGCACGAAGACCACCCGGTCGAACCGGCCCGGTCGCAGCATCGCCTCGTCGACGTCCCACGGCGCGTTCGTGGCCGCGAGCACGAGCAGGCCGTCGTTCTCGGAGCCGATCGCGTCGAGTTCCTGCAGCAGTACGTCGACCAGCCGCCGGGCCTCGGATCCGCCGTGCTTGTGCCGCGCGAACGCCAGCGCATCGAGCTCGTCCAGGAACACCACGCACGGCGCGTTCGCCCGGGCGCGCTCGAAGGCGGCGTGCAGGTTGCGCTCGGAGACCCCCAGGTACGGGTCCATCACGTCCTCGATCCGGACGTTCACGAACGGCAGGCCGCATTCCCCCGCGGTCGCCCGCGCCAGCAGCGTCTTCCCGCAGCCCGGCGGCCCGTAGAGCATCACGCCGCCGCCGGACTTCCGGCCGTACTTCTCGTACAACTCCGGGCGGCTCAGTGGCAGGATCACCATCCGGTGGATGACCCGCTTGATGTCGTCCATCCCGCCGACCTGGTCGAAGGTCGTCGTCTCCTTCGGCGTGTCCACCTCGTACGGCGTCTCGGCCTCGGGACCGACCTTGATCTTGACCCCGCTGCGCTCCGAGATCATCTCGTCGACCAGCTGCTGCAGCCGCCCCGTCCCCTCGACGACACCCCGCTGGCGGGCCGCCTCGAGCAGGCTCCGCAGCAGCGCCAGCCGCCCGTTCGCCGCGGCAAGCTCACCGACCGCCACGAGCTGGTCGTCGGGCAACCCTTGCTGATCGACCAGTACGACGTACTGATCGAGAGCGGACTCGCTGTCGCCGGCCGTCACCAGCGACTCAGCCAGCACCAGCCGAAGCAGCACGTCATCCGGATTGGCCTCAACCGCTTTGCGCAATGCAGCGATGCGGTCGGTCATGGGGCCTCCCGGCCTGGACTGAGGAGCGGAGGGAGCGAAGCGACTGGAGGGACGAGGGAAGGCCGGGAGTTCCAGCCCCATGACCCGCCGGCGCCGGAGGCCCGGCAATTCAACACAGTCATGCGCCCCACTTTCGGTTGAGCCAGCGGCGGACCAAGGGTGGGGCCACCCAGGAGTAGATGCAGAAGCCGAACCAGCCGATGGCGGCGAGGAAGGCCAGGGGTGCGAGGCCGGCCAGGCGGAGGCCGTAGATGACCGCGACCGCGGCGATCCAGACGACCAGTGGGTTGAAGCGCTGGAACGGGCGGAGCGGGCGCATGAGCGGGTGGTTGAGCAGCTTCGCCTCGCGGGCCGCGGCGCGGAGGTCGGCGTCACCGGGTTGGGAGGCGGCCGCGGAGGCGAGGGAGTTGTAGCCCGATCGCGAGTCGCCGGTGAGCATCGACGCCGTACCGTGCAGGGCTCGGGCGCCGGGGTCCTCGGGGTCGTGTGAGAGGGCCTCGGTGCTGTGGCGGTGCATGTCGCGGTCCTTGCCGAGCGCGAAGGCGACCTGCGCCCGGGCCGCGGCGACCGCGGCGCTCTCGGGTGCGTGGGAGGCGGCGCGCTCGACCAGGGCGCTCGCCTTCTCGGCCTGTCCGGCGGTGAGGCAGACGTGCGCGTAGCCGATCAGCAGGTCGGGGTCATTGGGGTCCAGGCTGAGGCCCTGGAGGAACGCCGCCTCGGCCTCCGGCAGGCGACCGACAGCGCGCAGGGACGACCCGAGCACCTGCAGCATCGGGAGGAACGGTCCGTGCTGGGCGAGGCCGTCCTTCAGCACGTCGACGGCCTCGGCGTTGCGGTCGAGGGCGTGCAGGGCGGCTCCGCGGAACAGATACGCGCGGTAGTCGACCGCCGCGTCGCCCCAGAGGCCCTGGAGCTCGTCGAGGGTGCGTTCGGGGTGGCCGATCTGCAGCCAGTGGCCGGCCATCTGGAGGCGGGCTTCGGTCGGTTCGTTCACAGGGCCACCGCCACGAGGACAAGGATGAGTGCTTCTGCGACGGCGCCGCCAATGGTCACCGCGAGGCCCGGGCCCCACAGGGAGCCGTAGTCGGTGCCGCGGAGCTGGAACGCGCGGTCCATCGGGCGCTGGATGCGGAGCTGGACCAGGCAGCACACGACGGCCACCACCCGGATCGCGATCCGTAGCCCGGAGGTGACGCCGTCGTCGGTGTTCAGCAGGGCGAAGACGGCGATCACACCGGCCAGCCCGGCGGCGCCGGTGAGCAGGATCAGGCGCTGCCTGGCCGCGTCCACGCCGAGCCGGCGGGCGTTCAGGAACGCGATCGTGGTCGAAGCGATCACCCCGCCGAAGAAGGCGACGTACGTCTGGGACATCAGCCGCCACGGGCGCACCGACATGTCCACACCGGCCCCGATGGTCGGGCGCAGCAGTTCGTCCGGCATGGGGCTCCTCGGGTGGCGGATCCGGCTCGCGCAGTGTACTGCGAGGGCAGGCACTAGCCTGGGCCGATGACCGAGAACTGTCTCTTCTGCGGGATCGTGGCCGGGAACATTCCGTCGACGCAGGTGGCGTCGAGCGAGCGGGCGATCGCGTTCATGGACATCAACCCGGCGACGCCCGGGCATCTGCTGGTGGTGCCGCGGACGCACTCCACGGATCTTCGGGAGGCGGACGCCGACGACCTGATCGCCGCGACTCTGCTGGCCCAGTCGCTGGTCAGCCGGGTGATCGAGCGCCTGGACGCCGACGGCGCGAACCTGCTCAGCTGCATCGGGGCGGAGGCGTGGCAGAGCGTGTTCCACACCCACCTGCACGTGGTCCCCCGCTACCAGGACGACCCGCTGAAGCTCCCGTGGCACCCCACCCCCGGCGACATGGACCAGATCCAGGCAACCGCCGCCAAACTGCTGTAACACTTCCCGCCCTCATGACACTGCAGAGCTGACCGGATAACCCGAGCCCTGCAGAGGTAGTCATGTCGAACACCACCGCGGTCCAGCCCGAGCACGCTCCCGCGCTCCGCGCGGACGAGGAGGGTGGGGAGGGGCACCGGCTCGCCCGACACTCCTGCGCCGCGGAGCGGCCGTCTCTGCGGCGGCGGTTGGCGCCGTTGTGGGTGGGGACCTTCCTGCAGGGGTTTGCCTTATGGGTGCCGGTCGAGAAGCTCTTCATGAGTGAGATCGGGTTCGACGCGGCGACTCTCGGGGTGATGGTTGCTGGCTACGCGGCGTTGGTGCCGGTGGCCGAGGTGGTGTCGGGGGTCCTGGCGGACCGGTGGTCGCGGCGGGGTGTGTTGATGCTCTCGGGGCTGGCGATGGTGGTGAGTCTCGCCGTCGCCGCACTCAGCCAGAACGTGGCGAGCTACATCGTCGCCGCGCTGCTCTTCGGCGTCTACTTCGCGATGTACTCCGGCACCATCGAAGCCGTCGTGTACGACGTGGTGCTCGAGGAGACCGGCGACGGCGACGGATACGAACGCGAGATCGGCCGTGTCCGCTTCGTCGAGAGCGTCGCCCTCGTGGCGAGTGCGCTCGCCGGCGGCTGGCTCGCCTCGATCCTGTCGACGCGGGCGACGTACATCCTCACCCTCCCCTTCGTGCTGGCCTACCTCGTCGTGCTGACCCGCTTCTGCGAGCCGCGCCTGCACCAGACCAGCGAGCGGACCTCGCTCCGGCACCACCTGACCGTCACCTACCGAGCGATCACCCACCGCGGGCGGCTCGTCCCGATCGCGGCCGCGTCGATCATGGCGGCGATGATTCTGCAGGCGGTGTTCGAGTTCGGTCCGCTGTGGCTGATCACGCTCGAGGCGTCCGCGGTGTACTACGGCCCGTTCTGGGCGGTCCTGGTCGCGACCCTCGGCATCGGCGGACTGCTCGCCGGCCGGCTCCGTCTCCACCGCCCGCTCCCGGTGGCGATCGTCGTACTCGTCATGCTCGCCGCCTGCCTGACCCTGACGAGCAGTCGGGACCTGATCGCGCTGACCGTCGCGATGGTCGCGCTGTGCTTCCTGCTCGTGGTGATCGGGATCCACGTCAGCCGCCTGCTGCACGACGCCGTACCGTCGACGATCCGGACCGGCGTCGTGTCCGGGATCGGCGCGGTGTCGTGGCTGGTCTTCACGCCGTTCGCGCTGGTGTTCGGGGCCGTGAGCAAGCAGTTCGGGGTGTACGTGTCGGGCTGGATGCTGACCGGCGCGGTCGGGCTGGCCGGTGCGGCGCTCGTCTGGGTCCGGAACCGTGCTCCACTACGCTGACGCAATGACCGACGGCGTACTGGTCGAGCGGTTGCGGAGCGGGGACGAGGATGCGTTCGCGCTGCTGCTGGACGGGTGGTCCGGCGGGATGCTGCGGGTGGCGCGGTCGTTCGTGTCGACCGAGGAGTCGGCCGCCGAGGTCGTGCAGGAGACCTGGCTCGCGGTGATCGAGGGGATCGACATGTTCGAGGGCCGGTCGTCGCTGAAGACCTGGGTGTACCGGATCCTCACCAACACGGCCAAGCGGCGCGGCTCCCGGGAGCACAAGGTGGTGCCGATGAGCAGCGTCGACGACTCCGGCCCGACCGTCGACCCGAGCCGGTTCCGCCCGGCGGGCGCGGGCGTCCCGTTCCCCGGTCACTGGTGGGAGTTCCCGCCGGCCTGGCCGACGCCGGAGCAGGGTCTGCTGACCGGCGAGGTCCGCGACCGGCTCAACGAAGCGCTCACCGAGCTCCCCGAGCGGCAGCGGCTGGTCGTCGTACTGCGGGATGTCGAGGGACGCCCGTACGACGAAGTGTGCGAGCTGCTCGGGATCACGGCGGCGAACCAGCGGGTGCTGCTGCATCGGGCCCGGGCGTTCCTGCGCGGCAAACTGGAGGAGTACTACATGCAGGAGGGCGAGCGTCATGAGTGATCTCGACTGCCGCGGGTTCGTCGAGCTGATCACGTCGTACCTGGAAGGCGACCTGAGCCCGGAGGCCGAGCAGGACTTCATCGATCACCTCGCGCTGTGCGACGGCTGTGAGCGCTATCTGGAGCAGATGCAGCTCACCACCGCGTCGCTGGCCGACCTGCCGGGAGACGGCCTCCCCGCCGACACCCGGAGCAGCCTGCTGAACACGTTCCGCTCACGCCGGAGCTAAGTGGGTACCGGGGGCCCATGGGAGTCATGGTGTTCGCCCCGATGCCGCAGCTCACTGTGACGGTGGAGCGGCACGGAGAAGAGCCGGAACTGCACCTGCACGCGGGCGGCCAGGGGTTGTGGCAGGCCCGGATGGTCTCGTCCCTGGGCGTGCCGGTGACATTCTGCGCGGTGATCGGGAAGGGCGAGGTCGGACGGGCGCTGACCTCGCAGATCGACGCTGAAGGGCTGGAGCTGAAACTGGTACGCCGGGACGCGGACAGCGGATGGTACGTCCACGACCGGCAGGGCGAAGAACGCAAGGTCGTCGCCGAGAACCCGGGCTCGCCTCTTGGTCGCCACGACGGTGACGACCTCTACGCACTGGCACTGTCGGAAGGCCTGAAAGCGGGCCTCTGCGTGCTGAGCGGAGCGGCCGACCCGTCGCTCGTCCCGCCGGACACCTACAGCCGGCTCGCGACCGACCTCCGCCAGAACGGCGCCCGGATCGCCGCCGACCTGCGGGGCGATCACCTCACCGCAGTCCTCGAAGCAGGCGCGGACTTCATCAAGATCAGCGACGAGGAACTGCACGAGGACGACCTCGCGGACCAGGACGACGAGCAGTCGATCGTCAAGGCGGCCCGTCGCCTGCAGGACCAAGGCGCCGAGACGGTCGTGGTCAGCCGGGCCGAGAAGCCCGCGATCGCGCTCATCGAGGACGACGTGTACCGAGTGCGCGTGCCCGAGCTCACCGTGCGGGACCACCGGGGCGCCGGCGACTCGATGACGGCCGGCGTGGTCGCCGTACTGGCCCACGGCGGCGACATGAAGGAGGCCATCCGCACGGGCGCGGCGGCCGGAACGCTCAACGTCACCCGGCACGGTCTCGGCTCGGGCCGCGCCGACGCGATCGCCGAGTTGGTCAAGCTGGTCGAGCTCGAGCCGCTGGAGTCCTCGTGAGTCAACGCGTCCTGATCACCAACGACGACGGCATCGCCTCCCCCGGCATCCGCGTGCTCGCGACCGCGGCACGCGACGCGGGCCTGGACGTGGTCGTGGCAGCGCCGTCCGAGGAAGCCAGCGGTGTGAGCGCGGCACTGAGCGCCTACACCGACGACGGCCGGGTGGCGATCACCCACACCGACTTCGACGGCATCCCCGCGTACGGCGTCGCCGCTTCGCCGGCGTACATCGTCGTACTGGCCACGCTCGACACCTTCGGACCGGCGCCCGACCTGGTGATGTCCGGGATCAACCGCGGCGCCAACGCCGGCCGGGCGATCCTGCACTCCGGGACGGTCGGGGCCGCGTTCACTGCGGCGGCGTACGGAATGCCTGCGCTGGCCGCGTCACTCGACGTACTGTCCCCGCTGAGCGCCGACCGAGGCGGCAACGCGCTCAAGGTGCTCGACGAGGCCAGCGACGAGGCGCACAACTGGTCAGCCGCTGCGCACTACGTCCGCGAGCTGCTGCCGAAGCTCCAGGAGCTGGCCGAGGGCTTCGTGCTCAACCTGAACGTGCCGGACCGCCCGGCGGACGCCGTGAAGGGCCTGGAGACCGCATCCCTCGCCACCTTCGGTCAGGTGCAGATGGCGGTCGCCGAGGCCGGTCAGGACTTCGTGCGTACGTCGGTCGAGGAGAACCGCGCCCGCGCCGACCAAGGCACGGACCTCGCCCTCCTCACTGACGGCTACGCGACCCTCACCACCGTCCGCGCAGTCGCAGAGCTCACCTAGCCACCAGTTCGTACACGGCAAGCAGTTCGGGGAGCAGCACCGACCAGTCATAGCGCTGTACGGCGCTCAGCCCGGACACGCGGAGCTTGTCGCGCTCGTCAGGCGTACTGAGGAGGCGCAGAGCCCGAGTGGTGAGTTCATGGGCATCACCTGGTTCGAACAACTCCCCAACCCGGCCGCCGTCAAGCACCAGCCGGAACGCGGGCAGATCGCTGGCGAGCACGGGCGCACCGGCAGCCATCGCCTCGAGCAGGACGATCCCGAAGCTCTCACCGCCGAGATGCGGCGCGATGTAGAGGTCCGAGCCGGACAGCATGTCGGCCCGGGCCGCGTCGTCGATCGCCCCGAGGAAGACGACGTTGGCGCGACAGCTCTCCGGCAGCGACCGCCGCGCCTCGTCCGCCTGACCGGTGCCGGCCACGAGGACCCGCAGGTCGGGGCGCTCGGCAACCAAGGCAGGCACGGCCTTCAGCAGGACGCCGAGCCCCTTGCGCGGCTCGTCCATCCGGCCGATGAAGCTGATCGTGCCGTCGGCGCCCTGCCACTCCGGCCGTGGGGTCCCGCGGAAGCGTTCGACGTAGAGACCGTTCGGGATGACCACCGCCTCGCCGCCGATGTGCTGGACCATCATCGAGCGGGCGTTCTCCGAGACGGCGATCCGGGCGTCGATCTTCTCCAGCGCCGGGCGCAGCAGCCCGGCCGCGGCACTCATCGCGCGGGACCTGACCTGCCAGGTGTGGAAGGTGGCGACGAACGGCCCACCGGCCGACCACAGCGCGATGATCGACGCGCTCGGCGTGGTCGGCTCGTGCACGTGGACGACGTCGAAGTGCCCGTCGGCCAGCCAGCTCTTCACCCGGGCAGCGGTCCGCGGACCGAAGGTGACGCGCGCGACGGACCCGTTGTACGGGACCCCGACCGCCCGGCCGGACGAGACGACGTACGGCGGCGCCGAGTCGGTGTCGTCGACGGGCGCGAGGACGGACACCTCGTGGCCGAGCGCAAGCAGCGCCTCCGCGAGGTCCCGGACGTGGTTCTGCACCCCGCCGGGCGTGCCCAGCGAGTACGGACACACCACACCGATCCTCACGGGACGATTCTTACTCGTCCAGGAAAATCCTCTGCAGCATGTGCCAGTCCTGAGGGTGGGCGGTGATGCCCTTGGCGAAGGCGTCGGCGCAGCGCTGGGTCATCGCGGCGGTGCCGCCGTCCGGGTCGATCGTGTCGTGGAACGTGATCACCAGGTCCGGGCCGTCGTAGTGCAGGGTCGCCGGGATCAGTGGCGCGCCGGTACGCAGGCTCAGCGCCGCAGGCCCCGCAGGCATCCGGGACGGGCGGTTGAAGAACGTGACCGGGACGCCACGCTCCGACAGGTCCCGGTCGGCGACCAGGCAGACGAATCCGCCGGCTCGCAACCGCTCCGCCAGGATTCCGGTGACGTCCTCGTCGCCGCCGGTGAGCGGGAGGACCTCCATACCGAGCTTCTTGCGGTAGGCAATGAAGCGGTCGAACAGTGACTCCGGCCGCAGGCGCTCGGCGACCGTCGATACCGGCATTCCGGTCAGTCCGGCCCAGGCGCCGGCGTGGTCGTAGTTCGCCAGGTGCGGCAGTGCGCAGATCACCCCGCGTCCGGCCGCGTAGGCGTCGCGGAGCAGCTTCTCGTTGACCGTGCGGACCCGGCCGACGATCTCCTCGTCGGTCCACTCGGGCAGCCGGAACGCCTCCTGCCAGTAGCGCAGGTACGACCGCATCCCCGCCTTCGTCAGCTCGTCCAGGTCCGCGTCGGGGCTGACCACGGCCAGGTTGCCGCGCAGCCGCCGTACGCCTCGGCCGTTCCGGCGGTAGGTCCGGTCGGCGGCCTGCCGGAACAGCCAGGTGACGGCACCCTCGGGCAGGCGGCGCACCAGTATCCACGCGACGGCGAAGGCCAGATCGACCGCCCGGTGCCGGACGCCGTCCATCACGTCAGTTCTTGGTGTCCGGCTCGGCCGGAGGGGTCGGCGGCGTCGGCGGGGCCGGTGGGTTGTCCAGGCCGGCGTTCGCGGGGTCGGCCAGCACCTGTTTGCGGACCGACAGCGAGCGCTGGATCACCGTGATCGTGCTCGCGGCGGCGAGGTACCAGATCACGATCTGGAGCAGGATCGGGAGGTTCAGCACGTCGGAGAAGAACGCGACGACGAGCGTGAACACCAGCCGGTCGGCGCGCTCGGCCAGTCCGCCGCTCGCCTGCAGGCCGAGGCTCTCGGCCTTGGCCCGCGCGTACGACGTGACCGCGCCCATCACCAGGGCCCACAGCGTCACCGCGGCCATCAGCGTCGAGTCGCCCTCGCGGGAGTTGGCGTAGTACATCACCAGGCCGCCGAAGATCGCGCCGTCGCCGATCCGGTCCAGCGTGGAGTCCAGGTAGGACCCCCACTTCGACGAGGTCCCCGACGTCCGCGCCATGTGGCCGTCGATCAGGTCGGAGAACACGAAGCAGGTGATGACCAGGACGCCCAGCCAGAGCTCGCCGCGCGGGAAGAAGATCAAGGCACCGGCGGACACCCCGATGGTGCCCACCAGCGTGACCACGTCGGCGCTCACGCCGAGCTTGAGCAGGAGGTTGGCGATCGGGGTGATCACCTTGGTCCAGAACTGCCGGAATCTGTTAAGCATGGCGACGCGATCGTAGTCGAGCCGGATCACCATCCGGTCACACACCACCCAACGGCGGCCGAAACCGCGTGATCAAACCTGCGCGAGAGCCGGTTTCGCGGGATGCTGGACACAGCGAGGAGGTGCGCCCATGCGACGGAGGACGGGACAGCTCTGCGCCCTCGCCTGTGCGTTCGCTCTCGTCTCCGCCGGCTGCTCGGTCGCCCGCAACGCCGACGGTGCCCGGCCGATGCCCAGCCCGTCACCGCAGCCGGCCGTCGTACCCACGGTGGTCGCCCCTCCACAGGCCGAAGGACTGGACGGTACGGCGGGCGCACCCGGCCCACAGGTGTGTACGGCGATCGCCCGACCGCTGGCCGCGTCACTCAACGTGACCGTGACCGCGAAGCCGAACGCCTGGAACGACGGCGGCCTCCCAGCGCTCGACCTCTGCACTCTCGTGGTGGACGGCCGGCCGCTGACCATCGGTGTCAGCGCGCTCCCCCGCCAGAGCGACTCCCTCGAGCGGCTGCTCAGCGGAGCCCCTTCGCGCGAGCAGCTGTCCGAGGTCGGCCCGGAGGCCCGGATTGCGGACTCGCTGATCGTCTTCCCGGCCGCCGATCGCGCGGTGCGGATCACGGCGACCGGCGGCATCGACCGGGCCAAGGCCGTGGCGATCGCGTTGGCCACGCGGAACGCCGTACCGAAGACTCTTCGGAACTCGCGGCAGTCCGACTCGGCGTGCCAGGTGTCGAACTCGGCGGCCGAGCAGTTCGTCGGGGCGCATGTCCAGCTGCGGCGGGACTACCGGGTGAACGGCGCGCTGACGTGTATCTGGGGCACGTTCGACTCGACCGTGGCGATCGTCGAGGCGTTCGACCAGGAGACCATTCCGGAAGCGCAGCGGGTGCCGCCGCCACGTCTCGCCCCGATCGGCCGGCCCGGGTACTACCTGCCCGACGCGGGCGAACTCGTCTTCCGCCAAGGCCGCCGCGTCGTCCGCGTCACCGGCCTGACGAACCCGGCCCGCGAGATCCCGCTCGAGACCCTGCTCGGCCTCGTCGACCCCCTGCTGCCGCTCTTCCTGCGCTGACCAACTGTCCGGCCCAAATCGCCATGCGCGGGCGATTTTGACCGCCGGCGGCGACCACCGTTTGCAGACCTTCTCGGCGGCGGGGGCGAAGGTCGCCGATTCCGGGTAGATGTCCTTGGCAACGATCTACAAGGGTGTGAAGGCGATGATCGCAGCGACCACCAGCACCTCGAGCCACCGCCACACGCCGGTCGGGCGACCCGGGGCGTCGCTCAGCGCCGTAGCGATCGCGCTCTCGACCGCCGCTCAGTCGGGCACGCGAACGGGACCGCGACGGTGATCAAGGGCATCGGCAAGGTGCCGGGGTCCTTCACTTTGCTGTCTAGGGCTCGCTCGGCCAGGACTTCGCCAGCAGGGCTCTGGTGTCCGGGAGCAGCTGCGGCAGCACTCTGGTGTGCGCGATGGCGGGCATGAAGTTCGTGTCGCCCGACCACCGCGGTACGACGTGCTGGTGCAGATGGGCCGCGATTCCGGCGCCGGCGATCTCGCCCTGGTTCATGCCGATGTTGAACCCTTGGGCGCCGGACACCGTCCGGATCGCGTGCATCGCCTCGCGAGTCAGCCTGGCCACGTCGGCGACCTCGTCCTCGGTCAGCTCGGTGTAGTCCGCGACGTGCCGGTACGGCACCACCATCAGGTGACCGGGGTTGTACGGGTACAGGTTCAGCACCACGTACGCCGCCGCACCCCGGTGCACGATCAGCGCGTCGGTGTCCGGCAGGCCCGGCAGCCGGCAGAACGGGCAGCCCGAGCCGGCCTCGGAGCTGGTCGGCTTGTTCTCACCCTCGATGTAGGCCATCCGGTGCGGCGTCCACAGCCGCATGAACGGATCCGGCACCCCGACGCCGTCCTGCGCCACCACCTCGTCCGGTGCGTACGGCGACTCCCGTGCGTACGGGGACTCCGGTGCGTACGGCGACTCCGGTACGGCGCCGGGCGGCTGGTCGGGGGTTTCGGTCATACCTGGACGCGCTTCGCGACTGCCTCGACGATCTCGCTGATCGCGTCCGCGATCGGCACGCCGTTCTTCTGCGAGCCGTCCCGGTACCGGAACGAGACCGAGCCGGCGGCCATGTCGTCGTCACCGGCGATCAGCATGTACGGCACCTTGGACTTCTGCGCGTTGCGGATCTTCTTCTGCATCCGGTCGTCGGAGGCGTCCACCTCGATCCGGATGCCCTGCGCCTTGAGCTTGGCGGCGACGTCGTACAGGTAGTCGACATGCCCGTCGGTGACCGGGATGCCGGTCACCTGGACCGGGGCCAGCCAGGGCGGGAAGGCGCCGGCGTAGTGCTCGGTCAGGACCGCGACGAACCGCTCGATCGAGCCGAACAGCGCACGGTGGATCATCACCGGCCGCTGCCGGGAACCGTCCGGCGCGGTGTACTCCAGCTCGAACCGCTCCGGCAGGTTGAAGTCCAGCTGGATCGTCGACATCTGCCAGGTCCGGCCGATCGCGTCCTTGGCCTGGACCGAGATCTTCGGGCCGTAGAACGCCGCGCCGCCCGGGTCCGGGACCAGCTCGAGACCGGAGCTCTCGGCAACCTCCCGGAGCGTCTCGGTGGCCTCCTCCCAGGCCTCGTCGGAACCGACGAACTTGTCCGGGTTCTTGCTGGACAGCTCGAGGTAGAAGTCGTCCAGGCCGTAGTCGGCGAGCAGGCCGAGCACGAACGTCAGCAGCGCGCGCAGCTCGTCACGCATCTGCTCGCGGGTGCAGTAGATGTGCGCGTCGTCCTGGGTGAAGCCGCGGGCCCGGGTCATGCCGTGCACGACTCCGGACTTCTCCATCCGGTACACGGTGCCGAACTCGAACAGCCGCAGCGGGAGCTCTCGGTAGGAGCGGCCGCGGGCGCCGAAGATCAGGTTGTGCATCGGGCAGTTCATCGGCTTGAGGTAGTAGTCCTGGCCCTGCTTGCGGAGCTGCCCGTCCGCGCCGCGCTCCTCGTCCAGGTGCATGGGCGGGTACATGCCGTCGGCGTACCAGTCCAGGTGACCCGAGGTCTCGAACAGCTGGCCCTTGGTGATGTGCGGCGAGTAGACGAACTCGTAGCCGTCCTCGACGTGCCGCTGGCGCGAGTAGTCCTCCATCACCTTGCGCAGCACGCCGCCCTTGGGGTGGAACACCGCGAGGCCGGAGCCGATCTCGTCGGGGAAGCTGAACAGGTCTAGCTCGGTGCCCAGCTTGCGGTGGTCGCGCTTGGCGGCCTCCTCCAGGCGGGTCAGGTACGCCTTGAGCTCGTCGCGCGACTCCCACGCCGTCCCGTAGATCCGCTGCAGCTGCGGGTTCTTCTCGCTCCCCCGCCAGTACGCCGCCGCCGTCCGCATCAGCTTGAAGTTGCCCAGATACCCGGTGGCGGGCACGTGCGGGCCACGGCACAGGTCCTTCCAGGCGACCGAGTCGTCGCGCCGGACGTTGTCGTAGATCGTCAGCTCGCCGCCGCCGACCTCGACGCTGGCGCCCTCGGCCGCGTCGGCCGCCGAGCCCTTGATCCCGATCAGCTCGAGCTTGTACGGCTCCGCGGCCAGCTCGGTACGGGCGTCGTCGTCGGAGACCACCCGGCGGCTGAACCGCTGCCGCTCCTTGATGATCTGCTGCATCTTCTTCTCGAGCTTGCCCAGGTCGTCCGGTGTGAACGGGGTGGGCACGTCGAAGTCGTAGTAGAAGCCGTTCTCGACCGGCGGGCCGATGCCCAGCCTGGCCTCCGGGAACAGCTCCTGCACGGCCTGCGCGAGCACGTGCGCGGTGGAGTGCCGGATGATCGCCCGGCCGTCCTCGGAGCCGGCCTTGACCGGATCGATCTCGTCACCGTCCGCGACGACCCGGGACAGGTCGCGCAGCTCACCGTTGACGCGGGCGGCGATGGCGGAGCGGTCCTGGCCGAAGATCCCGGCGAACAGCTCCCCGATCGTCGTCGTCTCGGTCACACTCCGCTCAGCCTCGCCCTCGACGCCGACCAGATGGACCTTGACTTCCGGCACGTTCACTCCTCGGTTCCGACGGTCCGCGGAACTGCGGGCCGTTCACGCACAGATGGTATCGACTCCGGCACCCCGGCCCGACGTCGTATCCACAGGTCCGGGAACACCTGACGAAAGTAGGGGGTCGGACCAGCCGACCGCCGGATGTGGAGGGGGTGCCGGAATTCCTAGGTTCGAGTCAATCACTCGAACCAGGAGGGGACCCGGCGTGATCACGCTCGAAGGACTCACGAAGAGGTACGGCGACACCACCGCCGTGGACTCGCTCGACCTCACCGTCGCACCCGGCCAGGTGACCGGCTTCCTCGGGCCGAACGGCGCCGGCAAGTCAACCACCATGCGGATGATCCTCGGTCTCGACTCCCCGACGGACGGCACCGCCCTGATCGACGGCCGCCCGTACGCCGCCTGGCCCAAGCCGCTCGCCAAGGTCGGCGCGCTGCTCGACGCCAAGGCCCTGCACCCGCGCCGCAGTGCCCGCAACCACCTGGTCGCGATGGCGCAGAGCAACGGCATCCCGGTCAGCCGGGTCGACGAGGTGCTGACGGTCGTCGGCCTCGACTCGGTCACCCGGAAGCGGGCCGGCGAGTTCTCGCTCGGCATGGGCCAGCGGCTCGGGATCGCGGGTGCCCTGCTCGGCGACCCCGAGGTGCTGATGTTCGACGAGCCGGTGAACGGGCTCGACCCGGACGGCGTCCGCTGGGTCCGCCGGCTGATGCGCTCACTCGCGGCCGAGGGCCGGACCGTGTTCGTGTCCAGCCACCTGATGAGCGAAATGCAGCAGACCGCCGACCAGCTGGTCGTGATCGGCAAGGGCCGCCTGATCGCCGACGCCCCGGTCGCCGAGGTGATCGCCGGGTCGTCTCGTACGACCGTCGTCGTACGCGTGCCGGATCGTGCGGACCTCGTCGTACTGCGCGACAAGCTCACTACTGAGGCGGAGCGGGTCGAGTCGGCGGACGACCGGCTGATCCTGACCGGCGTCCACGTGGAGCGGGTCGGCGACCTCGCGCACGAGCTCGGTGTCCGGCTGCACGAGCTCCACACCGAGCATGCCTCGCTGGAAGAGGCCTACATGGAGCTGACCGCCGACAGCGTCCAGTACGGCGTTGCGTCATGAGTGACGCCATCCTGCACTTCACCGAGGAGTTGATGTCGTCGTGGTGGATCTACCTGGCGCTGTGGGGTTTCGCAGCGCTGGATGGGTTCTTCCCGGCGGTGCCGAGCGAGACTCTGGTCGTCACGGCCGGTGTGTTCGCGGCCACTGGTGAGCCGAGCCTCTGGGGCGTCATGGTGGTCGCGGCAGCCGGCGCCTTCGTCGGTGACCACGTCTCGTATCTGCTCGGCCGAGGCGCAGGTGGCCGGCTCTTGGACCGCTTGCAGCCAGGGACCAAGCGACATGCCATGGCTCTCTGGGCGCAGCGAGCGCTCGCCGAACGCGGCGGACTGGTCCTCGTGGTCGCCCGCTACGTCCCAGGCGGCCGGACCGCAGTCACGCTGACGATGGGGTCGGTCCGCTACCCGCTGCGCAAGTTCTCCCTCTTCGCCGGAATCGCTGCCGCCAGCTGGGGCGTGTACTGCGCGCTGGTCGGCTACATCGGCGGTAAGGCCTTCGAGGACAACCCGCTGAAGGGCGTCATCCTCGGCATCGGCCTGGCTCTCGCGGTCACCTTGATCGTCGAGGTCGTCCGGCACCAACTCCGCAAGCGTCAGCCTCAGGCTGAGGTCGAGCCCGAACTCGTGGAAGCAGGCGAACGATGACCACCGCAACTCTCAGCCTCCAGTCGACGTCGCGCCTCAGCGACGCGGTACGGTCCGAATGGACCAAGCTCTGGACCGTCCGGTCGAGCTGGCTGAACATCGGGTCCGCCCTGCTGCTGGCAGCCCTGCTGGGCCTTCAGTTCGGCCTGGGGACGGCGTACGACAACGACCATCCCGAGCCCGGGCGAGTAGTGGGCCCGGAGGCGGTCGGTGGGTTCGGCATCTCGGCCACGCTGATCCTGCAGGTGATCGTCGCCGCATTCGCGCTGCTCACAGTCACCTCGGAGTACGCGACCGGCAGCATCCGCTCGACCGTCCAGTGGACTCCGGTACGGCGGAACGTCGTACTGGCCAAGGCGGTCGTGCTGACCCCGGTCCTGTTCGTCTACGGCATCCTGCTCGCGACGGTCGCGGCTGTCACGGGCGGTCTGATGGCGGGGTCGTGGGCTGACTGGGACCTGCAGCCGCTCGTGACCGACGTGCTGTCGGTCGCCTTCTACCTCACCGCGGCGGGTCTGTTCTCCGCCGGGATCGCCTGGGTGGTCCGCAGTACGGCAGGCACCCTGACCGCTGCGTTCCTCCTCCTGATGGTCCTCCCCCTGATGCTCGGCCAAAGCGGCCTCCGCGTGCTCGTCTGGATCGCCGCCCTCCTCCCCGGCGGCGCCGGCCAAAACTTCCTGAGCGGCTCCACCGACCCCGTCTCCCCCACAGTCAGCGTCCTGGTCCTCCTCACCTGGACCGCAGCCGCCCTGGTAGCCGGCTCACGAGTCCTGACCCGCCGAGACGCCTAGAAACACGAAGTCGCCCAGACCATGGCGGTCTGGGCGACTACGTGTTGGCTCAGCGGGGGACGTTGAGGGCGATGGTGATTTGTTCGGAGACCTTGGCGGCGAGTTCCAGGGCGGCTCGGCGGGTGGCGGGTTGGAGGGCCGAGTGGTCGAGGGGCCCCTCGGCTGCGATGTGCATGTCGGTCGGGATGTCGATCACGGCGGCCGCGCGGGACTCGAAGTACGGGCGGAGCTGCTTCTCGACCTCCTTGTTGACGTCGCCGGGACCGTTCGAGACCGCGATCACCGCACGGCGGATCAGCCGCTGCGCCTCCGGGCCCTGGTTGTCCAGCTCCTCCAGCATCTGCACGGCGGCGGCGCAGGACAGGCTCTTCCACTTGATCGGGATGACGAGGGCGTCGGCCGCCTTCATCGCCTCCCGCCAGTTGCTGGAGCCCTCGTTGTTCCCGGTGTCGATCACCAGGACCTTGTAGAACCGGCTCAGCAACCGGTGGATCTGGTCGAAGTCCTTCGCCTCGATCTGCGCGTACGTCGTGGTCGCAGACGTCAGCACGTCGTACTGACCCGCCACCTGGTGCCGCAGGTAGGCCGCGACGTCGCCGAGCCGGGCATCCGGCTGGGTCAGCATCGGCATCGCCTGCAGCATGTCCGTGACAGTGGACCGGCTGTTCGTGTCATGCGTGCGCAGGTGCATGTTGCCGCGCAGCTCGTTGTTGTCCCAGGCCACGACGCCACCACCACGGGCCTGACCGAGCGCACCAGCGAGCAGCAGCGTGGTCGGCGTCTTGCCCGAGCCGCCCTTGGGGTTGGCGACGACGATCGTCACCGGACGCCGGAACGCGGTCGCTGCGGTCGCGCGCGCGATCCGCTCCAGCCGCTCGGAGCTACCGGGCCGCAGCCGCAGCACACTCCGCACGCCGCGCTCGGCCGGAGCCTCCCGCGGTAGCGGCAGCGCCTGGATCAGCTCGTCGGTCCGGTACGACACCTCGCGCTGCTGCGGAGCCTGCTGACCGGGGATGCCTTGCGGGAAGAAGTGCTGGGCCTGCGGCGACAGCTGCTGTCCGCCCTGAGCCGGACCTGCGGCCGCCGGACCGCTGTTGAAGCCGGCGCCGGAGCCGTGAAAAGCCGAGCCACCGAATGCCTCGCCCGCGGCACCGGCGCCGGCACCGGCCGCGTTCTGAGCACCGGCGCTGTGAGCACCGGCGCTGTGAGTACCGGCGCTGTGAGTACCGGCGCTGTGAGTACCGGCAGCGCCTTCACCACCGGCCGCACCGGCGCCCAGCGCGCTCCCGGAGCCGGAGCTGTGCGCACCTGCGCCGTCGGCGCTGGCTTGGTCATCCTCGACGTACTCGTCCGGCTCGCTCGCGGGCTGGGTCCACGAGTTGCTCGAGTCGGCGGCCGGCTGGGCCCAGGAGGGGGCGGGCGGCGTCGACGGAGCAGGCGGCTGGGCCCAGGGCGCTGCCTGGCCCTGGCCGGACGGCCGGGACCACGAGTCGCCCGGGAAGTCCTCGGACAGCGCGTCCGGCTGCTCGTCGGGCTTCTCCGCGGGTTCGGGGTCGCTCTCGGGCGCCTGGTTCGGGTCCGGCTGGGTCCAGGAAGGGGTCGGTTGCCACATTCTCCGGACCTCGGCCGCCGCCGCTTCCCGGTCCTTGTGCTGTCCGGAGTTGTGCGAGTCGGTCACGACCTGGATCCCCGATTCTGTGAGAGGGGGGCCAGTGGGCCCCAGAGGTTGCTGGATCGATTCCGGAGGGGTGAGGCCCCCGGGAGGGCACCACTATCCCATGACCGGGTGTCCACAGGTCGTCACCACCCGGAGCGTCGGCAACCCCGGTTCAGCCGGTCACCAGACCCGCCTCGTAGGCGACGATCGCGGCCTGGACCCGGTTCTTCACGCCCAGCCGGAGCAGGACGGCGCTGACGTAGGCCTTGACCGTGCCCTCGACCAGGTAGAGGCGCTGCGCGATCTCGGCGTTGGACAGACCCGACCCGAGCAGGCCGAGCACTTCCAGCTCCCGCGGGCTGAGTACGGCGACCTGCTCCTTGGCAGCCGTTGCCCGGGCCATCGCTCCCCCACCCGACCCCGCGCTCAGCTCGGCGATCACGCGCTGCGCCACCCGCGGCGACAGGTAGGCGGCGCCTTCCGCAACAGCCTTCAGGCCGGCGATGAGCTCGCGCGGATCGCCTGACTTGAGCAGGAAACCGCTGGCCCCGTCCCCCAGCGCGCGGGCGATGTAGGCGTCCTCGGAGAACGTAGTCAGGATCACGACTGCCGTCTCCGGCATCGTGCGCCGGATCTCCGCCCCGGCGGCCAGCCCGTCCATCCGCGGCATCCGGATGTCGAGTACGGCGACGTCCGGCCGATGCCGCCGTACCGCTTCGATCGCCTCCGCGCCGTCGGCCGCCTCGGCGACGACCTCGATCTCGTCGTCGGTCCCGAGGATCGCCCGGACGCCGGCCCGCACCATCGCCTCGTCGTCAGCCAGCAGAACCCTGATCACGCAGTCATCCTGTCTCGGTCGTCGGGGTCACGGAGCCGCTCTGCACCATCGCCTTCGCGACCAGCACGCCGTCGGCGAAGCAGAGCCGGTAGGCGTACGTGATCGAGAACGGCCCGTCCGGGCGGTAGTAGCGGCAGGTCCAGCCGGCCGGTGGGTCATAGCCTTCGCCGGGCGGGTCGATCATCTGCATCGCAGGCAGGGCCTTCTCCACCTCGCGCTCGGGCTGGCCGACGGTCAGAGCGTCGTACTCGCTCGGTCGCAGGATCGAGCTGTAGCCGGCGATCAGGTAATAGCCCAGGGCAACCACTCCGATCACCGCACCGAGGATCAGCGGGGCTGCGACGGCGGTGATCAGGCCGCGACGGACACTGCGCCGTACCGTGGCCCGCTCAGCGGCTGCCGCGGACATTTGCGGCTCCTCCTCGGGCTCCGGTCGGCCACCTGCCCGCGGCATCGTCGCCACGACCTCGAAACCACCCTGGTACGGCCCGGCGGTCAGCGTGCCACCGACGAGCCGGACACGCTCCCGCAGCCCGTCCAGACCGCGACCCGACGACGGCACGGACTCCGGCACCGGCCGCACGGCGCCGGAGTCCACGATCCGCACACGCACGTCGTCCTCCGCGCACGTCACGCTCACCGTCACCGCCGCACCGGGCGCGTGCTTGCTCGCGTTCGTCAGCGACTCCTGTACGACGCGGTGCACTGCGCGGTCCACCATCGGCGACAGCTCCGCATCGCCCTCCTGGATCAGCCGCACCGACAGGCCGCTTGCAGCCGCACGCTCGACCAGAGTGGGCACGTCCTCGTCGCGTGGGACCAGTGGTGCCTCGGTGTCTCGCAGTACGCCGATGATGTCCCCGAGCCGGTCGGTCGCCGTACCGGCCATCTCCCGCAGCTCAGACGCGGCCCTGCGGTGCTCCTCGGGCAGCGATGGGTCCAGCTCCAATGCGGCGGCCCGCAGCGCGATCAGGCTGAGCTCGTGACCGACCGAATCGTGCATGTCCTGCGCGATCCGCGACCGCTCCCGCAGCCGCTCCTGGTCGATCGCCATCCGCTGCTCGCGCTCGATCCGCTCGGCCCGCTCCCAGCCGGCCGACGCGAGCAGCGCCTGCTGCGCCCGGTAGCGCCCGATCAGCCACGGCAGGACGACCAGCAGCAGGGCGAGCAGCAGCATGACCAGCCAGCTCAGCACTGCTTCCGTCGCCTGCTCCTCGCTACGGACGGCCAGGCTGAGCACCAGTAGCCCGGCCAGCGACCAGCTGCACACCAGGACGAAGTGTTTGAGCTGTGTCTCCCGCCGCCCGGCCAGGTAGCTCAGCAGCGTGATCGCCGGGACCAGGGCGATCTGGACTCCGTGCGTCGTACCGAGGGCGAACGCGAGGATCACGATCTGCGCCCAGGCCACCAGGGTGAAGGCCAGCAGCGGCCGCACCCGGCGGAGGAACACTCCGGCGAACAGGACCGCGAAGCAGGCGCCCTGGAACCAGTAGGGGTCGCCGCGGGCGCCGCTCTCCGCGAGCACGAGGAAGCACAGCACGGCCCACAGGCCGACGTCTCCCAAGCGCCGCCACTTCACGCGCCCGACGCTACACAGTCGGCGCGGTCGCGCCGTACTGCCGAAAGTCAGGTCTTCAGTTGCCTTCGGCATCAACGAGCTCGAACGGGACGATCGACAGGTTCGGCACGGCCTCGCCGCGCAACTGGGCCATCAGCAGGTCGACCGAGCGCCGGCCCATCTCCCGCTGGTCCTGCCGGACGTGCAGGTACGGCGGTCCGCCGATCGAGTCCCCCGGTGAGTCGAAGCAGGCGACCACCTGCTCCCCGTGCAGCGCCCGGTCGACCATCCGCGCCAGGTTGTACTCGCAAGCGACGTACGCCGTCACCTGCGGCAGCCGCTCGCGGAACGCTCGGATCACGTCGACATCCGCCCGGATGCTGTCTGGCGTCGTCGACCCGGGCAGCGTGCTGCGCAGCTCGGTCAGCTCGTAGGCGTGGCCGCGGCCGTCGAAAGCGGCCCGGAAGCCGTCCAGGCGGTCCTCGATCGACGAGGTGTTCACCGGCGGCGGCGAGACGAAGGCGATGTGCCGGTGGCCGCGATCCAGCAGACGGGACGTCAGCGCTCGCGAGGCAGCGACGTTGTCGGTGTGCACTGCGGCGACCGGGATGCCGGACAGGTGCCGGTCGACGAGCACCACCGGGTACCCGTCCAGCACCTGCCGCAGCAGGCTGGCGTTGTAGTAGTCGCCGTGCACTGGGAAGACGATCAGCCCGTCCACCTCACCGGTCGCCACCAGCGAGTCCACTGCCTTCTCCTCGTCGGACTGCCGGCCATGCGTCCGCCGTACGACGAGATGGGCGCCGTACTCCGCACACCGCTCCTCGATGGCGTTCAACAGGTCCAGCCCGTAGGCCTCGGACATGTCCGGTACGACGAACGCGACCGAGCGGGCCTCGTGCTTCGGCCGAGGGACGCGGCCCTTCAGCGGGACGGTGACTCCGGTCAGGTCTGGCAGGTTCCGCACGACGAACGTGCCCCGGCCGCGGATCCGCTCGACCAGCCCGGCCTCGCGCAACACCTCGAGCGCCCGCTTCGACGTGATCCGGCTGACCTCGAACTGGGTCGCGAGCTCCATCTCCGAGGGCACCCGATCGCCGGGCCGCAGCGCTCCGCGGCGGATCTGCTCCAGCACGTGGGTGCTCAGCTGCTGGTAGAGCAGGCCGGTTTGTCCGGTTGGCATACCAACATCATGTCGCATTGTCGGTGGACGGTGGGAGCGTGGGTTCCGGAGGTGGTCAGACATGAAGATCGACGGGAAACTCGCCGTCGTCACCGGAGCCGCGGTCGGGATCGGCCGGGCGATCGCGCAACGGCTCGCGGCCGAAGGCGCCTCGGTGGTCGTCGCGGACATCGACACCGACGGCGGGCTGGAAACCTGCGCCTCGATCGGCGTCGCGGCGCGGTTCGCCGAGGTCGACACGCGCGACGACCGGGCGGTCGCGGACCTGATGGCATGTCAACCACAGATCCTCGTCAACAACGCCGGCGGCGGCCCGTCGTTACGGCCGTGCTTTCCGGAGGCTTCGGTCGAGCGCTGGTCGGCGTCGCTCGACCTGAACCTGCGAGCGCCGATGCTGACCACGCAGCTCGCTCTGCCTGGCATGCAGCAGGCGGGCGGCGGCGCCGTCGTGAACGTCGGATCGACGGCAGGCCTGGGATTCGGGCCACATGTCTCGCCGGAGTACAGCGCCGCCAAGGCCGCGCTGATCCGGTTGACCGCGGTGCTCGCCCCGCTGTCGGACAGCCACGGGGTGCGCGTGAACTGCGTGGTGCCCGACTGGGTCGGGACTGAGCGCGGGATCCGGGAGCGCGCGGAGCTGCCCGAGGACGAGCGCGGGCCTGAGCTCGTGCCGCTCGAGGACCTCACCGATGCGGTCGTCCGCTTCGTCCAGGACGACGCCTTGACCGGCCGCGTGCTGCTGCTGGATCGCGACGAACGCCCCTTCTTCCTGAACTGAGCCTGCGAAGTGCGTGGAGAAGTCCGGTTCGGTTCCTGGTCCGGGCGGCTGCGGGCTGACAACATTCCCGCATGACCGAGCCCCGGCCTTCAGTGCCCGCCTTCGCAGCCGTTCCGGTGGTGTCCGTCGCCGCCGTCGTCGGGGTTGTGCTCACAGTCCTGTCGGGGCGGTACGGGTACCACCGAGACGAGCTGTACTTCCTGGTGGCCGGCCAGAAGCTCGCCTGGGGGTACGTCGACCAGCCCCCGCTCACCCCGTTCCTGGCGCGCGTCTCGTCGTCGCTGTTCGGGAACACGCCGATGGGGCTTCGAGTGGTGTCGACGGTTGCGTGTGCGGTCACGATCGTGGTGGTGGCGTTGATCGCGCGAGAGTTCGGGAGCGGTCGGCGCGGGCAGGTGCTGGCCGCGGTGTGCGCCGCGGTGTCCGGGTTCGTGCTGGGTGTCGGTCATCTGGTGTCGACTGCGACGTACGACTTGCTGGCGTGGATGCTGATCTGCCTGTTCGCGGTGAAGCTGTTGCGGACGGAGGACGCGCGTTGGTGGCTTGCGCTTGGTCTGACTGCGGGCATCGCGCTGGAGAACAAGTATTTGGTGGTGCTGCCGGTCGGGGCGCTGCTTGTGGCTTTGCTGATCGTCGGTCCACGGAGCGTGCTGCGGTCGTGGTGGCTCCTCGCCGGTGTTGCGGTCGCCGGGCTGGTGGCGCTGCCCAATGTGCTGTGGCAGTTCCAGCACGACTGGCCGCAGCTCACGGTGGCCGGCGGCATCAGCGAGGACGACGGCACCGAGAACCGGATCACGTTCATCCCGCTGCAACTCCTGCAGTTGTCGCCGTTCCTGATCCCGGTCTGGGTGGTCGGATTCCGGCGGCTGTGGCAGATACCGTGGGCGAGGTCTGTCGCGTTGGCGTATCCGCTGCTGTGCGTCGTCGTACTGGCTGTCGGCGGGAAGTCGTACTACGCGCTGCCGTTGCTGCTTGTCCTGGTGGCTGCCGGGGCTGAGCGGGTTGCGTCCTGGTCGCGCGGGGTTGTGGCGGTCGGGCTCGCGCTGACCGCGGTGACGTCGGCCATCTTCACCTTGCCCGTGTTGCCGGCGTCGGCGGTCGACCTCGTGATCCCGGTGAACCAGGAGCAGGGCGAGCAGATCGGCTGGCCCTCGATGGCGACAGCTGTGAAAGCGGAGTGGGATCGAATACCGGCTGACCAGCGCTCGACGGCCACGATCTTCACCGGCAACTATGGCGAGGCCGGTGCACTGCGCCGCTACGGGCCACCGTTGGGGCTGCCGACGGCGTACTCGGGTCACATGAGCTTCGCCGACTGGGAACGCCCCGCCGACACCCAGACCGGGCCGGTGCTGCTGGTCGAGCTCGAACGATCACCGGCGTACGAGGCACACTTCCGCGACTGCTCGGAGGTCGGCACGATCGACAACATCGTCTCGAACGACGAGGACGGCGCGGCGCTGGTGCTGTGCGCCGGGCCCGCCGAGCCGTGGTCAACTCTGTGGCCGAAGCTCCGGCACTACTACTAGGGTGCTCGAATGCTTTCCATGGTCGACATCCCGGCGGGCACCATCACCCTCCGGGACGACCGCCTCAGCACCCAGTGGCAGGTCGACCTGGCCGCCTTCCGCCTCGCCCGCATCCCGGTCGTCGGCGAGGGCGACGTACCCCTCACCAACCTCAGTTGGCTCGACGCAATTGCCCTGTGCAACGAGCTCTCGGCCGACTTCGGCCTGTCCCCGGCCTACCGGATCGACGGTTCTGAGGTCCTGTGGGACAGGGACTCCGACGGCTATCGCCTGCCGACCGAGGCCGAGTGGCAACACGCCTGCACCGCCGGCACGCCCGCCTATCGCTACGGCGAGCTCGACGACATCGCCTGGTACGCCGACAACTCCTCCGGCCAAGTCCACCCCGCCGGCCTGAAGCTGCCCAATGCCTGGGGCCTGCACGACATGCTCGGCAACGTCTGGGAGTGGTGCTGGGACCTCTACGACCCGTCGACCTACGGTTCCTACCGCATCTTCCGAGGCGGCGGCTTCGCGGACGCCGCGCGTTCCGTCGGCTCAACAGTCCGCCGCCGCTCCCATCCCACCTTCACCATCGAAGACCTAGGCCTACGAGTAGCCCAATCCCGTTAGGCGCCTAGGGCTTGAGTGCGAGCTTGCCTACGGTCGCCCGTGCTTCGAGCTCGGCCAGAACCTTCGGCCCGTCGGCCAGGTCGTACACCGTCGGCTGCCCCGGCGGGTAGACCCCGATCTCGATCAACCTATCGAGCTCCGCCATCAGCTCGGCAAACATCTCCGGTGCGTGCTGACCCAACACTCCAATATGCAGCCCGATCACGTGCACCTGGTGCTTGAAGTTCAGCTCCCAGTTGCTGACCGACGCCTCGCCTCCAGCAACCCCGTACACGATGACCTTCCCGGTCACCCGCTTCGCCACCTCGAGACTCTTGCCGAACGTCTCCCCACCCACCGATTCCAGTACGACGTCGACGCCTCGGCCGCCCGTCAGGCGCCGTACCTCACTCACGAGATCCGCGGTCCGGTAGTCGATCACCTCGTCGGCGCCGAGCCGCCGTACCACGTCATGCTTCTCCGCGGACGCCGTACCGATCACCGTCGCCCCGTAGTGCTTCGCCAACCGCACCGCCGCCTGCCCCACCGCCCCGGCCGCCGCATGCACCAACACCACCTGCCCGGCCGCAAGCTGCCCCAACGGCCGCAACGCCGCCAACGCCGTACCCCAATTCAACACCAACCCCAACGCCTGCTCATCCCGCCACCCAGCCGGCACCCGCGCCAGACTGTCGACCCCCATCACCATGTACTCCGCAAACGCCCCCGGCCCAGTCCCGATCACCCGGACACCCAGCAACGCCGGATCCACCCCGTCCCCAACAGCCACGATCTCCCCAGCCGCTTCGAACCCGGCCACATAAGGCGCCTCGGGTCCGCCGTCATACGCCCCGCGCGTCTGCATCACGTCCGCAAAGTTGACCCCCGCAGCCCCAACCTTCACCAGCACCTCCCCGGCCGCCGCCCGAGGCACCTCCACCCCATCCCCCACCACCAACGCCCCCGGCCCCACCAACGCCCCCAGCACCAACGCCCGCATACCCACTCCCAACTTCGATCCCCATCAAACTTCGACCCCGATCGTACAACCCCCCCCGACCGAACTGCCGCCGAGTTGTCGATTTTGGCTACCGCGAAACGTGATTTCGGACCAAAACTCACAACTCACCGAGTTCGCCCCCCGGCGCTCGACACCTCAGGCACGATCGGCCGCCCCGCAACCCGCCCACGCCAACGGCCCACCTCAAAGCCCTCGATCAGCCGTCTTCCGCGCCGACCGACCCCCACCGGCCGCCGGATCGCGGCGGCCAACCCGCCCACCCTGCTACGTCGCTTGCCTGGGCCAACCCCCACGGCAAAGCCACCGGCGGCAGGACCCCAAGCCCGTCAGCCGGGCCCGCGAGCACCCCGCCCCGAAAGGCAACCCCGACGGCCAACCTCCGGACCGCCAACGACGGCGAGCACCCCGCGCCACTCAGCCGACCAGATCGATCACCCCACGCCGCCCAGCAAACCGCGGCGGCCAACCCAAGCTGGTCGGCCGACTGCAGCGCCCAGCCCACGCCGGAACACCACGGCGGCGATCAACCCCGCCGGCCAGCCAACCGCGACGACCAACCCATCCCGGTCAGCCGATCGCGGCGCCCAGCCCACGCCTGAACACCACGGCGGCGAGCAACCCGAGCCGGTCAGCCGACCAGGGGCTATCAACCCACGCCGGTCAGCAAACCGGAGCGTTTAACCCACGCCGGAATACCACCGCGGCGAACAGCCCCCGCCGGTCAGCCGACCGCGATGGTCAATCCACGCCGTTGAGCCGGAGTCGATGCTCAGCCCACGCCGGGAACTCCACGGCGGCGAGCAACCCCCGCCGGTCAGCCGACCGCGGCGAGCAACCCCAGCCAGTCAGCCAACTGCGGCGAGCAAGTCGCGCCGGTCAGCAGACAGCGGCGGCCAACCACGGAGCCGAGCGAAGCGACGGCGCAAGGGGGTGCGGGTGGCGGAGCCCCCGCTCGCGGCAAGCGGAGCGCAGCCGCACAAATGACGAAGGCGAGGCGGTCAGCGCAGGAACTGCGCGACACACCTCGCCCATCGCCTTCGTGGACGATACTGGGATCGAACCAGTGACCTCTTCCGTGTCAGGGAAGCGCGCTACCGCTGCGCCAATCGTCCAAGACAACCAACTGAAACCTGTGGTGGGTTCCGAGGTGGAGACGGGATTCGAACCCGTGTACACGGCTTTGCAGGCCGTTGCCTCGCCTCTCGGCCACTCCACCAGTGAGAAAGCTGGCCTGCCGAACCCTCTCCGAGCGGACGACCGGGTTCGAACCGGCGACCTCAACCTTGGCAAGGTTGCGCTCTACCAACTGAGCTACGTCCGCGCTGCGACCGGGTTTTTCGTTCCCCCGGCGCGAGAAGAACATTAGCCCATCTCCCCCGGAGTTGAAAAATCGGGGTCCCCGCAACGTCGACCCACCGTCATCAACTGGTCACCTGTGGACAGCCTGATGGTCGCGAATCGCCTTAGGACTAAGGTGTTCTGCGGAAGGAGCACCAATGCGCATCTGGCTGAACGGCACCCTGCAGGACGACCAGGCGGTCGTCTCGCCGCTGGACCATGGACTGACCACGGGCGACGGGGTGTTCGAGACGATCAAGATCGTCGACGGGCGCCCGTTCGCGGTGACCCGGCACCTGCAGCGCCTGGTCCGGTCGGCGGTCGGCCTCGGCCTCCCGGAGCCGGATGTCGCGTACGTCGAGGAGGGCATCGCGACGGTCGTGAAGGCCGACCCGGACATCCCGTTCGGCCGGCTCCGGATCACGTACACGGGCGGTGTCTCCCCGCTGTCGTCCGATCGCGGTACGTCGGGCCCGACGATCGTGGTCGCGTCCGACCCGATCAAGCGCCCCGGCCCGGTCTCGGCGATCGTCACGGTCCCGTGGATCCGTAATGAGCGGAGCGCGGTGGCCGGCCTGAAGACGACGTCGTACGCCGAGAACGTCCGGGCCCTCGCCTTCGCCAAGGAGCGCGGCGCCAGCGAGGCGATCTTCGCCAACACGCTCGGCAACCTGTGCGAGGGCACCGGCGCCAACATCTTCTGCGTGTACGGCGGCGAGCTCGTCACCCCGACGCTCGAGTCCGGCGCCCTGGCCGGCGTCACCCGCGCCCTGGTCCTGGAGTGGTACGGCGCCACCGGGCGCGACGTACCGCTGGCACAGCTGTTCGAGGCTGACGAGATCTTCCTCACATCCACCACTCGCGACGTCCAAGCCATCCAGCGTGTCGACGACCGCGACCTGCCGGCTCCGGGCCCGATCACCGCCGAAGTCGCGAAGACCTTCGCCGAGCGCTCGGCCAAAGACTCAAACCCGTAAGCCGCCAGGCAACGGCCCCGACCAGTCACGACCCCTGGCAGGACAGACTCACGGGTGCGCCGTACAGGGCGCAGTAGTAGAGCAGCTCTCCGCCTGGTGCACGGAGAGCTGTTTGGGCCGGTTACTCGCCTGAGGCTTTGCGGCGTTCGCGGTAGGCGGCGACGTGGAGCCGGTTGCCGCAGGTGCGGGCGTCGCAGTACCGCTTCGAGCGGTTCCGGGACAGATCGATCAGGGCGTCGTCACAGTCCGGGGCCTCGCAGCGACGGAGACGTTCGCGTTCCCCGGCCGAGATCACCTGGGCAAGCGCGATCCCGCACTCCACCGTGATCCGGCACGCCAGCGACGCGCCGTCCCGGGAGTAGTGGATGTGCCACGGGTGCCCGTCGTGGTTCGTCAGCCGCGGCGTCGTCGTACCGCGGGCCACGATCGCGTTGATCATCGCAGCCGCCGTGGCATCGGATTCCGTGGTGAAGACCGGCGCGAACAACGGCCGCAGATCACGAACCTCGGCCAGGTCCTTGTCCGTCAGCGTGCCGACCGCACTGAACTCGCGCTCCTGGACGAACTTCTCCAGTTCCTCGAGCGATTCCATGGTGTCGACCTGGCTGTTCGGCCCGGGCAGCGTGTTCACCAGCCGGACCAGCGTGCCGAGCGCCTGCTCGGTGTCGTGCGAGAAAGTCACAATCACGTCTCCAACGCGACGGGGTCTCCGTCTTGCAGCAAGAGTAGCCCGCCCCGATTAGATTGGCGCTGACATCATGCGCTATGGTTTCACCCGCAAGGCACCACAAGACAACACCAGCAACACCAGAACGGGCGATTGGCGCAGTGGTAGCGCGCTTCGTTCACACCGAAGAGGTCACTGGTTCGAACCCAGTATCGCCCACGAAGGCGATAGGCGACTCGTGTCCGCGGAGAGCGCGGACCGGGTCGCCTTCGTCGTTTGTGCGGCTGCGCTTCGCTTGCCGCGAGCGGGGGCTCCGCCACCCGCACCCCTTTGCGCCTTCGCTTCGCTCGGCTCCGTGGTTGCCCGCCGCGGATCGCTGGCCGGCGCCTTCGCTTCGCTCGGCTCCGTGGTTGCCCGCCGCGGATCGCTGGCCGGCGCCTTCGCTTCGCTCGGCTTTGGGGTTGCTTGCCGATGGTTGGTTTCGGCGGTTCTGCTGTACGTCGGGGAGCGGGACAGCCGAGGTGGTGGCCTTCCGTGGGGCGGGGCCACGATTGTGGCGAAGGGGTCAGGGAGTGAGGCCTAGTTGGGTCAGCATTCCTGTTGAGTCGAGGTAGGCGTGTTCTGTTGCGATCAGGTGGTCTGGGGTGAAGGTCCAGAAGATTGCCATGTTGATGGCGAAGGAGTTGCCGGTGGCGGGGAACTCGCCGGTGGGGCCGGGCATGGGGCCTGTCATGGTGCCGGTGGCGTGCAGTTCCCAGGCGATGGCTTCGTTTGCTACGACGGGGTCACCGATCAGGGTCCAGACCATGTCGGGGAACGCCCTGCGGAACGCCGCGGCGGTCGCGAGTGCTGTCTCGCGGCCCTTCATCGGTTCGGGGGACATCGGGTCCTCGAGGATCACGTCGGCGGCGTAGAAATCCCCCAGGGCGGCGACCTCGCCGGAGTTGTAGAGGTCGACGTACCTGCGAATCAGCTCTGCGTCAGTCATTGTGTCTCCCCGCGGTCGAACTGAACCGGTCTCCTCAAATCTGGTCCGCGACCGGTGGCTCGTCCATTCCAGAAACCTGGCAACTCGGCGCCGGCGTCGATTACCGTTGAAGCGTGTCTCGGGTCTGGAGGCCAGGTGGCACGGCTGTCGATGGATGAGGCGGGCGCCCGGATCCGTCAGCTCGCCCGCGCGGGACTCGATACCCACGCGTTCTTCGAAGCGGCGGGCGACACCCTGAGTCGCGCCGTCCCGGTCGGCGGCGCGCCGCCGTTCTGGAACACCATCGATCCCTCGTCCCACCTGATCACCAGCGTCCACTTCGACGGCGAGTGGTTCTTCGACCTCGCCGGTCAACTCGAATGGGAGTACCAGGCGGTCGACCTGAACAAGACCGCCGACGTACTCGCGAACAGTCAGGGTGTCCAGACGCTGCATCAGGTGACGGGCGGTAGCCCCGAACGCAGCCCGGTCTTCCGTGAGTACCTGCGACCGCACGGCATCGAGCAAGAGGTCGCCGTGGCGCTGCGGGCGAAGACCGGTGAGGCCTGGGGATCCCTGCGGCTTAACAGGAGTCCCGGCCAGGACACGTTCAGCGCCGTCGAGCTCGACTTCCTGGGCTCGGTGAGCCCGCACCTGGCGGACGGGGTGCGCCGCGGCCTGCTGCTGGGCGAAGCCCTCGAGCCCGACTGGCCCGATGCGCCCGGCCTGGTGGTAATGGGCGAGGGTCTGTCGGTTGAGTCCGTCTCCCCAGAGGCAGAACGCTGGCTGAAAGAGTTGAGCGGAGGCCATGAGGGCACACCGGTCCCGCTCTTGTCGGTCGCAGCTCGAGCGACTGGCTGGGACGGACCCGCCCTGGCTCGGGTCCGCACCGCCACGGGTAGGTGGCTCGTCCTTCATGGAACGTCGATCACAACACCGACCGGCCTACGCGCGGCCGTCATCATCGAACCCGTTGCCCGGGCGCGGATCGCGAGCGTGCTGATGGCGGCCTACGGCCTCACCCACCGCGAACGTGAGATCACCAAGCTGGTTCTCATCGGGCAGTCCACCGCGCAGATCGCCGACGACCTCGTCATCGCGCCGGTCACGGTGCAGCAGCACCTTAAGAGCATCTTCGCGAAGACCGGCGTCCACAGTCGCCGGGATCTCGTATGCACCGTGTTCGTCGACCACTACGACCCACGTGTGCACGACAACGAGGTACGACGGGTTGCTGCGCGACCATCACGCGGTGGTCCCGCGCCGCTCAGCAACTGAGCGCGTCTACGCGTTGTGCAGGAGGTTGAGGTGCTCGGGCGAAAGCTCGAGGGTGGTGGCATCCAGGGCTTCCTCTAGTTGGCGGAGGGTGGAGGCACCGAAGAGGGGGATCAGGGTTTGGGGTTGGTGGAGGAGCCAGGACAGGACTAGTTGGTTGGGCGTGGCGTTGAGGGATTGGGACAGGTGGCGGAGGGATTCGAAGCGGGTGTAGGCGGTGGGGTGGGCGTAGCCGCGGGAGGCTGGGAAGGGGCGGTCGAGGTGGGCGTAGGAGCCGGCCAGGAGTGGGGAGTACGCGACCAGGGCCATGTCTGGGTGGGCGGTTAGGTAGTCGAGGTGTTCCACGCCGGCGTGGGTGTAGTGGGGGCTGCCTAGACGCTCTTCGCCTTGTAGGGCCGGCGGGTTGGGCCAGAGGTAGGTGTGGTGCTGCTGTACGACGGAGTACTGGGCGACACCTTGGTTGGCAGCTAGCTGGCGGGCTCGGTCCAGGCGCCAGCTGGTGGTGTTGCTGCAGCCGATGAGGTCTACGAAGCCTTCGGCGGCGAGCCGGCCGAAGGTGGCTACGGTTTCCTCGAGCGGGGTTCGCCGGTCGTCGATGTGCGCGTAGTACAGGTCGATGCGGTCGATGCCCAGGCGGTCGAGGCTGCCTTTGACGGCGGTCTCGATAGCGGTTGCGCTGAGGCCTTCCCAGTACTCGTCGTCAGGGGTGCCGGGGCGGGTCGACTTGGCGCCGACCTTCGTGGCGATCACGAGTTCGTCGCGGTTGCCTCGCGATTTCATCCAGCGGCCCAGGAGCTCCTCGCTCTCGCCGCCGTTGCCGTGCCATTGGTTGTAGTTGTTGGACGTGTCGATGAACGTCCCACCGGCCTCGACGAAACGATCGAGAATCGCGAACGCGGTGTCCGGGTCCGTCGTACTGCCGAAGTTCATCGCACCCAGACACAAGGCGCTGACGTCCCGGCGGTTGCCAATGGTTCGATACAACATGGAGTGCTCCCTCAAGCGGTGGATTCATTTCAGCCTGCCTGCTAGAGCGCACTCCAGGTCAACCCGTCAGACGAGCCAGACGCCGTCGTCCATCAACGTGCGGCTCGCGAGCTCGTCGACCTCGCGCCAGGCCAGGATCCTGGTCGGAGTCAGGCGGAAATAGGGGTACGGCGACTTGGCGGCCCGCGGATCGAATCCGGCCTTCGCCGCGAACGCGTCACCCTCGGACTGGGTCAGCGCGTCCGATCCCAGGATCACCGCGGTGGCAGTGATGTGGACGACGTCCCGGGTGTGGCCGAGGGTCAGTTGGGCCGTGGCGTTCGCGTGGAGGTTCTTGGCGGTGGGGTTGCCGGCCGCCGTGGACAGCAGGAGGGTCGAACCGTCCCAGAGGAAGGACAGCGGCATCAGGTACGGCGCGCCGTCCGCCGACGCGGTCGCGACCCAGAGGTCGACGTCCTCCTCGAGCCTGCGCAGCGTGTCCTGTTTCCGCACCGACAATGGACGGGCCGGCTCTGTCATCGTCAACTCCTCAGGGGTCGTGGGCTGCTGCAGTGTCACATGTACGGCGGGTCCTTCGTCAGAGCGGTGACGGTTGGCGGAGAGGGATGTGGTGGAGATGAGTGAGCACGACTGGCTGGCGGCCCGGTTCGAGGAGAACCGGGAGCACCTGCGCTCGGTGGCGTACCGGATCCTGGGCTCCGCTCCGGAAGCCGAGGATGCTGTGCAGGAGACGTGGATCCGGCTCAGTCGCTCCGACGCCGGCGAGATCGAGAACCTCGGCGGCTGGCTGACGACGGTGGTCGGGCGGATCTGTCTCGACATGCTGCGGCTGCGGCGCGGACATCCGGAGCAGCCGGTCGGCGACCACTCCCCCGCGCTTGCGGACGTCGCCGTACCTGATCCGGAAATCGAAGCAGTGCAGGCCGACTCGGTCGGGCTTGCGCTGCTCGTCGTACTGGAGACGTTGACGCCGGCCGAGCGGCTGGCGTTCGTGCTGCACGACATGTTCGCGGTGCCGTATGACGAGATTGCGCCGATCCTGGGCAAGTCGCCGGCGGCCGCGCGGCAGGTCGCGAGCCGGGCGCGACGGCGAGTGCAAGGTACGCCGGAGCCGCTCGAGGCGGACGCGATCCGACAGAAGGAACTCGTGACCGCGTTCCTGGCCGCTTCGCGGGGTGGCGACTTCGAGGCGTTGCTCGCCGTACTCGATCCCGATGTGGAGCTGCGTGCTGACGAGGCGGTGCTGGCGCGGGGTGCGAGTCAGCTGCGGGGTGCGGCGGCCGTTGCTCAGTCGTTCTCCGGCCGTGCGGCGGGCGCTCGGCTCTCGCTCGTCGATGGGCTGCCGGGTGCGGTGTGGTCGCTACGGGGGGAGCCGCAGGTCGTCTTCAACTTCACGATCGCCGGCGGGCGGATCACCGCGATCGAACTGCTGGGTGATCCGGAGTACCTGGCGGAGGTCGAGCTGGCGCCGTTGCAGGGCTGAGGGGAGGTACGTCGTACTGCTGCCGGCGACCTGTTGACCGGTGGGGCTGGTGTTACTTGTGTGACGAAATCCACGCTCGGACCGTCCGGACTGCGACACCCCGGAATCTGGTTTTTGCGAACGGGAAAAGTGCGCTACTGTTCTGCTCTCGCACCGAGCAGAACAACGCCGGAGCGATGCGGACGTAGCTCAGTTGGTAGAGCGCAACCTTGCCAAGGTTGAGGTCGCCGGTTCGAACCCGGTCGTCCGCTCGGAGCATTTCACTGGTGGAGTGGCCGAGAGGTTCAGGCAACGGCCTGCAAAGCCGTCTACACGGGTTCGAATCCCGTCTCCACCTCGGAACCCCAGGGTTTCAGTTGATGGTCTTGGACGATTGGCGCAGCGGTAGCGCGCTTCCCTGACACGGAAGAGGTCACTGGTTCGATCCCAGTATCGTCCACGAAGGCGATGGGCGAGGTGTGTCGCGCAGGTCCTGCGCTGACCGCCTCGCCTTCGTCATTTGTGCGGCTGCGCTTCGCTTGCCGCGAGCGGGGGCTCCGCCACCCGCACCCCCTGCGCCGTCGCTTCGCTCGGCTCCGTGGTTGGCCGCCGCTGTCGGCTGACTGGCGCGAGTTGCCCGCCGCGGCCGGCTGACCGGCGCGACTTGCTCGCCGCGGTCCGCTGACGGCGGGGGTTGCTCGCCGCCGTGGAGATCTCGGCCGCGGACCTGTTCGCCTTTGTGCTGCGCATCACCGAGAGCTGGCTCAGCGCCCCGCCCGCGCTCCAAGCGGCCGGCAGTGAGGACCCGCTAGCGCCCGAGCGCCTGCGCCAACACCGGGTCGCTCTCGAGGCCACCGTACGCAGCCTCGTCGAGAAACCCGCGTAGTCACAGGCTGCCAAGGATGGCTACCTGCGGGTAATGTCGGGGCATGGTGAGTGGCAAGCGGGCAGTCGGGTGGGGGTTGCTGGTTGCCCTGGCGCAGGGCCGGCGCCGGGTCACGGACGAAGCGCTGACGGCCGCCGTGGGTGGGCGGGTCGTGCTGGTGACGGGCGCGTCGTACGGGATCGGCGAGGCGACGGCGCGCCGGCTCGGGCAGGCTGGGGCGAAGGTCCTGCTGGTGGCGCGTACGGCGGACCGCCTGGAGGAAGTTGCCGCGGACATCCGCGCGACCGGCGGCGAGGCCGACGCGTACGCCGTCAACCTGGCTGATCCCGCAGCCGTCGAAGCGCTCGTGCGCACCGTGCTGGAGGAGCACGGCCACGTCGACGTGCTGGTGAGCAACGCGGGCCGGTCGATCCGGCGGGCGATCGCGGACACCTACCAGCGCTTCCACGACATCGAGCGGACCAACGCGATCAACTACCTCGGCCCGGCCAAGCTGGTCCTCGAGCTGTTGCCCTCGATGCGGGAGCGCAGATCCGGCCACATCGTCAACGTGTCGACGGCCGGCGTGCGGACGCCGCCGATGGCGCGCTGGTCGGCGTACCTGGCGTCGAAGAGCGCGTTCGACGTCTGGCTGCGCTGCGTCGCGCAGGAGATCCGCGGCGACGGGGTCACGGTGTCGACGGTCTACATGGGTCTGGTCCACACGCGGATGAGCGAGCCGACGCCGCTGCTCAACAAGATGCCCGGGCTGACCCCGGAGCAGGCCGCCGACCAGGTGTGTACGGCGATCGCCGGCCGCACGCACAACATCACTCCGCCGTTCGTCCGGCCCGCTGAGCTGCTCGGCAACCTGTTTCGCATCCCCACCGATCGGCTATTGGAACAGTACTTCCACCTCAGCGGCGGCGGATCCAAACGCCGGCAACCACCGGGAGCTCCAGAGTGAGAACACCGCGACCGATCGCTCCGATCCGACCACCGGACTGGCTGGTGCAGGCCGCGGCCGAGGTCGGCGGCGTGTCCGTCGCCGTACTCAAGTCCGGCGTCTGGAAACCGGCCCGGCCCTCGCACCTGGTCGGAATCGAGCGGGCGTTGCGGCACTGGGGCCAGTCGATGGCCGCGCTCGGCGCGATCGCCGCGATCAGGTTCCCGGACCGGCTTGCGGTGATCGACGACGACGGCAGTGCGACGTACGCCGAGCTGGATCGCCGGTGCGAGCGGATCGCCGCCGCCCTGCACGCCGACCACGGGATCGTTGCCGGGAGCAAGGTCGCGGTGTTGTGCCGCAACCATCGCGGCTTCCTGGAGGCGACCCTGTCGGCGTCACGGATCGGCGCGGACGTGTTGTTCGTCAACACCGAGTTCGCTCCCCCACAGCTCACTGCGGTCCTCGAGCGGCACCAGCCGGACCTGCTGATCCACGACGCCGAGTTCAGCCCGCGCACCCAGGTCCCCACAATCCTCAGCGACCACGACCTCGCTGACTCGAAGGCCGCCGAGGCCCCCAAACCGGAGTCGCCCGGTCACATCACGATCCTGACGTCGGGTACGACGGGAACGCCGAAGGCAGCCCCCCGAGCGCCGACCGCGCTCGGCCTCGCCGGGCTGACGGCCAGCGCGCTCAACCGCTTCGGACTGCGCTCCGGCGAGCCGATGCTGATCTGCCCGCCGTTGTTCCACGGCCTCGGCCTGCTCACCTCGATGCTCGCGCTCTTCCTTGGTTCGCCGCTCGTCCTCACCCGCAAGTACGACGCCCGCACCGTGCTGACCCTGGTCGAACAGACCCGCGCCGGCTCGATCGTCGCCGTACCGGTGATGCTTCGCCGGATGCTCGACCTGGGCCCGGTGGAGATCGCGCAGCACGATCTGCGGTCGCTCCGGGCGGTGATCTCCGGTGCGTCGGCGCTCGGCGCGCCGCTGGCCGAGCGGTTCATCGCGCAGTTCGGTCCGGTGCTGTGTGACGCGTACGGCTCCAGCGAGGTCGGCATCGCCACGATCGCGACGTCCGCCGACCTGACCGCGGCGCCCGGGACGGTCGGCCGGCCATGTCTCGGCAGCACGGTGCGGATCCTCGACGACGACGACCGGCCGGTGCGGATCGGCGTGACCGGGCGGATCTTCGCAGGCGGCGGGCTGGTGTTCGGCGGGTACTCCGACGGCTCGTCGAAGACGGTGGTGGACGGCCGGATGAGCACCGGCGATCTCGGCCACCTCGACCGGTCCGGGCGGCTGTTCGTCGACGGCCGCGAGGACGACATGATCGTGTCCGGTGGCGAGAACGTGTACCCAGTCGAGGTCGAGAGCTGTCTGGCGAGCCACCCCGCGGTCGCCGAGGCGGCGGTCGTCGGCGTGCCGGACGACGAGTTCGGCCAGCGCCTGGTCGGGTACGTCGTACTCCGGGCACCGGCGACCGAGGACGAGCTTGTCGACCACGTCAAGGCCAACCTGGCCCGCTACAAGACTCCCCGGCAGATCGTCGTACTCGACGAGTTCCCTCGCAACGCCACGGGCAAGGTGCTGCGGAGCAAGCTCCCTCCCCCGTGACGGAAAATTTCGAGGCCGGCACAGCCGTTGGCGCATTCCGATCAGCCGCACAGACTTGACGGATCAACCCCGTTTGCCGAGCCGAGGAGTCCGTCGTTGCAGCCCTTCGCCCTCGGTGAGGTGAAACTCGGTCCGGGCCTGCTCGCGACCAAGGCAGGCCGCATGCTCGACCACCTGCGGTCGTACGACCCCGACCGCCTGCTCCGCGCCTTCCGGGAGAACGCCGGCCTGCCGACGCCCGACGTACGCAGGCCCGGCGGTTGGGAGGACACCGCAGGCGAGGCGCATGGGAACCTCCGCGGTCACTACACCGGCCACTTCCTGTCCGCCCTCGCGCAGGCCTACGCAAGCACCGGCGAGCAGATATTCGCTGACAAACTGCGGCATCTCGTCGAAGGGCTTGCCGAGTGTCAGCAGCCGGACGGGTACTTGGCGGCGTCCCCGGAGACGCAGTTCATCGCGCTCGAGACGATGACCGAGGCCGACTACACCGTCGTCTGGGCGCCGTACTACACCGCGCACAAACTCCTCAAAGGCCTGCTCGACGCGTATCTGAGCACCGGCGACCTCCGCGCGCTCGGGCTCGCCGAAGGCCTGTGCCGCTGGATGTTCGAGCGCCTCCGGCGGCTCCCGTCCGACGTGCTGCAGCGGATGTGGTCGTTGCACGGCAGCGGCGAGTACGGCGGCCTCGCGGAAGCGGTCTGCGATCTGTACGCCGTGACGCGGGATCCGGACTGGGTGGAGTTCGGCCGGCTGCTCGACTTCGACGTACTGATCGACGCCTGTGCAGCGGGCCGGGACGTCCTGGACGGGGTGCACGCCAACCAGCACATCCCGATCTTCACCGGGCTGGTCAGGATGTTCGAGGTCACCGGCGAGGAGCGCTACCTGAACGCGGCGGTGAACTTCTGGGACCAGGTCCTGCCGGGCCGGATGTACAGCATCGGCGGGACGAGCTCGCTCGAGTTCTGGGGTCCGGCGGGGGCGATCACCGGCACACTGAGCGACACCAACGCCGAGACCTGCTGCGCCCACAACCTGCTCAAGCTCAGCCGGCTCCTCTTCACCCTGCTTCGGAATCCGAAGTACGTCGATTACTACGAGCGGACGCTGTACAACCAGATCCTCGGTTCGAAGCAGGACGTGGTCTCCGCGGATCGCCCGCTGACGACGTACTTCATCGGTCTCACGCCGGGGTCGGTCCGCAACTACCTGCCGAAGGACGGCGCGACGTGCTGCGAGGGCACCGGCCTGGAGAGCGCGACCAAGTACCAGGACTCGATCTACTTCCACAGCGACGACGAGCTCTACGTCAACCTGTACGCCGCGTCATCGGTCAGCTGGAACGGGATCACGCTGACTCAGACAACCGATTTCCCTTACGAACAAGGCGCGACGCTGACAGTCGAGGGCTCGGCGCGGTTCACCCTCAACCTTCACGTGCCGCCGTGGACGAAGATGAAGGTGAACGGGGAGCTGCAGGAGACGACCAGCCGCTACGTGTCCATCACCCGGGACTGGACCTCTGGTGACACGATTCGCGTCGAGCTCCCGTTCGAGCTCCGCACCGAGGCTGCCCTCGACGATCCGACGCTGCAGTCGGTCTTCTACGGGCCGATCAACCTGGTTGCGCTCGACGACCGCCAGGAGTTCCTCGAGCTCGGCGACCTCTCCCCGATCCCGGACAAGCCGCTGCACTTCGAGGCCGAGGGGATCGAGTTCGTGCCGTTCTTCGAGGGCACTACCGCCGCTTATCACGCCTATCTCAGATCCAGGTCCTGAGGAGGTTCGCGAAGCGTTCTGGGTGTTGCTGGTGCAGGTAGTGGGTTGTTCCGGGCCAGACTTCGATTGTGGAGTCGGGGGGCCACGGGATCGAGCGGGCGAAGGTGGCGGCGTACTCGGTTGAGTAGAGGCTCAGGCATGGTTTGCTGATTGACGGGAGGAATGCGCGGGCGGCCGGCCTGGAGCCGACGCTGTCCGGTGCCAGGTACATGGACTCGTACAGGTCTGCCAGGGCCTTCCCGGGTGTGGCGGCCATCTGTGCCCGGGCGTCGAGGTGCAGCGGGCTTCCAGGTGTGGTCGCGAACGCCTGATCGACGAACTCGACTCCCGACTCGGCGCCGCGGGTACGCAGGTCCTCCAGTACGGCGGGGCAGCGCTGCATCTCCGCGTCGTCTGCGCCGTACGCCGGGTCGATGACGACGATCCGGTCGACCAAGGCGGGATAGCGTACGGCGAGCCACGCGACCAGCTGGCCGCCCATCGAGTGGCCGACGGCAACGACCGGCTCGGTCAGCCCGGCAGCGAGATCGTCCACCAGCAGCGAGACCGTCAGAGAGCGCGTGGACGTCCGGGAGCCGTGGCCGAGGAGGTCGGGGGTGACCGCGTCGGCCCAGGGCGAGACGAGCTTCGTGATCTCCTCCCACGACTGGTGGTCTGCGCCCCACCCGTGGACGAGCAGCAGCCGGGGTCTGGTCACCACCAAATCCTTTGGGGCAGGAGCCGCGCGAGCTTGGTCATCCGTTCCAGGGCACCTTCGTGGTCGCCGACCGAGAAGGCCAGCGTCTCGGCGCCCGCGTCGGCCAGTCCCTGCGCGCTGTCGATGATCGGCGCGACAGGTCCGCCCGGCCAGTGCAGTCGTGTCCCGACCTTCACAGACCGAACGGCCTGACTCCGAATCCGGGCGACCGCAGCCGCGAAGCCCGCGCCGTCCAGGTTCAGCCCCTGCCACTCGTCCGCGAACCGCGCGACCCGGCGCAGCGCCGGACCCGTCGTCCCACCGATCATGATCGGCAGCGGCGCCCGCAGCTTCGGCTCGAAGACACCGCCGCGATCCTCGCCCTCGAACAGCCCGCGGATGATCTCCAGCCCTTCATCCGTCCGCCGCCCCCGCTCGGAGAACGACGCGCCGACCGCCGCAAACTCGGTCTCTTCCCACCCCGCTCCGATCCCGAGGATGACGCGTTCGCCGGACAGCCGGTGCAACGTGGCCGCTTGCTTCGCGACGACGTACGGGCTGCGCATCGGCAGCACCAGCACCGACGTGCCGAGCCGGATCCGTGTCGTCCGCGCGGCGAGGTAGCCGATCGTCACCAGCGGTTCGTAGACCCCGCCGTACGTCGAGCCGAACTCGCCGGGTGGCAGCAGGTGGTCGGGCAACCACGCCGTCCCGTAACCGAGCTCCTCCGCGGCGACGGCGAGCTCGCTCAACCGCTCCGGCGGCATCGTCGCGGACTCATCGGGCAGGACGACCTGCAGCTCAACCATGCGACCGACAGTAGCCCCTCACACCGATGTCAGAGTCAAGCGAAATTTTCGGCGTGCCGCGATCCAGGTTCGTTGGAAACAAGGGGTGTTAGCGTCGTCCCACTTTCCTCTGCTGAGGCGGTTGCCACGTGAGTGTTCCGGTCTTTCAGTGGGGCAACGACGCTCTGCGCCTGCACATCGCCCATGGCGAACAACTACCACCAAGCCTGCTGGCGTTGACGCTTCCCGGCGATCCTGCTCCGGATCCCGAGGAGTGCCTGCGTTCCGCCCTGCCGGTGGTCGAGCTGTCCCTCGCCGGCACCGGACGCCACGGTACGTCGGGCAAGCGGCATGTCGACGGGCTCGCGGCTCAGCGCCTCCGGCTGCAGACCTGGCAGGAGTACTTCGACGACGGCGCGCACCGTCTGCGCCTGGACCTGACTGATCCCGACAGCGGCCTGGAGGTCAAAGTCCACTACGCGATCGCCGACGGCATCCCGGTCCTCCACTCCTGCGCCGAGGTGAGTACGTCGGCGCAGCCCGTCGTACTGGACTACGTGTCGAGCCTGACGCTGTCCGGGCTCGGTCGCGGACTGCAGTGGGAGGACGAGCTCTCGTTGTGGTCGGCAGCGAATCCGTGGAGTGGTGAGTTCCGGTGGCGGCGTGCGACGCTCGGCGAGCTGGGGCTGTACGACGTCGGGATGGTCGAGTACGGCCAGACCGGGTCGAAGAATCGGATCGCGATGACGAGCACCGGCAGTTGGTCGACATCCGAGCGGCTACCGATGGGAATACTCGAGCAGCCCGGTCGCGTCATCGGCTGGCAGGTCGAGCACAACGGCGCATGGCACTACGAGCTCGGCGACCGGTACGGCGCGATCTACCTGACCGCCTCCGGTCCGACCGCCGCCGAACACCAGTGGTCTGCGCGGCTCGAGCCCGGCGAGAGCTTCCGGACCGTCCCGGCGGCGCTTGCGATCGGCAACGACCTGCAGACGGTCGCGGACGCGTTGACCGCTCATCGTCGCCGGATCCGCCGGCCGCACCCGGACACTGTCGACGTTCCGATTGTCTACAACGACTTCCTCAACGGCCTGATGGCCGACCCGACCACCGAGCGGGAGCTGCCGCTGATCGAGGCGGCCGCGGACCTCGGCGCGGAGATCCTCTGCATCGACGCGGGCTGGTATGACGACGAGGGCGGCGGCTGGTGGGACGCGGTCGGCGCGTGGAAGCCGTCGGTCAACCGGTTCCCGAACGGCGGGCTCGGCGGCGTGATCAAGCGGATTCGCGGCGCCGGGATGCGGCCGGGGTTGTGGCTCGAGCCGGAGGTGGTCGGCGTACGCAGTCCGATCGCACGGTCCCTGCCGGACGAAGCCTTCTTCCAGCGCGACGGACAGCGGCTGACGGAGTGGGGCCGGCATCAATTGGATCTCCGTCATCCGGCCGCGAAGGCGCACGTCGACGAGGTGGTCGACCGGCTGATGTCGGCGTACGACCTGGCCTATCTCAAGCTGGACTACAACATCGACATCGGTCCCGGCACCGACGTGAGCGGGAGTGTTGGCGCTGGGCTGCTCGCGCACAACCGGGCGTACCTCGCGTGGGTCCGTGAGCTGATGGACCGGTACCCGAACCTCACGATCGAGGGCTGCTCGGCGGGTGGCAGCCGGACCGACGGGGCGTCCGGCGCGGTGTTCCCGATCCAGTCGCTCACCGACCAGCAGAACTTCCGGCTGATGCCGCCGATCGCGGCCGCGTCACCGCTCTCGATCACTCCTGAGCAGGCCGGTGTCTGGGCATCCGTCGACGGATCGATGACGGACGAGGACCTGGCCTTCTCGCTCATCACGAGCCTGCTGTTCCGCATCCACCTGGCCGGTCGGATCGACACCCTCTCCCCCGCGCAGCGCACGATCGTTCGCGATGCCTTACGCACCTATCGCGCCATCCGCGGGACGATGGCTGACGGTACGCCGTACTGGCCGTTGGGACTGCCGGGGTGGCGGGACGACTGGATTGCGGTCGGCCGGCGTACCCGAGCAGGGTCGCTGCTAGCGGTCTGGCGGCGGGACGGCGAGGCCAAGATCACGCTGCCGATCGAGGTCGACGATGTCGAGGTCCTCTACCCGCGGTGGGGTGGCGAGGTGATCAACCTCGACCCGGACAGTGTCGAGATCGGCCTGCCGCTCAACTCAGCGCGGCTGCTCCGCCTGCACTGAACGCGGCGGGTGTCCGGTGTAGCTGACCGTGCTCGCGCTGTTCGTCCCGTACTTGCCCCGGATCGTGGCGCGGATCCGCGGCGCCCAACCCGCCCGCGACCGCCTGGCCTTCGGCGAGGACGACTGATGGGAGAGTAGGGGCTGTGAAGATCCTGGTCGGCTACGTGCCAACTCCCGAGGGCGAGGCCGCGCTGGCGGCCGCGGCTGCCGAGGCGGAACTGCGCGGGGCGTCCGTGCTGCTGCTCAACACCAGCCGCGGCGACGCCTACATCGACGCCCGCTACGCCAACGCCGAGGAGCTGGCCGCCGCCGAGGCAGGTCTGCGCGAGCGTGGCGTCGAGGTCACGATCCAGCAGGCCCTCTCCTCCGGCGACGTCGCCGGCGAGCTCCTCAAGGCAGCCGCCGCCGAGGACGTCATCCTCATCGTCCTCGGCCTCCGCCGCCGCAGCCCCGTGGGCAAACTCATCCTCGGCAGCACCGCCCAACGAGTCCTCCTCGAGTCCCCCGTCCCGGTCCTCGCCGTCAAAGCCCCCGCCCGCGACTGAGGCGGACGCCCAGGCCATCACAATCCGCACGTCCCGGCCTGCGCCCGCGGGGAGCGTCGGCTCGGGGCGAGATTGTGATGGCCTGGCGGTTCGCCAAACCAGGTGAGCTCCTGGACCGGGCCGCCTAAACTGGTCTGGTTATGCCTGATGCCCGGACCGAGTCGTCTAGTCCAAACCCAGCCACCGGTCCCGCCCAGGACCCCGCCGCGCGCCCGCCGCGCCGCAACCCCGCCGCAGGCGGCTCCGCCGCAGGCGGTTCCGGCACAGGCCGCCCCGTGGACACCGCCGGGACGAGCGGCGGCTCCGACGACTCCCGCGGTTCTCGCCGTCGCTCCGGCGGACGGCGCTCCGCCTCCACCGGACCCGCCGAAGGCGGGGTGCCGACGCTTGCTGAGCTAGTGGCGCGGCTGGAAGGGCTGACTGCGTCCGACCGCGAGCAGTTGGGGCGGCGGTTGGAGCGGGTTCGACGGACGGGTGAGGGCCCGAAGCGCGAGCAGGAGCTGCGGGGTGTGCTCGGCGCGGTCGAGCAGGCCGAGCGGCGGGTGGAGGTACGGCGGGGCGCCGTACCGGAGATCTCGTACCCGGAAGAGCTGCCGGTCAGCCAGCTGAAGGACGAGATCGCGGACGCGATCCGGGCGCACCAGGTCGTGGTGATCGCGGGTGAGACCGGGTCCGGGAAGACCACCCAGATCCCGAAGATCTGCCTCGAGCTCGGCCGCGGGGTGCACGGCATGATCGGCCACACGCAGCCGCGCCGACTGGCGGCGCGGACGGTCGCGGAGCGGATCGCCGAGGAGCTCGGCACCGAGCTGGGCGAGACGATCGGCTTCGCGGTGCGGTTCACCGACAAGGTGAGCGAACGCTCGCTGGTGAAGCTGATGACCGACGGCATCCTGCTCAACGAGCTGCAGCGCGACCGCGACCTGACCCGGTACGACACGCTCATCATCGACGAGGCGCACGAGCGCAGCCTGAACATCGACTTCATCCTCGGCTACCTCAAGCAGCTCCTCCCCCGCCGCCCCGACCTCAAGGTCATCATCACCTCGGCCACCATCGATCCCGAGCGGTTCGCCGAGCACTTCGCGGACAGCCAGGGCACCCCGGCGCCGATCGTCGAGGTCTCCGGCCGGACGTACCCGGTGGAGGTCCGCTACCGGCCGATCAACGACCCGGACGACCCGAGCACGATCGAGCGCGACCAGACCCAGGCGATCCTGGACGCCGTCGACGAGCTCGAGTACGAGGCGTCCGGCGACGTACTGGTGTTCCTCAGCGGCGAGCGCGAGATCCGCGACACCGCGGACGCGCTCAACGACAAGTACGCCGCCCAGCGCGGCCGGCCCGGCGCCGTCGAGGTGCTCCCGCTCTACGCCCGGCTGTCCAACGCCGAGCAGCACCGCGTCTTCCAGCCGCACTCCGGCCGCCGGATCGTGCTCGCGACCAACGTGGCCGAGACCTCGCTGACCGTCCCCGGCATCAAGTACGTGATCGACCCCGGTACGGCGCGGATCTCGCGCTACAGCCATCGCACCAAGGTCCAGCACCTGCCGATCGAGCCGGTCTCGCAGGCGAGCGCCAACCAGCGCAAGGGCCGGTGCGGCCGGACCAGCGACGGTATCTGCATCCGGCTGTACTCGGAGGAGCACTTCGAGGGCCGGCCCGAGTTCACCGACCCGGAGATCCTGCGCACGAACCTGGCCTCGGTCATCCTGCAGATGACCGCGATCGGGCTCGGCGACATCGCCGCGTTCCCGTTCATCGACGAGCCGGACAAGCGCAGCATCACCGACGGCCTGCAGCTGCTGACCGAGCTCGGCGCGATCGAGAAGGCCGGCCGCCTGACCCCGGTCGGCCGCCAGCTCGCCCAGATCCCGCTCGACCCGCGGCTCGCCCGGATGATCGTCGAGGCGGACAAGCACGCGTGCGTGCGCGAGGTGATGGTGATCGCGGCCGCGCTGTCGATCCAGGACCCGCGCGAACGCCCGACCGACGCCGAGGCGCAGGCGCAGCAGGCGCACGCCCGGTTCCGCGACCCGAACAGCGACTTCCTCGGGTACCTGAACCTGTGGAACTACCTGAAGAAGCAGCAGAAGGAGCTGTCCGGCAACCAGTTCCGCCGGATGTGCCGCAGCGAGTACCTGAACTACCTCCGGGTCCGCGAGTGGCAGGACATCTTCGCCCAGCTCCGCCAGGTCGCCTCCCAGATCGGTGTCACGCTGAACAGCGGTGAGCCGGCCGACCCGCAGAGCGTGCACGTCTCGCTGATGTCCGGCCTGCTGTCCCACCTGGGCATGAAGGACCCGTCGAACCAGCACCAGTACCTCGGCGCCCGCGGCACCAAGTTCGCGATCTTCCCCGGCTCCGGCCTGTTCAAGAAGCCGCCGCAGTTCGTGATGGCCGCCGAGCTGGTCGAGACGTCGAGGCTGTGGGCGCGGGTCAACGCCAAGATCGAGCCCGAGTGGGCCGAGGACATCGCCCAGCACCTGATCAAGCGCTCGTACTCCGAGCCGCACTGGGAGCGCAAGGCCGGCGCGGTGATGGCCTACGAGAAGGTCACGCTGTACGGGGTGCCGATCGTGGCCCGGCGCAAGGTGAACTACGGCAAGGTCGACCCGGAGGTGTCGCGCGAGCTGTTCATCCGGCACGCGCTGGTCGAGGGCGACTGGGACACCCACCACAAGTTCTTCCACGAGAACCGCAAGCTGATCGAGGAGGTCGAGGAGCTCGAGGAGCGGACCCGCCGGCGCGACCTGCTGGTCGACGACGAGACGCTGTTCGCCTTCTACGACGAGCGGATCGGCAGTGAGGTGGTCACCGGCCGGCACTTCGACACCTGGTGGAAGAAGGCCCGGCAGCGCGACGCCGACCTGCTCGACTTCGAGCGGTCGCTGGTGGTCCGCGAGGGCGCGGAGGTCAGGGAGGACGAGTTCCCGCTGACCTGGACGCGGAACGGGATGACCTTCGACCTGACCTACGCGTTCGAGCCGGGCACCGACGCCGACGGCGTGACCGTGCACCTCCCGCTGCTGGTGCTGAACCAGGTCACCGCCGACGGGTTCGAGTGGAGCGTGCCCGGGTTCCGCGAGGAGCTGGTCACCACCCTGATCAAGTCGTTGCCGAAGGCAATCCGGAAGAACATCGTGCCGGCCCCGGACCACGCCCGCCAGGTCCTCCCCCGGCTGGACCCGGCGTCCGGCCCGTTGACCGACGCGCTCGCCCGCGAGCTGCGCAACCTCCGCGACGTGGTCATCGAGCCGGCCGACTGGGACTGGAGCCGGGTGCCCGAGCATCTGCGGATGACGTTCCGGGTGGTCGACGACCAGGGCAAGACCGTGGCCGAGGGCAAGGACCTGGCCAAGCTGAAGGAGCGGCTGAGGCCGAGGACCAAGGCCGCGATCTCGAAGGTCGCGTCGAAGGCGGTGAGCGGGCTGGAGCGGTCCGGCCTGACCGACTGGACCTTCGGCGACCTGCCGCGCAGCTTCTCCGAGCACCGCAACGGGCTCACGGTGGCCGGCTACCCGGCGCTGGTCGACGAGGGCAAGACGGTCGCGATCCGGCTGCAGGAGACCGAACGCGACCAGGCTGCCGCGATGTGGAACGGCACTCGCCGGCTCCTGCTGCTCACGATGCCGTCGGTGATCGACGTCGTCCAGCGGAACCTGACCAACCAGCAGAAGATGACGCTGATGGCCGGCCCGCACCGCAACGTCGGGGAGCTGCTGGACGACGCGATCTCGGCGGCCGTCGACCAACTGATGGCCGCGGCGAACGGACCGGCGTGGAACCTGACCGCATTCTCCATCCTGCGCGACGCCGTACGGTCGGACCTTGCGGACACTGTGCTGACGATCCTCAAGCAGGTCGAGCAGGTGCTGTCGCATGCGCGGGCCGTGGACAAGCTGATCTCGCGGGCGTCGAGCCCGGCGCTGATCGCGGCGTTGTCGGATGTCCGCGGGCAACTGGAAGGGCTGGTCCACCCCGGGTTCATCACCGAGACCGGCGCGAAACGGCTGCCGGATCTGGTCCGCTACCTGCGCGGGATGGAGCAGCGGCTGGACAAGATCGGCGCCAACGCGATGCGGGACCGCTCGGGGATGGCGATCATCCAAACGCTCGATGACGAGTACCGCGCCCGGCTGGCCGCCGTACCGACCGGGAAGTACCCGAGCCCGGAGCTCCTCGAGGTCCGCTGGATGCTCGAGGAACTGCGGATCAGCCTCTTCGCGCAAACCCTCGGCACGCCGTACCCGGTGTCGGAGAAGCGGATCCGGAAGGCGCTCGCGGCGGCTTGATCGATCGTTGATGCCCGGCGGGCATCGTCGGGGTATGACTGGACGATTGGTGAGGGTGCGGGCGGTGTGTGCGCTCGCTGCGCTTGTGATGACGCCGCTGGTTGCTTCGGGCCCGGCGAGCGCCGTGGCGGTCGGTGACTGGACCCAGTTCCGGAACGGGCCGGCGCACCAGGGGGTCAACCCGGCCGAGACCGCGCTGTCGGTGTCGACCGTCAGCGGGTTACGGCAACAGTGGGTGACGAAAGATCGGGGGCAGTGTCTGGTCCTCGCCTGCGACGGCGGACGGCAGGCTGTACGTCGGTGGGCTCGACGGCCGGCTGCACGCGCTCGACGCGGCGACGGGCCAGACGCTGTGGGCGAAGCCGGACAGCGCGCTGACCGGCGACTGGACGTTCACCTCGCCGGCGGTCGGCGACGGCGTGGTGTACCTGGGGATCAACCGGCCCTCGGCCGAGATCTGGGCGTTCGACGCGGTGACCGGGGCGACCCGGTGGCGGACCGGCGCCTCGATCAGCAACATCAACGGGTCGCCGACGCTGGCCGGATCGGTCCTGTACGCCGCGACGACCGAGGACCAGGTGCTGGCGCTCGACGCCGCCACCGGCGCCCGGATCTGGGACGCGGAACCCAACGGGGGTCGCGGATCCGGCTTCTACTCGTCGCCGACCGTTGCTGAAGGCAAAGTCTTCGCCGCGTCGCTGAACCAGCGGCTGTACGCCCTGGACCAGGCGACCGGCGCGGTGCTGTGGTCGTTCCCGACCGGTGGGCACAACTCGTCGACGCCGGCAGTGGTCGACGGGACGGTGTACTTCGGTTCGCGGGACGGGCATGTGTACGCCGTGGACGCAGCAACCGGCGTGCAGCGGTGGAAGACGCAGTACGGCACGAACATTCTCGCGTCGTTCCAGTCCTCCCCGGCTGTGTCCAACGGGACGGTCTACATCGGCACGAACAACGACCGCCGAGTGCTCGCGCTCGACGCGGCGACCGGCGCAATCCGGTGGAGCTTCCGCACCGGTGGCGTGGTGATGTCCTCGCCGGCGGTCGCGAACGGCGTCGTGTACGTCGGGTCGGACGACCGCAGCGTCTATGCACTACGCGCCACGAACGGACAACGACTGTGGTCCGGCCGGGTGTCCGGTGCGGTCGACTCCGGCCCGGTGGTCGCGCAGGGCAAGGTCTACGCCGGGACGTACGGCGACAACGGCGGCGGCAACGTCTATTCGTTCGCGCTCAGACGCTGACCGTTGCCATGCGGTCCAGGCTGCTGCAGCGCCTCGCTGAGCAACCGCAGGCACTGCGCAGCACCGCGCCGGTCGTCGGTGCGTTCGCAGATCGCCAGCGCGGACCGCAGGCATTCGAGCGCCCGGTCGACGTGGCCCAGGTCGCGGTGGGTCATGCCGAGGTGGGTCAGGCAGTGCGCCTGACCCGCCTCGTCGGCCAGCTCACGGAACATCGCCAACCCCCGTGTGAAACCGGCGAGTGCCTCGCTTGGCGAGCCGGCGGCCTCATACACCTCGCCGACGTTCGTCCACGCCGCAGCGCGGCCGCGGCGGTTGCCGAGCTCGGCCCAGATCGTGCTGGACTCCGCGAGACAGCGGAGTGCTTCGTCGTACCGGCCGAGTCGTCCGAGCACCGGACCCAGGTTGTTCAGGTAGATGCCTCTGCTGTGCGGGTCACCAGCGAGGGACAGGGCCTCGGTCAGGCACGTTGCGGCCTGGTCGTAGCGTCCGAGGCTGTCGTAGACGGTCCCTAGGCCGTTCAGGCACGAGGCGCGGTCTACAGCCTCGGTGAACAACCGGAGTGCGGCCCGCAGGTGGTCCACAGCCTGGTCGTACTCCCCCTGCAACTCATAGGCCGCACCCAGGTCCCGATGCGCCAAGCCCTCGGCATACGAGTCCCGCGTACGGCGTGCCACCGCCAGCGCAGTTTGGTTGAGCCGGATCCAGTCCGCCCGATGACCTCTGATGTGGAAGAACGCGAACAGCCCACGCGCCAACTGCAGCGGGATGTCGTCCGGTACGCCGTCAGTCGCCGCCGCCTGCTCGACCGTCGCCAGCAGGTTCGCCCGCTCGGTCTCGAACCAGTCCAACGCCGCCCGCACATCGCTGAACGCCGTAGCGCCCGCCGCCCACTCCCCCGCGGTGCGCAGGCGCGGGTCGCCCGGGCGGAGCATCGCGTACCCGTTCCACACGGTCGCGACCTGCCAGCGCATGGCTTTAGTCAGCACAGCACCGAGGTCCTGCCCTGCAGCGACCTCACGAGCCAGCAAGCGCAGCAGCTCGTGCAGTCGGTAGCGACCGGGCGCTGGGCTCTCCAGCAGCTGTGCGTCGACCAGCAGCTCCAGCACCGGTGTCGGGTCCGCTGAGCCCAACAGGCGTTCCGCAAACGGCGGACTGAGGTCGGCAGCGTCGGGCAGGCCCAGCAGACCAAAGGCCGCCGCAGCCTCGCGTTCTGCGGCCGACCCGGCGGCCAGCAACCGATGGCTCAGCTGGAGCGACGCGCGAACGTCGAGGTCGCCCGCAAGTAGCTCGTCCAGGCGACTGCGGGTATCAGCGAGCCGATCAGTCAGCGTCCGGACCGGCCACGCGGGACGTGCCGCCAGCCGAGCACCGGCGATCCGCACTGCCAACGGCAGGCCTCCGCACAACGCGACCAGCTTCCGCGCGGCCGCTGGGTCGGCCGCGATCCGGTCAGACCCAGCCAACTGCCCCAGCAGCGTCAGCGACTCGCTGGCTGCCAGCGGACGCAGATGCAGATGTCGTACGCCGTCCAACGTCGCCAGCACCCGCCGACTGGTCAGCAGTACGGCGCAGGCCGGCCCAGCAGGCAGCAACGGCCGCACCTGCGCCGCGTCAGCCGCGTTGTCCAGTACGACGAGCACGCGCCGCGTCGCCGTCTCCGCACGGAACCGGCCAGCGGCCTCGTCCAGGTCGTACCGCCCGGCATCAGGTACGTCGAGCGCACGCAGGAACCGGCCGAGCACCCCGATCGGCGTACCGTCCGAGGACAGGTCGGCGTACAACTGCCCGTCCGGGAAGCTCGCCGCGACGAGGTGCGCGGCATGAACGGCCAAGGCGGACTTGCCGATCCCCGCCACCCCGTCGACCGCCCCAACGGCCGCGTCGCCTTTCAGCAGACCGGTCAGCTCGGCCAGCTCGGTACGGCGGCCAGTGAAGGTGGTCACGTCCGCCGGGAGCTGGCGCGGAACCACAGTGCGCGTTGCCAGCGACAGGTGATCGGGGAGGTCGAGCACCGGGTCGGCGGCGAGCATCTGCTCGTGCAGGTCCCGTACGGCGCGGCCGGGCTCGGTGCCGAGTTCGTTGGCCAGCCGGTCGCGGAGACGGCGGTAGGCCGCGAGCGCATCGGCCTGCCGACCGGACCGGTAGAGCGCGAGCATCCACTGCTGCCACAGGCGCTCTCGGAGCGGGTTGTCCTCTACGAGGGCGCGTAGCTCTGTGGTGAGCTCGGTGTGCTGGCCCAGAGCGAGCCGAGCTTCGACCAGGGTCTCGCTGGCGGCCAGTCGTCGTTCCTCCGCCACGACAAGGCGGCCGTCGGGGTCGGCGTCGACGGGCACGTCCTCGAGCGGGCGGCCGCGCCAGAGTGCCAGGCCTTTGCTCAGCTGCTGGCTGGCGGCCAGCGGGTCCCCATCGCGTAGTGCCTGCTCGCCGCCGCTGGTCAGCTCCTCGAAGGCCAACAAGTCGAGGTCGGCGGCGGTCACGTCCATCCGATAACCGGCCGCATCAGTCACCAGCCGCGGCAGCCGGCCGTCGACGACACCTGGCCCGGTGCTGAGCTGCAGGTCGCGGCGCAGGGCCGACACGTAGGTGCGCAGTGCTCCGATCGCGGTCGGCGGCGGCCGCTCGGGCCAGACCGTCTCGACCAGTCGGCCCGCGGTCAGTGGACGGTTGGCGCTCACGAGCAGGATCGCGAGGACGGCACGCAACTTCGGCGAGCCCAGCCTCACCGGCTCGCCCCGGCCATCCCTTATCTCCAGCGGTCCGAGCACCTTGAACCGCACCTGGGCCCCCTCCCGTCGTCACCCAGACCAACGGATCACCCCGCCCAGCGGTTCAACGCCGCAGCAGATCGGCCTGGCAGGCCGTGGATGGTTCAGGGGACGAAGGCTCGCTGGGAGCGGCGGCGGAACTCCCGCGGCGAGAGCCGGTGGGCGGCGGCGAAGCAGCGGCTGAAGTACGACTGGCTCGCGAAACCGCAGCGGGCGGCGATCGCCGCGACCGGGTCGTTTGTTGCTGCCAGCAACGATGAGGCGTGCTCGAGGCGGAGGTCGGTGACGAAGTCCGTCGGGGTCACGCCGTACGCCGCCCGCATCGATCGGGACAAGTGGGCCGGGCTGACACCGGCCAGCTCGAGCAGTCTGGGCACGCCGCCCCGGAGGTTGTCCTCGGCGCGCATCGCCGTACAGGCCTTGGCCAGCCAGTCCGGTGTCCCCAGGCGGGTCGACGGGTCGTGCGGCGAGACCAGGGTGAGCAGGTCGATCCAGAACCGCATCAGGTCGTACGGGCCGGGGTTGTCCTGGAAACGTTCGAGGGCGCGCTCGAACACCGCGATGGCGGCGGGTGCATGAACTGCCAGGTGTGCGCTGCCCGGATCGGTCCTGGTGAGGGCGAGGAAGCCCTGCCAGGCCGAGCTCGGGAACGCCACGTTGATGAACTCCAGGCCGCTCGGCGCCGAGCCGCGGACGGCATGCCGATCCATTGGCCGGACCAGAACGACGTCACCGGCGCGAAGTCGCTCGACGCCAGTCGTCAGCAGGTGCTCGCCCTCACCCGAGACCACGCCCATGAACTCGTGGAAGTCCGCATGGGTGTGCAACTCGGTGTCGCGGGCGCGCGCCGGGATCCGCACCCGCGCCGCGTGGTACGGCCGGCCGAACGCGTGCGACTCGAACCGCAGCACCTGGTCCACATCAACACGCTACAAGTTCTCGTCAGCTCGCTGCTAGTACGACGCCTCCCGGCAACCGCAGCATTGAGGCATGTACGAGACCGAGGGCTATGTCATCTTCCGTGACGTCATCGACCAGGAACTGATCAAGGAAGTGAACGACCATGTCGAGTGGCTGCAGGCGCGGCATCCCGACGTACGGCCCGAGCAGCTCGGGCACGTCTACCTGCGCGACGACCCGTTCTGGGTCCGGCTGGTGAGTGACGAGCGGCTGCTCGACATCGCCGCGGAGTTCGTCGGGCCGGACCTCGCGTTGTTCGCGTCGCACTACATTTCCAAGCCGCCGTACTCCGGGCAGCCGGTGCTGTGGCACCAGGACGCGGCGTTCTGGCCGCTGGATCCGATGCAGGTGGTGACGCTGTGGCTGGCCGTCGACCACTCCACCCCGGAGAACGGCTGTGTGCGGGTCATCCCCGGCAGCCACCGGTCCGAGGTGGCCGGGATGCGCGACAACACCGAGGTCGAGAGCGTGCTGGGCAAGGAGATCGCGGTCGAGGTGGACGAGTCGGCGGCCGTCGACATGGTGCTGGCGCCCGGCGACGTCGAGGTGCACCACCCGAACATCGTGCACGGCAGCAACGCGAACACCTCGCCGAACCGGCGTTGCGGGCTGACCATCCGCTACATCCCGACCTCGACCCGGATCACCGACCCGGAGACGCCGTACCCGAGCGCGTTCCACCTCCGCGGCGAGCCGGGCGTGAACAGCTATCAGCCCCGGCCCCGGTACGTCGAGGGCCGCCACTTCCCCTTCACCGGCAGCAGCGAGTGGACCTAGACAGCAGCAGCCCGCCCCGGCCGGGTGGCCGGGGCGGGCTGTCGATCCAGGCAGTTGTTCCTACTCCAGGCAGATTCGGAACGGGTGGCCTGCGGGGTCGGCGTAGATCCGCCAGCCGCGAGCGTTCTCGGCGGGGGGTGGGTCCAGGGGGTCGAGCGGTTCGGCCCCCAGCGCGGTCACGCTGGCGTGACCGCTGGAGAGGTCCTCGACGATGAGGTCGAGATGGAGATCCTGCGCGTCGGTGCCGGGCCAGGTCGCCGGCACGAACTCCTCCGAGCGCCGGAAGGCCAGCGTCGAGAACCCGAACGACGAGCCGGGGCCGGTCAGGCTCCGCCAGTCGTCGTCACCGTTCTCGTCGATGTCCAGCCCCAGCAGCGCCGAGTAGAACTGGGCGAGCTCGAGTGGGTCCGGGCAGTCCAGCACCACCGAGCCGAGCCGCCCGGCAGTACTGCCCGGCTGCTCTGCCACCTGCGTCATCTGTCCTCCAGCTTCTTTCTTCAACTGCCCGCCCCTGTCCGGGGCAGGACCGGCCAGGCCCGTCGTGGTCGGAAGGCCCGGCCGCCTACGATGACAGGTCGGACGGACACTTCGCATCTTTCGACACGCCTACTTGACGGGTCACACGATCGCGGACAGTGAGCGTACCTGCTAACCAGTCAGACAGTGGAAGCAGAACGGCGCTTGGCGCTGAGCTTGCGGATCTTCGCCTGAGTCCCGCAGTCCTGCATCGAGCACCAGCGGCGTGACCCGTTCCGGCTGCGGTCGAGGAACAGGAAGCCGCAGCCGCCCTCGTCGACCGGGCAGGCCCGGAGCTGCCGCAGGTCGACGGTCCGCAGCAGCTCGACCGCGGCGCTGACCAGCCGATCCGGGATCATCGACGCCGGCGACGTACCGACCATCAACTCGGCGACAGCACCACCTGGAACGAGCACCGAGCGCGCCGCGGCGGCCGACCAACGGAGCGTCAGAAGCTCAAGCGCAGCAGCGAATTCGGCTCTCTGATCTCGCCGACTCAGGGCCGTGTAGACAGCCTCCCGGATCTCGACCGTCGCATGCAACGCCTGCGCAGCCACACCAGGGGCAGCGCTCCACGCGGAGCCGACAGCATCCGCCTCAGCCTCGGTGAGCAGCTCGGTACGGCGACCCCACGCCAGCAGCTCCTCAGGCCCTGGAATGTAGTCCCGCTGATCGTCCGCGCCACCGACCACCCGCGGCGCGACCGTGTTCACCAACTCGAGGGCGGGATGCCCTCCGACGATCCGGAGTTCGTCATTGCGGTCTTCTGCCATACGTGACATGCTACCACTATCACCCCTTTTACTGGAATCACAGGTGGCGTCATGTCCGACACGTCCCGCCGAACCCAGGCCGTGCTCGCCGTACTCGGCGCCGGCACCTTCTCCTACGTGACGATCGAGATCCTGCCGATCGGCCTGCTGACCGTGATCGCGGACGACCTCGGCCGGTCCCGCTCCGACGTCGGCCTGCTCGTCACCGGGTACGCCGTGCTCGTCGCGCTGACCGCGATCCCGCTGGCCCGGCTCACCCTCGGGCTCCCCCGCCGGCCCGTCCTGGGCGCCACGCTCGGCCTGATGGCCGTCGGCGCGACCGTGTCTGCGACGGCGCCGACGTACGAGGTCCTGCTCGTCGGGCGGCTGCTGACGGCGCTGTCGCATGCGCTGTTCTGGTCGATCATCTTCCCGATCGCGACCAGCCTGTTCCCGCCCGCAGTCCACGGCCGGGTGGTCGCCAGGCTGTCCATCGGCTCCGCGCTCGCTCCGGTCGTCGGCATCCCGCTCGGCACCTGGCTCGGTGAGCAGGCCGGCTGGCGACTGCCGTTCGCCCTGATGGCCGTCTTCGCGGCTGCGACCGGTCTGACCGTTCTGGCGCTCCTGCCTCGCGGCAGCGCACACCAGACGACAGCGAGCCGCGGACGCGCTCATGGCACGCGTCGCTACGCCGTACTCGTGGCCAGCACAGCTGTCGGCGTAGCGGGCTTCCTGACGTTCAACACCTACGTCACGCCGTTCCTGCTGGACGTCAGCGGCTTCGGCACCGATGCGCTCGCCCCGATCCTGCTGGCCTGCGGGCTGGGCGGCCTGGCCGGGACTCTGCTCATCGGCCGGCTCATCGAGCGGGACCCGTGGGTGGCGGTAGTCCTGCCGCTGGCCCTGGTCGGCGCATCGCTGCTGGCCCTCTACTCGGTCGGGCACGAGCGGGCGCCGGCGGTGTTGCTGTACGCGCTCGTCGGGATGTCCTTCAGCATGCTGGCGGTCGGCATCCTGAGCCGGACGCTGCTCGTGGCGCCGGGGAGTCTGGACCTCGCTTCGGCCGGCACCAATGTCGCTTTCAATGTCGGGATCGCGGCCGGCGGGCTGATCGGCGGGGTGCTGCTCGACCACACCGGCGTGCGCAGCGTGGCCCTGGTCGGCGGCCTGCTGGCGATCCTCGCGCTGACGGCGATGACGGCAGATGAGCCGGTGCTGGCCCGCGGCCGCCGGTTGATGCAAGAGTGCGAGGATGGCTGTCGAGTTCGTGAAGAGACGGCATGACGCGCCACCGGGCTTCTTCGAGGTCGAGGCGGCCGGCCTGCGCTGGCTCGCCGTACCCGGTGGGGCGGCGGTTGCGGAGCCCCTGGACGTCTCCCCCAGTCATCTGAGCATGGTCAGGCTCGAGCTCGCCCCACCGACCGGTGCCGCGGCCGACGAGTTCGGCCGTCGGCTGGCCGTGACGCACGACGCCGGCGCTCGGCACTTCGGCGTACCGCCGGACGGCTGGGACACCGACGGCTACCTCGGCACGATCGGGCTGCCGCACACGCTGGAGCCGGTGAAGTCGTGGGGCGAGTTCTACGCGAACCTGCGACTGCGGCCGTACCTGCGGTCGGCGTACAACCAGGGCACGATCGACGGGCACCAGCTGCAGGTGATCGAGCAGGTCTGCATCCGCCTGGAAGCCGGGGCGTACGACGACCCGACCGACCCGCCGAGCCGGATCCACGGGGACCTGTGGTCGGGCAACGTCGTCTGGTGCACCGACGGCGTCCACCTGATCGACCCGGCGGCGCACGGCGGCCACCGTGAGACCGACCTGGCCATGCTCGGCCTTTTCGGGCTCCCACAGCTCGAACGAGTGCTCCGCGCGTACGACGAGGTGCATCCGCTCGCGGACGGCTGGCGGGACCGGGTCGGGCTGCACCGGCTGCACCCGCTGCTGACCCACGTGGTGCTGTTCGGCGGGAGCTACGTACCGCAGGCGATCGCGATGGCCCACAAGTATGGCTGAGACCCTTGCAAGATCCTGACCCAGTGAGTGAGCAAGCGCGCGGACCGCTCCGGCGTCGCTGTCACCGCGGCCACGCCTGAGGGCCTGTTCCGCGGCGTCACGACTCTGCGCCAACTGCTCCCAGCCAAGGCCGACGCTGGCACCCTGCAGAACGGCCCGTGTCGCGGGTACGACGATCTCCGACTCACCGCGGTACGCGTACTGGGGCACCGACGACGCCCGGTCGCAGGGCCTCGCACGCCAAGCCGCGGCGCAGGGGGGCCAAGGTCGTGCTGTCTCCGGCCAACCGTGCGTACCTGGACATGAAGTACCACAAGGACACCCCGTACGGGCTGTCCTGGGCCGGTCTGGTGAGCGTGGAGAAGTCCTACAGCTGGAACCCGTCCACGCTCATCCCTGACCTGCCTGCGGATGCCATCGCGGGGGTCGAGGCGCCGCTGTGGTCGGAGACGCTCGACGAGGTGGACAAGGTCGAGTTCATGGCCTTCCCGCGGCTGCCGGGCATCGCCGAGCTCGGCTGGTCCCCCGCGTCCGCGCTCGACTGGCCGACGCACAAGGACCGGCTGGCCGGTCAGGGCTCGCGGTGGGACGCGCTGAGCGTGAACTTCTACCGCGCGCCGGAGATCGCCTGGCGCTAGGTCTCCAGCACCCGTTCGAGCAGCCAGGCGGTGGTCTGGTCGAGGTCCTGCTCGGCGACGGTGAGGTGCGTGGCGGGCGAGCCCGGCGCGTCACGCACCTCGACCCGGTACACGAACCGGTCCGGCTGGGGTATCCCGGAACCGAGCCTGCCCTGGTCCAGCGCCCGGACGGCGGCCTCCAGCCGGGCCGCGTCGGGCTGGAACGTGGTGTCGAGCTCACCGTGTGCCATCAGGCCGGCGAAGCCTCCGCTGCGGGTCACTGTGACGATCAACCGTGCCTCCTTCGGGCTCACCCTCGCGGTCTGCGCAACGATTGTCCAGAGGCGCGCGACACGCCCGAAAAATCGATCAGGTTCGCGCGTCCATCACCCGGCGTACCGGGCGCAGTCCCACGTTGGAACCGCCCGGCCGCCGGTCCCGGCGGCGAACGAGCAGGTCGGCGCGGGATTTCGTGGTCCCGGCGGGGTGTTCCGGGCGCGTTTCGGGGTGTTCACGGAACGTGGCGACCGGCGACTATTAGCGACACGTGTTCTCGGTCACCCCTACCACCCGGCCGGATAACGGCTACAGTTATCGCGTTGCAGTTTTGGACTCCCTGACTTTTGCTGTGCTGCATGGCCGGTCTGTCGTCTGGGGCCTTTCGGCGACGCGTGGCCCATGAGGTGTGGGTCGCGGATTGTTACAAGCCATCGAGGAGATAGACACAAATGGCTGTCGGTACTGTCAAGTGGTTCAACGCTGACAAGGGCTTCGGCTTCATCACCCCGGATGACGGTGGCGCGGACGTGTTCGCGCACTACTCGGCCATCCAGATGTCGGGCTTCCGTTCGCTGGACGAGAACCAGCGGGTCGAGTTCGAGATCACCCAGGGCCAGAAGGGCCTGCAGGCGGAGAACATCCGCCCGATCTGATCCGTTCAGATCACCCTTCGAGAAACTGAAGTGAAGGGGCCGCACACTCACCGGTGTGCGGCCCCTTTACCGTTTCGCCGCGGGTACCGTCAAGGACATGACCGACAGTGAGGCTGGGTACGACCGGGACGGCGAGCACAGGACCGAGCGGCTCGACCGGCACTGGAACGAGCTGCTGCAGGAGCTCCGGCTGGCCCAGACCGGTACCCAGATCCTGTTCGCGTTCCTGCTGAGCATCGCCTTCCAGGCCAAGTTCCAGGAGGCCGACTCGTTCACCCACGACGTGTACGCCGGCACCCTGATCGCCTCCGCCCTGGCCGTCGGCCTGTTCCTCGCGCCGGTGTCGTTCCACCGCGTCGTCTACCGGCAGAAGCTGCGCGACCGGATGCTCCCGATCGCCGGTCACATGGCCTCGGCCGGCATGATCTTCCTCGTCATCGCGATGGCCGGCGGCGTGCTGCTGGCGCTGGACGTCGTACTCTCCCGCTCGGTCGCGATCGTGATCACCGCGATCGTGCTCGCCTGGTTCACCGTCTTCTGGTACGTCATCCCCGCCTGGGTCCGCGCTAACGCCAACGGGGAATGACCTCAGCCGCCACCTTCTCGAGCACGTCGACCGACCCGGCGTAGACGCCTTCCAGGCGGGGCCAGTGGGTGATGACGTCGGTGAAGCCGAGGGCGGCGGCGCGGCCGACGACGTCTTCGAAGGCGTCGACGCTGCTCAGCGAGAAGCGGGCGGAGTCGAGCGCCAGGTAGCGGTCGAGCGGCTGACCTTCGAGTACGTCGTCCAGGCGGTGGCTCAGGTCGACGACCGTGGCGAACCAGGTGTCGAAGTCCGCTGACTTGATCCCGGTGGTCACCCAGCCGGCGCCGTACCTGGTCGCCAGTCGCAGCGACCGCGGGCCGTTGGCCGCCATGATGAACGGCACCCGCGGCTGCTGCACACACCCCGGCAGCGTCCGGCCGTTCCGCGTCTCGAAGTACTCGCCCTTGAAGTCGACGCCGTCGGTCGTCAGCAGCTTGTCCAGCAGTACGACGAACTCCTCGAAGCGGTCCACCTTCTGCCGGGGGCTGAGCTCCGGGCCGCCCTGGATCGTGGTGTCGATCCCGCCGCCCGAGCCGACCCCGCACAGGAACCGGCCGCCGGAGACGTCGTCCAGCGCCAGGATGTCGCGGGTCAGCGCGAGCGGGTGCCGGAAGTTCGGCGAGGTCACGAACGTGCCCAGCTTGATCGTCGAGGTGACCATTGCGGCCGCGGTCAGCGTCGGCGTCGTCCCGTACCAGGGCGCGTCCTGCAGGCCGCTCCAGGTCAGGTGGTCGTAGGTCCAGGCATGGTCGAACCCGAGCTCCTCCGCCCGCCGCCACCGCGGCGCCGCCTCGCTCCACCGGTACTCCGGCAGGATGGTGATCCCGAATCGCATGAGCGCACCCTAACCACAGTGTGGCCGAAACCACGATTGTTGCGTTTTGCCACGAACTTCGGCACGGTCGTCAGGCAGTCCCCTACCAAAAGGAAACGGAGGCGCGCCGAAGCGAGGCGTGATTCACCTGTGGCGATCGATGTCGACAGCCCGGCAGAGAACACGAATCCCGACCATGCACAACACCCTGCCATCGCAGCACCTCCTCCGCCCGGCAGCCGAAGTCGCGGCTCCGGCCTCGACCGCGTCGTCTTCGGCGTCACCGCGGTCATCGCCCTGGCCTTCGTCGCCTGGGGCTTCGCCGACGCCACCGGTCTCGGTACGGCGTCCACCTCGGCCCTGACCTGGGTCGAGACCAACACCGGCTGGCTGTTCGTCCTGCTGGCCTCCGCCTTCGTCGTCTACGTGCTCTGGCTGGCGGCCGGCCGGTACGGGCGGATCCCGCTCGGGCGCGACGACGAGGAGCCCGAGTTCAAGACCGTGTCCTGGGTGGCGATGATGTTCAGCGCCGGCATGGGCATCGGCCTGATGTTCTACGGCGTCAGCGAACCGCTGACCCACTTCACCAGCCCGCCGCCGGGAACAGTCGAGGCCGGCTCGTCCGCCGCGCTGCAGACGGCGATGGCGACCACGCTGTTCCACTGGACCCTGCACCCGTGGGCGATCTACGCCGTCGTCGGGATAGCCATTGCCTACGGCACCTTCCGGCGCGGCCGCTCGCAGCTGATCAGCTCCGCGTTCGCGCCGCTGCTCGGCCGCCGGACCGAGGGACCGATCGGCAAGGTGATCGACGGGCTCGCGATCTTCGCGACGCTGTTCGGCTCGGCCGCGTCGCTCGGCCTGGGCGCGCTCCAGATCGGTTCCGGCGTGCAGATCCTGGGCTGGCTGGACAAGACCGGTAACGCGTTGCTGGTCGGCGTCATCGCCGTACTCACCGCGGCGTTCGTCGCGTCCGCGGTGTCCGGTGTCGCGAAGGGCATCCAGTGGCTGTCCAACATCAACATGGTGCTGGCCGTCGTCCTGGCGTTCTTCGTCTTCGTCGCCGGCCCGACCGTGCTGATCCTCAACCTGGTCCCGACCGCGATCGGCGACTACTTCCGCGACCTGGCCGAGATGGCGGCCCGGACCGAGGCCAGCGGCGGCGACGCGATGTCCGAGTGGCTGTCCGGCTGGACCGTCTTCTACTGGGCCTGGTGGATCTCCTGGACGCCGTTCGTCGGGATGTTCATCGCGCGGATCAGCCGCGGGCGCACGATCCGGCAGTTCGTCACCGGCGTGCTGCTGGTGCCGTCGCTGGTCAGCCTGGTCTGGTTCTGCATCTTCGGCGGTACGGCGATCGACCTGCAGCGCAACGGGGTCGACGTCGCCGGGCAGTCCACCACCGAGGGCCAGCTGTTCGGGGTGCTCGACCACATTCCGCTGGCCGCGGTGACGACGATCGTGGTCGTGGTCCTGGTGGCGATCTTCTTCGTCTCCGGCGCAGACGCCGCGTCCATCGTGATGGGCACGCTGTCCGAACGCGGCGCGATCGAACCCCGCAAGCCGGTCGTCATCTTCTGGGGCGTGCTCACCGGCGCCGTCGCGGCGGTGATGCTGCTGGTCGGCGGTGGCGGGTCCGAGGCACTTCAAGGCCTGCAGAACCTGACCATCGTGGCCGCGCTTCCGTTCGCGCTGGTCATGGTCGGGCTCGCGGTCGCGCTGGCCAAGGACCTGCGCACGGATCCGCTGATGCTGCGGCATGCGATCGGCTCGGAGGCGGTCGAGGCAGCAGTCATCGAAGGTGTCAGCAACCACGGCGACGACTTCACTCTGGTCGTCGCCGGCAACGGCCACGACACCCCCGGCACCGACGTACCGGAGTCCCCACAACCCCAGGACGAGGTTCCACCTCCCAAGCCCTGAGCTGTGGGAACGAGCGCCGGCCAGGCGAGGACCTGGCCGGCGCTTGTGCGTCGGGCCGTTTGCCCCTGGCAACCGTTAGGCATCCCGGCCATGCGCATTCTGGTTACCACCACGTGAGCGGCCGCGTCATTTACGCAGTCAAGGAGCCGGAGGCACCCGGCGGCGGCGTGCGAGTCATCGCCCACACCGACAACTATCCGGGCTGGGCCCCCGCGCCGCACGTTTGGGCCGTCTCCCGGGAGAGCATCGACGTACTGGCCCGAGTCCACCCGCACCTGCCCCTCAGCCACATCCCCAACCCCGTCGACAGCGACCTCTTCCGTCCCGGCCATCGCGCCGTACGGCGAATCGCCTGGATGCCGCGCCGTCGCCCGTTGGAGTCGACCGTCCTCGAGCGGATCCTCCGCAACGACGCGCGCACGCAGGATGTCGAGCTCCTACCGCTCTCCGGCCTGACCGAGGAGCAGGTCGCGGAAGCCCTCGGCGAGACGTCGGTCTTCATCGCGCTCGGCATCTCCGAAGGCTTCGGCCTGCCCGTCGCCGAACCGTTGTCGGCCGGCTGCCTCGTCGTCGGCTACCCAGCCGGCGGCGGCGCGTTCAGCGGGTGGGGGTAGGGAAGGTGGCCAGGGCGTTGGTGCCGATGCTGCCCAGCCAGACGTGGCCGTCGCGTTCGCGGACTCCGGTGGGCATGTGGAAGTTCGGGTGGTGGCCGCGGAGGTCGTGCACCAGCGTGCCGTTGTCGTCGTACGCCTGGATCTCGATGATGTCGGCCGCCTTGGGCTTCAGCGCCTCGGGCAGGTTCCACACCAATGTCCGCAGGAACGGCTGCTTCGGCAGCAGGAAGTCGAGCAGCGCGTTCCGCGGCGAGCCGATCGTCACCCAGATCAGTCCGTCGGACCCGCGCGCGATGTTGTCCGGCAACCCCGGGATCGCCGCGACCAGCTCCGGCTCCGCACCGTCGGTCGTCAGGTCGAGCTTGTAGAGCCCGTACGTCGCCGACTCGGCCCAGAAGAGCGTACGACGGTCGCCGCTCAGCGCCACGCCGTTCGGGAAGCCCCGGCCCGTGGTCAGCCGCGTCAGCTCGCCATCCGGGGTGAGGCGGTACACGCTCCCGGTCGTGGAGTGCTCGAGCAGGTCCGCCATCCACTCGTCGATGCCGAACCGCGTCGACGAGTCGGTGAAGTAGATCGTCCCGTCCGGGGTGATGTCCGCGTTGTTGCAGAACCGCATCGGCCGGCCGTCGACCTCGGACAGCAGCGTCGCGATCCGGCCGTCCTTGTCGAGCGTCAGCAGCCCGCGGTTGGCGTCACAGATCAGCACCTTCCCGTCCGGCAGCCACTCCAGCCCCAGCGGCCGCCCGCCGGTGTCGGCGAGCGTCGTGATTGTCTTGCCGTCCGCGCTGACCCGCAGGATGCGACCGTCGTACAGCCCGGTGAGCACGCTGCCGTCTTCGTCGATCAGCGTGTCCTCCGGCCCGTCCCCCGGCAACGCGACCGTCTGCACCTCGATCCGGGTCGGCTCACGCTTCGGCGGCGCAGCAGGCGGAGTCCATCGCACAGGCGAAATCGACGACTTCATGCGCCGACCCTAGCGCTCCTCCCCCCGGTGTGTAACCGCACGCTCCGGCGCGCTGAGGGACCCCTGAACCCTGCGCCGTCAGCCATCTCCACCCGATCCCCACCACAACCGTTGCTCAAGAAATTCTGCCTACCAGAACTTCCGGGGAGCATGATCAGCAAACGCTTTATCGCGGGGTCGGCTGTTGCCGTGGAATGCTTCGTACTGCGCACGGAATTGTGCTGTTTCAGGTTCGTTCTGGAAGTTTCTGGCGAACGCGAGTACACGTGGATGTCAAGGGGGCTCATAAGGGGGAGCGAGATGGCCGAGCATGAGATTCGGATCGCACTGGTGATGAATGGCGGCGTCAGCTTGGCGGTGTGGATGGCTGGCGTCACGCACGAACTCGACCTGATCCGCCGCGCGAGCACGCCGGGTGCACCTCCGGCGCAACCGTACGACGAGAAGGTGGCCGCCCGCTGGCAGCAGTTGCTGCGCCCGGAGCAGGGGTACGAGCAACGGCGATTGGTCATCGACGTGATCGCCGGCACGAGTGCCGGCGGTTTGAACGGGGTGATGCTGGCAACGGCGATCGCTCACGACGCAACCCTCGACCCGACCGATGGAGCCGACGTCAAGACTCGTGGTCCGTGGCTACGCGAGCAGTGGCGCGAACTGGGGGCATTGGAGGCGACGAAGTTACTGCCTGACAATGCCGGCGAACGAACCGGTTCGGTGCTGAACGGCAGATTCTTTTTGCAGGAGGCCACCCGACTGCTGACGTGCTTGGCCGATAAACGCACACCGACCGCAAACCATCCGGTGACTCTATTCACCACCGCCTCCGGACTGGGCGAGCAGGGATTTGATGCCTACGACTACGCCGGCACGCCGTTCGACGTGGCCGATCACCGGTTCTTGTACCGATTCACCACCGACCTGCCGAGAATTTATGACCGTAGATCGATCGAGTTCCCCGCGCCACCGGATCCCGGCGCCCAGTTCGGCGACACCAGCCTCCTGGCCCGCGCCGCGCGGGCGTCGGCGTCGTTCCCGGTCGCGTTCGCGCCGGTCAACGAGGACGACGAGTTGAACAAAGTACGGCCACCTCGCGAGCGGCCACGACGGACCGACACGGCGCCGTCGTGGCTGATGGACGGCGGGGTACTCGACAACGCGCCGTTCGGCCCAGTGCTGGAAACGGTGTCCCGCAGCGAGGTCGAGAGCCATGCCAGCCGGTACTTGGTGTACGTCGTTCCGTCCTCCGGAGTCGGCAAGGCGACCACCGCGGTGTCCGACGACGAGCCGTCTTGGAAGCAGACTGCCGGTTCAGCGATCCAGTTCCCCCGTGAGGTGGACTTTCGATCTGACATGGAGGATTTGGAGCGGCTGCTGCTGGACGCCGACGCCAGTTGGTCCGATACGCAACGCCTGTTCAACAAGGCATGTCATGACCCCATGGAGCGGGCGCGGGTCATGCTCGCGGCCGAGCAGTTACAGCCCACCTACACCCGGGGCCGCGCGGCAGGTGGTGTATGGGAAGCAGTCACGGTCTCCAGATCCGGACGCACGACAGTGCTCGACAAGGCCGCCGCAGTCTCGGACGAGGCGGTCAAGGAGATCCTCAAGCTGGATCTGACCTGGACACCGCCTGAAGGCGCCGCAGTTGCCCCGACGCTCGTCGCGACCAGCGGACAGGTGGTGTGGCCGTGGGGTCTCGGCCCGGCCGAACGGGTGACGCGTCTGGTCCTGCGGTGGCTGCGGTCCAACCTGGCCGACGCGTTCAACGCCGCCAAGGTCGGCGACCTGAGCCGTCCCCGTTCGGTCCCCGAACTGGAGGACGACATCTCGAAGGCCAGCGAGGTGCTGCGCAACATCCTCGCCGTTCGGGAGGCACTTACTCCGGCCGTCAAGGCAGCGCAACTGACCACCCGGACACCCGAGGTCCAAGTCGCCACCGCGCTCAACCGCATCTTCTCCGATCACCGGGTGCCCGAGGCACTGGGCCAGGAGATCCGCCGACTCGAGGAATCCATCCCAGACGGCGCGGACCTGGTCGAATTGGCACTCGCGACGGAGGTGGTCTCCCGCTGCACGTCGTCCCGCACACCCGATCGGCGCAGTGCCCCATTCCGCTTCGTTCGGCTTGGTCCGGACGTCGCGTTGCCTGTGCTGAGCGCTCCGGATCGGAAACTTGCCACCGATCTGGGCGACCGGATCCTGTATGGGACACAGGTCGGTCACTTCGGCGCGTTCGGAGCGGCAGACTGGCGTCGTTGGGACTGGCTGATGGGCCGGCTGCACGCGGTCGCGCACATCGGCACGCTGCTGCACGCAGGTCAAGACGCCCAGGCAGCGGAGGAGTGGGTAGGTGCAACCCAACGCGAAGTACTGGCTGCCGAGAACTGGGAAGACGTAGCGGTCGCCAAACGGCTTCACAGCCTGCGGGATGACTTCCTGTCCGCCTCCGTCTGGGGTGGACTGGGCCGGATGATCGATGCGCTCAACGATGCTGACCAGGACCGCAACAAGCCAGCGTCGACCACCACCGGTCTAGGCGACCGACTGGTGCACGTCTCGGGTGGTCTCGGCAAGCGACCCGGGCAGTGGATCAAGGTCGTCGCAGGCCGCGAGACCAGGAGCAACAGCACCCTGGAGCAACTCGTCCGGTGGTTCACCGAGCCGACGCGCGATCTCGTGTGGAGCGTCCTGACGGCAGGCCAGGTGAAGTCCGCCCGCGCACAAGGCGGCGCGGTGGCACTACTGCGCTCCGCGGTCTGGTTCGCTGCTGCTCTGCTCGGCGCCGCGTTGCTACTCGCGGCGCTGCTGGGAGGCGATGCCTCGTGGTGGGTTGTGGTGCTCGCCGGCCTAGGATCCGCAGCCCTGCTGGTCGGGCTGGCGCTTGGAGTACTGGTGGCGCGACTGAACAGCACCCGGACGTCCCTGCGCGACTGGATTCAGGTGCGACTCGAACGGTGGCTGAGGCCACAGCCCTGACGGCTGGACCGCACAGACACCCCTCGCGGTCAGCCCGGGTAGAGGGCGGGGCCGGCCGGCGGAGGTGGGGTGTAGTCGGGGGTTTCGCCGTTGGTGGCGCCGAGGAGGCGGCGGGTCAGGGCGTCTTGGGACGAGAGGAGCTCGGCGGTTGCCTTGCGGAGGTGGTCGGCGTCGGGGGGTGTGCCTGACTCGGCTGCCAGCAGGATGGTTCGGCGTACCAGCTCTTTGGTGAAGGAGGCGGTGGTGCCTTCGGTCTGGGTGACGATCTGGTCGATGACGTCGGGGCTGAGGTCGAGGCCGGGGCCGTAGAGGTGCAGGAGGCGGGCGCGGCCGTCGGCGTCCGGCAGAGGTACCTCGACGGCGAGGTCGACGCGGCCGGGGCGTTGCATGAGCGCCGGCTCCAGGAGATCGGCGCGGTTGGTGGTGAGAAGGAAGGCGACGTCGGCGTCCTCCGCGAGACCGTCCATCTCGTTGAGCACCTGGAACAGCAGCGGGTTCTCCATCCCGCGCGAGTAGTCGCGGGCCTCGGCCACCAGGTCGCAGTCCTCCAGCACGATCAGCGCAGGCTGTAGCAACCGCGCCAACGCACACGCCTGCGAGATGAACCCGATGCTCGTCCCCGCCAGCAGTACGACGGTGAACGCCGGCAACCGCGACAGCAGGTACCGCACGGTGTGCGTCTTCCCGGTCCCAGGCGGCCCGTAGAGCAGCACGCCGCGCCGCAAGTGCTGACCCGCGTCCAGCAGCGTCTGCCGATGGTCGGCGATCCCGATCACCTCCCGCTCGACCCGCTCCAAGACCCCGGCCGGCAGTACGACGTCCGCCCGCGTGATGCCCGGCCGCGGATGCAGCCGGAACGGCCCGACCCCCTGCCCGAACTCGTGCCCCTCGAAAGAGACCACCTTCCCGCGGAAGATGTTGTTCTTCCGGATCAGCTCCGGCAGCGCATCGAGGAAGCTGTCCGCCTTCCCGGTCGCCAGCACCTCCAGATCGACCCGGATCCGCCCGTACTGCGGATTCGCCGAGCGCAGCAGCGCGACGTACCGCTCCGAACCCCGCACCCCGAGGTAGAACCCGAACGAGACGCAGTCCATCTCCTCGTCCACGTCGATCGGCAGCCGCTCGTAGTCGACCGACCCGATGCCGAACCGGTCGTACTGCGCGAGCTCCAGCACCTCACCGAGCGAGTGGTGACCGCGGTTCGACCCGGCCAGCCCGATCAACTCGAACGAGTCGAACCATGCCTCGATCGCGAATTGCACGTTCGGCAGGTCGTACGGCGCGAAGCTCGACGACACCACCGGCAGCTGGTCGGGGTCGGCGCCGAGATGCGCCCGCAACCGGTCCAGCAGGTTCTCCCGGTCGCCCGCGCGGCGATGCTGCTGCATCCGCTCCAGGAACCCGGTGAACAGTCGCGCGAACTCGTCGATCTCGTCGCCGTTCTCCATCCCGCACTACCCCCGCCTCGTTCGGATACCGGCCTGATCCGGAGGGTCCTCCGAAAAGCCGGATAGGATCTCCACCATGACAGATTCCGAGTCCACCGACCGTCCGTACGCCGCCTTCCCGGTCCGGATCGGCCTGCAGGTCCAGCCCCAGCACGCCCAGTACGCCGACATCCGGCGGACCGTGGCCGCGGCCGAGGAGATCGGCGTCGACGTGGCGTTCAACTGGGACCACTTCTACCCGCTGTCCGGTGAGCCGGAGGGCCTGCACTTCGAGTGCTGGACCATGCTCGCCGCCTGGGCGGAGGCGACCGAGCGGATCGAGTTCGGCGCCCTGGTCACGTGCAACTCCTACCGCAACCCCGACCTGCTGGCCGACATGGCCCGCACGGTCGACCACATCAGCGAGGGCCGGCTGATCTTCGGCATCGGCTCGGGCTGGTTCGAGAAGGACTACGACGAGTACGGCTACGAGTTCGGTACGGCGGGCGGCCGGCTGGACGCGCTCGGCGAGGCGCTGCCGCGGATCGAGAAGCGGTGGGCCAAGCTCAACCCGCGCCCGACCCGGGACATCCCGGTGCTGATCGGCGGCGGCGGCGAGAAGAAGACGCTGAAGCTGGTCGCGCAGCACGCGAACATCTGGCACGGTTTCGGCGACGCCGAGACGATCGCGCACAAGCACGCCGTACTGGACGAACACTGCCGGACGATCGGCCGCGACCCGGGCGAGATCGAGCGCTCGGTGGGCGTCGGCGACAAGAAGCCCGAGGACGTCGGCAAGAAGTTCCTCGACGTCGGCACCCGGCTGTTCACCGTGCACTCGTCGGGGCCCGACTACGACCTCGGCCTGCTTCGCGAGTGGGTCGCCTGGCGCGACGAGGTCAACGCCAAGTAGCAGCCGCTGCCGGGTGGCGCGAGCCACCCGGCAGGGTGGTCGCCGGAGTCGATAGGATTTCCGGCATGTCTACGTTGCCTGAGAACGGTTCGGTGCGGCCTATCACCCGGTGGGGTGAGGACGTCATGCACCGGATCAACCAGCCCGTGACCGACTTCGGGGACGAGTTCCAGACGCTGATCGCGGACATGGTCGCCACGATGAACGCGGCCGAGGGTGTCGGACTGGCCGCGAACCAGGTCGGCGTGGACCTGCAGGTGTTCGTGTTCGACTGCCCGGACAAGGACGGGAACCGGGTCCAGGGCGTCGTCTGCAACCCGGTCATCGAGCTGCCCGAGGGCAAGGACCGCCGCCTCGACGAGGGCGACGAGGGCTGCCTGTCACTGCCGGGCGCCTTCACCAAGTGCGCCCGTCCCGACTTCGCTCGGGTCACCGGCCTCGACCAGCACGGCGAGCCGGTCTCCTTCGAGGGAACCGGCCTGCTGGCCCGCTGCCTGCAGCACGAGACCGACCACACCCAGGGCACCGTCTTCGGCGACCGGCTCTCCCGCAAGTACCGCAAGCGCCTGTTCGGCGAAGCCGAGGAGCTGGCCCCCGACTACCCCGCCGACTGGCCCGTCTCCCCCATGATCGAACACGAAACCGACCACGAAGGCACCCCGGCGACCTGACCTACCAGCGGGCCTTGTCCAGGTCCGCGAGGATCGCCTCGACCGACTCGTCCGGGGTCAGGTTGGTGGTGTCGAGCCAGAGGCCTCGGCGTGGGGTGTTGTCGACGTACGTCTGGAAGGCCCGGACGGCGTTGATCAGGCCGCCGTCGGCGTCCTGCCAGTCGCGGTAGGCGTTGTTGCCGCCGCGGGCGAGCTCGCGTTCCACGACGGACTCGACCGACGGGGTCAGCATGACGAAGTACGGATCGACGTCGTGCAGCCGGCCGAACCAGCGCTCGACGTCGTCCTCGAAGATGTTGTCGCTGCAGACGAAGTCGAACCCGGCGTCGGCGTAGTGCTGAGCGATCAGCGCGGAAGCGTCGTACCGGAGGTGCAGCTGACGTAGCGCCTCTGGCGACGGATCGGGCGTCATGATGTCGGCGCCGGCGACGACGCCGCGGTAGAACACGTCACCGTCGAGCGTCGCGGCGGGCGGTCCGAGCCGAGCGGCGAGCAGCGGCGCGATCGTCGACTTCCCCGCGGCCTGCATCCCGGTGACGAGCACTACCTTCGGCATGCCCCCATCAGATCACCCGCGTCCACCGGTTCTCGCACTCCAGGCCGCGGCCGTCATCGAGTAGATGGTGGCGTCGAACTGCTCGCCGTCCTCCTCCAGCCTCGCCTCGTGGTCGAAGCTCATGCCGAGCCGGCGCATCACGCCGATGCTGCGCAGGTTCGGCGTGTCCGTGACCGAGATGACGCGGGGGAGCCCCAGCGTGGTGAACCCGTACTCCAGCCAGGACGCCGCCGCTTCAGTCGCGTAACCGTGTCCCCAGTACGCGCGGGCGAGTCGCCAGCCGATCTCGAAGTCGTCCGGGTACCACGGCGTGAACTGCAGCCCGCAGGCGCCGACGAAGGCACCATCGGTACGGCGCTCGATCGCCAGGAACCCGGTGCCGTCCGAGGCGAACCGCTTGTTGACGCCCGACGCGATCCGGTCCGATTCCTGCCGATTCAACGGCTTCCCGAGGTATTTCATCACCTCGGCATCCGTGTTCAACGCGGCCCACGGCTCCAGGTCGTCGTCGCGGAACGGGCGCAGCAGCAGGCGTTCCGTCGTACGCATGACTCCCCCTTAACGTCGCGTCGCGTAGAAGGCGACTGCGGCCGAGGATGCCACGTTCAGGGAGTCAACACCCCCAGCCATCGGGATGCGCACGGTCAGATCTGCCTTTTCGAGCACGTGCGGCTTGAGGCCGTGCCCTTCGGTGCCGAAGATCAGCGCGAGCCGGTCGTCGCGGCGGGCGACCAGGTCGTCGAGGCTGATCGAGTCGTCGGTGAGCGCGAACGCGGCCGCGACGAACCCGCGGTCCTGCAGGGTGTCCAGGTCGCCGGGCCAGGACGTGAGCCGGGTCCACGGGACCTGGAAGACCGTGCCCATCGAGACCTTGATCGACCGCCGGTACAGCGGGTCCGCGCAGGTCGGCGTGACCAGCACGAGCTCGACGCCCATCGCGGCGGCGGCGCGGAACCCGGCGCCGACGTTCGTGTGGTCGACGATGTCGTCGAAGATCGCGATCCGTCGTACGTCGTTCGTCAGCAAGTCGGGCAGCGGGACGGCCGGTTGACGCCGGTACGACGCGAGCGCGCCGCGGTGCACGTGGAAGCCGGTGACCTGCTCGGCCAACTCCTCGGAGACGACGTACACGGGGGTGTCGGGCCATTTCGCGAGTACGTCGTGCAGGGAGTCGAGCCAGCGCGGTGCGAGCAGGAACGAGCGCGGCTCGAAACCGGCCTCCGCGGCCCGGCGGATCACTTTGTCGCCCTCGGCAATGAACAGCCCGTGCTCCTCCTCGAGGAGCCGGCGCAGGTTCACCTCCCGCAACCGCACATAATCAGCCAGCCGCTCGTCCCCCGCATCCTCCACCCCCACGAGCCGACTCATCCCGCCCCGCCCGCCTCCGCTCCCGCACCCGGCTCCGCGGCGGCAGCGCCGCCGACTTGTGCTGCGACCTCGACTACGTTGCCGATGACAACGATCGCGGGCGCTCCGACGCCTGCCTCCTGCATCGTGTCGGCGATCCCGGCCAGGTCGGACGTCACCATCCGTTGACCCGGAAGGGTGCCGTCGGCAATGGCTGCGGCCGGGGTGCTCGCCGGGCGACCGGCGGCGATCAGCCGCTCGGTGATCGCAGGCAGGTTCTCGACCGCCATCAGCAGGACCAGCGTGCCGGACAGCTGCGCCAGCGCGTCCCAGTTGATCAGCGAGTCCGGATGCGACGGCGGGATGTGACCCGACACCACGGTGAACTCATGCGTCACGCCGCGATGCGTCACCGGGATCCCGGACACCGCCGGCACCGAGATCGAACTGGTGATCCCCGGCACGACCGTCCACGGCACGCCGGCCTCCGCGCAGGCCAGCGCCTCCTCGAAGCCGCGACCGAACACGTACGGATCGCCGCCCTTCAGCCGTACGACGACCTTCCCCTGCCGACCGCGATCGACCAGGATCCGGTTGATCTCCTCCTGCTGAGCCGCCCGCCCCCGAGGCAACTTGGCCGCATCGAACAGCTCCACGTCCGGGTGCAACTCGTCCAGCAACTGCTGCGGCGCCAGCCGGTCCGCCACGACGACGTCGGCCTCGGCGAGCAACCTGCGCCCGCGGACCGTGATCAGATCCGGATCCCCCGGTCCCCCACCCACGAGATAGACACCCGGCCGCCTGTCGACCTCGCGCGCAGCCAACGCACCCGAGCGCAGTTCCTCCAGAATCGCGTCCCGGACCGCGGCCGAACGCCGGTGATCACCACCACCAAGCACGCCGATCGTCACGTTGTCGTGCTGCCCGGACGCGGGCGTCCACGCAGTCGCCCTGGACCGGTCGTCGGACCGCACGCAGAAGATCCGGCGCTCCTCGGCCTCGGCCGACACCCGGTCGTTGACATCGGAGTCGTCGGACGCCACGACGACGTACCAGGCTCCGTCGAGGTCGCCGTACTGATAGCCGCGCTCGACCCAGGTCAGCGACGGGTTGGAGAGCAGGCCCTCGATGGTCGGGGTGATCGCCGGGGAGATCAGGTCGATCTGCGCGCCGGACTCGATCAGCCGCGGCAGCCGTCGCTGGGCGACACCGCCGCCGCCGACCACGACCACGCGGCGTCCCTCGAGCACCAGGCCGGACAGGTACTGACTCGTCACGAGCTGATCCCAGCGGACTCGAAGGTGGCCATCTCGCCGAGCGCGCGGACGGCGCAGGTCAGGATCGGGTACGCCACCACCGCGCCTGTCCCCTCGCCCAGCCTCATATCGAGGTCTACCAGCGGCTGCAGGCCGAGCGTCTTCAGCGCGATCGCGTGGCCCGCCTCGGCCGAGCGGTGGCCGGCGACGCAGTAGTCGATCACGGCCGGATGGAACGCCTGCGCGACCAGGGCGGCGGCGCCCGCGATCACCCCGTCGAGGATGACCGGGACCTTGTTGGCCGCGGCGCCCAGGATGTACCCGGCCAGGGCTGCGTGTTCGAGGCCGCCGTACGCCTCGAGGGCCTTGAGCGGCTCCGTCGCCGGTACGTCGTGGTGCGCGAGAGCCTCCGCGATCACTTTGGTCTTGTGGGCGAGCGTGGCGTCGTCGATGCCGGTGCCGCGGCCGGTGACCACGTCCGCGGTCGAGCCGGTGAAGGTCGCGATCAAGGCGGCCGAGGCGGTCGTGTTCGCGATGCCCATGTCGCCGGTCAGGAGGCAGCGGTAGCCGTCCTTGACCAGGGTGTTCGCGAGGTCGAAGCCGACCGCGATCGCCGCCATCACCTCGTCCTCGGTCAGGGCCGGCTCGACGGACAGGTCGCGGGTGCCGGGGCGGACCTTGGCGTGCACGATGTCCAACTCGTCCACGTCGGCCGCCACGCCGACGTCGACCACGCGGACGTCGACCCGGTTGTTCGCCGCGAAAGCGTTGACCGCGGCGCCGCCGGCGGCGAAGTTCGCCAGCATCGCGGCGGTCACTTCCTGCGGCCAGGGCGACACGCCCTGTGCGTGGACGCCGTGGTCGGCCGCGAAGACGGTCACCACGGCCGGCGCCGGTACGGCGGGCGGGCAAGTGCCGGTCATCCCGGCCACCTGGACCGACAACTCCTCCAGCACGCCAAGTGAACCGGCCGGTTTCGTCAACGCGAGCTGACGCTCCGCGGCAGCCCGCATCGCCACCGCGTCCGCCGGGCCGATCCGGGCCAGGTACTCCTCCACCGCACGTCCTCCACTCGTCGCCTGGTCCGATCTTCGCATCTCCACCCGGGTGCCCCTGGACGAATCCGTGTGATGTGGACAGTAATGTCGGAATCACCACACGTCGCGAGACCCCGGAGGCTCCCAGATGTCGCTCGATCGCCCCGTCGCACCGGACCCGTACGCACTGCTCCCGAAGGCCGGCACCTTCACCGTCACCAGCACCGACGTCGCCGACGGCGAGCCGCTGTCGGACGACCACGCCTTCGCCGGCGGCAACACCTCGCCGCAGCTGAGCTGGTCCGGGTTCCCCGAGGAGACCAAGGCGTTCGTCGTCACCTGCTTCGACCCCGACGCCCCTGTCGTCTCCGGCTTCTGGCACTGGGTCCTGGTCAACCTCCCCGCAACCGTCACCTCCCTCGACACCGGCGCCGGCACCACCGAACGCCTCGACAACGGCGCCTTCCACGTCCGCAACGACTTCGGCACCAAGAACTACGGCGGCGCCGCCCCACCCGCCGGCGACCAGGTCCACCGCTACTACTTCGCCGTCCACGCCATCGACGTAGAGGCCTTAGACGTCGACTCCGACGCCACCCCCGCCGTAGTCAGCTTCAACCTCGCCTTCCACACCCTCGCCCGAGCCCTGATCACCCCCACCTACCAGGTAACCGAGTAGTACCTGGCCGGACCTTCGGACACCATGCGGGGACCTCGGACACCAAGTCAGATGTCCGAGGCCCCGAGCAGCTGTACGAACCCAGCGGGGAACCTCCGACGAGGCAGGTCCCCGTCGACGCTCAGTCTGGTGGCCGGCCCGGGTGCGCACCGGCTCACGACGGATCGCCTCCTGGCGCGACCACGTGGCGGTTGAACGCCGGCGACGAAGGAGCCCGGCTGGGCGCGAGGCCCCGCAGGGAAGGTTGGGTGGGGTGGGAGCGGTGGCGAAGCACGCGACGAAGGAGCAGGCGTAGCGGCGCGTGGGCCAATGCAAATGGGTGGACAGCGGTTTCCGGGGTGCCATACGTTCGGGGTGGTGGCCGCACGTCGCGGGAGACTTCCGCGCTGTGCGCGGTGGTGCTGCCCGGTCCGGCAGGCAACCGACTCTCGAAGGCGGTGCACCCATCGTGAGTGATCAACCGGTGATCGCGGCGCGCGATCTCACCAAGACGTACACGTTCCACCAGCAGGGCGCCGGGCTGGGTGGGGCGATCAAGAGTTTGGTACGGCGGAAGTACGAGACGCGGCTCGCGGTCGACGCGGTGTCGTTCAGCATCGAGCGGGGCGAAGTCGTCGGCCTGCTCGGGCCCAACGGGGCGGGGAAGACGACGACCCTGAAGATGTTGTCGGGGTTGCTCTACACAACGTCCGGCGAGTTGCAGGTGCTCGGCTGCCGGCCGTCGGACCGGAAGTACGACTACCTGCGACGGATCGCGCTCGTCATGGGCCAGAAGACGATGCTGTGGTGGGACGTTCCGGCCATGGAGAGCCTCCTGCTGCACAGGGACATGTACGGGCTGCCGGCGGCGGAGTTCGAGCGGAACGTTGCCGAGCTCGCCGAGCTGCTCGACGTACAGGACCTGCTGAATGTCCAGGTTCGCAAGACGTCCCTCGGTGAGCGGATGAAGCTCGAGTTGCTGGCGGCGCTCGTGCACGGGCCGGAGATCCTGTTCCTGGACGAGCCGACGATCGGGCTCGACGTCGTCGCCAAGGCCCGGGTCCGCACGTTCCTCGAGGACCTGAACCGAGTTCGCGGTACGACGATCCTCGTCACCAGCCACGACATGGACGACATCGAGGCGCTCTGCTCGCGGGTGATGATCATCGACCACGGGCGCCTGCAGTACGACGGCGGTCTCGACGATCTCGTGCGTACGGCGCGACCCCGCAAGCTCGTCCGGGCGACGTACGCGAACGAGGTCGACGCCGGCCCGCTGGCAACGCTGGACGATGTGACTGCGGTCGAGAGCTCCGGCCTGGTGGTCAAGCTCGAGGTGGATCGCGAGCGCGCCGGCCAGGTGCTGGAACAGCTCACGCGGCTTGGCCCGCTCGTCGACCTCGACGTCGCGGACGCCGACATCGAGGAGATCATGCGCGACCTGTTCCTGCGCCGCAGCACGCTGGCGGACCCGTCGTGAGCGCACTGGTCCGCAACCTCCGGGTACTGCGCCGGATGACCGCGGCCGAGATCGCGCAGCAGTCCATCTACCGCGGCGCCTGGGTCATCTTCATGGCGGCCAACATCTGCGTGCCGATCATCTCGTTGCTGATCTGGCGTACGGCGATCGCGAACGGGGCCCGCCTCCCGGTCGACGAGAGCTACCTCACGACGTACTTCGTGCTGCTGAGCTTCGTCACGATGGCGACCTCCTCGTGGATGACCGGCTTCCTCGCCAACGACATCCGGCTCGGCAAGCTGTCCAGCTGGATGGTGCGGCCGGCGTCGCTGCTGATCGGGTTCGTCGCGAACAACCTGTCGGAGAAGTTCCTGAAGATGATCGCGCTGGTCCCGATGATCGGCGTGCTGTGGTGGATCTTCCAGGACTCGATGAGTATCCCGGCCGGCCCGGGCCACTGGGCGTTGTTCGGGGTCAGCCTGGTGCTCGGGGCGATCCTGGTGTTCACGATCGACATCCTGATCGCGTCGCTCGCGTTCTGGATGGACGACGTGACCGCACTCGCACAGGCCCGGGTGATCATCGCGGGCGTCCTGTCCGGCGCCGTCGTACCGCTGGCGCTGATGCCGGACTGGTCGCGTGGGTTCGTCGACAACCAGCCGTTCCGGTTCACGGTGTCGTTCCCGGTCGAGATCGTCGTGGGGTCGTTGTCCGGGGCGGAGCTCCTGGTGGGGTTGGGGCTTCAGCTCGGGTACGTCGTCGTGTTCGGCGTACTCGCTCGACTCGTCTGGTCGGTCGGGATCCGCGCGTACTCGGCGGTCGGCGCATGAGCGACCTCCGTACCCACGCCGACGAACGGCGGCCGCTGGATCGCACCTGGCTGCATGTGCAATTGCGGCACCTCCGGCTGTGGCGGCGGTTCCTCGCGCAGGCGATCGTCCGCGAGACGCACTACCGGGCGCACTTCCTGACCACGTTGCTGGTCGGGTTGGTCCAGCTCGGGCTCGGGACCGTGCCGATCCTTTTGCTGTACGGATACACCGACGAGGTGCACGGCTGGTCGCGGGCCGAAGTGATCGCGCTAGTAGGGATGTACCAGATCGCGACCGGTCTGCTGGCGACGTTCGTCGCCCCGAACCTGAACCGGATGACGTCGTACATCACCGAGGGCGAGCTCGACGGCGTGCTGCTGCGGCCGGTGTCGAGCCAGTTCTACTTGACGCTGCGGTGGATCAACGTCGCGGAGCTGAGCAATGTTGCCAGCGGCATCGTTGTGCTGGTCGTCGGCCTGGTGCAGGCCGACGCCGGGCCGAGCGCGGTGGACATCCTGCAGGCGGTGGTGCTCGCCGCGGCCGGCCTGGTGCTGCTCGTCTGCGTGTGGAGTGCGATGTCCTTCCTCGCGTTCTGGTTGCAGTCGGTGAGCCCGATCGGGTTCGTGTTCCTGAACCTGGTCGAGGCGGGGCGCTATCCGCTGGTGTTCTTCCCGACTGCGGTGCGCGCGTTTCTCACGTTCGCGTTCCCGGTGGCGTTCGCAACGACGTTCCCCGTGCAGGCGGTGGCCGGTGGGATCGGGTGGGCGCCGGTTGCGGGCGGAGTCGGGTTGGCGCTCGTGGCCGTCGTACTGGTGCGTCTGTTCTGGCGACACGGGGTTCGTTCGTACGCGAGTGCGTCGAGCTAGCCTCACAGTTTGGCCGACTGCTTCGTCGTACCGGTATGACACAGACGAGCTATGACGTGGCAATCGACGAGTTGCTGGAGCGGCGGGTCGAGGCCTGCCGAAGGACATCGACGCGCTGATGTCGCTGTACGCCGACGACATCGTGTACTACGACGTGATCGCGCCGCTGCAGTTCATCGGCGCAGACGAGGTACGGCGCAACTTCGTCCGCTGGTTCGACGAGTACGACGGGGGGATCGGCCTGGAAACCCAGGACCAGCGCGTCGCCGTGAGCGGGGATGTCGCCTTCGCCCACATGCTCCACCTGGACAGCGGCACCCGCCGCAACGGCCTCGAACTCGCAGTCTGGGTCCACTCAACCGTCTGCCTACGCCACATCAACAACCACTGGCTGATCACCCACGAACACATCTCAATCCCCCACGACCCCAACGACTGGACCGCCGTAGTAGACGCAACCCCCTGACGGTGGCCGCACCCTCGTCGGGGCTTTAGCGCCCACCGGTCCCACGATCGGCAAACCTTCGTCGAGGCGTCGCCCCCACCGGCCTGACCGCGGCGAGCTCGTTGCGGGTGCAAGTGGTGGTCGCCCGGCTCGTGGCAGGATCGGCTGCGGGAGGCGATCGCGATGGTCTCAGCCGATGAGGGACGGCCGCCAACGAGTCATGAGCGGATGGCGGGGCAGCCTTGGGATGCGTCGTACCAGGACGGACCGCCCGCTTGGGATTTCGGCGGCCCGCAGCCGGCCGTCGCACAGGCAGCTTCGCGTTTCACAGGCCCGGTGCTCGACGCCGGCTGTGGGACCGGCGAGAACGCCCTGCACGTGGCATCCCTCGGTCTGCCCGTGCTGGGCATCGACGTCGCCGAGACCGCGCTGGCCCTCGCCCGCGAGAAGGCCGCTGCGCGGGGGCTCAAGGCCGAGTTCGCGTACGCCGACGCCCTTCACCTCGACCGCTTGGGCCGCAGCTTCCAGACGGTCCTCGACTGCGGCCTGTTCCACACCTTCGACGCCGACGAGCGCCAGGAGTACGTCGCAAGCCTGGCCGCAGTCACCCAGCCCGGCGCAACCCTCTACATCCTGTGCTTCCGCGACGCCGGCCCCACCAGCGGCCCACACCCCCTCACCCAGGCAGCTCTTGAGGCCCCCTTCACCACCGCCTGGTCCGTCATCACAGTCACCCCAACCGAAATCCGAGCCAACCTCCCCCACACCACCACCGCCCCCGCCTGGCTAGCAACAATCCGCCGTACGACGTAGCGCTGAGGCCCGGAGCTGACCGAGCAGTCCCGCGACGGCGTGGGCGCGAATCGAGACCTTGACACCCCCGCAGTGGGCAACTACCGGAAATTACGCGTGCTCGCCAACCGCTCCCTGTTCAAGGCCCCGCCCCGTGTCCTCCGCACTCCGCCGGACCCGGGTTGCGGTGTGCGACGCCGCCGGAGGCGGCCGACAAGACAGCCACCGCGCAGCGGTGTCCGACCAACCTCGCCCGAGACTCCCCCGGTCGCGGAACTTCCCACCCCGGTTCCGGAACTTCTGCCATCCCCACAACTTCAGCTGCACGCGCCGTGGGAGCATCGAGGATGGTCGAGCCCATCATTCAGCGCGGCATCAAGATCGCCGGCGAGAATCCGATGATCGTTCTGTATCGCCCGGGCAGCGACGACATCGTCGTACTGGTGAGCATGTGGACAGCGCGGTACTCGCCTGTCGGTGCAGGGCGGGCGCTGTTGATCTGGACCGATCCGGACGGGTCGGGACTCGGGTCCGACGCGCCGGTCGGGATGTACGCCGACAACCCGGAGTTGGCCGGGTACGTCTGGGAGCACTTCTATCGCGACTACGACCTGATCCGCGGACGCGGGATCGAGACCGGCCCGCCGGTTCCGGCCCGGTTCGTCGAGGTCTCCGGCGGCGAGCGGTTCCACCGGATCACGGGCGTCGCCGCTGCGACCACGATCGAGCTCGAGTGGCGCGACGTACTCGACTGCTTCGAGGTGCGAACACAACTCACCGGCTTCGACACGTACGCCGTCGCCTGCCCATGCGCCGCAGCCGACGTCCGCGTGAACAGCACCACCGCCCGCGGCGAAATCCACCAACCCGAAGGCTGGTTCGGCAGCTCCGCCGCCTTAGCATTCGCCGAAACCTGGCGCGAGACCTAACCGGCGAACATCTCGCGGAGGGCAGCTTCCTGTTCGGCTGTGAGGTTCGACTGGATGAGTTGTGGCATCTGGAGGCCGGTGGCGGCGAAGGCGGCTCTGATCTTGTCCTGTACGGCGTCGCTCGACAGCAGGAACAGGGCCGACGTACCAGGTGTGACCTGATCGCGCACCGACTTGATGAAGTCGTCGCTGATCCCCACGTCGACCAGCGATCCGGCGATCGCACCTGACGCGGCCCCGATCGCAGCACCGGCGAACGGCATCAGGAAGATCATCCCGAACAACATCCCCCAGAACATGCCGCCGATCGCACCGACTCCGGTCAGATTCCGCACCTGCCGAGTCTTCGGCCGCCTGGCCTCCGGCTGCCACGACACCGACGCGGCATCATGCACCTTGATCAGCCCCTGCTTGGCCAACCCCTCCAAAGTGCCGATCGCCTGATTCGCCCCATTCCACGTACCGAACTTCCACACCGTCAACGTCGCCATCCGCCACCTCCAACTCCCACCCTCCCGGACCACCCCCGCCCTCACCTCATCCCTTGCAGGTGAGGCCTACTCGCCTCGGTCCGCTGACACGAGCGGCAACGTACGGGCGCTCTCCCACAACGTCTCGAACTGGCTCGCGAAGAGCTCGAACCACTGCCCGTCACGATCGGCGCGCAGGCTGAACGACGGATCGCCTCGATGCTCCGGTGCTGATGGGGCCGACCGGCGGGGAGCCTGGTGGACTCCCCGCCGGGGTCTCGGTTGATCGCCGAACGCGGCTAGGCGTGTGCACGACTCGCGGCGTCGACGAAGTCGGCCAAAGAACAGGCGCCGTCGGAGGCGGTGTCCTTTCAGTCTTTCAGGCCGGATTGGGTTACTCCTTGGATCAGGTAGCGCTGCAGGAACAGGAAGATCAGGACCAGCGGCAGGATGGAGACGGCCGCGGCCATGAAGAGTTCGTGGATGTTGATGGTTTGGGCGGTGACGAAGGTGGACATGGCAACCTGGACGGTCCAGGAGGAGGAGTCCTGGCCGATCACCAGGGGCCAGAGGAACGAGTTCCAGTTGCCGATGAAGGTGATCGCAGCGAGCGCCGCGAAGAACGGCAGGGAGTTCGGTACGACGATCCGCCAGAACACCCCGAAGTGCCCGGCCCCGTCCACCCGCGCCGCCTCCTCCAACTCCCGTGGGAAGTTCAGGAAGTACTGCCGGAACAGGAACGCCGCGAACCCACTGAACAGCGTAGGAATGATCAGCCCGCGCAGTGAGCTGACCCAGCCCAGCGACGACACCACGATGAAGCTGGGGATGAACGTGACCGCGGCCGGGATCATCAGCGTGGCGACGATCGCGTAGAACACCTTGTCGGCGTGCCGGTACGGGATCCGGGCCAGGCCGTAGCCGGCCATTGATGCCAGCAGCAACTGTCCGGCCGTGCCGACGATGCCGACGACGGCGGAGTTGTACAGCGAGCGCGCCATCGGCACCTCGGTGTCGTTGAACAGTTCGCTGATGTTGCCCCACTGCAGTTCACGCGGGAACAGCGTCCAGTCCGGCGCGGTGATGTCGGCTTCGGTGGCCAGCGCGTTGCGCAGGATCAGGTAGAACGGCAGCAGGAACAGCACCACCGCCACGACCAGCGCGACCCACCGGAGCGCCAGCCCGACCCGGCCGGCGGTGCTGCGGCTGAAGCCGATCGGCTGCGGGGTTCCCGTCGTACGCTCGGTGACGGCCATCAGTCACTCGCCTTCCCGAATCCGAAGATCCTGTTCTGCAGCAGCGTGACGAGCATGATGATCACCGCCAGGATCAGCGCGCCGGCCGAGCCGTGGCCGAGGTCCTGGATGGACCCGAGCGAGATGCCGTAGAGATAGACCAGCGGCGGCCGGGCGAAGTTCACGTTGCCGACGAGGTTGTAGAACTCGTCGAACGCCTGATACGCCGCGATCAGGTTCAGGATCAGTACGGCGACCGACGTCGTCCGCAGCTGCGGCAATGTGATGTACCGGAACACCTGCCATCCCGGCCGGGCGCCGTCGACGTACGCCGCCTCGTAGAGCGTCGGCGAGATCCGCTGCAACCCGGCGATGAACAGGATCATGTAGAACCCGAGCTGCAGCCAGAGCCGGACGGTGATGAGCGGGATCCAGTACCACGGCGGGTCGACCGTGGACAGCCAGGCGATGTTCTCGATGCCGAACCAGCCGAGCACGGTGTTCGCGAGACCGAAGCGGACGCCGTTGAAGATCGACAACCGCCAGATCAGCGAGGCGACCACGTACGAGCAGGCGGTCGGCAGGAAGAACACCGACCGGAAGAACGCCCGCGCCACGTTCACCTGGTTGACCAGCAGCGCCAGCCCCAGTGACAGCACGAACGTCAGCGGCACGATGAACACCGCGAAGACCGTGAACGTGCCCAGGCTGGACAGGAACGCCTGGTCGGTCAGCATGTCGATGTAGTTCTGCAGCCCGACGAACTTCGAGGGCGTGACCGTGTTGTAGGCCTCGAAGAAGCTGAGGACCAGGCTCCAGATGATCGGCAGGTACGAGAAGACCAGCAGGCCGAGGAAGAAGGGCCCGACGAAGACCCAGAACCAGCGGGTGTTGCCTGCGATCCCCTGCTTCCGCCGCCGGCCCCGCTGCTCACCAGTGGCAGCGGGGCGCTCCGTCTTCGCGGGAACGGTACTGGTCATCCGAACAGCCGCGTCAGCTCGGTGTTGACGGTCTTCTCGGCTTTGGCGATCTCGGCGGCGGGGTCGGCTCCCTTCCGGATGATGTTGGTGAGCATGTCGTTGAACGCCGTGTTCATCTTCGGCGTCCAGGCCGGGTCGTCGGTGTGACCGTGGTCCTGGGTGAGCTTGACCGTCTCGGCCGCGACGCCGCTCTGCAGCTTGGAGGCCTTGGCGGCGAGACTCTTGCGCGGCGGGATGTGGAAGCCGTAGTTGAGCGACCAGTCCTCCTGGAAGTCCTCCTTGTCGATCCACAGCCACTTGACGTACTTCTTGGCGGCGTCGATGTTCGGGCTCTTCGCGGAGACGAACTGCGTCCAGCCGCCGGAGTACACGGCCGGCTGACCCTGCGCGTCGAGCTTCGGGAACGGGATCACGCCGAGGTCGTCGCCGAGCGCCTTCTGCATCCCCGGCACCGCCCACATACCGATCCACTGCATCGCGACCAGGCCCTGGTTGATCGCTCCCGGGTCCCACCAGTCCGTCGGCGCACCGAGCAGCACGCTCTTGTCGGCGTACAACTGGTGCAGCTTCCCGAAGGCCTGGGCGGCGCGGGCGTCGGTGAATCCGGGCTTGTGGTCCTCGGTCAGGCGGTCGCCACCGGACGACCAGAGGGCCGGCCCGCCCATCGCGAGACCGCCGTCGTTGCCGACGAAGATGCCCTTCATCTTGTTCGTGGTGAGTTCCTTGGCCGCGGCGATCAGGTCGTCGACGGTCTCCGGCGGCTTGATTCCGGCCTTGTCCAGCAGGCTCTTGCGGTAGTAGATGACCTGCGGGTCGACGATCATCCGGATGCCGTAGACCTTGCCGTCGACGGTGTTGGTGGCCAGGTCGCCCGGCTGGAAGTCGTCCTTGACGTCGGCGATGATGTCGTCCAGCGCCACCACCTGGTTGCTCTTCACCATGCCGATGTTGAGCTGGCTCTCGAAGACGTCCGGTCCCTTGTTGGACAGCAGGCCGGACGACAGCTTGCTGCCGTAGTCACCCGGGGTCCACTGCACGGCGACGTTCGCGTCGGTGTACGCCTTGGCGTACTTGAGCGCTGCTTCCTTCGTGCCGGTCTCGCCGTACTGGTGGTACCACTGCGACAGAGTGACCTTGGCTCCGCCGGCGTCTCCCCCGCCGCCGGACGGCCTGCCGGTATTGCTCCCGCACGCGGCGGTGAACGCGGCCAGCGCGGCCAGGCCGCCGGTTCGCTTCAGCAGGTCCCGCCGGGTCAGACCGGCGTTCGGAACGTGAGCAGGCATGCACAAACCACCTTCCAGGAGAGCTGCAGAGAGTTACTTAACGGTGTTAAGCATCTCCGGTTTCGCACACGCTACAACTCCACCGACCGATCGCAACAGAGCTTGGCAGATGACGGTTCGGGTACGGAAACCCGGACCGGCGGCGCCTTTCCCTCGCCAGGTGAATCGTTGGAGAAGTGCCAGCACCATCGCTCAAAAGCGCGTCCGGCGCAAGACCGGACACGCTCTTGTTTGTGCGAGTTTGTTGAATCGAGTTCTTGAGGATCAGCCGAACGTCTCGCCCGCCTCGGCCTTGCGGACCAGCAGCGCCGGCGGCTCGAACCGATCGCCGTACGACGCCGCGAGCTCGCGGGCCCGCTCGACGAAGGCCGGCAGACCGTACGCGTTGACGTACTGCAACGCGCCACCGTACAGCGGCGGGAACCCGATGCCGAAGATCGAGCCGATGTTGGCGTCAGCGACGGAGCGTAGTACGCCCTCGTCGAGACACTTGATCGTCTCCAGCGACATCGCGAACGTCATCCGTTCCTGCAGGTCGACCATCGGTACGGCGTCCCGCGCCCGGTCGAAGTGCTCCCACAGACCCCGCCACAACCGCTTCGGTCCATCGGCCGGGTAGTCGTAGAACCCGGCGCCGGCCGCCTTCCCGCGCCGGTCGAACTCGTTGACCAGCCGATCCGTCACGGCCATCCCCGGATGGTCGTCGAACGCGCCCGCGCTGTCGCCGGCCGCGAGGGCCGCGTCGCGGATCTTCTGCGGCAGCGTCAGCGTGACCTCGTCCAGCATTGCCAGCGGCGGCGCGGGGAAGCCCATCTGGGTCGCGGCCCGCTCGATCGTCACCGGGTCGACGCCTTCGGCAACCATCGCGGCGCCCTCCATCACCAGGGTGCCGAACACCCGCGAGGTGAAGAAGCCCCGGCTGTCGTTGACCACGATCGGCGTCTTCTTGATCTGCCGAACCACGTCGTAGGCCTTGGCGATGGCCCGGTCCGAGGTCTTCTCCCCCACGATCAGCTCGACCAGCGGCATCCGGTCGACCGGCGAGAAGAAGTGCATGCCGATGAAGTCGCCCGGCCGGTCGATCCCGCCGGCCAGCGAGGTGATCGGCAGCGTCGACGTGTTCGAGCAGAGCAACGCGTCCGGCTCGACCACGCCGGCGATCTCGGCGAAGACCTTCTGCTTGAGCTCCTCGCTCTCGAACACGGCCTCGATCACCACGTCGCAGCCGGCCAGGTCGTTCGGGTCCGCGGTCGGCGTGATCAGGCTGAGGAACTCCTCCACCTCGCCCGCGGTCTTCCGGCCCTTCTGCACCTGCTTGGCGAGCAGCTTCTCGGAGTACTCCTTGCCGCGAGCGGCCGCCTCGAGCGAGACGTCCTTCAGGACCACCTCGATCCCGGCCTTCGCGCACACGTACGCGATCCCGGCGCCCATCATGCCCGCGCCGAGCACCCCGACCTTGCGGGCCGAGTACTTCGGTACGCCGTCCGGCCGCGAGGCGCCGGCGTTGATCGACTGCAGGTCGAAGAAGAACGCCTGGATCATGTTCTTCGCGATCTGCCCGGTCGCCAGCGACACGAAGTACCGGGACTCGATCCGCGAGGCGGTGTCGAAGTCGACCTGGCTGCCCTCGACCGCGGCGCTCATGATCGCCCGCGGCGCCGGGTACGGCGCGCCCTTCAGCTCCTTGCGCAGGTTCGCCGGGAAGGCCGGCAGGAACGCGGCCAGCTTCGGCGAGGCCGGTGTGCCGCCGGGGATCTTGTATCCGTCGCGATCCCAGGGCTGCTTGGCGTCGCCGTCGTACGACGCGATCCACCGGTAGGCCGCCTCGAGCAAGTCGTCGGCCGGGACGACCTCGTCGACGATCCCGACCTTGAGGGCATGCGCGGGCTTCATCCGCTGGCCCTGCAGCAGGACCTTCATCAGCGCGTCCTGCAGGCCGAGCATCCGGACCGTGCGGGTCACGCCGCCGCCACCGGGCAGCAGACCGAGCGTCACCTCGGGGACGCCGAGCTCGATCCGGTTGTCGTCGGCAACGATGCGGTGGTGGCAGGCGAGTGCGATCTCGAGCCCGCCGCCGAGCGCGCTGCCGTTGATCGCGGCAACCACCGGGACGCCGAGGGTCTCCAGCAATCGCAACTGCCGCTTGACCTCTTCGATGGTCTCGAAAACCTCGGCCGCGTTCTCCGGCTGGATCTTCGACAGCATCTGCAGGTTGCCGCCGGCAAAGAAGGTCGGCTTGGCGCTGGTGATCACGACACCCTTGAGTGTGTCCTTCTCGCCGCGCAGCCGGTCGACGGTCTCCCCCATCGCGGCGACGTAGGCCTCGTTCATCGTGTTCGCCGAGGCCGACGGGTCGTCGATCGTCAGCGTGACGACACCTTCGGCGTTGTTCCAGGAGATCATGCCGCGAGCCTCTCGATGATGGTTGCGACGCCCATGCCGCCGCCGACGCACAGGGTGGCCAGGCCGTACCGGAGCTCACGCCGCTCCAACTCGTCCAGCAGGGTTCCGACCAGCATCGCGCCGGTGGCGCCGAGCGGGTGGCCGAGCGCGATCGCGCCGCCGTTCACGTTCACCTTCTCGTGCGGTACGCCGAGATCCTTCATGAAGTGCAGTACGGCGGCCGCGAACGCCTCGTTCATCTCGAACAGGTCGATGTCGCCGACCGCGAGCCCCGCCTTGGCCAGCGCCTTGCGGGCCGCCGGCGCCGGACCGGTCAGCATGATGGTCGGGTCGGCCCCGCTGACCCCGGTCGCGACGACCCGGCCGCGCGGCGCCTGGCCGAGCGCCTCGCCGGCCTGCTCATTGCCGATGGCAACCAGGGCGGCGCCGTCCACGATGCCGGACGAGTTGCCCGCGTGGTGGACGTGCTCGATTCGCTCCACCGTCACGTACTTCTCCAGCGCGACCGCGTCGAAGCCGCCGTGCTCGCCGATGGCCGCGAACGACGGACGCAGGCCGGCCAGCCTCTCGACCGTCGTACCAGGACGGACCAGTTGGTCGTGGTCGAGGATCTGCAGTCCGTTGCGGTCGCTGACCGGGACGACCGAGCGGGCGAAGTAGCCGTTGGCCCAGGCCTTGGCGGCCCGTGCGTGCGACTCAGCGGCGTACGCGTCGACGTCGGTGCGGGAGAAGCCGTCCAGGGTCGCGATTAGGTCCGCGCTGATGCCCTGCGGGATGAAGTTCGTCTGCAGCGCGGTCTCGGGGTCCATCGCCCAGGCGCCGCCGTCGGAGGCCATCGGGACGCGTGACATCGACTCGACGCCGCCGGCCAGGATGAAGTCCTCCCAGCCGGAGCGCACTCGCTGAGCCGCTTGATTGACCGCCTCCAGGCCGGACGCGCAGAAGCGGTTGAGCTGCACGCCGCCGGTCGTCTCCGGGTAGCCGGCCGCGAGCACCGCCGTACGAGCGATGTCCATGCCCTGGTCGCCGATCGGCGTGACGACGCCGAGGACGACGTCGTCGATCGCGGCCGGGTCGAGGTCCGGATGCCGATTCCGCAACTCGTGCAGCAGGCCGGTGATCAGCTGGATCGGCTTGACCTCGTACAGCGCGCCGGTCGGTTTGCCCTTGCCACGCGGAGTCCGGATCGCGTCGTACAGGAACGCTTGACTGGTCATGCTCCAGATTGTGACAGTTATGGTGTCACGATGGTCAAGTAGGGGTCGTTATGATCTCCGCCATGTCGGAAGTCGCGGGGGACGAAGCGACCCTGACCGTCGACGAGTTGTCGACGCGGGTCGGAATGACGGTACGGACGTTGCGGTTCTACGCCGGGCGTGGGTTGATCCCGCCGCCGATCCGGCGTGGGCGGGTCGGGTACTACGGTCCGGAGCACATCGCGCGGCTCGACCTGGTGCGGGAGTTGCAGGCGCACGGGTTCACGCTGTCGGCGATCGAGGGCTACCTGGACCGGATCCCGGCCGACGCGACGCCGCAGGACATCGCGCTGCACCGGACGCTGCTGACCCCGTGGATGCGTGACCTGCCGGAGACGCTCGACCGGGCGACCTTGGTACGGCGTACCGGCCGCGAGCTCACCGACGACGACATCGAGATGCTGGTCGCGCTCGGCGTGGTCGAGCCGACGCCCGACGAGGACGTGTTCCAGGTCGCGACCGCGCACCTGAGTCTCGGGGTCGAACTGCTCGACCTGGACCTGCCGGTCGAGGCGGTGCAGGCAGCCGGCCGGATCTTCACCGAGCACGGCCGCGCGATCGCCGAGGAGCTGACCGAGGTCTTCCGGACGAAGGTCTGGCCCCACTACCGCGACTCCGGCGGCCCCCCGGAACACATCCAGCAACTCGTCGAACGCTTCAAACCCGTCACCATCCAAGGCCTGGTCCTGGCCTACGAACGAGCCGTCGGCGAAACCCAACGAGACACCATCAGGCGCACGGGCACCAAACCACCAAGGCGTTGAGTACCACGCGGCCGGAGCACCTCGTGCGAGGGCTCCGGCCGGGTGGGTCAGAACTTGCCCGCGTTGAGGGCTTCCTGGAGTTTGCGGGTGGTTGCGCTGCCCCAGGTTCCGTCGACGCCGGCGCCGACCTTCGCCTGCAACGCCTTGACGGTGATCGGACCGATCCCGCCGTCCGGAGTGACGCCGAGGTACTTCTGCAGCGCCTTCTTCGTCTGCGGACCGAACTTGCCGTCCACCGCCAGGCCGGATCCGTGCTTGTTGAGCGCTGTCTGCAGCGCGGCGTACGTCTTCGGGCCGAGTTGGCCGTCGACCACGAGCTTCCCGCCGCCGGGCTGAGGCCCGATCACGCCGGTTCCGGAGAACGGGTTGTAGGACCCGATCGAACGGCTGCACCAGTCCGACCGGATCGAGACGTGCAGGTGCTGGTCGGAGTGCGATCGCTCCCGCCAGTCCCGGCGGGCCGAGAACTGCTTGCCGCCGAAGTTCAGGTACTTGACCCACGGCGCCTTGCCCGCCTTCGCGTCGGCGAGTAGCCGGGCGCCCAGGCCGGGGGCATTCTGCAGGTCGATCGCCGTCACGACGTACCCGGGCAGCTTGCCCGGCCACGCATCGATCGTGAACGGCGTGTGGTCCTCAGGGGTCGCATCGGTCAGATGACCCTTGTCTCCAAGAGTGCCGAGCACCTTCACGCCATGCTTGCGCGCGAGCGCCTCCAGCTCCGCGATCGGTGTGGCCTTCTTCCACGGTTTCCCCGCTGCAACCCAGTCGCGGTACGCCTTTGTCGCCATTGGTTCTTCCCTTCGCCGGTCACTGTTTCCGCAGACCGTAGGCAGTTCCGGCGCGCCGCGACGCAGACTTCAACCCTGTTTGAAGTAACCGTTGGCCGCGGGGGTACGGCGTCGTACGATCGCTGCACGCCATGGTCGGCAAGTCACTCGGGGGTCGAGATGCTGCGCGTCCATTTCTCTGCGGGCGATCTCGGTCGCGTCCGGATCGCACCCGGTGTCGACCCACTGTGGGAGACCGTGTTGAGTCTGCAGCGGCTGCAGACCAGGTCTGGGGCGCTGGTGTTCGACGGGTGGTTGCGGGCGACGCGCCGGCGGCTCACCGATCGGCGGCAGCGCAACCTCGTCCATGTGCTCTCGTCGATCGCCCCGCGGCAGCGGTACTTCCCGGACTTCCTCACCCCGGCCGAGTCCCGCGACGGCTTCGAGTCCGGGATGGACGCCGTACTGTCCACCCCGCGGCCAAGGCTCACCGCCGAACTGGAGAAGGTCTGCCGGTACGGCGGCCGGCCGATGCCGCCGTGGATGAGCCGGATCGCGCGGTCCGAACGCCACGCGATGAGTTCACTCGGGACGATGCTCGCCGCCTACTACCGCGCTGCGATCGTGCCCCACCTGGCCCAGGTCGAACAAGCTGTTGCGGCGGACCGGGCCGTTCGCTCCCAGGCGATCACGGCGAACGGCGCCGAGGGGCTGTTCGCGTCGCTCGGTCCGGACGCGGTCTGGGATGCGAACGTCCTGCAACTGCCCTATCCGTGTGAGGTCGACATCCGGCTGGACGGTCGCGGCGTGACGTTCGTGCCGTCGTACTTCTGCTGGGGCAAGCCGGTCGCGCTCTCCGACAAGAAGCTGCCGCCGGTCGTCGTCTACCCGATCGAGCATCCGGTCGACGCGTGGCACACCTGTGGACACGCCGACCGGCGCCTGGGCTCGCTGCTGGGCCGGACCCGGGCCGAGATGCTGTGGCGCATCGCCGACGGCGCGAGCAGCAGCGAACTGGCCGCGGCTCTCGACGTGACCCCGGGTGCCGTGACGCACCACACCGCCGTACTGCGGGAGGCCGGGATCATCGTGACGACCCGCGACGGACGGTTCGTGCGGCACGCGATCACGCCACTCGGCGCGGCGCTGCTCCGGGGGTTCATAAGGTGATGTCGAAGGTCGTTCGGCCGCTGGGTGGTTCTTCGGTTACGTCGATGTGGTTGACGGTGGCGTACGGCGGGCCGTGGGCGGACCAGTCGATCATTCGCCGGACGGCGTCCTCGGGGCCCTCGAACAGCGCCTCGACAGTGCCGTCGGGCCGGTTGCGGACCCAGCCGGCGACTCCTGCCGAGCGGGCTTCGCGGCGGCAGGAGTCGCGGAAGAACACGCCCTGGACGCGTCCGTGGACGACGACCCGACGGCAGATCACTCGTTCGGCACCTTGAGGTACGTGAGGCCGCGCAGGTCGAGGTAGGTGTCGGTCGGGGTGGTCACGACGCGCAGCAGCACGCTGTCGCAGCCGGTGCAGCGGGCGACGAGTCCGGGCGCGTCGACGTACAGCCTGGTGTCGGCGAACACGCCGGTCTGGCCGCAGCCGGCACAGCGGGCGATCGCGGCGGTGATGTCGACCGCGAACAGCTGACTCATGGCGCCGGCAGCCGCATTGCCGTCAAGGTGGGTCGCCTCACTCATCGTCGTCCTCGCTTCGCTGCGGGCGCCGATGAGGCACCGGGCACACTGTGCTTGATGGTGAACTCGCTTCGCTCCTTCACGATGAGCCTCCTGTCGGTCCGAAACGTTCGGTTCGCACTCGGGCCGGATCGTGGCCGGCCGCGACCAGCAGGTCCGCGGCCGCCTCCACGAACGGCGTCGGCCCGCAGACGTAGGTTGTCGGGTTCTCGGCCGGCGTGAACGCGAGCCGCTCGATCACCTGGGCGTCGATCCGCCCGACCCGCGGCTCACCCTCCGGCGCCTCCCGCGTGTAGACGAGACTCACATGGACGTGGTCCGCCGCGGCATGGTGTTTCAGGTCGTCCACGTAGATCACCGAGCCAGGACGCCGCACCGAGTAGATCAGGCGGACCGGCGCCGTACTGGCCGCGGCGGCGTGGGCGCGCAGGATCGCCATCAGCGGGACGATCCCCGATCCCCCGCCGATCAGCTGCACCGGCCCTTCCTGCTCCGGCTTCCACACGAACCAGCCGCCGACCGGTCCACGGATCTCCAGCTGGTCGCCGGGCTTCACGACCTCGACCAGGTACGGCGAGACCTCGCCGTCCGGCACCACCTCGACGGTCAACTCGATCGTGCCACCGGCCCACGCAGACCCGATCGAGTACGACCGGGAGGCGCGGTACCCGTCCGGCGCGGTCAGCCGGACGTCGAGGTGCTGCCCGGCCTGGTGTCCGGGCCAGTCCGGTACGTCGAGGACCAGCGTGCGAGCCGACTCGGTCTCCCGCCGTACCTCTGTGACCGTGGCAACCTGCCAGGTCAGTCGCCGGCGTATCGCTGTTCTTTCCATGGATCTCCGTACTCGTGGTAGCCGGCGGTCTCCCAGAAACCGAGGTCCTCGGTGTCGGACAGGACCAGCCCGCGGACCCACTTGGCGCTCTTCCAGAAGTACAGGTGCGGTACGAGCAGCCGGGCCGGGCCGCCGTGCTCGGCCGGCAGCGGGTCACCGTCGTACTCGTAGGCGATCCAGGCCTGGCCGTCGAGCAGGTCCTCGAGCGGCAGGTTGGTGGTGTAGCCGCCGTAGCTGTGCGCGAGCGCGAAGTCGGCCCCGGTCTCGACGTCGGCCAGCAGGGTGTCGAGCGAGACGCCCTTCCAGGCCGTCTCGAGCTTGGACCACCTGGTCACGCAGTGGATGTCCTTCGTGATCTCCTCGGCCGGCAGCCCGAGCAGCCCGGCCCAGTCCCAGCGGTGCTTCTCGCCCGACTCGGTCGTGACCGTGAACTCCCAGTGCTCGGTCAGGATGTGCGGCGTCGGCCCGGCCGACAGCACCGGAAAGTCCTCGGTCAGGTACTGCCCCGGCGGAACCTGCGCTCCACCCCGCCGTCGTCCGGCGAATCCCTCCGAAACGATCCCCATCACGACCTCCCCTCTTCGCCTACAGCGCAGTCAATCACGGCCACGCCGGATTCGGCCCGTCCCGGGCCCGACTTGCATAGACTGCTCCTTGCCGTCGCTGCCCCGGCCCCTGGCGGCTCCCTCGACGGAAGCAGCCCGGGAGGCGTCCCCTGATGAGTGAGTGGTTCGCGCTGCGACCGGTGCACGAGCCGAAGTCGCGGGAGCCGGAAATCAGGAGGCGCCGGCCGCCCGAGCCCGACCCGGAGCCGGTGCCGGCTGAGGAGGCGGCCGACGACGAGTGACGATGTCGGCCTCTGGGTACCGGACCTATCGGGCTGTGGTTCGAAACGGGGTGTGAACGGATCGCAGCGAGAGTCCTGGGTGTGGTCCTGCGTGCGGATGAGCGGGGTTTCAGCGGTCGGGCCGCTAGGGTGGAGTATCCGTATCCGCCCGGTGGCGGCAACATTCTGGACGGAGTGGGTGGACCAAGACCGCAAGGCCCGGATCTGGGCGGCGATCGACGCCGTTGCCGAGCGTGAGAAGGCATCGCCGTCGCTGCAGCACGCAGTACTTGCCTGCGCCCAGGTTCTGTCTGCGACGGGCGCCGGATTGTCCATGATCCGTGACGGCGGCGGGTTGGAGCCGGTGCTCGCCACCGGACCCCTGATCGGCGAGCTCGACGAGCTGCAGTCGACCCTGGGGGAAGGGCCGGGCTGCGACGCCGTCGTGGCCGGCGCGCCGGTCCTGTACGCCGATCTGAGCGGCGCCGAGGCAGGCTGGCGCTGGCCGGCTTTCGCACCTGTCGCTGCCGAGCGGGACGTGTGCGGCGTGTTCGCCTTCCTGGTCGGCGCAGGCGCTGCCAGGCTCGGCGTACTGAACGTGTACCGGCGCCAGGCAGAACCGCTGCGACCCGACGAGCTCCAGGATGCGCTGGTCTTCGCTGACGCGCTGTTCGTCCTAGCTCTGGACGAACAGCGCGGCCTCAGCGCGGACCTGCACGCGGTCATCGACACCGCGTTCGTCACCCGCCGGGCTGAGGTCCACCAGGCGGCCGGAATGGTCGCGGCGCAACAGAAAATCACCGTCACCGATGCGCTCGCACGACTGCGGGCGCACGCTTACAGCCAAGGGGATCCGTTGCACCTGATCGCCGCTGACGTCATGGCCGGGCGGCTGCGCCTGGCGAGCGATCCCGACGACGGAACGAATATGAGGAGGAGCGATGGGCGCGACTGACCGGCGGGTGCGGGAGGTGTTCATCGAGCTGACCGACACCCTCGTCGACGACTTCGACATCATCGACTTCCTGGACCGGCTCGCGGGGCGTTGCAGCGAGCTCCTCGGTGTGACCGCCTGCGGCATCCTGCTGGTCGACCACCACGGCGCGCTGAACCTGGTCGCGGCGTCCAGCGAGCAGGCCCGGCTGGTGGAGCTGAGCCAGCTGCAGAACTCCGAAGGGCCATGCCTGGACACGTTCGCCACCGGAGAGCCTGTGCAGCGCGCCGACCTGCGCGACGACGACCCGCGCTGGCCGCGGTTCACCGCGGCGGCGATCCGGGCCGGCTACCGGTCAGTACATGCGGTGCCGATGCGCCTGCGCGACGTCGTGCTGGGCGCCGTGAACCTGTTCGGCGACGACGCGGGACCGCTGGACCCGGACACGCTCGCGCTCGCCCGGGCACTGGCGGATGCGGCGAGCATCGGGATCGTTCACCAACGCGCCATGTTCCGTCAGGAGGTCGTCACCGAGCAGCTGCAGACCGCCCTGAACAGCCGGATCCTGATCGAGCAGGCCAAGGGGTACCTCACCCACAGCCTCGGTATTGGCATCGATGCAGCCTTCGCAACACTCCGCAGATACGCGCGGGACCACAACCGTCGCCTGACCGAGGTTGCCCAGGACGTCGTCGACGGCCGCATCTCGTTGTCCGCTCCGGACACGCCAGGCACCTGATGTTTACGGAGTGCGACAGATCTGGCGTTCGCCCGGTCTGAGGGTTACTCTGAGCGAGCCTGTTCAGGCCTGCCCCAGACCCCGGCAGCCGACGGTGCCGCACGTCGGAGGGGTCGCGCGGCGCAGGGAGGTCAGCGTGCGGACGCCCGCCGCACGACTGACGGAACGAGGCGCAGAACCCCGCCGTTCTGCGCCAGGCCCGGGCAGTACGGCGGGTCTGCCGCGGCTCAGATGCCCATTGTGCGGCCGATGATCTCCTTCATGATCTCCGTGGTGCCGCCGTAGATGGTCTGGATGCGGGTGTCGAGGTAGGCCTTGGCGATCGGGTACTCGGTCATGAAGCCGTAGCCGCCGTACAGCTGCAGGCAGCGGTCGGCGACCTTCTTCTGCAGCTCGGTGGTCCACCACTTGGCCATCGCGGCCTCGGCCACCGTCAGGGTGCCGGCAGTCAGCTCCTGGATGCAGCGGTCGACGAAGACGCGGGCGATCTGGGTCTCGGTGGCCAGCTCGGCGAGCACGAAGCGGCTGTTCTGGAACGAGCCGATCGGGCGGCCGAACGCCTTCCGCTCCTTCACGTACTCGAGCGTTCGCGCGAGCAGGTTCTCGCAGGCCGCGGCCGCGACGACCGCGATCGCGAGCCGTTCCTGCGGAAGCTTCTCCATCAGGTAGACGAAGCCCTTGCCCTCCTCGCCGAGCAGGTTCGCGACCGGGACCCGGACGTTGTCGAAGAACAGTTCCGCGGTGTCCTGTGCCTTCAGCCCGATCTTGTCCAGGTTGCGGCCGCGCTCGAACCCGGGCATCCCGCGCTCGACGACCAGCAGCGAGATGCCCTGGGCGCCCGCCGCCGGGTCGGTCTTCGCGACCACGATCACGAGGTCGGCGAGGATGCCGTTCGAGATGAACGTCTTCTGCCCGTTCAGCACGTAGTGGTCGCCGTCACGCCGGGCTGTGGTCTGGATGCCCTGCAGGTCGCTCCCGGCGCCCGGCTCGGTCATCGCGATCGCCGTGATGGTCTCACCGGAGCAGAACCCGGGCAGCCAGCGCGCCTTCTGCTCGTCGGTCGCGTAGTCCAGCAGGTACGCCGAGTTGATGTCGGTGTGGATCGCAAACCCCACCCCGCTCGCCCGGGCCCTGGTCAGCTCCTCGATCACCACGGCGTTGAAACGGAAGTCGCGGGCGCCGCCACCGCCGTACTCCTCCGGCATCATGAAGCCGAGCAGGCCCGCGTGGCCGGCGGCGGTCCACAGCTCGCGCGGGACGATGCCGGCCTCCTCCCAGGCGTCGTGGTGCGGCACGATCTCCTTGTCGCAGAAGGCCCGGGCAGTCTCCCGGAAGGCGTCGTGATCGGCGTCGAAGAGCTGGCGTTCCACAGGTGGTTCCTCTCAGGCTCTGATCAGTTCTGGACGGCGGCGCCGGAGTCCAGCAGGTCGTCGATGTCGGTGACACCCCAGTCGGCCAAGGCCTCGCGGGTGTGGCTCCCGGCGGCCGCGGGCGGTCGCCCGAGGCTGGTCGGCGTACGGGAGAACCGTGGCGCCGGAGCGGGCTGGCGGACGCCGTCCTGCTCGACGAAGGTGCCGCGGGCAACGAGGTGCGGATGCTCGCCGGCGAGCGCGAGGACCGGCGCGACACAGGCGTCCGAGCCGTCGAAGACCGCCGTCCACTCGGCCTGGGTGCGCTGGAGGAAGGTCTCGGTCAGGACCTTGCGGAGCTCGGGCCAGTTCGCCGGGTCGTTGCGGTCCGGTACGGCGATGCCGAGCGTGGCGATCAGCTCGTCGTAGAACGGCTGCTCGATCGCTCCGACAGCGACATGCTTGCCGTCCGAGGTCTCGTACACGTCGTAGAACGGCGCGCCGGTGTCGAGCAGGTTCGTGCCGCGTTCCTGCCGCCACGACCCGGCCGCCAGCGCGCCGAGCATCATCGTGGTCAGGTGCGCGGAACCGTCGACGATCGACGCGTCGACAGTCTGACCACTGCCGCTCCGCTGCGCCTCGTGCAGGGCGGCGAGCACGCCGACGACCAGGTAGAGCGAGCCGCCGGCGAAGTCGCCGAGCACGTTGGATGGCACCTGCGGCGGGCCGCCCGCACGACCGATCAGGTGCAGCGCGCCCGACAGCGCGATGTAGTCGATGTCGTGCCCGGCGGTCTGCGCGAGCGGCCCGTCCTGACCCCAGCCGGTCATGCGTCCGTAGACGAGCTTCGGATTGATCGCGAGCAGGTCGTCGGGCCCGAGCCCGAGCCGCTCGGCGACCCCGGGCCGGAACCCCTCGACGAGTACGTCGGCCTGCGCGACGAGGCGTCGTACGACGTCGATCGCCGCCGGGTTCTTCAGGTCCAGGGCCACGCTGCGGCGACCGCGGTTGACCAGGTCGAGCTCAGGCGGCCCGAAGGACAGGCCGCCGCCGGGCCGGTCGATCCGGAGCACGTCGGCGCCGAGCTCGGCCAGCACCATGCAGGCGAACGGCCCGGGACCGATCCCGGCCAGCTCGACGACCTTGACCCCTTCGAGTGGACCCATGCCGCCTATTGTGACAGTCCTACTGTCACAGTCGTCAAGCCATCCTGCGTGTGCCGACGAGGGCGCTGATCAGAGCGGTCAGTGGCAGCAGCACGCTCAGCGTGATGATCGCGACCAGCACGGCCGACCACCCCGGCGAATCGCCCTCGAGATGCCCGAGGTGGAACACCATGTGCGTCACGGAGAACGCCAAGTAGGCCAGCAGCGCGACCCGGGTCAGCAGCCAGTCGAAACTGACCGCGGCCGCGGTGAGCACGATGGCCATCCCGAGCTTCATGCCACCCAGGTCGCGGAAAAGATGCTCGCTGTACGGCGGCGTCCAGTCCACCGTCGGCATCTCGTAGAAGCTGGCCGGCAGGAACGTCATCCACACGCCCAGCACGAGCTCGAACGCGGCGAAAATCACCAGGACGGACCGCACGTAGAGGTTCACTCTTTGCCGCCGAGGTAGTCGTCGAAGGTGACCGTGCCGTACGGCGGCCCGACGACGTTGGCGTAGCCGTCGACGAAGGCCCCGAACATCTTGCCTGGGACCTTGACCGGCACCACCGGCCGACGCGATCCCCGGGCAGCCTTCCAGGCCCGGGCGAGCTCCGGCACCGGCCGCGTCTCCGGCCCACCGATGTCCGCTGCCCGGCCGATCACCGGCCGGCCGACGAGCTCGGTCAGGCGGGTGGCGACGTCGGACACGGCGATCGGCTGCAACGCGGCGGCCGGCGCGAAGATGGCCGGCATCTTGATGCTGAAGATCCGGTCGAGCAGGTTGTGGAACTGGGTGGCCCGCAGGATCGTGTACGACGCCCGGGCCTCGATCAGCCGCTCGGCCTCGAGTTTGTGCTGGTAGTACGCCAGCGGGATCCGGTCGATGCCGGCGATCGACATGTACAGCACGTGCGTCGACGCCGGCGCGGCGTCGAGCAGGTTGCGGGTCTGCTGGATGTCCTTCTTCCCCTGCGCGGTGGCGAGGTGGACGATCATGTCGACGCCGTCGGCGGCCGCGCGGATGCCGTTGCCGGTGGTCAGGTCGCCGGTGACCAGGCCCGGTCCGGTCCGGCGGCTGAGCACCCGGACGGTGTGCCCGGCGGCGCGCAGCTGTTCGACCGTCGGCCGGCCCAGGGACCCGGTGCCGCCGGTGACGAGGAGGGTTGTCATCTTTGGTGTCCTTTCGGTCACCAAGGAAGATCTGACAGCCCTCCGATTCGTGACAGTTGTGCGGCCGCGAACGTGAGTTTGTCCGGATTCATCACGAACCGGAGGTCGGTCACCCCGCCGTCGTCGCCGAAGTCGACGAAGCAGACCGCCTCGACGCCACGGGGGCTGACGGCAAGGAACGTCGGCTGCCCGTTCGCCTCGCCGAACCGGACCTCGAGGCCCTCGCCGAACTTCTGCAGGGCACCGACCAGGTAGCGCGCGACCCGCTCCCGGCCGGTGAGCGCGTTCCGCGCCGCGAACACCTTGCCGCCGCCGTCGGCCCGCGACACCACGTCCTCGGCGAGCAGCGCCTCCAGCTCGGCTAGCTCGCCCTGCTGGGCGGCCGCGATAAACCGTTCGACCAGGCGATGCCACTCCTTCCGGTCGACCCGGCGCTCGCGCCGCGGCTCGGCAGCCACCCGCTTCGACGCCCGGGAGACCAGTTGCCGGGCGTTGGCCTCGGACGTGCCGATCAGTTCGGCGACCTCGCGGTAGCTGTAGGCGAAGGCTTCGCGCAGTACGTACGCCGCCCGCTCGGCCGGCGTGAGCCGTTCGAGCACGACCAGCAACGCCATCGACACCGAGTCGCGCTCGGCGACCACGTCCAGCGGGCCGAGCTCCTCGAAGCGCCCTCCGGTGAGCACCGGCTCGGGCAACCACTCACCCACGTACGTCTCGCGCCGTACCCGGGCCGAGCTGAGCTGCTTGATCGACAGGTTGGTGACGATCTTCGCCAGGTAGGCGTCGGGGTCCTTGACCGTGTCCTGGTCCACACCCTGCCAGCGCAGCCAGGCCTCCTGGACGATCTCCTCGGCGTCGGCCGCCGTACCCATCATCCGGTAGGCGATCCCGAACAACCGCCCACGCAGGCGCTCGAAGTCATCCACGCTGCCCAGTGTTCCGCATCGGGTTCGGGCCTCAGCGGAAGGTCTCGGCGGCGCGCTGGATCTTGGTGTAGAAGTCGGTCCAGGCGGCCTGGTCCATCATGTCGGCGTCGGCGCCGCCCTGGCCGTCGATCAGCTCGCGGACGATGTCGGCGTGACCGGCGTGGTGGGCGGTCTCGTCGACGACGCGGACCAGCAGGGCGCCGAACGTCGTACTGCGCTTGCCCTCCGCCCAGTGCGGGACCTCGGCCGGCGCGTCGAGCGGGAGGTCGGCGATGCTGCGGTCGCTGTGCGCACAGGCGGCCCGGTAGAGATCGGAGATGTACTCCGTGCTCTCCGACGGGAGCGCCCACATGTCGGCGCCCTCCCAGACCGAGCCGTCCTCCTCCCAGGGCAGCGGCTTCTCCGGCGGGCGGCCGACGCTCGTGCCGAGGTAGACGTACTCGATCCCGGTGAGGTGCTTGACCAGGCCGAGCAGGTTCGTCCCGGACGGCACCAGCGGGCGGCGGCGATCGTACTCGCTCAGTCCGTCGAGCTTCGCGAGCATCAGCGCACGGGTGGCCTGGAGGTACTTCTGCAGCTCAGCCTTCATGACTGAGCACGCTAACCGAGACCTCAGACAGTTTCCGGCGCACCCGGCGGGACGAAGGGTACGGCGCTCGGTCCGTGCTCGATCAGCTTCATCAGGTCAGCCGTGTCGACGTACGCGTCGATCGCGTCGGCCAGCCGGTCGAGCCGGGCCTCACGCAGCGCGGCGAACGAGACCGTACCGTCCGGCGCCGGCTTGCCGGTCAGGCCGGCGACCTCGGTCAGGAACGCGTGCCGGGCCGCGTCGTCGTCGAGCAGCCCGTGCCAGATCGTCCCCCAGGTGTTCCCGACCCGGCACCCGCCCGGGAACGCATCCGCCACCCCGGTGACCGTCACCACGCCGTGGTGGATCTCGTACGCCGTCGCCGCCGGCCGAGCCAGCACCTTCTCGGCCGCGAACGCAGTTGCCACCGGCAACAGCCCAAGACCGCTGTGATCCCCGCCGCCCTCGACGCCGTGCGGATCCGAGATCGCACCGCCCAGCAACTGGTACCCGCCACAGATCCCGAGCACCGGCCGCCCGGCCGCGACGCGAGCCGCCACCGCCTCGGCCAGGCCGTGCTCACGCAGCCACTGCAGATCCGCCACGGTCGCCCGCGACCCCGGCAGCACGACCAGATCGGCGTCCCGGATCTCGGCCGGGCTGGTCGTGAAGAACACGCTGTTCGTCGGCTCGACCGCGAGCGCGTCCAGGTCGGTGAAGTTGCTGATCCGCGGGAACCGGACCACCGCGATCGTGAGCAGGTCGGCCGGGGCGCTCCGCCGTACCGGGATGTCGAGGGCGTCCTCGCTGTCCAGCCACAGCTCGGGCAACCACGGGAGCACCCCGTACGTCGGCCGGCCGGTCGCGGACGTGAGCATGTCGATCCCCGGCTGCAGCAGCGACACGTCACCGCGGAACTTGTTCACCAGGAACCCGCTGAGCAACGCCTGGTCCGCGGCGTCCAGCAGCGCGACCGTCCCGAACATCGACGCGAACACTCCCCCGCGGTCGATGTCGCCGACCACGACGACCGGCGCTTTGATGTGCTGCGCGAGTCCCATGTTCACGTAGTCGGACTGCCGCAGGTTGATCTCCGTCGGGCTGCCCGCGCCTTCGCTGATCACCACGTCGTACCTGGACGCCAGGTCGTCGTACGCGGCGAACGCAGCCTTGGCCAGCTCGGCCCGCTCGGTGAGAAAGCCGCGCGCGCTCAGCTCGCCCCACGGCTCCCCCATCAGGACGACGTGACTGCGGCGATCGCTGCCCGGCTTCAGCAGCACCGGGTTCATCGCGGCCTCCGGCTGAGCGCCGGCGGCGACGGCCTGGATCCACTGCGCCCGGCCGATCTCGGCGCCGTCCGCACAGACCATCGAATTGTTCGACATGTTCTGTGCCTTGTACGGCGCCACCCGGACACCCTGACGCGCCAACCACCGGCACAGCCCGGTCACCACGGTCGTCTTGCCCGCGTCGGACGTCGTACCGGCAATCAGCAGCGAACCCACCCGGCCTACCTTAGTGCGCGCATCACCAGTGCCAGGTAGAGGCGGAAGCGGCCGTTGGGATTGCCCAGCTCGAAGCCCAGCACGCTCTCCGCATGCTCGAGGCGGTAGGCCACCGTGCTGTGATGCCGGTAGACCAGCGCGGCCGCCTTCCGGACCGAGTCGGTGAAGCAGTACGCGCGGAGGATCGCGAGCAGATCGTCACCGCCCGGCTCGGCCGCGATCCGATCGAGTGCGGCGACGTCCGGCGAGGCCGCGATGTCCTCGGGACGCAGCCGCTCGGCCAGGACCAGCAGACCGCCGAGAGCGTCGGTCCTGACGACTGGCTCCTCCGGTGAGGTGAGGCGCAGCGCAGTACAGGCGTCCCGCCAGGACTCGGCCGCACGAATCGCAGGCAGCGCCGGTCCGACGCCGGTCCGCACTCCGCTGGCCGCCTCAACCGGTACGTCTCCCGGCCACAAGGTGACCACGCGGTCGCCGACAACTGCGGAGAGCGTGCGCATCGCGGGCGGACCGGTTGACACGGCGACTCGCAGCGACGCGGTCGGACCGACGCCGAGCAGGTGCAGGGCACGGGACCGCTCGGCGATCCCTGCGGAACCCGAGACGACCAGCTCGACCAGAGCCGGATCGCCGACCGCAGGCAGGCCACTCACGGTCCGGTCGAGCAGCACCGAGCCCGCTAGCGCGAACCGCTCGAGCACGATCTCGTCGAGGGACAGCGCGGCCCCGTCGCGGGCCAACCAGAAGAGGGCGTCGCCGTACTCGCGGACCTGGGCGGCGGCAGGTGGTCCGGCGATGTCAACGGCGCCGGATGGGTCGGCCCGGAGCACCAGGCCACGACCGGCGGCCTCGATGCCGACCGGGCTCTCGGCGAGTGCCGCCGTACTCTTCAGAAGCGTGGTGAGGTCGGCCTTGCCGGTCATCAGGGCGTCGAAGAAGCCGATCACGCGCACGGCGCTCTCCGCGTCCGCGTCCAGCGCGGACAGCCGCAGCAACAGGCCCTTCATGAATCGAGGCTACCGGCTCACCGCTCCGCCAGACGGCGGAATCCCGGCGCCGGACTACCGCCATCCGGCGGCTGTGGCATGGCAGGGTGGACCCGCATGCTCGACTCACCCTCGAGCAAGGAGACCGCGATGACCGACTACCCGTTCGACCCCGAGCTCCAGCCCTGGCTCGCGATGCTGCCCGAGATCGACCTGGCGGACATCGTGGCCAGCCGCAGTCAGACCGACGAGCTGCTCAGCCAGCTCCCGCCGGTGCAGGTGCCGGACGGCATCGGCATCCGTGACGTGTCGATCCCCGGCCGGGACGGCGCACCCGACATCACCGCCCGGGTTTATGCGCCCACTGAGGCGAGCGACGCGTTGCGGCCGGGGTACGTCCAGATCCATGGCGGTGGATTCGTGCTGGGTGACCTCGACACGTTCGAGCAGGCGCCGGTCGACGTCGCCGCGACCTGTGGTGCCGTGGTCGTTGCCCCGGACTACCGGCTTGCTCCGGAGCATCCGTTCCCAGCTGGGCTCGAGGACTGCTACGCCGCCTTGGAGTGGCTCGCTGCCAACGCCGACGAACTGGGTGTCGATCGGGACCGGATCGCGGTCGGTGGGGAGAGCGCGGGCGGTGGTCTGGCTGCTGCTGTCGCACTGCTCGCTCGCGACCGCCAGGGGCCGGCGCTGTGTTTCCAGATGCTCGACATTCCCGAACTCGACGACCGGCTGGACACCGAGTCGATGACGACGTTCGTCGACACGCCGTTGTGGAACCGGCCGGCCGCCGTACTGAGCTGGAAGTACTACCTGTCCGGGGATCCCGAGAAGCTCGGGTTGCAGTACGCCGCTCCGGCGCGGGCCGAGGACCTTGCCGGGCTGCCGCCCGCGTTCGTGTCGACCTGCGAGTTCGACCCGCTGCGCGACGAAGGGCTGATCTACGCACAACGTCTGCTCGCGGCCGGTGTCAGCACGGAGCTCCATCACTACCCCGGCACGTTCCACGGCTCGTCGATGGTTCGCGGCGCTGCCGTCACCCAGCGCATGGAGGCCGACAAGCTGGCCGCCCTCCGCCGGGCACTCGGCTGACGCCTACTCGACGCCGTCGACGGCAGGAGTGACGAACCGGTCAGTCAGTCGGTGACGCGAGTTGCAGCACCTCGGCGGTGGCGAGCTTGGCCAGGTCGGCGCCTTCGACGAGCAGCTTGGACGCGCGGACGCCGCTGCCGATCACGACCGGTCCGGCGTTCACGACCGCCTCGTCGACCAGGACCGGCCAGTCCGGGGGCAGTCCGATCGGCGTGATGCCGCCGTACTCCATCCTGGTCGCGCTGACCGCGTCGTCCTGGGCGGCGAAGGAGATCTTCCGCACCCCGAGGTGCTTGCGGATCACGCCGTTCACGTCGGCCCGGTGGGTGGCGAGCACCATCACCGCGGCGTACGTCGACTCGCCGGCGCGCTTGCCGTGCACGATCACGCAGTTCGCCGAGGCGGCCATCGGTACGTCGTACTCCGCGCAGAAGGCGGCCGTGTCCGCGAGACCGGGATCGATCGCGGCGGCGTACCCCGGGATCGTCCCGAGCGCGTCGCGGACCGGCTCGGCCAGCAGCTCGGGGACCTCGGCGGCGGGCTGCCAGTCGAGCTTGCCCAGCACCGGCCCGGTCACTCCGACTTCCGCTTCGTCAGGTCCTCGTACTCCGGGTGCTCGGCGAGGAACTCCTGGTAGAACGGGCAGGCCGGCTTCACCCGCAGGCCCGCGTCCCGGGCGTCCTCCAGCGACTTGATGGCGATCCGCCCGGCCACGCCGCGCCCGCGGAACTCCGGAATCGTCTCGGCATGCAAGAAGCTGATGACCTCGGGGTACAGCTTGTAGTCGACGAAGCCCATCAGGTTGCCCTCGGAGTCGACCGCCTCGTACCGGCTGCGCTCCTTGGCGTCCACCACGCTGATCTCGTTCTCCATGCGGGCCACTGTAGGAGGTGCGGCAAGGAAGTCTGTGGACGGGTTACTGCCTGTTGCCGTGGACAGGCGGTAGCATCGCGGGCTGAAATGGGTGCGTGGACGGGTGCTGGGTTGGGTGACCAAGTGACGGTGTCGGGTGGCGAGGGTGGACCGACCGCTCTCCGGATCATGCTGGGCGGACAGCTGCGGCGGATGCGGGAGCAGGCCGGGATCAGTCGCGCCGACGCCGGCTGGCAGATCCGCGCCTCCGAGTCCAAGGTCAGCCGGATGGAGCTCGGCCGGGTCGGGTTCAAGGAGCGCGACGTCAGCGACCTGCTCGAGCTCTACGGCATGCAGGACGAGGAAGAGCGCTTCCGGCTGATGGAGCTTGCCCGGGCCGCGAACAACCCGGGCTGGTGGTCCCGGTACGGCGACGTGATGCCGAGCTGGTTCACCAACTACGTCGGCCTGGAGGTCGCGGCGACGCTGATCCGGACCTACGAGGTGATGTTCGTCCCGGGCCTGCTGCAGACCGAGGAGTATGCGCGGGCCGTCGTCCAGATGGGCAAGGCGTACCTGCCGGCCGAGGAGATCGAGCAGCGGGTCGCGCTGCGGGTGACCCGCCAGCAGATCCTGAACCGGCCCAACCCGGCCCGGCTGTGGGTGGTCGTCGACGAGTCCGTGCTGCGCCGCCCGGTCGGCGGTGAGGACATCATGCGGGCCCAGATCGAGCACCTGATCATGTGGGCGCAGCAGCCGAACATCACCCTGCAGATCATGCCGTTCAGCAGCCTCGGCTACCCGGGCGCGGGTGGCGCGTTCAGCATCCTGCGGTTCCCCGAGGGCGACCTGCCGGACATCGTCTACATCGAGCACGCGGCCAGCGCGCTGTACCTGGACAAGCTCGAAGAGGTCGACGAGTACGTCGCGATCATGGAAGCCCTCACGATCGCGGCCGCGCCGATCTCCCAGACCGAGAGCCTCCTCAAGGAGGCCCTGGCCCGGATGGACTGACCTCAGGCCACCGTGAGGTCGACCTTGATGTTGCCACGGGTGGCGTTGGAGTACGGGCAGACCTCGTGGGCCTTCGCGACCAGCTCCTCGGCGACGGCGCGCTCGACACCCGGCAGGCTGACTTCGAGGACGACCTCCAGGCCGTAGCCGGCGCCGCCGTTGATCGGGCCGATGCCGACCTGCGCGGTGACGGTCGAGCCGTCGGCGTCCTGGCGGGCCTTGCGGGCCACCAGCTTGAGCGCGCTGTGGAAGCAGGCGGCGTACCCAGCAGCGAACAGCTGCTCCGGGTTGGTGCCCTTGCCGTTGCCGCCCATCTCGACCGGCGGCGCGACGACGACGTCCAGCTTGCCGTCGTTGGTTGCGACCTTGCCGTCCCGGCCGCCCTGCGCGGTGGCCTTGGCGGTGTACAGAACCTTCTCTACGGCGATCGTCATATCTGCGTCTCCTGGGGGGTTCAGCGGGTGGGGTCGAGGACGAGCTTGCCGACGGTGCGGCGGGCTCGCAGGTCTTCGTGGGCGGTGGCGGCGTCGGACAGCGCGTACTCGCCGCCGACGATCGGGCGGAGCTGGCCGCTCGCGGTCAGGTCGAACAGCTCGGCCAGCGGGTCGCCGAGCAGCGCCGGCTCCTTGAAGCAGTCGGCCAGCCAGAAGCCCGCGATCGTCTTCGAGCCCTTCATCAACCGGCTCGCGTCGATCGGCTGCGCGGCCTGCCGGGACGCGGCGCCGAAGGTGACCAGCCGGCCGAACCGCGCGAGCGCCGCGAACGACTCGTCGAACGTCGGCCCACCGACCATCTCCAGCACGATGTCGACCGGCTTGCCCCCGTTCGCCTCGAGGATGCGGTCCTTCAGCCCTTCCGGCTCACCGTCGATCGCGGCGTCCGCACCGAGCTCGAGCACCTGCTTGCGCTTCTCCTCGCTGGACGCGGTCGCGATCACCCGACCGGCGCCCCACAGCTTCGCGAGCTGTACTGCGAGGGACCCGACACCACCGGCGCCGGCGTGCACCAGCACGGACTCCCCCGGCTGCAGATGCGTCGAGGTCTTCAGCAAGTGCCAGGCCGTGGTGCCCTGCAAAACAAGGGCGAGCGCCTGCCCGTCGGTGACACCCTCCGGCACATCCCAGGCGTACGGCGCGTGCGCGACAGCCTTCTCCGCATAGCCTCCGGACCCAACCAGCGCGACGACCCGGCGACCGTCGCCGGTCGTGCCGACCACCTCGCCGCCCGGGATCAGCGGGAGCACGGTCTTGGACAGGTACGAGTTCTCGACCTGATGGGTGTCCGCGTAGTTGATGCCGGCCCGGTCGACCGTGATCAGGACCTGCCCGTCGCCGGCGACCGGCTCCGCGACGTCGCTGACCTTGAGGACCTCGGGTCCGCCGAACTCGGTGATCTCTATCGCACGCATACACCGTACTATACACTGTACGTTATGGATGTCGAAGGGAGGTGCGTCACATGGCGAGGACGCCGCGGAACACGCTGAGCTCGGAGCTGATCGTCCGGACTGCCCTGGAGTTGATGGAGTCCAAGGGCACCGACGGCTTCAGCCTGCGCGGGGTGGCCGCGGAGCTCGGGGTCGGGCCGATGGCGCTGTACACGTACTTCCGCAACAAGGACGACCTGTACGACGCTGTCCGCGACCACCTGATGGGGCTGCTGCCCGCCGTACCTGAGGATGTGGAGTGGCCGGAGCAGGTGCGGTTCGTGTGCCGGAGCCTGCGGTTGCTGATGTTGCAGCATCCTTGCCTGGCGCAACTACTGTCCGGGCGGCCGTTGAGCGGTCACGAGACGGCGCGGGTCGCCGAAGGGTTGCTCGGCGTGCTGCGGCGAGCCGGGTTCGACCCGGAGACGGCGGCGCGGACGCACACCACGTTGTTCACTTACGTGCTCGGGGCAACGTCCTGGGAGATCCAGATGGCCGCCGAGCGCCGCGACCCGGAGGCCTGGCGGCGGTTGCGGATGACGATGGAATCGCTGTCCGCCCGCGACTTCCCGTCCGTCGTCGAGCTCGCGCCGGAGCTGGCCCGGACGACGGGTGGCGACGAACAGTTCGACTACGGCCTGGACCTGTTGCTGGCCGGGCTGCGGCTCAGAACACCATCGTGACGATGGCGACGATTCCGATGCAGACGATCAGGGCGCGCAGGGCAACCGGCGGGAGCTTGCGGCCGTAGCGGGCGCCGAGGAAACCGCCGATGGTGGAACCGACCGCGATCAGGGCGGCGGCCAGCCAGTCGACGTCGGCGACGATGATGAACAGGATCGCGGCGACCGAGTTCACGAACGTCGCCAGCACGTTCTTCAAGCCGTTCATCCGCTGCAGGTTCGAGTCCAGCCCCAGACCCAGGATGGCCATCAACAAGACACCTTGCGCGGCGCCGAAGTACCCGCCGTACACGCCGGTGGCGAACACCGCGGGAATCACCCACCAGGCACCCCGGTGGTGGTGCGACGGCACACTGATCCACCGCGACAGCCACGGCTGAAAGGCCACCAGCACACAGCCGAGCAGGATCAGCACCGGTACGACGGCATGGAAAGCCGAATCGGGCAACGTCAGCAGCAGCACAGCGCCGAGGATGCCGCCGGTCAGCGAGGCCGGGATCAGCCGGATCATCCGGCCGCGCTGGCCCTCCAGCTCACGCCGGTAGCCGATCGCGCCGGCCGCCGTACCGGGAGCGAGGCCGACGCTGTTGCTCACGTTCGCCAGCACCGGCGGGATGCCGACGGCAAGCAACGCGGGGAAGGTCAGCAGCGTGCCCGACCCCACCACGGCGTTGATCGTGCCCGCGCCCATCCCCGCCACCAGGACGAACAGCGCCTCGAACCATGTCATCGCTGCCAGACTCTACGCACCTGACAGGCTCCCCCGCTCATCGGTCCATCCGTTGAGCGGGCAACCTTTCGATCGTTCCATCCGCCCGGACAGCACGAAGCCCTCCCGGGCGACCCGGGAGGGCTTTGTGTACTGCTGTCTCAGCGCTCCAGCGGCGGCTCGGCCGACGGCGGAGCCGGGGGCTCCGGGGTCTGGCCGACCGACGGCGGAGCCTGCTGCTGGCTGCGGCTGCTGACCGCTGCCTTCTGCGCGGCGGCGATCGCCTCCGCGACGGCGTGGTCGGCCTCGGCGACGGCGGCATCCGGTTCGGCGCCGGTGTCGATCGCCGGGACCTCGCCGTTGGCCAACTCCGGCGCCTCCCACGAGCCTTCGGCCTTCTGCGGGATGCCGGCCACCTGGCCGACCGCGCTGCCGAGCCCCTTGAGCGCGTCGCCGATCTCGCTCGGCACGATCCACAGCTTGTTGGCGTCGCCCTGCGCGATCGACGGGAGCATCTGCAGGTACTGGTAGGCGAGCAGGCCCTGGTCCGGCTTGCCGGCGTGGATCGCGTTGAACACCGTGGTGATGGCCTGCGCCTCACCCTGGGCCTTCAGGATCCGGGCCTCCCGCTCGGCCTGCGCCCGCAGGATCCGGGACTCCTTGTCACCTTGGGCGGTGAGGATCGCGGACTGCTTCTGGCCCTCGGCCGACAGGACGGCGGACTGCCGCATACCCTCGGCGGTCAGGATCGCGGCGCGCTTGTCGCGGTCGGCGCGCATCTGCTTCTCCATCGAGTCCTGGATCGACGGCGGCGGGTCGATCGAGCGGAGCTCGACCCGGTTCACCCGGATGCCCCACTTGCCGGTCGCCTCGTCCAGCACGTACCGCAGCTTCTCGTTGATCTCCTCGCGAGACGTCAGCGTCTGCTCGAGGTCCATGCCACCGATGATGTTGCGCAGCGTCGTCATGGTGAGCTGCTCGATCGCCTGGATGTAGTTGGAGATCTCGTACGTCGCCCGGACCGGGTCGTTCACCTGGAAGTAGATGACGGAGTCGATCGACACCATCAGGTTGTCCTCGGTGATGACGCCCTGGGGCGGGAACGCGACGACCTGCTCGCGCATGTCGATGGTGTACCGGACCTTGTCGACGAACGGCGTCAACAGGTTCAGGCCGGGCTGCAACCCGGTCTTGAACTTGCCGAACCGCTCGACGATCCCGACGGTCTGCTGCTGCACCACCCGGACGGACTTGATCAGTGTGACGATCACCAGCAAGGCGACCACTGCCAGCACTACGAGGAACGCGGTCACTTGACCCTCCACTCGAACAGAACCCTCAGGACGGACAGTCTTTCCTATCGACGGTCCACTCGCCGTACCGGTTCCCGGCGCGCCGGGTGCCTGTTCGCGCAGGTATCTCTGTCGTCCTCTGCAGTCGACAGTACTGCGGCCACCCGGTCACTCAACCGGGATGCTCGACGGTACGGCGCGGGTCAGCTCGGCGGCGGATCGGTGGGCTTCGGATCCTGGTGCGTCGGCTGCGGATTCGGGAGCTGGTGCAGTGAGTCCCCGACCGGGTAGACGACGGCGGTGGCGCCGTCGATCCCCATGATCTCCACCCGGGTCCCGGGCGCGATCGTCGACACCTCGTCGAACGGGCGGGCCGTCCACAGGTCGCCGCCGATCCGGATCGAGCCGCCGCCGTCGGGGTGGATCTCCTTGACCACGGTGCCGGTGCGGCCGATGACGTGCGCCGAGCCGGTCTTCAGCTCGCCGCCGTGATGGAACTTGCGGGCCAGCAGCGGACGGATCGCCGCCAGCATGGCCGCGGCCGTGATCAGCCCGACGACGATCTGCAGCCAGAGCAGCCCCGGGAAGATCGCCGCCACCCCGGCGGCGGTCAGCGCGCCGGCCGCCAGCATCAGCAAGGTGAAGTCGAGGGAAGCCAGTTCGGCCAGACCGAGGACGGCGGCCGCAGTCAGCCACGCCGCCCAGATGTTGTCCCGCAGCCAATCCATCATCTGCCAAGCCTATCCAGGTTGAGGGCTCCTAGCAGGTTGTTGGACGCGCGCCGTCCGCCGCGGGATCCCGGGTCAGAGGGCTCGGGCGGTGTAGCGGCCGTCCTCCTGCTTGAGGGACAGGGCCAGGTCGAAGGTCTCGCTGAGGGTCTCGGAGGTGAGCGCCTCGTCCATCGGGCCGGCCGCGACGATCCTGCCCTGCTTGAGCAGCAGGGCGTGGGTGAAGCCCGGCGGGACCTCTTCGACGTGGTGGGTGACGAGCACCATCGCCGGCGCGCCGACCGCGGTCGCGATCGAGCTGAGCGACCGGACCAACTGCTCGCGCCCGGTGAGGTCGAGGCCGGCCGCCGGCTCGTCCATCAGCATCAGTTCGGGGTCCGTCATCAGCGCGCGGGCGATCTGGACCCGCTTGCGCTCGCCCTCGGACAGCGTGCCGAAGGTCCGGTCGCCGAGGTGGCCGATGCCGAGCTCGGTCAGCAACTCCTTGGCCCGCTGGTGGTCCAGCTCGTCGTACTCCTCCCGCCAGCGGCCGAGTACTGCGTACGACGCGGAGACCACGACGTCCGACACCCGCTCGCCGCGCGGCAGCCGGTCGGCCAATGCGGCACTGGTGAGTCCGATCCGCGGCCGGAGCTCGAAGACGTCGACCGCGCCGAGCACCTCACCGAGCAGGCCGGCGACACCTGCGGTCGGGTGGATCTGGGCCGCGAGGATTTGCAGCAGCGTCGTCTTGCCGGCGCCGTTCGGGCCGATCACCACCCACCGGTCGGCCTCGTCGACGGTCCAGTCGATCCCGTCGAGCAGCAGCGCCCCACCACGAACGATCGACACACCGGCCAGCTCCACCACTGCAGTCATGCCCAAAACCTACGGGGTCGCTCCGCCGCGCTCGCTCCCGGCCCGCTGATGTCGTCCGGCGGACGACGTGGTGCAAGACTGGCGGGCGTGTTGACGACCTCCGCCTCGGTTCGGTTCACCGTGTGGACGAACGCGATGTTGACCGGCGCCTGCGACCCCGACACCGCCGCGCAGAAGATCCTCGGCGACGACGTCGGGCACCACGTCGCGGGCCTGGCCGCGCATCCCGCGCCTGCCACGTTGCCGGTGGCGCTGAACCTGCTGCGCGCCGCCGGCGCCACCCAGGCACACCTCGCGCTGCCGGTCCCCGGCGACCCGATCGGCCTGGCCGGACCGCCGCCGTTCAACGAAGCCGCGCTGGAGTCGGGTGAGGCCGTCGTACTGACCGGGCCCGAGATCGGGCTGGTTCCGGCGTACGTCGGTCCGGCCGTGCAGTGGACCGTGATGGCGGCGACGAGTCCGCCGGCGGCCGACTTCGGCGAGGCGGATCGCGGGTTGCGGATGGCGTTGATCGACGCGGCCGAGTCGCTGGCCGCGCTGGACGTGGCGCGGTGGAAGCCGGAGATCGCGGACGCGCTGATCGACATCCGCAAGATCGGCAGCGGTCGCAACGACGACCTGGCGCCCGGGTATCAGCCGCGCGCCGTGAAGACGGCCGCGACTGCTCGCCGCTGTCTGGCAATCGCCGACGCGGCGCTCGAGGACGACGGCGCGGCGGTCACCGGCGCCGAGGCAGATGCCCGCCGCCGCGCGCTGACGGACCTGGCGGCCGCCGCTCGCCGGGCGTTGGTCGCGGCCTGCGCGCCTCCCGTTCACGACTGAGATATGGACCGGACGGACGCCGTACAGCTGATGTGGGTAGCGTTCGTGGTGCCATGACAGGACAGGCTGAGCTCGAGACGCCACCGCCCGATCGCCCGACGTTGCTGGTCACTCTGACCGGCACGGATCGCCCGGGCCTGACCTCTGCTGTGCTTTCGACGCTCGCCACCCGCGGGGTCGAGGTCATCGATGCCGAGCAGGTCGTGCTGCGAGGTCGACTGGTGCTCGGTGTGCTGGTGTCGGCGCCGCGCGATCACAAGATCCTCAAGGAAGAGCTCAAGGCGCTCGAACCGATCCTCGACGTCGACATCTCGGTCAAGAAGGGGATCGGCGACAACGAGCCGCGGCGCGAGGGCCGCAGCCAGGTGACCGTGATCGGGCATCCGCTGACCGCGGCCGGGCTGGCCGCGGTGGCCGGCCGGATCGCCGACACCGGCGCGAACATCGACCGGATCAGCCGGATGGCGCGCTACCCGGTGACCGCGATGGAGATCGCCGTCTCCGGCGTCGATCCGGAGGCGCTGCGGACCGTCCTCGCGCTGGAAGGGGTCCGGCAGAAGCTGGACGTCGCCGTCCAGGCGGGCGGGCTGTACCGGCGGGCCAAGCGGCTGATCGTCATGGACGTCGACTCGACGCTGATCCAGGGCGAGGTCATCGAGATGCTCGCCGGTCACGCCGGCCGGTTGGAGGAGGTCGCCGCGGTCACCGAGCGGGCGATGCGCGGTGAGCTGGAGTTCGCCGAGTCCCTGCACCACCGGGTCGCGGCGCTGGAAGGCCTGCCGGTGTCCGCGCTGGACGAGGTGTACGAGGCGATCCAGCTGGCGCCCGGAGCTCGGACGCTGGTGCGGACGCTGAAGCGGCTCGGGTACCAGTTCGCGATCGTCAGCGGCGGGTTCAGCCAGATCACCGACAAGCTGGCCGCCGACCTCGGCATCGACTACGCCGCGGCGAACCAGCTGGAGATCGTCGACGGCAAGCTGACCGGCCGGGTGATCGGCGACGTGGTCGACCGGGCCGGGAAGGCGGTCGCGCTGCGGCGCTTCGCCGAGAAGTCCGGTACGCCGCTGTCCCAGACGGTTGCGATCGGTGACGGGGCCAACGACCTCGACATGCTCGCCGCCGCCGGGCTCGGCGTCGCGTTCAACGCCAAGCCGGTCGTCCGCGAGGCGGCCGACACCCACGTGAGCGTGCCGTACCTGGACACGATCCTGTACCTGCTCGGCATCAGCCGCGAGGAAGTGGAAGCCGCGGACGCGGATCACCCGGCCTGAGCTGGATTCCCGCGCGGGTGCGCGATGATCGAGGCATGTTGCCACCGGGGTTCACGAGCAGACCCGCGACGATCGCGGATGCCGAGGCGATCTACCGGCTACTGGCGGCCGGCGAGATCCAGTGGCACGGCCGCGCCGAGGTGGTCCCGGACGGGGTCGCCGCGGATCTCCAGCGGCCGGAGCTCGACGTCGAGCGCGACACGCTCGTCGTCCACGCCGCCGACGGTGAGCTGGCGGGATGGGGTTGGCTGCATCTGGGCAAACGCGGTCAGATCGACGTGCATCCGTCGTACCGGGGTCTTGGGATCGGTACGGCGCTGGTCGAGTGGGCGGAGGCGCGGTCGCGCGAGGTGGGCAGCGAGTGGTTGGCGCAGGCGGTCGACGACGCAGACAAGGCCGGGACGGACCTGCTGAGGTCGCGCGGCTACGAGGTGCTCGCGACCAACTGGCTCCTGGAGCGCCCCATCGCTGCGGCTTCCTTCCAGGCATTGGACGGCATCACGATCAGCCGGTACGACGAGGCGCAGGCGCACGCAGTGCACGAGCTCATCGAGGCGGCGTTCTCCGAGTTCCAGCCGCGCCGGAAGTCGTACGACGAGTGGGCCCGGCTGACCGTGGACCGGGAGACCTTCCTCCCGAACGCTTCGACGCTGGCCTACGCCGGGAACGAGCTCGTCGGCGCCGTCGTCGCGCTCGACCTGCCGGAGACCGAAGAGGGGTACGTCGAGCAGCTCGCCGTCCGCGCGGACCAGCGCCGCAAGGGCGTCGCCCGCGCCATGCTCGACGCGACCTGCGCCGAGTTCGGCCGGCTCGGCCGGCGGGACTGCATCCTCTGGACGCACTCCGGGACCGGCGCGCTCGCCATGTACGAACACCTCGGCATGCGGGTCCGCCGCAGTACGACGGTCTACCGCCGCCAGCTCTGATCCGGACCGTGACGAGCTGTTGACACGTTGCCATGAGAGCGCTCACATTGACCTCACCAACCCCTGGAGGTCGCTATGCGTTCCCGCCCCTTGATCGCCGCATTGCTCACCCCACTACTCGTCGCCGGCGCAGTCACCGGCGCGGTCACCGGCGCAGTGGTCGCCGCTGACGCCAGCGTGCCGCCGCCCGCGTCCGGCTGGACGACCGTCTGGAGCGACGACTTCGACGGCCCGAGCGGCACGTTGCCGTCGAGTGCCAACTGGATCATCGACACCGGCCACGGCTACCCCGGCGGCCCCGCGAACTGGGGTACCGGCGAGATCCAGAACTACACGAGCAGCACGAACAACCTGGCCCTCGACGGCACCGGGAACCTGCGGATCACGCCCCGCCGGGACGCGGCCGGCAACTGGACGTCGGCCCGGATCGAGACCCAGCGCAGCAACTTCAAGCCGCCGTCCGGTGGCGTGCTCGCGATCGAGAGCCGGATCCAGATGCCGAACGTGACGGGCAACGCGGCCCTCGGCTACTGGCCTGCTTTCTGGGCGCTCGGAGCGCCGTACCGGGGGAACTACTGGAACTGGCCGGGCATCGGCGAGTTCGACATCATGGAGAACGTCAACGGGATCAACTCCGTCTGGGGCGTGCTGCACTGCGGCGTGAACCCCGGCGGCCCGTGCAACGAGACCAGCGGCCTCGGCGCCAGCCGCGCGTGCCCGGGCTCGACTTGCCAGTCCGGTTTCCACACCTACCGCTTCGAGTGGGACACCAGCAGCACGCCGAACCAGTTGCGCTGGTACGTCGACGGACAGCAGTACCACGCGGTCAGCCAGGGCCAGCTGCCCGCGGACACGTGGACGAACATGACCTCGCACGCCGGCTACTTCATCCTGCTGAACGTCGCCATCGGCGGCGCCTTCCCGGATGCGCTGAACGGACCGACCCCGCGACCGGAGACCGTTCCGGGCCACCCGATGGTCGTGGACTACGTCGCGGTCTGGTCACGCGGTGGTGGCACGACTCCTCCCCCGACCACTCCGCCGCCCGGTGGTAGCAGCGCCTACAGCACGATCCAGGCCGAGTCGAACAGCCAGCAGTCCGGCATGGGCGTGGAGACGACGACCGACACCGGTGGCGGCCAGAACCTGATGCAGATCGGCAACGGCGACTGGGCGCTGTTCAGGGGACTCGACTTCGGCAGTACGGCGGCGACCCAGTTCGTCGGGCGTGTCGCGTCGGGCGCCGCAGGTGGGGTCAGTGGGCTGGTCGAAGTCCGGCTGGACAGTCGTTCCAACCCACCGATCGGCAGCTTCGCGATCGCCAACACCGGCGGCTGGCAGTCCTGGCGCACCGTCCCGGCCAACATCTCCGGTGTGACCGGTGTCCACGACGTCTACATCACCTTCACCAGCGGCCAACCCGCCGACTTCGTCAACCTCAACTGGCTCACCTTCGGCCGCTGACCGGATAAGGCTCCTGAGGGGGTCAGCACCTATCCTTCGGCTATGTCTGAACAGCAGGGTGGGGTGAGCAGCGGGCCGGGGGCCCTGTTCGCCATCGGTGGCGCCGAGGACAAGCTGAAGAAGCGCACGGTGCTGCAGGAGTTCGTCGAGGCCGCGGGCGGATCGAAGGCCCGGATCGTGGTCGTGCCGACCGCGTCGGCCCTCGGCCCGGATGTCGTCGACGTCTACCACGCCCTGTTCGCCGCTCTTGGAGCCGAGAGTGTCGTCGGCGTCCGCCCGGAGACCCGGGAGGACGCCGACGACCCGGCGTTCATCGAGCCGCTGCACAACGCCACCGGCGTGTTCATGACCGGTGGTAACCAGCTCAAGCTCGCCGGTGTCGTCACCGGTACGGCGTTCGGTCGCGCAGTCACCGCCGCCCACGCCCGCGGCGCGGCAGTCGGCGGCACGTCGGCGGGCGCGAGCATCCTGGCCGAGCACATGATCGCGTTCGGACGCGCCGGCGCGACCCCGCGGCAGCGGATGAGCCAGCTGTCCGGGGGTCTCGGCCTGGTCCAGGGCGCGATCGTCGACCAGCACTTCGCCCAGCGGAACCGGTACGGCCGGCTGCTGTCGCTGGTCGCCCAGTCCCCCGGGCTGCTCGGCATCGGCGTCGACGAGGACACCGCGGCGGTGGTCCGCGGCTCCCACCTGGAGGTCGTCGGCCGTGGTGCGGTGACGATCTTCGACGGCAGCCGGATCACGTCCAACGCCCACTACGCCAAGCGATCCGAGCCGATCCTGGCGTCCGGCGTCGTACTGCACGTGCTGCCTGCGACCGCGACGTTCGACCTGCAGGCGCGGGTGCTGCTGTCGTACGGGCCGCAGCCGCCGGCCGAGGAGATCGCCGAGCTGCAGGCCGCCGAGCGGGATCTGCAGAAGCTCGCCAAGGAGATCGCCGCCGAGGGGGTGTCACCCAAGTACTACGCGGATCGCAAGCGCCGGGCCGGTCGCCGTACGTCGAAACGGCCGGCGGCGGCCGGGGAGTCCAGACCGGAGGCGACCGAGCCGATCACGGCCGGCGCCGAACTCGACCACCCCGACCTGCCCGCACCCCGATCAGACAACGGATCCGCATGACCGACACGCACGGCACCCCCGCCCCCGACCTGAAGATCATCGAGACCCGCGTCTACCGCGGGCCGAACGTGTGGAGCTACGAACCGGCCATCCATCTGGTCGTCGACCTGGGCTCGCTGGAGAGCTTCCCGTCGAACACCATCCCCGGGTTCACCGAGAAGCTGCTCGCGGACCTGCCCCGGCTCGACCAGCACCACTGCTCGCGCGGCCGCAGGGGCGGCTTCATCGAGCGGCTGCACGAGGGCACCTGGCTCGGCCACATCGCCGAGCACGTCGCCCTCCAGTTGCAGCAGGAGGCCGGCCACGACATGCGCCGCGGGAAGACCCGCCAGGTGAAGGGTGTCCCGGGCCGCTACAACATCACCTACGCGTACGCCGACGAGTCGGTCGGGCTGGCCGCGGGCGAGCTCGCCGTACGGTTCGTCAACCATCTGGTCCAGCCGGATCCTGCCTTCGACTTCACCACCGAGCTGGAGAAGTTCATCAAGCAGGCCGAGCGGACCGCGTTCGGGCCGTCGACGCAGGCGATCGTGGACGAGGCGGTGTCCCGCGACATCCCGTGGATCCGGCTGAACAAGGCCAGCCTGGTCCAGCTCGGCCAAGGTGTGCACGCGAAGCGGATCCGGGCCACGATGACGTCGGAGACCGGGTCGATCTCGGTCGACATCGCCAGCGACAAGGACCTGACCACGCGACTCCTCGCGTCGGCCGGCCTGCCGGTGCCGCGGTCGGAGTCGGTCCGGACGGTCGACGAGGCGGTCGCGGTCGCGCACAAGATCGGGTACCCGGTGGTCTGCAAGCCGCTCGACGGCAACCACGGCCGCGGCGTGTGCCTGAACCTGCAGGACGCCGCCGCCGTCCGCGAGGCCTTCCCGATCGCGGCCGAGCAGTCCAGGCGCGGCTGGGTGATCGTGGAGAACTTCGTCACCGGCAAGGACTACCGCTGCCTGATCATCAACGGCCGGATGGAGGCGATCGCCGAGCGAGTCCCGGCGCACGTGGTCGGTGACGGCGTCCACACGGTGGCCGAGCTGGTCGACATCACCAACGCCGACCCGCGGCGCGGTGTCGGGCACGAGAAGATCCTGACCCGGATCACGATCAACAACGCCGCCCGGGAACTGGTCCGCAACCAGGGGTTCGAGCTGGACGACGTACCGCCCGAGGACACCATGGTGAAGCTGACGCTGACCGGGAACATGTCCACCGGCGGAATCTCGATCGACCGGACCTTCGAGGCACACCCGGAGAACGTCGAGATCGCCGAGGAGGCGGCCCGGATGATCGGGCTGGACATCGCCGGCATCGACTTCATCTGCCCCGACATCACCCAGCCGGTGCGTGAGACCGGCGGCGCGATCTGCGAGGTGAACGCGGCGCCGGGCTTCCGGATGCACACCAACCCGACGATCGGCGAGCCGCAGTACATCGCCAAGCCGGTCGTCGACATGCTGTTCCCGCCGGGCGCGACCAGCCGGATCCCGATCGTCGCGGTGACCGGGACGAACGGGAAGACCACCACGTCGCGGATGATCAGCCACGTCTTCAAGGGCCTCGGCCGCAAGGTCGGGATGACCTCGACCGACGGCATCGTGATCGACGAGCGGCTGGTGATCCGGCAGGATGCCTCCGGCCCGAAGTCGGCCCGGATGGTGCTGCAGAACCCGCGGGTCGACTTCGCCGTGTTCGAGGTGGCCCGGGGCGGGATCCTGCGCGAGGGCCTCGGCTACGAGCGCAACGACATCGCGGTCGTGCTGAACATCCAGCCCGACCACCTCGGCCTGCGCGGGGTGGAGACGCTCGAGCAGCTGGCCGACGTGAAGGCGGTGCTCGTCGAGGCGGTGCCGCGGTCGGGGTACGCCGTACTGAACGCGGACGACCCGCTGGTGCGCAAGATGCGGCGGAAGTGCTCCGGCCAGGTGGTGTGGTTCAGCATGGCCGAGGCGGGCAGCGAGGTCCGCGACTACATCGACAGCCACTGCCGGCGGGGCGGGCGCGCAGTCGTCCTGGAGCGGTCGGACCTGGGCGACATGATCGTGGTCAAGCACGGCCGCCGGTCGATGCAGCTGGCCTGGACACACTTGCTGCCGGCAACGTTCGGCGGGCGGGCGATGATGAACGTGCAGAACGCGATGGCCGCCGCTGCGGCTGCGTTCGCGGCCGGGGCACCGCTGCACGACATCCGGCAGGGACTTCGGACCTTCAGTACGTCGTACTATCTGTCGCCCGGGCGGTTGAACGAGATCGACGTGGACGGCCGAACGGTGATCGTCGACTACTGCCACAACGCGCCGGCGATGCGGATGCTCGGTGACTTCGTCGACCGGCTCGGCGAGAGTCTCAGCGCCTCGTCGGAGCTCGGGCGGCCGTCCCGGATCGGCGTGGTCGCGACCGCGGGTGACCGGCGCGACGACGACATCCGGGAGCTCGGCGAGGTCGCCGCGCAGCACTTCGACGTGGTCGTGGTCCGCGAGGACGCCCGGCTGCGCGGGCGCAAGCGCGGCGAGTCGGCGGCGCTGGTCGAGGCGGGTGTCCGGGCCGCGATGGAGAACGGCGCCCGCTGCCGGCAGGTCGACATCGAACTGGACGAGCTGACCGCGATCCGGCATGCGCTGGGGCGGTCGAATCCGGGAGATCTCGTCGTACTGTGCGTCGATCAGCACCAGACAGTGCTGGCGGAGCTCGAGTCGGTCTCGCACCTGGCGCAGGCCGGGGCGCGCTCGGGTGACGAGGGCGGCGACCCGGACTTCGTCCAGCCCGACGAGGAGCGCGCAGACGATTGACGGGAACTTGCCCGGGGCAAGCCTCGTTGGCCTGTCCGTGACAGCGAAGTGACGACCAGACGACAGTTCTTCGGGTACGCCGGAGCGGCCGCCGCGGGTGCGGCCGTCTCCGGCGGTGCTGTGGTTGCCCTCGACAACGACAAGCCGGCGGAACTGTCAGTCGCACGGACGATCGAGCCGTACGGAGAGCACCAGCCTGCGATCGCTGCGTCCTCTCCGAAGCATGCTGAGTTGGTGGCGCTGAATCTCTTGCCGGGGGCGGACAAGGCGGCGCTTGGTCGACTCATGCGGTTGTGGAGCAACGACATCGTGGCGTTGGCCGGTGGGCGGCCGGCGCCTGGGGATACGGCGCCGGAGCTGGCGGTGGCCAACGTCGCGTTGACGGTCACGGTCGGGTTCGGCGCGCGGGTGTTCGAGCTGACCGGGCAGAAGCCGGCGGGGCTGGACGACCTGCCGGTGATGAAACACGATCGGCTCGACCCGGCCTGGTCCGGCGGCGATCTGCTGGTGATGGTCGGCGCCGACGACGCCGTCAGCGTGGTGCACGCCGTACGGCGGCTCGTCGCCGACGCTAAGCCGTTCGCGACGCCCGTGTGGCGGCAGACCGGGTTCTGGAACGGGACCGGCTCCGACGGCCGGCCGGTCACCGGCCGCAACCTCTTCGGCCAGGTCGACGGCACCGGCAACCCCGCCGTCGGTACGCCGGAGTTCGACAGCACGGTGTGGTCGACCGACGGCCCCGACTGGTTCCGCGGCGGTACGACGCTCGTCGTACGGCGGATCCGGATGAACCTGGACACCTGGGACGAGCTCACCCGGTCGGAGCAGGAGCGAGCCGTCGGCCGCAAGCTGTCGAACGGCGCCCCGCTGACCGGCGCAGCCGAGCACGACGAGCTCGACCTGCAAGCCCGCGACGCCGACGGACGGCTGGTGATCGCCGAGAATGCTCACGCCCGGCTCTCCCACCACTCCGAGAACGACGGCCGCCGGATCTTCCGCAAGGGCCTCAACTACGTCCACGACTCCGGCCCGGTCCGCGAGTCCGGCCTGATCTTCCTCAGCTACCAGGCCGACGTCGCCGGCCAGTTCCTTCCTCTGCTGGCCCGCCTCGACGCGGCCGACGCCCTGAACGAGTGGACCACCACCATCGGCTCCGCCGTCTTCGCCCTCCCACCCGGCTTCCAGCCCGGCGGCTGGCTGGCCCAGAACCTTCTCGGCTGAAACGTCAGCCAAGGGCTTCAGGGCGGCGGGGCAGCCAGCGGCGCCTCGGTTCGTCGCGGTCGATCCAGTCGAGGTCGTCCGACAGTACGGCGTCGTTGGAGCGGTTGGCGTACGGGTCGGGTGGGGGTGGCGGGGGCGGGAGGGCGCGGAGTTTGAGGGCGGTCATGGGGATGGCGAGGAGGACGGCGAGGACCAGCCAGGGCCAGTACTCGCGGAGGACCGGCTCGAACGACTGGAAGAACGCGTCGGTTGCCGCGTCGGCGGTCTGGTCGACCGGCTGGCCCGTGGGCGCGAGGCTGATGACGCGGACGCCGGCGACAACGCCGAAGGACGCCAGGTAGAACGCGGCCAGCGGGACCCAGAAGTACGCCGATCGCCAGCCACGACGCCAGCAGGCGACGTACAGCAGCAGCGCCAGGCCGACCGCGACGAGCAGGCCGTTCAACTGCCACAGCCAGCGCCAGTCCTGCAACTGGTTCGCCGGGCGCAGCGCCAGCCACGCCACCGGAATCGCCAACGCGAAAGCGGCCACCACCGAGCTTCGGGTACCCACGGCGCCGAACAGCCCGCCCACGGCGCTTGCCACCAGCAACGTGAGCAGGAGCCTGGTGTCGGTGAAGGAGTTCCCGGTCAGCCACCACATGCCCGCGGCAACGACCAGGACGAGCGGCAGGGTCAGCCGGATCCGCCGGACGAACAGCCCGGCCGCGATCCCACCGGCGTACCCACCCAGGATGAGCAGGTCCAGCCGCGACGGCACGAAGAGCGTCGTACCCTCCGGGAGTCCCTTCAGGTAGGTGGCGGCGAAACCCGCCACGAACCAGGCGACGACCGCGGACGGCACCGACCACAGGTAGCGCATGTTCACCCCGTTCCCGCCCCAACCGGCGGGCGGACGGGGCTAGTGCTGGGCTCTCTCGACCTTGGCCTTCAAGATCTCCGGTGTGTCGACGGTAGCCCCCTCGGCCCGCAACCAGGCGTCAAGACTCGCCCGATCCTGCAGAGACATCACCGCGACCACGTCCCTGGGCTTGGCCTCGCCGACCAGCGCCTGCGCCGCCGCCAGCTCGGTCGGGTACGACGGCACGTCGTCCACGCCGACCGACGCCGCGCCCTCCCGGAACACCGCGTCGAGCTCCGACGGCGGCCGGCCCCGCAGGTAGTCGCTCTTGTGGCCGATCATCACCCGGTCCGCGGCCCGGGCGCCCATCGCCCCGAGCGCCAGCACCATGTCGTCGGCCCGGTCGCCCGGTGACCCGAGCGCGAGCAGCAGCCGTCCGTCCGGCGGCCGGACGCCGTGCATGATCTCGAGCAGCGCCTCCAGGCCGGCCTCGTTGTGGGCGAGGTCGATCACCACGGTGAAGTCGCGCAGCGAGTACATGTTCATCCGGCCGGGGTTGTTCTCGTTCGGCGCGAACGAGTTCAGCCCCTCGATCACCGCGGCCCGCGGCAGCCCGAGCCCGAGCGCCGCCGAGGCCGCGGCCAGCGCGTTCTCCACGTTGAAGTGCGACAGCCCCGACAACGTCATCGGTACGTCGACGACCTTCAGCAACGGCTCCGGGTCGCTGGCCTGGTCGAGCACGGTGATGAACCCGTCGAGGACGGTCGTCGCCCGGCCGCCCTCGTCCAGCACGGTCCGGATCGACGGCGAGTCGGGGTCGCGGGAGAACACCCAGCACTTGGCCGGCGAGCCGAGCCGCATCGCGAACGTCCGCGGGTCGTCGCCGTTCACCACGCACCAGCCCCGCGGCCGCGTGATCTGCGTGATGACCGCCTTCACCTCGGCCAACTGGTCGACGGTGTCGATCCCGCCGAGGCCGAGGTGGTCCGCGGTCACGTTCGTGACCACCGAGACGTCGTTCGAGGTGACGCCGACGCCACGCCGCAGGATGCCGCCGCGGGCGGTCTCGGTGACCGCGAGCTGGATCCCGGGCTGGGACAACACCTGACCGGCGCCGCTCGGGCCGGAGAAGTCGCCGTACTTGACCAGCTTGCCGTCGAAGTACACGCCGTCGGTGCTGGACCAGCCGACGTGCAGGCCGGCGGCGCGGCCGATGTGCGCGATCATCCGCGAGGTGGTGGTCTTGCCGTTCGTCCCGGTCACCGCGACCACCGGCACCTTCGGCCGCAGCGTCGGCGGCGGGTTGCCCGGCGGCTCGTTGCGCACCCGGTCGCCGACGGTCCCGATCAGGTCGGTCAGGTCCTCGGTGCCGAACGCGTCCAGGACCTCGACGATCGCCGCGCCGAGCGCCCGGGCCCGGCCTTCGTGTGCCCACGGGAAGGCGACGACGAGCCGCCGTACGTCGGACTCCGGGCGGACCCGGACGCCGATCCGGCCGATCCCGGCCTCCCGCGCGATCCGCCGTACGACGTGACCGGCGACCCGGATCGCGAACCGCTGCCGGAAGCCGGAGCCGATCCGGCCGGGCCGGGTGGCGCCGAGCCCGATGGCCTGGGCGTACGCCTTCGCGGCCGGGGCCGGGGCGTCGACGAGTGCGGACACGTCGAGCGTGAGCTTGACGGCGGCACGGCTGAAGTAGAGGTTGGCTCCGTCCAGGACGCGGAGCTCAACCAGCGATGTGGCCAACCCCTAGGCTCCCATCGCGTGGTAGCCGCCGTCGACGTGCACGATCTCGCCGGTGGTCGCAGGGAAGAAGTCGCTGAGCAGGGCGACGATGGTCCGGCCGGTCGGCTCGAGGTCGGCCGGGTCCCAGCCGAGCGGAGCCTTGTCCAGCCACGGCTCCTCGAACTTCTCGAAGCCCGGGATCGCCTTGGCGGCCAGCGTCTTCAGCGGGCCGGCCGAGACCAGGTTGCAGCGAATGCCCTGGGCGCCGAGGTCGCGGGCCAGGTACCGGTTCGTCGACTCCAGCGCGGCCTTGGCCACACCCATCCAGTCGTACCCGGGCCAGGCCACGGTCGCGTCGAACGTCAGCCCGACGACACTGCCGCCACGGCTCATCAGCGGCGCGCAGGTGACGGCCAGAGCCTTCAGCGAGTACGCCGAGACGTGCACGGCCTGGGACACGTCCTCCCACGGACCGTCCAGGAACTTGCCGCCCAGGATGGTCTCCGGGTTCCCGTACGCGATCGAGTGCACGACACCGTCCAGGCCGTCGACGTGCTCGCGGACGGCGTCCGGCAGCGCGGACAGGTGGTCGGGATTGGTGACGTCCAGCTCCAGCACGGGAGGTTCGACAGGCAGGCGTTTGGCGATCCGTTTCGTGATGCTCAGCGCGCGGCCGAAGTTCGAGATCAGCACGGTGGCGCCCTGTTCCTGCGCCACCTTGGCCGTGGCGAAGCCGATCGAGGAGTCCAGCGTGACTCCGGCGACCAGGATCCGCTTGCCGTCGAGGATGCCCACCGGCGTCCCTTTCTAGAGTTGGTGTTGGCTAGTTACCCATGCCGATGCCGCCGTCGACCGGGATCACCGCACCGGTGATGTACCCGGCCTCCTCGGAGGCGAGCCAGCGGACCGCGTTCGCGATCTCCTCGGTCAGGCCGAACCGGCCGAGCGGGATCTGGCTCAGGTACTGCTTCTGGGTCTCCTCCGGCAGCACCGCGGTCATGTCGGTCTCGACGAAACCGGGCGCGACCACGTTCGCGGTGATGCCGCGGCTGCCCAGCTCGCGGGCGATCGAGCGGGCCATGCCGATCAGGCCGGACTTGCTGGCCGCGTAGTTCACCTGGCCGGGCGAGCCGAGCAGGCCGACCACCGAGGAGATGAACACGATCCGGCCCTTGCGCAGCCGCAGCATGCCCTTGGCCGCACGGCGGGCGACCCGGAACGAGCCGGTCAGGTTCGTGTCGATCACCGAGGACCAGTCGTCGTCACCCATCCGCAGCAGCAGCGTGTCGCGGGTGATGCCGGCGTTGGCCACCAGCACCTCGACCGGGCCGTGCTGGTCCTGGATCGTGTCGAACGCCGCGTCGACCTGCTCCTGGTCGGTGATGTCGCACTTGACGCCGAGGAAGCCCTCCGGCGGCGGGCTGGTGTTGTAGGTGACCGCGACCTGGTCGCCGGCCTCCTTGAACGCGGTCGCGATCGCCAGCCCGATGCCCCGGCTGCCACCAGTCACCAACACAGACCTGCTCACAAGCCCTCCTCACGTCGCCAGTCGCACGAACGCTATCGCGGCCACCGGCACCATCGTTCGAGGGGTTATCCCCCCGAACGATGGGTTCTGTGTCGGTGTACGCGGGGAGAACCCATCACCCGGCGGGATATCCCCTCGAACGATGCGGTGGGGTCAGGAGTCTTCGAGGCGGAAGCCGACCTTCATGCCGACCTGGTAGTGGTCGATCTGGTTGTCGACGATGTGGCCGCGGATCTCGGTGACCTCGAACCAGTCGAGGTGCCGCAGCGTCTCCCCGGCCCGGGTGATGCCGTTGGTGATCGCCTCCTTCACCCCTTCCCTCGAGGTGCCGACGATCTCGGTCACGCGGTAGGTGCGATCGGTCATGAGACGAACCTCTCCATCCTGGCTGCGCCCGGGCGAACGACGCGGCGTACCGTTGTTCTTGGTGAGGAGGATAGATGTCACGACGCCGTGAGCGGGCCGGTGAGACCGTCATTTCGGTGACGAGTGCCCAGCCGGGCCGGTCGGAGGATCTGGACAGCCGGATCGCGCGCTACGCGTGGATGATGTCGATCCGGATCGTCTGCTTCGTGCTCGCCGTCCTCACCCCGTCGCCGTGGCGCTGGATGTTCATCGTCGCGGCCGTCTTCCTGCCGTACGTCGCAGTCGTGCTGGCCAACGCGCACCGGACCACCACGCTGGACGCCGCGGCCCCCTTCGTGGCGCCCGAACGCCCTGCGATCGGATCGCATCCGGTCGTCATTGCGAAGCCCGCCGACGAGCCTGATCCGGGCCGCAAGATCGACACCGAAAAGTGATCTGTGCCGGGACTGGAAACTTTGGCACCATCCGTGTCAGAATCTCCCGCGTGCTCTGAAGTTCACTGATGAAATTCAGGGACTTGATGCGGCGTCGGACGGCTCCCCCCGTGGCTGTCCGACGTCGCTTCATTTCCCCACTCTTTTGATTATTGAGTGGTCAGCAACAATCTCCCAGGAATGGCTGTCATGACCGAAGAAGTCCTGCCGTCCACCTGCTCTGCCAGGGGTTGCGGGGCGCCGGCGCAGTGGGCGCTGCTCTGGAACAACCCGAAGATCCACACCCCGGATCGGCGCAAGACCTGGCTGGCGTGTGACGAACACAAGGACAGCCTGTCCGACTTCCTCGGCCGCCGGTCATTCCTGCGCGAGGTCGAGCCTTTCTCCGGGTGAATCCGCGGAGACCCGAAAAACTGCATTTCCGGATTGGGCCAGAACCGGGCGCGGTGGAATCAGCGCTGCTTGGCGCGTTCCGGCCGTTGCGGTGGTTCAGCCGCCGATCGCGGACATCGGCCGGGTCGGCTGCAGGAAGCTCGGGTCGTTGATCCCGTGCCCCGGGAGTTTGTTCCGCATCGCGCGCCGCCAGCGGTCGGCCAGCTCCTCGTCGTCGGCGCCGGCCCGCAACGCCGTCCGCAGGTCCGACTCGGTGCGGGCGAACAGGCAGTCGCGGACCTGACCGTCGGCGGTCAGCCGGACCCGGTCGCAGTCACCGCAGAACGGGCGGGTGACCGACGCGATGATGCCGACGGTCTGCGGCCCGCCGCGAACGGTGAAGGACTCGGCCGGGGCACTCCCCCGGGCCGCCGCGTCGGTCGGCTCGAGACCGAACGGCTCGGAGAGCTGGTCGAGGATCTCGTCCGCGGTGACCATGGTGGCCCGGTTCCAGCCGTGCTGGGCGTCCAGCGGCATCTGCTCGATGAACCGCAGCTCGTAGCCATGTTCCAGGCAGAACTCCAGTAGCTCCGGCGCCTGCTTGTCGTTGAGGCCGCGCATCAGGACTGCGTTGACCTTCACCGGCGTCAGCCCGGCCGCCTGCGCCGCTTCGAGCCCGGCCACCACGTCCTTGAGGCGATCCCGGCGGGCGAGCTGCACGAACGTGTCCGGCCGGATCGTGTCGAGGCTCACGTTCACCCGGTCCAGGCCGGCGTCCTTGAGCGCCGTGGCCTGCCGGGACAAGCCGATCCCGTTCGTGGTCAGCGACACCTGGGGCCGCGGCAGGAGCTCCGTCGTACGCGCGACGATGTCGACCAGGCCGCGGCGGAGCAGCGGCTCGCCGCCGGTGAAGCGGATCTCGTGCACGCCGAGTAACCGGACGGCGACGGAGACGAGCCGAACCACCTCGTCATCCGTCAAAAGCTCGGGCTTCGCCAGCCAGTCGAGGCCTTCCTCCGGCATGCAGTACGTGCAGCGCAGGTTGCATCGATCCGTCAGCGACACCCGCAGATCCGTGGCGACCCGGCCGAACCTGTCCGCCAGACCCAGCTGCGTCACCTCTTCGGTAGCCGTCACGCCCCCCAGCCTACGTGCCGGGGACCGACTGTTTCAGGGCATGGCTTAAGTTCGAGATGTGGGTCGTCTGATGAATGTCCGCTGGATCGCCGCCGCGCTGGCGGTCCTGGTGCTCGCCGGGGTGTGCGTCCAGCTGGGCCGCTGGCAGTTCCACCGCCTCGACGAGCGCAAGGCACGCAACGACGTCACCCGCGCCAACCTGGCCGCTCCCCCGGCCCCGATCGACCAGATCGTCGGCGCGGACGGCGTGGTCGGCGACCAGCACGCCTGGCGGACGGCCGTCGTCACCGGCCGGTACGACGCCTCTAAGCAGATCGTCCTGCGGTACCGCAACGTGAACGACCGCCCGGGGTTCGAGATCGTCACCCCGCTGGTGCTCCCCGACGGCAAGGCGGTCCTGGTCGACCGCGGCTTCCTGACCCGCCAAGGCGCCGAGCTCGCCCCTGGCCACGTCCCCGCGGTCCCGTCCGGCGAGGTCACGATCACCGGCCGGCTGCGCCGCAGTGAGCGCGGCGGAAGCACCACGGGCGGCACCCCGGACAACGGCACGGCACGCCTGATCAACGGCCCGGACTTCGCCAAGGTCCTCAACCTGAACCTGTACGACGGCTACCTGACCATCGACAAGCAGGAACCGGCCAACGACGCCGCGTTCGGCGGGTTCCCGGGTCCGGAGATCGACGACGGGCCACACTTCTTCTACGGGCTGCAATGGTTCTTCTTCGCCCTGCTCGCCCTCGGTGGACTGGTCTACTTCTCCCGACAGGAAGTACGCGGTGACAAATCCGAAGACGACGCGGCCGAACCGGCCAGGCCCGAAGTCCCTGCCGGAGCGGCGGATCGAGGACTACGCGCTGATCGGTGACCTGCAGACGGCCGCGCTGGTCTCGAAGCAGGGCTCGATCGACTGGCTGTGCTTCCCGCGGTTCGACTCACCGGCCTGCTTCGCCGCGCTGCTCGGCACCGACGAGAACGGGCACTGGCGGCTCTCACCCCGCGACGCCGACGCGAAGAGCAGCCGGCACTACCGCGGCGACACGCTGGTCCTGGAGACCGAGTGGTCCACGCCGGGCGGCTCGGTGCGGGTGATCGACTTCATGCCACCACGTGATGCGGCGCCGGACGTCGTACGGATCGTGCAAGGGGTCAGCGGGACCGTGTCGATGCGGTCCGAGCTGCGGCTGCGGTTCGACTACGGCCACGTCGTTCCGTGGGTACGGCGGGCCGACGGCCAGGTGGTCGCGATCGCCGGGCCGGATGCGGTGTCGTTGCGGTCCGACGTCCACCAGTACGGCCGCGACTTCGCGACGTACGCGGACTTCGAGGTGTCGGCCGGCGACCAGGCCTGGTTCGTGCTCACCTGGCATCCGTCGCACCACCCGGTGCCCAACCCGACCGACGCGATCGCCTCGCTCGCGCCGACCGAGAGCTACTGGACCGAGTGGATCGGGCAGACAGCCGACGCGGACGGGTTCGAGGACGAGGTCACCCGGTCGATCCTGACGCTCAAGGCGCTCACGTACGCGCCGTCCGGCGGCATCGTCGCGGCGCCGACGACCTCGCTGCCGGAGTTGCTCGGCGGGCAGCGGAACTGGGACTACCGGTTCTGCTGGCTGCGCGACGCCACGATGACGCTGGCGGCGATGCTGCGCTCCGGGTTCACCGACGAGGCCGCCGCATGGCGGGACTGGCTGCTGCGGGCAATCGCCGGCGACCCGGCCGACCTGCAGATCATGTACGGCGTCACTGGCGAACGCCGGCTGACCGAGTTCGAGGCCGACTGGCTGCCCGGGTTCGGCGGCGCGCAGCCGGTGCGGATCGGCAACGCGGCCGCGGAGCAGCTGCAGCTCGACGTGTTCGGCGAGGTGATGGACGTCCTCGCGCTCGCCCGGGAGACCGGGATCGGGCCGAGTGACGACGCCTGGGCGATGCAGCGCGGCCTGATGCGGCACCTGACCGGCATCTGGGACCAGCCGGACGAAGGGATCTGGGAGGTCCGCGGCGGGCGGCAGCAGTTCACGTACTCGAAGGTGATGGCCTGGGTCGCGTTCGACCGGGCCGCCCGGGCGGTCGAGCGGTTCGGCATGAGCGGTCCGGCCAAGCAGTGGCGCGCGACCGCGGACCAGATCCACCGCGAGGTGTGCGAGAAGGCGTTCGACGCCGACCGCGGAACGTTCACCCAGGCCTTCGGCAGCAAGGCGTTGGACGCCGCGGTGCTGCTGATCCCGCAGGTCGGGTTCCTGCCGCCGGACGACCCGCGGGTGGCCGGCACGGTCGACGCCGTCCAGAAGGAGCTCGGGTACGACGGCTTCGTCCGCCGCTACCACACCGAGCACACCGACGACGGCCTGCCGGGCGACGAGGGCGCGTTCCTGATCTGCTCGTTCTGGCTGGCCGACTCGCTGGCCCTGCTCGGCCGGGTCGGCGAGGCCCGCGAGCTGTACGAGCGACTTGTTGCCCTGCGCAACGATGTCGGCCTGCTCGCGGAGGAGTACGACCCGGTCAGCGGCCGGATGCTGGGGAACTTCCCGCAGGCGTTCTCGCACCTCGGGCTGGTCAACACCGCCTGGCACCTCAACAACAGCGAGAGTCCGCTGCGCCGGTCGGCGTACTAGAACTTGCCGTCGGCCACCAACTGGCCTCGGCGTGCGAGATCCGCACCCGTGAGGCAGGATGGTGCCGTGGACCTCGGACTGCGCGATCGCACCTACATCGTCACCGGCGCCAGCGCCGGCCTCGGCTTCGCCACGGCGAAGGCGCTGGCCGCGGAAGGCGCCCGGGTCGTCATCTCCAGCCGGAACGAGGAGTCGATCGCGCGCGCCGCGGCCGAGCTCGGCGAGAACGTGGTCGGCATCCCGGTCGACAACGCCGACCCGGAGAGCGCGGAGCGGCTCGCCGCGACCGCGATCGCCAAGTGGGGCGAGCTGCACGGCGCGCTGATCAGCGTCGGCGGCCCGCGCCCGGGGACGGCCCTCGACACCGACGAGGAGGACTGGCGCAACGCCTTCGACAGCGTGTTCCTCGGCGGCCTCCGGATCGCCCGCGCGGTCGCCCGGGCGGGCTCGGAGGGCACGTCGATCGCGTTCGTGCTGTCGTCGTCGGTGAAGTCCCCGATCCCCGGCCTGGCGATCTCGAACGGTCTGCGCCCCGGCCTGGCCATGATCGCGAAGACGCTCGCCGACGAGCTCGGCCCGAACGGGATCCGCGTCAACGGCCTGATGCCCGGCCGGATCTCCACCGACCGCCTCAAGGAGCTCGACGCCAAGGGCGGCGACCCCGACGCCGCCCGCCGCGCCTCCGAGAAGACCATCCCCCTGCGCCGCTACGGCACCCCCGACGAGTTCGGCCGCGTCGCCGCCTTCGTCCTCTCCCCCGCCGCCTCCTACCTCACCGGCAGCATCATCCCCATCGACGGCGGCGCGCTCCGCGGAATCTGAACCCCCGGGCGACCGACAGCCCTGAGGTACGGCTACTCCGGCGAGCAGACTGTCGTCGCGGGTACTCGCCCACGCGGGTACTCGCCCACGCGGGCCGTGGTTGCGCGTGCTGCGGTAAGCGGGCCGTGGTCGCGCGTGCTGCGGAAAGCGGACTGTGGTTGCGCGTGCTGCGGAAAGCGGACTGTGGTCGGGCGTGCTCCGGGCCGGCGGACTGTGGTTCGCGTGCTGTTGCAGGCGGAGTGTGGGGGCGCGGCTCCGGGCTGCTTGATCGTGCTGGTCGTGGGGGGGGGGGGGGGGGGGGGCGGGGGGGGGCGCCGGCCCGGGGCGGGGCCCCCCCCCCCACACCCACCCCCCCCCCCCCGCGC